>NZ_JARACS010000019.1:0-47532 GCF_028765525.1 Aliivibrio sp. S2TY2 | reverse complement strand
ATATGCTGAATAGACACTGCGGAGTGGTAGTTCAGTTGGTTAGAATACCGGCCTGTCACGCCGGGGGTCGCGGGTTCGAGTCCCGTCCACTCCGCCACTATATTAAGAAGCCCTAATCGAAAGATTAGGGCTTTTTTACGTCTATATATAATACCAATCTACATAAGTATTTGATCATTCTTGCTTGTTAAAATCGATTATATCTGCGTTATAAATTTTGTAATTAGATCCACTAGTTACTGTAATTTATATCTTGCTCTAATCGATTTTTCCTACGCAATTATCTGAACAACTACTTATCTAGAATGGTATAAAGTAAAATGATGCAGAATAGACACAGCGAAGTGGTAGTTCAGTTGGTTAGACTTTCTATTGGAGAGCTTAGCGGCCTGTCACGCAGAGGGACGTGTCGCTCTCAAGGTTAATAGAAAGTCCCGTTAACGTAGCCACTATACTAAGAAGCCCTAATCGAAAGATCAGGGCTTTTTTACGTCTGAATAAAAGTATAATTATACCGAATAGATACTGCGAAATAGGCAGTTTAGTTGATTAAGCTTTTTATCTCCTTCTTCATCCTGTATTCTTTTTATATCAATATTTCAAGGATGATTTTATGCGCTTCAAGCCTCTCCTGTTTTCTTCTATTTTTTTATACCTATCTTCTTCAGTGGCATTAGCTGATGAAACTCGCCCTAAAATTGGGTTGGTGCTTGCTGGCGGTGGGGCAAAGGGTGCTGCACATATTGGGGTACTTAAAGCACTAGAAGAAATGAAAATCCCCATTGATTATATTACAGGTACCAGTATGGGGGCTTATATTGGGGGATTATATGCATCAGGGTTAAGTGCGGATGAAATCGAAATCTTTATTGATACTATTGATTGGAATAGCGGATTTGTTGATAAAGTTGAACGAAGTGAAAGACAAATTAGAGATAAGGAATATGAAGACCGTTATCAAATCGGGACAGATATTGGCTTCTCATTCACAGAACTAAAAGCACCAAAAGGCTTTGTTCAGGGCCAAAATATGGCCAAAATCCTGAGAACAACCTCTGGAAATGTTCCTTATTTAGAGTCATTTGATGATCTTCCTATCCCATTCAGAGCTGTTGCTACTGATATAGAGAAGCTAGAGCCTGTGATATTAGATCATGGCAATTTAGCAGAAGCAATGATGGCAAGTATGTCAGTTCCTGGAGCGCTTCCACCTGTTGAATATGAAGGGCGTTTGTTGGTTGACGGCGGCAGTGTAAATAATATGCCTGTAGATATAGCAAGGGAGATGGGGGCAGATATTATTATCGCTGTAGATATAGGTTCTGATTACTTAGAGGCAAAAGATATCTCCAGTTATTTATCTGTAATGGGGCAATTAACAAATTACATTGTAAAAAATAGCACCCTTCAGCAAGAAAAACTATTAGGTGAAAAAGATATATTACTTTCTCCCCATGTAGGGAAGATGGAAACTGCTGAATTCGATCGAATGCCTTTTGCTTATGATAAGGGTTATGACATTGCTTATGAAAAACATAAAGTATTAGATAAATTAGTTATATCAGAGAAGGCTTATCAAGCTTATAGCGATAATAAATATAAAAAAACAGAGCAACTTATACGTGGTAATTCGTTACCAATAAATAAACTGCAATTAGAGAATAAAAGTTTATATACAGAAAAAATGTTGCTAGACCGTCTTAATATAAAAGAAGGTCAAACATATACCGCTGATGAATTAGAAGCACATATAAGAGATTTATATGTCATTGATAGATTTGAACGAGTTGATTATTACTATAAAGAAACAAGTGAAGGAACTCATGATCTTGTTGTTGAAGTTAAGGAAAAAAGTTGGGGCCCAAATTATTTAGATTTTCGCTTTGCTCTTGAAGATGACTTTGATAATCAGAGTAAATATTCACTAGGAATGTCGATTAATTTTACTGATATTGAATTAACGGGCTTTAGAGATAATCGTTCAGAATTGAGAGTTAATTTTGAGTTAGGAACCGATAAATTGATCTCTGCTGAGTTATATACCCCATTTTTAATCAACCAACTATTATTTACATCATTTAAGTCGACTTATAGTGTTGAGCAGAAAAAATTCTCTTTATCAGGTAATGAATTAAGTTCAATTGATAATGATTTTCCCTTGGAGTACAGCGATTTAGTTCTTGAAGCTGCGTTTGGTCTACAAGGGCGTTTATGGAGTGATTTTAGGATCGGTGGACGATACACTAAAGGTGATGTTGCTTTTAGTAGTATCTCAAGCATTGATGCAAGTTATACTCGAGAAGGTGTTTTTGCTCAGTATCGTCTTGATACATTAGATAACTATACTTTCCCAACTAAAGGTTTCTACGTTCGTTCAGAGTATCTATATTCTCATGATAATGTAGATGACAGTGTTATTGATATTGATGGAACAAAAGATTCAGTTATAGAGTTTACTGTGAACACAAGGGCAGCTTGGACTTATTCTCGTCATACTTTCGTCGGTAATTTTGAGTATGGCGTTGTTGAAAATAAAAAGGGAGATTTACAGTTAGAGCCTAAATCACTCGGTGGTTTTTTACGTTTATCAGGTACACCAAAAGATAGCTTAACAGGACAAAATTTAGTTTTTACTAGTCTTGTATATCGATATCGCTTAATGGATAACGATTTTGGATTATTTCAATCACCTATATATTTAGGTGCCTCAGTCGAAAATGGAGGGTTATGGAATGAAGAACACTTTAGTGACGCTCCAATTTATACCGCAGGCTCTATTTTTGCAGGAATAGACTCACCAATAGGTCCTATTATTTTCGCTTATGGACGAACAGAGCAAAATCATGAATCGGTCTATTTAAGTATTGGTGCCACTTTATAATGTTTAAAAGTGCGCCATAAGTCGTACGTTGCTTGATGTGGGTAGATTTTAATTTTAAGTTAAATTTGATATCATCTGGCCACATTTTTAGTCTATACCGATACATATTCTCTTGTTTTATTGAGATTTATAACAGAATTAAAAAGTTAATGGATATAAACTGAATTGTTTCCAAGGATGTTTACTCATTAAGAGTAGACCAGAAAGTGAGGAATTAAGTCGTGCTTGAAGCTTATCGTAAACACGTCGAAGAGCGTGCTTCAGAAGGTGTGGTCCCAAGACCATTAGATGCTGAGCAAGTAGCAGCATTAGTTGAATTAGTAAAAAATCCACCGCAAGGTGAAGAAGAATTTATTCTTGATTTGCTAGAAAATCGCATTCCACCGGGTGTTGATGAAGCAGCTTATGTAAAAGCGGGCTTCTTAACTGCAATCACAAAAGGTGAAGTGGCGTCTCCATTAGTTAGCAAAGCAAAAGCGACTGAACTGCTTGGCACTATGCAAGGTGGTTACAACATCGAATCTCTAGTATCTCTACTAGACGATGTTGAGCTTGCTCCAATCGCTGTTAAAGCATTGTCTCACACTCTACTTATGTTTGATGCGTTCTATGATGTAGAAGAGAAAGCGAAAGCAGGTAATGCTTCAGCACAACAAGTGCTTCAATCTTGGGCTGATGCAGAATGGTTTACAGCGAAAGATAAAGTAGCTGAAAAGATCACTGTTAAAGTATTTAAAGTTACTGGTGAAACTAACACCGATGACTTATCTCCAGCACCGGATGCATGGTCACGTCCTGACATTCCAGTACACGCAAAAGCAATGCTGAAGATGGAGCGTGATGGCATTACTCCTGATGAACAGGGTAGTGTTGGTCCAATTACTCAAATTGAAGAAATGCAAAAAGATGGCATCCCACTGGCTTATGTTGGTGATGTTGTTGGTACGGGTTCTTCACGTAAATCTGCAACTAACTCAGTACTTTGGTTTATGGGCGAGGATATTCCATTCGTACCAAACAAACGTACTGGCGGTGTTTGTCTTGGTGGTAAAATTGCCCCAATCTTCTACAACACAATGGAAGATTCAGGCGCACTACCCATTGAACTGAACGTACAAGACATGAACATGGGCGATATCATTGATATCTACCCGTACGAAGGTGTTGTTCATAAGAACGGTTCTGTGATTTCAAACTTTGAGCTAAGCAAAGTACTTCTTGATGAAGTGCGTGCTGGTGGCCGTATTCCACTGATCATCGGTCGTGGTTTAACAAGTCGCGCTCGTGACTCTCTAGGCTTAGCTGAAACGGATCTATTTGCTAAACCAATCGATCCATCTGCATCTGATAAAGGCTACACGCTAGCTCAGAAGATGGTTGGTAAAGCATGTGGCGTTGAAGGTGTGCGTGCTGGTCAGTACTGTGAGCCTAAAATGACGACGGTAGGCTCGCAAGATACTACTGGTCCTATGACGCGTGATGAGCTTAAAGATCTGGCGTGTCTTGGTTTTTCAGCAGACCTAGTAATGCAGTCTTTCTGTCATACATCGGCATACCCTAAGCCGGTTGATGTAAATACTCACCATACGCTACCTGATTTCATCATGAATCGTGCGGGTGTTTCACTGCGTCCGGGTGATGGTGTTATCCACTCATGGCTAAACCGTATGCTTCTGCCTGATACTGTAGGTACTGGTGGTGATTCGCATACTCGTTTCCCTCTAGGTATTTCATTCCCTGCTGGTTCTGGCTTAGTAGCATTTGCTGCAGCAACAGGCGTAATGCCTCTTGATATGCCTGAATCTATTTTGGTTCGTTTTAAAGGTGAAATGCAGCCAGGTATCACGCTACGTGACCTAGTACACGCAATTCCTTTATACGGCATCAAGCAAGGCCTTCTGACAGTAGAGAAAGCAGGCAAGATTAATGAATTCTCAGGTCGTGTACTAGAAATTGAAGGCGTTGAACACCTATCTGTTGAGCAAGCATTTGAGCTTTCTGATGCATCGGCTGAGCGTTCTGCTGCAGGTTGTACCGTTAAGCTTTCTGAAGAGTCTATCTCTGAGTACTTGAACTCAAACATCGTTATGCTTAAGTGGATGATCGCTGAAGGCTACGGTGATGTTCGTACGATAGAGCGCCGTATCACAGCAATGGAAGAGTGGTTAGCGAACCCTGAATTGCTATCTGCTGATTCAGATGCGGAATACGCGCACGTTATCGAGATTGATCTTGCTGATATCGACCAACCAATCCTGTGTGCACCAAATGATCCAGATGATGCTCGTCTTCTTTCTGACGTTCAAGGCACTGAGATTCAAGAAGTGTTCATCGGTTCTTGTATGACAAACATCGGTCACTTCCGTGCTGCAGGTAAGATGTTAGAAGAGTTTAACGGCTCACTAAATACTCGTCTATGGGTGGCTCCGCCAACTAAGATGGATAAAGACCAACTGACAGAAGAAGGCTACTACGGTATCTTCGGTCGTGCTGGGGTTCGTATTGAAACTCCGGGTTGTTCATTATGTATGGGTAACCAAGCTCGTGTTGCTGACAAGTCGACGGTAATGTCTACGTCTACTCGTAACTTCCCGAACCGTTTAGGTACTGGTGCGAATGTTTATCTGGCTTCTGCTGAGCTTTCTGCTGTTGGCGCGATTCTAGGTCGTATTCCAACAAAAGAAGAGTACTTAGAGTACGCTGAGAAGATCAATGCAACCGCTGCCGATACATACCGTTACTTGAACTTCCATAAAATGGGTCAGTATACAGAAAAAGCAGATACGGTTATCTTCCAAGAACCCGCTTAATCTTTGCTTATAAATGAAAAAAGCAGCCAAATCGGCTGCTTTTTTATTGCGTTGAATCTTAATACCAATCTACATAAGTATTTGATCATTCTTGCTTGTTAAAATCGATTATATCTGCGTTATACCTTTCTCTTGCAAAAATCAGGTGTAATTAGAACCACTAGTTACTGTAATTTATGCCTTGCTCTAATCGATTTTTCCTACGCAATTATCTGAACAACTACTTATCCAGAATGGTATAAGTTAATTATTTTTAATGTTCATAGAGTAAATAGCAGCGACATTTCTTGCTGTATTTTCAACATTAATAGCGGCTTCTTTTAGCGCTGTTTCTAATGATACAGAGCGGGGAACAACACTGAATACTGCATCAATACCATATTCATGAACAATAGCGCAATCATCAGATAAGCAACCAGCAATACCAATAACAGGTAAATCAAACTTTTTCGCTGTTCTTGCTACACCAATAGGCGTTTTGCCATGAATGGTTTGGCTATCGATACGCCCTTCACCTGTAATCACTAAATCTGCTTTAGCCAGCACATCGCTTAAATTAACTGCGTCCATTACGATTTCGATACCAGGTCGAAGCGTGGCATCAAATAAACCAAGTAACGCAGCACCAAGACCACCTGCAGCACCTGCGCCTTCAGTATCTTTTACGTCTTTATTCAATTGTGATTTCATCACATCAGCATAATGATTTAGGTTTGAATCTAATGTTTTGACCATTTCTGGTGTCGCCCCTTTTTGTGGGCCAAACACGAAAGATGCACCTTTAGGGCCACATAATGGGTTATCGACATCGCACGCGACTTCAAGCGTAATATCATCAAGACGAGGATCTTTATTTGAAGTATCGATCGTTGCAAGGTGTGCTAATGAACCGCCACCAAAAGCAAGATCATTACCATCTTGATCCAGTAACTTAATACCAAGTGCTTGAGCCATGCCAATACCGCCATCATTAGTCGCACTGCCACCAATTCCGACAATAATGTGTTTTACACCTTTATCGAGAGCCGCTTTAATTAACTCGCCAGTACCATAGGTTGTGGTGTGTAAAGGATTACGTAAACTTGGCTCAACAAGGTGTAAGCCTGATGCTGCAGCCATTTCTATAATTGCGGTTTGGCCATCGCCAAGTAATCCATAAAATCCAGTTACTTTCTCACCAAGAGGTGCTGTAACCGTATGTTCAATGATAGATCCACCGGTAGCATCAATGAGTGATTGAACTGTCCCTTCACCGCCGTCGGCCATCGGTAATTTAATATATTCTTCGTTAGGTAATACTTGTTTAAATCCAGCTTCAATTGCCGTAGCGACTTCCATCGCCGTTAAACTTTCTTTGTAAGAATCAGGAGCAATAACAATTTTCATAATAAAGCCTTATTAAACAAATAAACCGAAGACACCAAAGATAAGAGTTGAAACAGTTGCGATCATAAGACCAACCGCTGATTCATATGGGATAAGTTTTAAACGCTCTTTCATGTCCATGTGAACTGCGCCACCAGTTGCATGAAAGAAGCTGCCGTGTGGCATGTGATCTAATACTGTCGCACCTGCATGGATCATTGCAGCACCTGCAAGAGCGGGAACACCAAGCTCTAAAATAGTATGACTAAAGACACTGGCTGCAACTGCTGTACCCGCGGTCGTTGATGCTGTCGCGAGTGACATCATTGCACCTGAAATAGGCGCTAATAAATAAGAAGGAAGACCCGAGGCGGTTAATACATCAATCAGCCCTGATTTAAGTCCAGAGTTCGCAATAATTCCTGCAAGAGTACCTGTACCAAGTAGCATTACCGCAACTGGAGCCATACGAGAAAGGCCTGATACAGCAAAGTGATTGGTGTCTCTAAAGCGTCCCATAGCAACGGCACCTAACAAGCCGCCAAGTGGAAGTGCAATGAGTGGGTCAACGTTAATTCCCGCTATAGGACGTAAAGCAAGAAGGCTAATAGCAACAAGAGGAGCGACGATGGAAGTAACGAAACTTGGTAAACGAGAGTGATCAACTGCTACGACTTCGTGCTCTTGAACTTTGCTGCCTTTATTAACTAATTTCTTAGCGATGAAGTAAGCAAAGACTAGACCGAATAAACCAGGGATCACACCTGCCGCCATTACTGACGTTAAAGGAACATTAAAGGCATCAGCAGCTGCAATGGCGTTTGGATTCGGTGACATAACGTTACCTGCTTTACCACCACCAACCATAGCTAATAGAATCGCCATTTTGGAAAGATCAGCACGACGAGCAATAGCCAGTGCAATAGGAGCCACAGTGATAACAGCAACATCAACAAAAACCCCAACGGCGGTTAAGATCATTGTAGCTACCGCTAAAGCCAGTAAAGCTCGAGTTTCCCCGACTTTCTTTACAATGGTTTCAGCAATAGAGGTTGCGGCACCAGATTCGATTAAAACACCAGCAAGAACACCTGCGGCTAGAATACGAAGCACAGCGGTAACAATGCCCTGAGCACCACCTATCATTAAGTTAACGGTATCTGTAAGTGATACGCCACCAATAACACCACCGATTAAAGCACCAATGATCATGCCATAAGCCGGAGGTACTTTTTTCAAAATGAGTGTTATTGCAACGGTTAAGGCGGCGAGTGCACCTAAAGTCGATACTTCGATCATATTAACGTTCCATTTAATAATTAAGATGCCAGTAATCTATCTTTAAGTGTCGAAATAAGCTTTAGACGAATGAACAAATTTTATTGTCTGGGTAGACCTTTGATTGTGCAGTTGCACAAATGTGTATTATGTATAACTTGATAGTGTTGATAAATATAAATAAGTGCGATCATTTATCTTATTGATATCTAATGATGTTTCTTGTTGTATTTTGTCTATTCGATAGCGAAGAGTATTTCGATGAATATGAAGCGTATTGCAGGTTTGAGCTGAATCACAATTATGACTAAAAAAAGCTCGAAGCGTTTTAATTAAAATACCTTTTGTATCGCTGGCCATTAATTTTTGGATTGGAAGAGCGAGTTGTTCTGAACGCCATGCATCGGTTCGTAAGCCATCAATTAAAACAGGCAAGACATTATCTTGGTAAAAAAGAATACGACTTTTTGAATTAGCAGTATTCATGGTGGCTTTGGCTGTCATATAAGATTGCGCCAACCCTTCTAGATTTGGAAAGTAATCACCAAGCGCTATTTTTATCGTGAACTTTTCATCATGAGAGATCCTTTGGAAAAGTTGGCGAATACGTTTCTCTTCGTGCGATCTATTCCAGCCAGTATTCGTCAATGTAATTGGTTTCAATACCACAACTTCATTTAATGTCACTGAACTGATCGCGACCAAATTATCGCGCTCAGGGTATTCAAGCAAATGAACTAACTTTTGTAAGTGAGTAAGAGAAAGGTTTTCCCCTTTAAATGAGTCAACCTTAATAATGGTAGCGATTCGAGGTTGATGAAGATCGAGCTCTAAGCGTTCAGCAATTGAGTACAGCTGTTGAGCATTGAGTTCTGAAGGTTGAATAAGCTGTAAAACCAACTCTTCCTTATGTCGTTTCGACCACTGTATCTCTGTCATTAATGCCGCTTGCTCTATGATTAGCTCAGCGGTCATTTTTACTAATTCACCGTATTGTTGAATATCTGTTGGATGGCCAGAAATACCAACCACACCAATGATGTGATTTTGGAAAATAATAGGTAGGTTGATTCCCGCTTTTACTCCACGTAATTGCTGAGCTGTAGAGTGATCTATTTCGACAATACGGTTTTCATTAATGGCTAAAATAGCACCCTCATGGCGGCAATTGAGTCGAGATGGATCGCCAGATCCAATAATGACGCCATATTCATCCATCACATTGACAGAATGCTTGATGATTTTCATAGAGCGTTCAACGATTTGTTTTGCGATCACGGTGGTTAGTTGCATGGTTGGATCTCTTTCATCATGGAATAAGGGCTTAACTATAAAAATACTAGGGATAGGATTATACTGGAGGAAAATAGCTCAGCATTGTCTTTGGTTAAAAACGTGTGAGCTAACGTCAATTATCGTAAGGGTTTCCGATGGATTACGAATTTAAGAAAAATACACTCGATGGCACTTATCATGCAAACTTTTCTATGGGGCATGAAGCCATGGGACGTTGGTTGGTGGAAGATGTCGCAAAAGATACCGAACTATTGGCGGAACTGTATCAACAAATAGCAGCAGTGAAGAATACTCAAGATGAATGGAAACGCTCAGGTCAGGTAATGACTCTAATTCTGAGCGATCAAGAAGTTATCGTCCAAGAAAACGCGTTATTTGAAAATTCAGAAGAAGAATTTGAAGAAGATATTCATATGTATGACGATGAATGTATTTCAGTATGCGGCTTAGAAGATTTTGAAACCATGCTTCAAAGTTGGGAGGCGTTTATTCGACGTTTCTAATTTGAGTTATTATTGCTCAATACTAGGGAAAGGCTGCACTTATTTAGTGCAGCCTTTTTTCGTCTTTTGGATGGAGAATAATTAACGCATTGAATTTTTTATGTTTTTAAAGTTGGCACACGAATTGGATTGTTAATTATAAGTTACAAATAATTCAAGGACTGAAGCATGAAAATAATCAATGCCATTATAAAGCCATTTAAATTAGATGATGTACGTGAAGCGCTTGCTGATGCTGGCGTCGATGGAATGACGGTATCAGAAGTAAAAGGATTTGGTCGTCAAAAGGGTCATACAGAATTGTATCGTGGAGCTGAATATCAAGTCGATTTTTTGCCAAAGGTAAAACTTGAAATTGCAGTTCAAGCAGAGCATGTAGACAACATTATAGAGGCTATTACAAAAGCTGCGCATACCGGAAAAATAGGTGATGGTAAGATTTTTGTTTATGATCTTCAGCAAGCTGTGCGTATTCGTACTGGTGAAACTGACACTGAAGCACTTTAAGGATAGAGGACAATATTATGGAACTTTCAACAACAGTATCAGAACTACGTTATGCCCTAGATACCTTTTTCTTCCTAATGTCAGGTGCTTTGGTTATGTGGATGGCAGCAGGTTTTGCCATGTTAGAGGCCGGTTTAGTTCGCTCAAAAAATACCACAGAAATTTTAACTAAGAACTTATGTTTGTATGCGATTGCTTGTACTACGTATTTAATTGTCGGTTATAACATCATGTATGTAGATAATGCAGCGGGTGGGATCATGCCTTCCATTGGGGCTTTAATTGGTACTCAATCAGAAGGGGCTGATCATTCACTTGAGTCTGATTTCTTTTTCCAAGTGGTTTTCGTTGCAACAGCAATGTCAGTAGTATCTGGTGCAGTGGCTGAACGTATGAAACTTTGGTCTTTCCTTGTGTTCTCTGTCATCTTAACGGCCTTTATTTACCCAATGGAAGGGTATTGGACATGGGGTGGTGGCTTCTTATCTGAAGCAGGATTTAGTGACTTTGCCGGTTCTGGTATTGTACATATGGCTGGTGCTTCAGCCGCATTAGCTGGTGTGCTATTACTTGGTGCACGTAAAGGTAAGTACGGTAAGAAAGGCCAAATTTACCCAATTCCTGGTTCTAACATGCCACTGGCAACATTAGGTACCTTTATCTTATGGTTTGGTTGGTTCGGATTTAACGGAGGTTCTCAATTAATGATTTCAGATTTTGAGAATGCAACTGCAGTAGGTCAAATCTTTTTGAATACTAATGCTGCAGCTGCAGCTGGTGCAATCACAGCGTTATTCGTATGTAAAACTACGTGGGGCAAAGCGGATTTAACCATGGTATTAAATGGTGCATTAGCTGGGCTTGTAGCGATTACCGCGGATCCTTTATCCCCGTCTCCATTAGCGGCTGTGAGTATCGGTGCTGTTGCTGGTGCATTGGTTGTCTTTAGTATTGTTGGTTTTGATAAAATTAAGATTGATGATCCAGTGGGCGCGATTTCTGTCCATGGCGTATGTGGCTTATTTGGTTTGATGGTTGTTCCACTTAACAATGCAGATGCAACCTTTGGTGCTCAACTATTTGGAGCTGTGGTTATTTTTGCTTGGGTATTTGGTGCTAGTTTAGTTGTTTGGGCTATATTAAAAGCAACCATGGGCATTCGCGTATCAGAGGATGAAGAGCTTGAAGGGATGGATGTACATGACTGTGGTATCGATGCTTATCCAGAATTTGTTAGTGTGAAATAAAGCGTAGTTAATATTTATTTACAAATTATGAAGCCTCAACATAAACAATGTTGGGGCTTTTTTAGTAAATAATGCGTGAGATCATTGCCATTTAAGAATTGATTTGTATAATAGCGATATTGATAAGTATTCTTATTACCATTTGTAACTAGAGAAATATTAAAGGAATATCATGAAAAAGTTATTATCAGTTTCTGCACTAATCGCAGGTATGTTTGCACCAAGTGTTATGGCTGCTGAAGAAGTTAATGTTTACTCTTACCGTCAGCCTTTCTTGGTTGAGCCAATGTTTAAAGAGTTTACCAAAGAGACTGGTATTAAAGTTAACGTGAAATTTGCTAAAAAAGGCTTGGCTGAAAAGCTAGCTCAAGAAGGTGAATTAAGCCCTGCTGATGTTATATTAACAACAGATATTAGCCGTCTTGCTGAGTTAACAAATAAAAATCTAGTTCAACCAGTAGACAGCAAAACGATTGATGCTAACGTTCCTGCTCAATACCGTGATTCAGATGATGAGTGGTTCGCATTAACGCTACGTGCTCGTAACGTATATTCATCTCGTGACCGTGTTGGTAAGTTAGGTGCTGATTTTGATTATGCTGATTTAGCAAATCCTGAGTGGAAAGGTAAAATCTGTACTCGTAGTGGTAAGCATCCTTACAATGTTTCTCTTGTTTCTTCTATGATTGCTCATCATGGTGAAGCAGAAGCAAAAACATGGTTAGAAGGTGTAAAAGACAACTTAGCTCGTAAACCACAAGGTAATGATCGTGCTCAAGTTAAAGCGATTAAAGAAGGTCTTTGTGATCTTGCTTTAGGTAATAGTTACTACCTAGGTAAAATGGTTAACGATCCTAAACAAGTGCCATGGGCAGAATCGGTATACATTAATTTCCCAAATCAAAATACTGATGGTACTCATGTTAATGTGAGTGGTATGGCGATGGCTAAATACGCACCAAATAAAGACAATGCATTAAAACTAATGGAATTCTTAACAGGTGATGTTGCTCAAGGTATGTACGCTGAAGTGAACTATGAATACCCAGTAAAACCTGGTGTTAAACGTTCTGAGTTAGTTGCATCTTGGGGGGATTTCAAAGCCGATACACTATCTCTAGATGCGATTGCAGATAACCACACTAAAGCAATTAAACTTTTAGATGAAGTGAAGTTTGATCTTTAATTTGATATTTACTATTGGTGAGGTAACAATACCTCACCATTTAAAAAAGAGCCTTGCAGTTTAGGCAATGAAAGAAAAATTATTATTCTGGAAAACCAGTAGTTGGAGTTTATCTCTACTACTGGTTTTGCCGATCTTAGCGATCCTATATACCGCACTAGGTAATACCGATGATATTTTTACTCATCTGTTTAATACAGTGTTACCTACCTATACGTTAAATACGGTGTTATTAGTATTTGGTGCGATGTTCTTTTCCTTAATTTTAGGGGTTCCTTCTGCATGGTTCATGGCCATGTGTCGCGTACCTTCCTCTTCTATTTTGCAGTGGGCGTTGGTGCTTCCTTTAGCAATGCCTGCTTATATTGTTGGCTATATCTACACCGATTGGTTAGATTTTGCTGGACCTATCCAAGTATTACTTCGAGATATTACCGGGTGGCAATCCTACGGGGATTATTGGTTCCCTGATATTCGTACCTTAACCGGTGCTATTCTTGTGATGTCTTTGGTTCTTTATCCCTACGTATATTTACTTGCTCGTGCTGCATTTATGGAACAAAACATCAGTTTGTTGCAATCAGCTCGTCTACTGAAATGTACACCTTGGGAAAGTTTTAAACGTATATCTTTGCCTCTTGCAAGACCTTCTATTGCGGTGGCTTTATCTCTTGTAGCGATGGAAGCGTTAGGAGATTTTGGTACGGTTAGCTATTTTGCGGTTAATACGTTAACGACAGCGGTTTATGATACGTGGTTAGGCTACTCGAATTTGAATGCGGCAGCGAAAGTGTCCGCATTTATGTTGATGGGGATCCTATTGCTCATCAGTGGTGAACGTTATAGCCGTCGTAAACAAAAAATGTTCCAAGAGAAGTTTAATACTAATGAAGAATTTCAATATGAACTTCATGGTTGGAAAAAATGGGGCGCATTTACTTGGTGTTGGGGATTGGTTTCCATCGCATTTATTTTTCCGTTGTTACAATTGATTAGTTATTCTTTTCATTACTTTGAAGAGAGTTGGACGGCAGAGTTTCAAGAGTACGCAATAAACAGCTTATACGTATCTTCTATTGCTGCCGTTATCGCTGTCATTATTGCTTTGGTGGTGAATTTTCTACACCGTTTACAACCAAATAATAAATGGAGTGTAATGCCAATGCGTTTGGCATCTCTTGGCTATGCAGTTCCAGGAACCGTACTTGCCATTGGGGTCATGCTACCAATGATTGGGTTGGATCATCTTGTGAATGATATTTCAAAACAATTAGGCTTTGGAATGGTTGGCTTAATTTTCTCGGGTTCAATCTTCGCGTTAATCTTTGCTTCAGTGACGCGTTTCTCTGCCGTCGCTATTGGGTCGATTGAAAGTAATTTAAATAAAATTCCCCCTTCATTAGACATGGCATCACGCACTTTAGGTTGTGGAACATGGTCGATGTTACGTCGAGTGCATTTTCCATTAATTCGTCGTGGTTGCTTGATTGCTGGGTTATTAGTCTTTATTGAAACCATGAAGGAGTTAAATGCGGCATTGCTATTGCGTCCATTTAATTTTGAAACGCTTGCAACGTATGTATTTAACTTTGCTTCTGACGAGCAATTAGAAATTGCAGCAATGCCTGCAGTATTATTGGTTTTAGTTGGCTTGATCCCATTGATTATAGTTAACCGTTCTCTGGAGCAACATCATTAATGAATTCTGCATTATCTATCTCTAATTTGACTTGTCGTTATCATGATCAAGATATCCTGACTCAGCTATCACTAAATGTTGAGTCTGGTGAAATAGTCTGTCTACTTGGGGCGAGTGGTTGCGGTAAAACAACATTATTAAAAGCGATTGCTGGTCTTTTGCCTTTATCTGAAGGTGAAATGAATCTTAATGGGAAGGTGATTACTGACAGTGATACCTGGTTACCACCAGAGCAGCGAAATATAGGTATGATCTTTCAAGATTATGCATTGTTTCCCCATCTTACGGTAAATGAAAATATCGGTTTTGGCTTAAAGAGTTGGGAAAAGCAGCGAGCAACAGAAAAAGTTGAATCTATGCTTCATCTTGTGCATTTAAGTGGCTTTGGAGATCGTTATCCTCATCAATTATCAGGTGGTCAACAGCAGCGTGTTGCTATTGCAAGAGCACTAGCCAGTGAGCCAGATCTTCTGCTATTGGATGAACCATTCTCTAATATTGATACTCAAGTACGTCATGATTTAATTAAAGAAATCCGCCGTATTTTTAAAGCTCAAGGTGTAACTGCAATTTTCGTGACCCACAGCCGTGAAGAGGCCTTTGCTTTCTCTGATAAATTAGCGGTAATGAATCATGGTGTGATAGAGCAGTTTGGCAGTGCGAATGATTTATACTATTCACCAAACAGTCGCTTTGTTGCTGATTTCTTAGGTGGTGGCTCGTACGTATCAGGCATGATTGATCAAAATGGCAATATTGAAACTGCCGTTGGCTTCATTTCTTGTGGTCGCAGTTCTGATGATCTTAATAAAAAAGCAGACGTGTTGCTTCGTCCACAGAATATAACCTTGTATCGAGATAATGCGGGAGAGGCGGTAGTGCAAGAGCTGCAATTCATGGGAGATACTTGTCGTTATATTGTTGAGCTTAATGGCACTCAACTGATTGGTGTTTCTAATGACGCATTATCAAATGGGGAGAAAGTGAAAGTGGATATTAAACCTCATTGCCCAATTGTTTTTGTTCAAGAAAATAAATAAAAAGAACCCAGCTAATCGACTCAAGTATTAGCTGGGTTAATTCTTTAGAATTTTGGTTTTAGTTAAAACGTAGAAACTAAAGAGAAAGGAAAGCTTTCATTTGATTCAGTACTTTTTCTGCTGTTAGTTGGTCTTCCATTTCAGCAAAAATTCTTAGCAATGGCTCTGTTCCTGAGAAGCGAGCAATCACCCAACCACCATTTTTGAAATAGACTTTCGCACCATCTTCATAGCTTACTTTTTCTATTTCGTATTCAAATTCAGGCAGTTGTTTTTCAATATAAATTTTATTGTACAGTGCTTCTTTTTCACTTGATTTAAAAGTACAGTCGCCTTCGGCTGTGTAGGCATAACCATATTTAGCATAAATTTCATCAAGCATTTCAGATAGTTTCTTTCCTGTTACACTGATCATTTCAACTAATAAACTTGAAGCGAATACGCCATCTTTACCTTTAATATGACCACGAATAGTTAAGCCACCCGAGCTTTCACCACCAAGTAAAGAGTCATCTGCTTCCATTTGTGAACTAATATGCTTAAAGCCTACCGGAACCTCAAAGCTCTTTTCACCGTGATCCGCGGCAACTTTATCTAATAAGTGAGTGGTCGCGATATTACGCACAACAGAGCCTTTCCAGCCTTTGTACTCAAGTAGGTAATAATAAAGTAGCAATAGCACTTCATTTGGATGAATAAAATTACCTTTCTCATCAATGATCCCTAGACGGTCAGCATCACCATCGGTGCCAATACCAATGTCATAGCCATCATGAGCAACTAAGTGCTTTAAGCGATATAGCGTAGCTGCATTTGGGGATGGCATAAGACCACCAAAAGAAGGGTTTTCGCCATCATTGATAACGTCAACATCACAACGAGCACTAATTAATACGGTCTGTAGGGCATTTTTTGCTACACCAAACATAGGATCGATCAGTACACGTAAATTCGCTTTTTTAATGGCTTCCATATCGATAAAGTTAACGATGGAATCAACGAATGCGTTCATTGGATTGATGATTTCAATGCAACCATCATTTAATGCATCTTCAAAATCGACACTGCTGACATCTTGCTGCGTCAAATGAGCAATTTGTTGCTCAATTTTTTGAGTGATTATTTCATCAGCATCGCGGCCGCCTTCAATGAAGACTTTAACGCCGTTGTAATCAGCAGGGTTGTGAGAGGCTGTAATACAAGCCGAGTAAATACATCCCATCTCTTTTGCTTGAAACATAACAATTGGCGTTGGGACAAATCGGTCAATAAAACTGACTTTAATGCCATTTGCTGCGACAACTTCAGCAAACCATTTACCTGCTTTATCTGAAAGAAAGCGACGGTCATAACCGATAACAAAGCCTTTTTCTTGCGCTTGTTCATTGATCATAATATTAGATAGGGCTTGAGCAACAAGGCGTACATTGTCTTTAGTGAATTCTTCACCAATGAAAGCACGCCATCCGCCAGTACCAAATTGAATCATTGTAAATTCCTTTTAGAGTAAGGAGCTTGCAATAAGCTCCTTACTTTTATCATTTAAATTAAGCGTTAATTAAACGTACTTAACCCATGATTACGATAACGTCGTTCACACTGCCTTCTGCTTGAACAGGGACAGCGCCATTAACTTCTTCGCCATTAATCGTGATAGATTGAACGCCTTTACTTACTGAGTTAGGGTTCTTAACTTGAATGTTGTATGTCGCACCACGCCATTGACGAGTCACCGAGAACTCAGGCCAATCAGTTGGAATACAAGGATCAATAGTTAACCCTTCAAATCCAGCACGTACACCAAGAATAAAGTTAGTTACTGCGAAGTAAGCCCAACCAGAAGTACCTGTTAACCAAGGGTGGTTAGCTCGGCCATGATCTTGATGATCTTTACCCATAATAAATTGTACGTATGAGTATGGTTCTGCAACACGCTTTTCAATCATGTCATTTTGGTTGTATGGGTTTAGTGCGTCGTAGAATTTCATTGCACGGTCACCACGACCCAGTTTCGCTTCTGCTACCCAAGCCCATGGATTTGGATGGGAGAAGATTGCACCATTTTCTTTTACGCCTTGGTAAACACGAGTAACAAAACCGATATCATCGTTTGGTGTTGCGAATGAAGGTGAATTTAGGTGTAAACCGTATTCAGAGAATAAGTTCTCATCAACCGCATCCATCGCTTTCTCACCGCGCTCTTGAGATACAGCACCAGATAAAACCGCTAAGGTGTTTGATTCAAGGTGAACACGGCCTTCAGTTTGCTGTGCTGTACCAATTTTGTCGCCATCTTTGGTTAGACCACGAATGTACCAACCGCCTTCTTCATCCCAAAGATGAGTTTCACACGCTTCGCGTACATTAGCTGCCATTTCCGAGTATTTAGTTACATCAGCGTCATTATTACGGAATTTTGCTAAATCTAGGAATTCTTCTAATGCCCAGAAATGTAAGAATGAAACCATTGATGATTCACCACCACCCAAGTTCAAGCAGTCATTCCAGTCAGCACGTAAACCTTTACAAATACCAGTACGGCCAACGTATTCTGCAGAGAAATCTAACGCCGCTTTCATGTGCTCATAAACAGTAGCGTTACCGCCATCAGCGTATGGGATCACTTCGTCGAAGAAAGAGTGTTCGCCAGTTTCCATTACATATTTGATGATCGTCGGAACGATCCATAAATGGTCATCAGAGCACGTATCTTCAATACCGTGGATCTTATCGTCATCCGATGGAGTAGGAACAACGGTTGGTGATTTTGATGGTTTCACGTCTGCTTTTGCAGGATCGAACCAGTCAGGATCAAATAGGTGTAGACCGTAACCCGCTTTAACTTGGCCACGTAATAAGTCTACGATACGTTTGCGAGTCATTTCAGGGTTTGCATGAGGTACAGAGATCGCATCTTGAGCTGTATCACGGTAACCAAGACCCGTACGTCCGCCTACTTCGATGAATGAAGCAAAACGAGACCAAACCACACAGGTTTCAGCTTGATACAGTGTCCAAGTGTTGATCATTGTATCCAAACCTTCGTTTGGTGATTTAACTTGGAACTTATCGCAACGCTCGCTCCAGTGATCTTTAATCTCTTGGAAAGCGGCATCAACATTAGCAACGTCTTGGTATTTTTGACGTAGGCGCTCACCGTTGCCTTTGCCTAGACCAAGTACGTAAGCAAAACGAACTTCTTCACCAGGTTGAATAGTAAATTGCTTATGAAGCGAACCACAGTGGTTGTAACAGGTTTGTGCTGAGTTAGAGCATTGACCTTTTTCAACCGCAATTGGGTTTGCTTCGTCACGGTATGCGCCTAAGAAGCTGTCACGTTGACCGTCGTATGAGTCAGGATCAAACGTAGATGCTAAGTAGTAGAAACCTTCAAAATCATTGGTGTTGTAGTAAAGATCGTATTCGATCACACCTTCATTGTAAGAAGTACCTGCAGAGTACAATGACATTTGGTGGTTTTGGTTATCTGATTGGATATGGCTGAATGAGAATTCAACAAAAGAGAATGCAGAGATAACACGAGGCTTATCGCTAGTATTCTTAATAACCACATCCCACACTTCAGCGTCTTCACCTTTTGGAACAAATAAGGTTTTAGTCGCTTCAATGCCGTTGTAATCACATTTGAATTTAGAGTAAGACAGGCCGTGACGAACTTCGTAGCTTGCTTCATCTAAGCTTTTTGCTACAGGTTGCCATGAGATTGACCAGTAATCGCCTGTTTCATCATCACGTAAGTAAACATAGTGTCCAGGGCGATCAAATGTGCCGTTTGGACGGAATTTAGTAACACGGTTGTACTCTGGAGAGTTATAGAAAGAGTAACCGCCAGCATTGTGAGAAATAACCGTACAGAATTTCTCTGTACCTAAATAGTTAGTCCATGGTGCTGGTACGTCAGGGCGAGTGATTACATATTCACGGTTATCGTTATCAAAAAAGCCGTATTTCATTGTTTTATCCTTAACTAAAATACTAATAATTGGGTGACTTATGGTTGACGGAAATTAATACCCTGACGTGTTAGGGTTGGTAATCGTCCATTTAACCTTGATAAAAAGTCTGTCCAGTTTCTGTGTTGTTTTTGTGTCCACATACCTTCAGACATTGCTAAAAGGCGTGGGAAAATCATGTAGTCCATACGCTCTTGGTTATTGATGATTTCACACCAAAGCGCGCATTGAATACCAAGAATTCGTTTACGAATAGGGTCGTTATCAGCAAGTTCTGCTAATGGTTCATAGTTATATGCATCTTCAAGAGGAAGTACATTAGCCCAATCAACCCCCGGTTCTTCAGGAGCATAATCTTGAGCCATATCTAGATAAGTCGTTTGTCCTGGTTGAAGTACCACATCAAAGCCTTGTTTAGCGCAATTAAGTGCCGCTTCTTCGCTTAACCAAGAGTAAATCACTGTGTCTTTACTGACTTTATTACCATGTTGAGCCTCTTCCCATCCAAGCATTCTTTTACCAAGCTGTTTCAATTTTGTTTCAGCGTGACGAAGTAAGTGGCCTTGAAGCTCTACTGGATCGCTATAGCCTTGTTGTTCCATTAGTTCTTGGCATTTTGAACTGTCTGTCCAAACGCCTTTTGGAACTTCATCAGCACCGATATGAATATATGGAGCAGGGAAAAGTGCAGCAACTTCTTCAAGTACCGTATCAATAAAGGTGTAAGTTCCTTCTAATGCAGGAGAAAGTACATTGTCTGTGTAATGTTGGATACTGCGATAATTTGAGTGATCGTCGGTATCAACTAATAAATGAGGTAGTGCTTTAATAGCAGCGCGACAATGCCCTGGGATATCAATTTCAGGGATCACGGTAATACCACGAACTTCAGCGTAAGCGATCACCTCTTTAATTTCTTCTTGTGAGTAAAAGCCACCATGAGAGCTAGCAACATGCGTATATTGAGGCTCTAAAAGATGGTTAGAACCACGCCAAGCACCAACTTGAGTTAATTCTGGAAATGCTTTGATCTCAACGCGCCATCCTTCGTCATCAGTGAGGTGCCAATGGAAAACATTGAATTTGTATTGAGCTAATTGATTGATTAAACGCTTTACTCGTTCAAGTGGATGGAAGTGTCTTGCGCAATCTAGCATCATGCCACGGTAGTGAAAGCGTGGCTGATCTTTAATTGTTACACATGCTACTAACTGTGTTTCTTCATTAATTAATTGTAATAACGTAGCACAAGCATGAGCAAAGCCTTCAGTTGAACCTGCATGAAGAGTGACTTTATCTTCTGTCACTAAGACTTGGTAAGCTCCTCTATCAAGAGTTGGGTTCGCAATAAATTGGATCTTTCCACTATCACTAATAGGATGACTTTTTGATGTAATTATCTCTAGCTCTTCACTTAACCATGTTGCAGGCCCTTCTGCTAAGTGAGTTTGAATTTCTAGCGAAACGTCATTTAAATTAAATAATCCATCAAGACGCTGCACTGATTCTGGTTTTGGAATTAATGATAATTCAGCGGGAGCCACTCTTGGTATTTGAGTTCGTTTAGTATGTGGTGATGCTAATACTATTGGAGAGATTGAAACCTCTAAAAATTGAGGTTTTTCGCTATCGGCAATGAATATCGCTGCATCATCAAGACCATCAGAAATAAAACGAAAAGGGGCAGTACCAATACTGAATTCAATGTAGTAATGGTTGTTTGCTTTTAGTACTTGGTTAACATTTGGAATGAGTTTGCAGAAACTACCCACTTGTTCCAAAGTGCCTTGAGTATTGCTATTTGGTGCAATAAAGCGATCAATCGTAAAATGAAATTGCCAATGATGAAGATCCACATCGCTTAAATTATGCAATGTTAAGCCAAAGCGACTTAAATTATCTTTTTCAGATAAGACTACGAGGTCTACACGATAATCCATCATCTTTTATCCTTATGAATGCTAGAACAAATTATGTTCTGTTTTTCCTGCCATCATGATGCCACCTTCAATAGCATCAAATTGTGGCTGAACTAAATATTGGCGAATAGAAGGGGATAACCACTCAACAATGCGCTCACCAATACTTCCCATAAGCGCAATCTTTGTTGCGCCTCTCTTATTTAATGCAGTTAAAAACATTTCAATATCAGCTGCGGTTTGTTGTAGCATTTCAATAGCAAGGTCATCCCCTTGTAATGCGAATGAGAAAATTGCAGGAGAAAATTGACCATAATCACATGGACGAGCTGTTTTTGACCAATCTACAATGCTGTCGATGTCATGATTAAAGTGTGCTAATACATGTTCGGTAAGTGCTGTTGCTGGTTTTATCTCATCGGAGGCCAATAGAGTATATTGAATTAAACGAAGCCCCATAATAGCGCCGCCGCCTTGATCTGATATAGGGAACTCTCGACCACCAACCACATGTTGTTGCCCATCTTGAATATAAATACCGCAAGAGCCAGTACCTGCAATCATGATCGCACCATTTTCACCTTTATGAGCACCTAAACAAGCGCCATATGCGTCAGTATTTAGTGTCAGTGAGGCAAAAGGATGTGGTAATTGCATAAAGTTATGCCAAGCTGATTTTTGTTCTGCACCAGCAAGGGCAAGGCCCACATGCATTGCTGAAAAGTCACTTTCTGATAATTTACTTTGCGCTGCGGCTTGAGTGATAGCAGTAATGATCGAATCCATAGCGACATTAATACCAAGCAATATATTGGCGCTGCCACTTTTCGCTTCACCAAGTAATTCACCTTGTGCATCGCGAATACGAGCGCGACAAGAAGTACCACCACCATCAATACCTACGTATAAATGCGTCATGATTATGCTCCTTGCTCTGAGTAATAAGCAGATTGAGACATAATGGCTAATAAATACCATGCTCCGTGAGGGATCCATTGCTCACCCCAACGCCAGTTTTGCAACATATCATCGCCATGTGGTGCTGGGTTAAATGCGATGTCTTCTTCATCGTCAAACCCGCCTGTAATACCGTTACAAACACCACCTTTAGCATTAAAGAAACCAAGCTGGGGAAGATAGTCAGGATTGTTGTGTCCATGACCGTCTAACATACACATGTCATAAGGATTTAGGCCTAATACCCAGTTCAAATTATGCTGAGCAAATTCAGTGAGTTTTTGTTTTACATTCGTTGATGCCAAGTGCGGTAGAACAAGATAACTCATGCTAGCAAGAGATCCGAGTCGTGCGTTTTCTCCTTGCCACCAATAACCTGACTCATTGTCGTGAGCAACAAAGAAAGCACTGTGTTTTTTACCATTAACGGGTTTTACATATTGTCTTGGGTAACCAAATGGATTGAATACTTCAGAAGAGACAGTTAATTCAAATTCAATCGCTTGGTTGATAATTAGTTGAGTATGAGCTTTACGGCTATTATCCGTTTCTACTTCTAAGTATTGAGATAGCGCAATAACAGGAAGGCCAGCTTCTGCTGCGTGAAAATATGGACGTTCGCCATTATCTGTCGCTGACCAGAAGTGTGAGAAATTATCATCACTTTGTTGACGAGCTGATAGTTTATCTGCCCAAGTTCGTGCTTCAATTAAGAAAGTGTTGTCTTGAGTTGTTTTGAAAAGCTCAATAACGGCAAGTAGTGCACAATACTCATCAATAATATTCTCTTCGCCATTATTTAAATAACTAAGGTTGTTTTCTTTTAAATGCCAGTAACCTTTTACTGCTGCTGCGAGATATTCTTCTTGAGTATACTCACCATCTATTGTTAAGCGAGATGCTGCGGCCAATGCTGCGATAGAAACGCCACCACCTTGGCGGAATCCTGCTTGATAGTCATCAGATTTAAGACCATCTTGGGTAGCATAAGCACAGATATCACGTTGATTGATATCCTTACTCCACTTGTCAAATACAGTCATGTAAAAGAAACCTTCCGGACTTTGCATTCTAACTAGGAAGTCAGCACCAAATAACGCCTCTTCCGTAAGACGGGTGCGAGAGAACGCGGCAAAATCCGATAGGTTTTGTGTTAGTTCTAATCCTTTTAGCATATTCCAAACAACCATCGGAATTTGCTGAGGGTTAAGATAATTTGCATAAGACAAATGACTGAGGTATTTACTTACGTCACCAGACGCATCGTACCAACCACCATGAACATCGACGGTTTCATTACTGTTTAATAAAGGGGCTTGCTTATCTTGCTTATCAAAAATGCCGCCACAACGTTGTGATTTAAAGTAGTGCATAACATCAGAAAATGTATGACTCATTAATAGGTTGGTTTTGATAATAAAAGGGTGAGAAATCGCTCCTTCGATAACAAGAATGAATTCTCCCTGTTCTGAGAATTCATTAAATGAGATCTCAGCAAAGTAACCTTGATGCCAATGAGCAACTTGGTTTGATGAAGAAATAGAAAAGCGGTGTTTTACCTCTTGTGTTTGAGTACAAACAATTTGACCTGATATTGGCTGTGCTAAGGCAGTGGTAGTTAATAATACCGCTGATTTCGGTCCGTTTGTTTCATATCCAATATGGTTAGTTAACAGTTGCATCTATTTCTCCAAAATACCAATTACTGCTGTTCGATATTACTAATGAAATTAATTTTCGTATAAGTAACAACGAACAAAATGGTTGTCTGACAGTTTTGTTACGCCAGGCATACGTTCTTTACATTTTTCTGTTACGTGAGTACAACGGCCGGCAAATGGGCAACCTGCTGATTCTGGTGTCCAAAGAGGAATTTCCCCTTTATTACCTTTCAACTTGGTATGGATCGATTTGCTTGGATCTGGCACTGCGGATACTAATAATTGAGTATACGGGTGCTGAGGATCATGGATGATCTCATCAGTGTCTCCCCACTCAACCATATGCCCAACATACATTACCGCGAGATCTTCTGCGATGTAACGAGCGGTTGCGATATCGTGCGTGATGTAAAGTAGAGACATTTCTTTCTCAAACTTCATCTCTTCCATCAGGTTAAGAACCCCTGCACGGATAGATACATCAAGCATGGATGTCGGTTCATCAGCAAGTACAACTTCGGCACCTACTGCAATATTTCGAGCAAGGTTTACACGCTGGCGTTGACCACCTGAAAGTTGATGCGGGAATTTAGCCGCAGTCTCTTTTGGTGGAATTAGACCTACTTGTTCAAGAAGATCATACACACGATCTTCTAACTCTTTCTTATTACCCGGAGCCACTTTCTTATGAATAAGAAGAGGACGAGCAATGTGATGGAAAATGTTATGGGTAGGGTTTAAAGAACCAAACGGGTCTTGCCATACCATTTGAACGCCTTCGCGATAGCTCATTAAGTCATTTTTCTTAACGATATCTTGAATATCACGGCCTTTATACTCGATTACACCGTCTGTCGGTGCGTACATTTTTGCGATCATTTTTGCTGTGGTGGATTTACCAGAACCTGATTCACCAACCACAGAAAGACCACGGCTTTTGTACATTTTGAATGATACGTCGTTGATTGCTCGCATCATTGGGTTTTTTAGTGCGTTACTGCTTACAGGGAAATCTTTAACTAGATTTTTACCTTCAATCAGTAATTCGCCAAATGCTTTGCTCATAATTTACTCCAGAAAATCCGTTTTATGCTTTTGCTTGTGCAATTGTCTCACCGTATAGGTGGCAATTTGACAAGTGACCAGGCTCAATCTGACGAAGCTGTGTAGGAATCGTACGGCATGCTTCGTGTACACGATCACAACGAGACTGAAAGCGACAACCTTGCGGTATTTCTAATAAATTAAGAGGGTTCCCAGGAATACCCGTTAATTTGTTTTTTGGTCCCGTTAGTGGCGGGAATGAACTTCCCAGCCCTTTTGTATATGGGTGGTAAGGAGAGGTTAAGATCTCTTTTGAAGAGGCAACCTCGATTAACTCACCTGAGTACATGATCCCAATGCGATCTGAGAACTCAACCATTAACGATAAATCGTGCGTAATAAATAGAATTGAGAAACCAAATTCTTCTTTAAGCGCATAAATTTTCTGTAAAATTTCACGTTGAACAACAACATCAAGTGCCGTTGTTGGTTCATCCATAATGATCATTTTAGGGTTAAGTGCTAATGCAATGGCAATAACCAAACGTTGACGCATACCACCAGAGAACTGGTGAGGATAATCACTTAAACGACTTGGGTGAATATCAACAATCTCCAATAAACCTTGAGCGCGAGTAATCGCTTGCTCACGAGTCATTGTGGTATGGCGCATGATTACATCACAAAACTGCTCTTCCATTGGAAGTACAGGGTTTAATGCGTTCATGGCACTTTGGAATACCATTGACATTTCACTCCAACGGAAAGCCTGCATTTGAGCGTCACTGTGCTTTAAGATGTCTTTACCACCAAAGAACACTTCACCACCGGTAATGAATGCTGGTGGCTTATGCAGGCGCATTAGAGAGAATGCAACGGTTGATTTACCACAACCAGATTCGCCTGCTAGACCAAAGACTTCACCTTTACCAATGTCAAAACTCACATTGTTTACTGCTCGTACATCACCTGATTCAGTAATGTAATCCACACATAGATTGCGGATAGAAATTTGTGGGTCAGTCATATTAATCTTCCCTGTTCCAATTTAATTCTGGTTTACCTAAATCTGGTTTACGTTCGTTAGTGTCTTGAGCCGCTAGTTTTTTCCAGCGTTTCATGCCTTTATGAGAACGTAGTTGTGGGTTTGCAATCTCATCAACCGCAAAGTTCAGCATTGCAAGACCGATAGCTAGAATAGTCAGAGCCATACAAGGAGCGATTAATTCCCACCATGCGCCAATTAGAATTGATGATGATGTTTGTACGTTGTAAAGCATGATGCCCCAACTGATTGTACTTGGGTCACCAAGACCTAAGAACGAGATTGTTGCTTCCATCATGATTGCGTACATAACCGAACCGATGAAACTAGCACCAACAATTGAGATAAGGTTTGGAAGAATCTCAACAAAGATGATACGCCATGATGACTCACCTAATACTTCGGCAGCTCTTACAAATTCTTTCTCACGTAACGCTAAAGTTTGGGAGCGGATAACACGAGCACCCCAAGCCCAGGAGGTACACCCTATGATGAGGGCGATAGTCATAGGCCCAGCTTCACCAATAAAGGCAGCAAGAACGAATAGCAGTGGATATTGAGGTATAACCAGCATGATATTCATTGCTGCTGTTAGTACATCATCCACTTTTCCACCAAAGTAACCTGCAGAGATACCGATAATCGTTGCTAAGAAACACACAACTAAGCCAGCACCAAAACCTACCGCTAGTGATACACGAGCACCATGAGCAAGTTGAGACCAAACATCACGACCCATACGGGTTGTTCCCATTACGTGATCTGCTTTCTTAGACATTAGTAATGTACGACGATCTGTCGCAAGATTTTCTGATACCCAACCATCAGGGTTATTCTGAGCTGCGTTTACAACAAAGCTTGGGTATTCATGTGGTTTACCTGTACGTTTATCTGGTGCGTGATCACTAAGAAATGGTGCGAACACAGCAATAAAGATAAACATGAATAGGATACCTAAACCAAATAGAGATTTAGGGTTACCAGAAAGTAATTTAATTAAGCCTTTCATTATTATTTTCCTCCCTTGCGTAGGCGAGGGTCTAGAACAACATATAACATGTCAGCAAGAAGGTTAAAGAACAGCATGAACAGAGTCATGATAAGAAGCTGACCTTGAAGAACTTGGTAGTCACGAGATGTGATAGCGTTAAATAGTACAGAACCAAGACCTGGGTAGTTAAAGATAATCTCAACGATTAATTGACCACCAATCGCCATACCTAGTGACATTGATAAAGCAGTAACACTTGGAAGCATTGCGTTTCGTGCAGCATAGTTAAATACAACTCGGTTTTCGCTTAATCCCTTTCCTTTAGCCATGGTGATGTAATCTTCACCAAGTAGGTTAATCATGTTGTTACGCATGTTAATTAGGAAACCACCAATTTGAACGATTGAAGCACATAACAGTGGAAGTATTGCATGATAAGCAACATCTTTGATAAATGCCCAACTTGTCCAATCAGGAATTACACCTGGGGTATACGCATACCCTGTTGGGAACCATTTTAAGCCGACAGCAAAAGTAAACATGGCAAGCATAGCAATAACTACTTGTGGGACAGCTTGAATAACCAGCATCCCAGGAGAGATGAATGTGTCATAAGCACTGCCGCGTTTCCATGCTGCGAAAATACCTAGGATTGAACCTAAAGAGAAAGACAAAACAACCGCGGTACCAGCAAGAAATAGAGACCAACCAAATGCGCCGCCTAATAGTGTATTTACACTTAAAGGGTAGAACTTGATAGAAGTACCTAGATCCCAAGTTAGAATGTTTTTGATGTAGATAAAGTATTGCTCGTATAGAGGGCCATCAACAAAACCAAGCAGTTGTTTCATCGCCTCGATACGCTCAGGAGTTACCTGAGTGGTTGCATTAGCGAACATCATGACAACAGGATCACCTGGCATTGCTCGCGGAATGATGAAGTTAATCGTTGCAGCAACGACCAACGCAATAAAATAGAACGATAAACGTCTTAGAAAAAATCCCATAACTCACACCTTACTCATCCAGATATTGTTTGCCTGACCTGGAAATCAGGACATAAAAACCCCTGACGACGAGCGCCATTCCTTTAGCTAGTAGGGAAGGGGGGAATAGGCGGTGCACAAGGGGTACACCGCAAAGATAGTTACATATTACTTAACAGGTTTTAGGTCAAGAACGTGTAGAAGACGCTCAGGGATACCTGCCCAGATATTTGGACGACCCTTAGGATTCTTCTCGTTCCACCAACCAGTGAAGCGTTTAGTGTTGTATTGGTACATGTAAGCACCAGACATTACAGGGATTGTTACTTGATTCTCTGCAATGATTTTCTGAATGCCATGAGCGATTTCTAGTTGCTCATCACGGTCAGCTGTTTTGTAGAAGCTATCAAGTAGTGCATCCAGTTTCGCATCTTTGAAGTAGTGCATTGCGAAACGTGGCATACCATCACCATTTTGAAGTGCTGAGTTATAAGCACTGTTCCAGTATAGGTGAGGATCGGCACCGTGGAAGTAGTTAGTGTAAGCTACATCATAAGTTGCATCTAACATCGCTTGGTTGTAAACCGCAAACTCTGGAGTACGAGCTTTTGCTTTAATACCAACTTCATCTAGTTGCTCAACAGCAAGTTGAACCGTGTTGTTGAAGTCAGTCCAACCATTTGGTGATTGCACTAGAAGCTCAAACGATTTACCTGATGGAGTTTCAACGTATCCATCACCGTTAATGTCTTTAAAGCCTGCTTTAGCTAGTTGCTTTTGAGCCGCTTCAACATTGTATGTATTGAATTTCTTGTACTTGTTATGAATAGCTTCATCAGACCATGCTTCAAATGCATAACCAAGACCAGATGCGAAATCATTCACAGTACCGCCGCCGTAGAATGCGATATCAATGATGGTTTGACGATCAAGAGCCATACCCATAGCGCGACGGAACTCAACGTTTGTTAGTGCTTCATTTTTAGCTGCATCAGGGTTTTTGAAGTTAACCATGAATGCTTGTGTACCTGATGGCGGGTACCAGTATTGGTGGTTAGGACTTGCTGAAGCGTAAGTACGGTCAATGTCAGGAATGAAAGATGAAGTCCAATCAAGTTCTGAGTTAACTACTTTACCTAATAATTGGTCGTTGTTTGCGATTTGAGGTACACGTAAACAGTCTACATCTAGGTTGTCGTTATCCCAGTAATTCGGGTTACGACATTGAATGTAAAGTTGTGGTGTAAAAGTATCAATTTCAGTAAATGGACCTGTACCTACTGGATTTTCGTTAGTAAACGTTGTTGGGTTTTCAACTTTAGACCAAATGTGTTCAGCAACGATTGGAACTAATGAAATTTCGTATGGAACGTTTGAGTTAGCTTCAGATAGGCTAAATTTAACTTGATATTCGTTTACGCGTTCAACTTTTGTTACCCATTTATTGATACCACGTTGATCAAGCTCAGGCTTGTCTTTTAATAGTTGGTAAGAATAAATCACATCATCCGCTGTGAATTTCTCACCATCAGACCATTTTACTCCTTTACGAATATCAAAAGTAACACTCATAAGATCGTCAGACATACGGAAGTCTTCAGCAAGACGCATTACAGGTTTATTACCGTGCATCTCATTAAAGATAACTAATGGTTCGTAAACAAAATCAGTTGTTGTACGAAGGTTAGTTGCTAAGTATGGGTTAAAGTTTTGGATCATTGTAGGGTAGAAATCTGGCACTACTGTTAGCTCACTACGAGCAGCTGCATCTGTTGCTGCAAAACCCGTTGTTGCTGCTAATACAGCAGCAGCTAGTGTAGTTTTTTTAATATTGGCAAGCATAGCTGTTCCTTACTCTTTGCTTTAGTTTCACGATATATACGTCTTTATCAATTTGATAAACACACATTAAAGACCTACCTCAAATCCATTTTTCCAAATTGCGTTTAAATGTTTTTTGAGTGGCCTGTAGGCCTTGGGCATGTATAGAAAAGCGCTTTTGCATTAAAACGTCAATTTCGATTACCGTTAAAAACGGCAAAATTGATGGATTTAACGTTAAAACCGTTACTTTTAATTGTTTTGTTTATTATTTGAACGAGTTTATCCGTGTGATACCACGCAAATAAATACCGTACCATAAGATGAAATGTTAGTGGTTACTTACCTTGTTTTCTTTTCTGGTAAAGGTTCTTAGGCTTAGCTTTATAGATAGTGATAGGAGTCACTAGTGATCTTGAACGTTAATTTTACCGCTAAAATTATCACATCAAATTTGTTGTGAGTCGCTTCTCATAATTATGACAAACTGATTAAACCTAGGGTATTAAGTACTGATATTCGTAAATTTAGCGGTATTAAGAATAGATTTTGGAAGGCTTATTTCGCCATGATAATTTGTAATGATGAAAAAAAACCTACAAATAATTGTAGGTTTTTATTGGGATAAAAATAGAATAATTTAGGCTGATGCAATGAGAATTTGAAGTTTGTCTTTAATTCTAACGAGCTTTTCTCGTTGGGTATTATGTTGCTCACAATGCGTCAAGATGTACTCTAGGGTGCTTATTACTGTGCGCCACCTTGGTGTTTTAGGTAATGTTTCAACGCGTAAATACTTATCTAGAGTTCGAGTTTGTAACGTGCTTCTATCAAGGTAAACTCGCCATAATCCACTTTCTTCAGCTAAAGTGTATTTAGTTTGCCCTGTTGATTCTTCCCAATAATGCAGCCCTGAAGTCATCCCATCGACAATTAATTCACGCATAATGGTGCCTTTATCATCTTTATTTTCATTAGCCTTTGTGACCAATTGGGCTATATCACCACTGAGTAGAGATAAGGAGTCTAATTTCTGTTTATCTCCGTCAAACGCAAAGGCAGAAAGTGCTTCAACAGCGCTTTCTAAATCATGAATGCGCTGCTCACTGGCTTCATGTTTGTGACTTACGATGAGCATTAATGATAAACCAGACTCTGCTGGTAGATGCAAAAGGTCTGCATTAATTTGCTCTATTCCACCATCAATATAAACATCAATATTACCTCTGTGATTTTGCTTACTTTCAATTAAGCTTCGTTTGGCAATCAGTTCATCAATAGAGTAGCGAGTTAGTTGCTCTTCTGTTCTTTGGAATAGCTTAGCTGCTGCGTGATTAACATATTGAATGTTGCCATCTTTTTTAGCGCAAATAATAGCCTCATGAGCATGATTTAATTGCTCTAAAATATGTGTTTGTGTTTCTAGTAAGCTGGCTTCTACTTTTTCTCTATGACGTATTTCTTGTAGTAATCGGCTGTTTTCATTAATAAAGCCTTCAGTTTGACTTGCTTGAATATGTGCTTTAATTCTGGCAGCTAATTCTTGTTTATTAAAGGGTTTGCTTAAATAGTCGTTAGCACCAGATTCAAACCCTCTCACACGATCTTGAGTTTGATTTAATGCAGTGAGCATGATGATTGGTAGTTGTGAATGATTGTATTCTTGTCTTAGGGATTGACACACCTCATAACCACTCATACCTGGCATCATTACATCTAGTAATAATAATTCTGGCTTTTCTTCTTTTAGTACCTGCAAGGTTTCAGGCCCGTCATTTGCTGTTTTAACGCGATAGCCCTCAAGCTTTAAAAAGCTACTTAATACTTGAAGGTTTACCGGTTCATCATCGGCAACTAAAAGTAAGGGACCATCAGGATTCTCAGGGATCTCTTCTGCTAATTCATCCAGATTGTATTCTAACTTCTCAGGTGTTTGATAATGAGCTATGTCTTCTTTAGTAAGCAATTTATGATGCTGTATTTGCTCTTTTGTTGCTAAAGGAATCGTAAAGCTAAAAGTAGCCCCAACCATTGGTTGACTGCTTACATAGAGAGAGCCGCCCATGAGTTCAATGAGTTGGCGGCTAATTGATAAACCGAGTCCAGAGCCTTGGCGGTAGCGATTTGAGTCATGTCCTGCTTGAATCAATGGCTCAAAAATATGCTCTAATTCATCGGCAGGGATACCATGGCCAGTATCGACAACTTGCACTCTTAAACATTGGTCAACGACGCTAGCTGAAATTACAATTTTACCTTCTGAGGTATACTTAATTGCATTGCCAATTAAATTGTAGAGAACTTGCTCAAGACGCTGTTCATCGGCATATACAGAAGGTAATGATTTATCTACTTGGTTAATGATACGAATAGGTTTATTGCCAAGTAAGTGTTGTGATAATTCGAGGACTAGACTTGTTGCTGCTGATAGATCTGCTACATGGCGGTTAATATCCAGATTACCATGGCGCATTTTATGGTAGTCCAACAGATCGTTAACTAAATTAGTTAGTCTTTGACCGCTGTTAATGATTATCTCTAATTGGTGTCGATGAGAAGCCGATATTGGACCATTTGCACCAGTGTATAGCGCTTCAGCAATACCAACCATGCCATGTAATGGCGTTCTTAACTCGTGAGATGTGGTTGCGAGAAACTCATCCTTCAACTTATCTGTAGCTTCCAGTTCTTTATTCTTATTTTGAATAAGAGCAAGGTTAGCTTCTAACTCTTCGTTCTGCGCCTTTATTAGTTGAATCTTTTCTCTAATTGAACGTTGCATACGAGCAAAACTGACGGCCAGACGACCGATCTCATCTTTTCTATCAGTACTGATCATGTCTTGGTCTAGATCCCCGGCAGAAACACGCTCTGCTGCCCAAGTGAGGCGTAAAAGAGGCGCGGTAATCGAATTAGATAGGAAATGGGAAGCGATAACAACACTGACAATTGCAATAATCATAGCAACAATAAAAATCTGCTCTAATTGTTGAATACGTGCAAATGCTTCTTTTTCAGGCAACTCAATAGATAGCCCCCAAGTATGGTTATCAATAGTAATAGGAGTAAACGCAGCCAATACATTTTTATCTTTTTTATCAATAAAGCTGCCAACACTAGTTTTCCCTGAAAGTGCTGCAATTATATTTTTAGATAAATTTTTCTTTGTATCATTATTGTTAATACGAGAGTAAGAGTCTTCACCAACAAAGTAGGTTTTTATCGAACTATTTTCTTTATTAACTAACAGGTTAGATAAACCAGTATTTGGAAGTTTAAAAAGAACGAAACTATGCAAGTAGCCTTGTTGCACGATAGGTGCGGCGAACCAGGAGATGTTCTCATTATTGATGTAAGAGAAATCAGAGAAGATAATCGGAATGTTTTCTTTATTCTTCGTTTCTTTCATCATATCTCGTACTTGGCTATAGGTTTTTTCTAGAGCCGTATTTTTATATTTACCTGTGAGTAAATTGGTGCCGTAGTTATCTTCTTTTTTTGTGGAATAAACAACATTACCGTCAATATCAACAAGAAGAATATCAGTAAAGTCAGAGCGTTTTAGTAGTTCTTGGTATGCCCAGTGGTAACGCTTATGCAAAAGACGATAGCGCTCACTACCAATATAAGAATTAGATTCTGGTAAAATACTGGTGCGGATCTTATTCCCCGATCCTTCTATATATCGTTGCTGAGCGTTTTCTCTGGCGCTTTCTATAGAGCTACCTAAATGAGGAAAAGCACTGACGAGACCGTAGAATCGACCACCACTCGCATTGGCAAGTTCAGAGCGTGCAAAGCCCAATACTTCAGACTTTTTTGCTTTGAAATAGTCCGTTATTTGTTGTTCTTTATTGTCCCTTAACGAAACTAGGTGGGCAGTACTTTGAGTTGCTAAATCTTGACTGTGAGAGTGAAGGAAGAAAATAGCAATAATTGACAATGGCGTAATACTTAACGCAAGAAAGGCAATCATTAACGTATTTTGAAGACGTTTAAAGTGTTGTTTTTTTTCCATATTTAAGCCTGGTTTACACTGTGATCCATTCAGCGGAATTGACACAATTAACGTGTCAGTAGTTATTGTTATGATGAATATTAACGAGAAGTTCTGCTGCTCTTATACGTAAATTACGTTAAAAATCAAGCAGCAGAAGAGTAAAGTGCGGCGGGGTGCTAGATTATTTTTGTGCGGCGTAAATTTTAAATTTGTTATTTTTTGCTAGGGTTAAGCATTCCCCAAAAGCTTTTTCAATAATAGGTGGATATTGTAAGAAACTATTCGCAACTAAAATCAATTGGCCTTCATGAGTTAGGTTTTGTGGTGCTTTTTCTAGTAGCTCTTCTGTCGAAGAGTAGTGTGTCTTTAAACCTGCATGAAAGGGGGGATTACTGACAATAAATTGGTAATTCTCTTTAGTATCAGAATACACATCACTCGCAAATACTTTACCATCAAGGTTATTTGCTTTTAGTGTTTCAATTGATGAGGCAATTGCAAGCGCACTGATATCTACCATATCTAAATGAATTTTAGGGTTTAATGTTTTCATTACAGAGCCTAAAACGCCTGCGCCACAACCAAAATCAAGTACGTGACCACGTAAAGTAGGTAGCGTTTGTAATAAAAGCTCAGAGCCTTTATCAAATTCACCATGGCTAAATACGCCTGGTAAGCTTCTTACTTCAATTGTGTGCTCTTCAAATTGAACTTGATACTCTTTAAACCACGATTGTAGGTTAAAAGCTGGTACTGATTCTGTACATTGACCCCAATAAAAGCTGCAGCGACGAGCAGAATCAAATTTATTTATTGGTCCAAAATCAGCAAACATTTTTTCAATGCTTTTCACGCCGCTTCTATTTTCACCAACAACAACAATTTCTGTTCCTTTACCTAATTTAGCTAATAGCATCATTAGGAGATATTCAGCTTCAGCTTTTGCTTTTGGCCAATAAAGTAGGATCATATCGGCATTGGTATTTTCAGTTAACTCAGAACCAAAATGGCACTCAATACTGTCATTGTTTTCAAACTGCTTATAGTAGCCATAGTTAGTCGTAAAGATTGATGTTGAAGCACAATGTTTGACTAACTCTAGTGGGAAATCATCAGTAAGTTCACCAGCAATGAGAACGTGTTTGCCTTCAAAATAAGCAAGTTGACGTTGAGTGATTTGACTTGGAGCAGAGTAAGACATAGTGGCCTCAAAAGAATACAAAAACTGACGAGATTGTCGCACAAAGCTAAGGGAAGAAAAAGAAAAGTAAGAGGCTGTTTATCAGAGTAAATAAATACAGCCTCTATTTATACCAATCTACATAAGTATTTGATCATTCTTACTTGTTAAAATCGATTATATCAGCGTTATAAATTTTGTAATTAGATTCACTAGTTACTGTAATTTATGCCTTGCTCTAATCGATTTTTCCTAAGCAATTATCTGAACAACTACTTATCCAGAATGGTATTAATGGTTCTTAAGGTGTTAATTTTTATCTTGTTGGTCTAAAAAATCTTTAAATTCAGTTTCATACATATTAAATAACACTAATGTTAGAGCGAAAATAATAGGGCCATAAATTAAGCCGATTAAACCATATAAGTGGATTCCGCCTAATAAAGAAAAGAAAATAAGCAATGTATTCATTCCTGAATTACCTTGCATTAATAATGGTCGTACAATGTTGTCAATCGAACCTACCACGGCAACCCCCCAAACCGTTAAGAACAATGCCCATTCCCATTGATTCGTTAGTAGTAAATAAATCGCTGCTGGAACCCAAATCAGTGCAGTGCCGACCACCGGAATAAATGAAGCAAAGCCCATCATTGTTCCCCAGAATAAACCCGGAAATCCAGCTAGCCACATAGCAAAGCCGCCCGCTAAACCTTGAGCGATGGCTGTCAAGAACGAACCTAGTACGGCTGATTTTGAGACTTCTTCAATCTCATCAAGTAAACGATCTTCTTGGCTTCTTGAAAGGGGAAGTACGTGTCGAAATGCTGAGATAATCTTATCTTGATCGCGTAATAAGAAGAAAAGAACAAAGAGCATTAAAAAGAAGTTCATTAATACATTGGTGACATCCCCAAGGATCTGGGCGCTAACACCAACGACCCTGGTACCAACCTGAGAGGCTAATTGAGCTATTTTTTGGGTTATTTCAGCAGGATCAATAGCATCAAAAGGTAAGTGCTTATTAAAAAATGCCAATATTTGAGAAACTATAGGATGCTCAAATAATGCTTGAACACCACCTTCGGTAACCCAATGATAAGCGTCTTTAGAAAAAGTAGCACCTTGCTGTACGATAGCAACAAAAACAAAAAATAAAGGAATAGCAATAATAAAAGTGAGTGCCATACAGGATAAGATAGCGGCACTGTTTGGACTGTTAGGCAGTTTTTCACTGATTTTATTATGCAATGGCGCAAACAAAAGAGACATAATAAAAGCAAGAATGATAGGGTTTAGGTATGGTTGTATTAATAAAAAACACGCATAACTGGCAGCAAGTAAAGCTGCGATTAAAACCCAATGACTGGAATTTAGTTTATTGAAATGAGACACATTCTTCCCTTATGATGCGGTAAGCAATTTACAAATAATGGTAGTAAGTTAAGTTATATAGGTACTTGGTTAGCTTAGCAAGAATAATGGGGAGTAATAATGGGCTGTTGTGATAAAGAGACGTGTAGCAGTAATAAAAAAAGAAAACTTCCAATAATCCCTCTTATTATTGTTGGATTAATGGTATTGGTTATTTATTTCTGGCAATAAAAATGGCTTCTCAATAAGCAGAGAAACCATTTTTTATTTATGTTGGTCGTTTATTTAGTGCTTGAAGCCATTTCAGCAAAACTGCGATCGGCGGCTTCTAATGTCGCTTCGATTTCTTTTGGTCCATGAGCTAGAGAAGTAAACCCAGCTTCAAATGCTGAAGGTGCAAGATAAACACCATGCGATAGCATTAGGTTAAAGAAACGCTTGAAGCTTTCAATATCACATTTAGTGACGTCTTCATAAGTAGTAATCGTTTCTTGATCAGTAAAGAAGAAACCAAACATACCGCCAACGTAATTAACTACCATTGGGATACCGTGCTTATTTGCTAGCTCTTTTAAGCCTAGCGCTAATTGTTTTGTTGTAGTAGCAAGGCGTTTTTCATTGCCTTCTTCTGTTAGTACTTTTAAGCAAGCAAAACCAGCCGCCATTGCTACAGGGTTACCTGAAAGCGTACCTGCTTGGTAAACAGGACCAGTAGGGGCAATGTATTGCATCACTTCTTTACGGCCACCAAATGCACCAACAGGCATACCGCCACCAATTACTTTACCAAGCGTTGTTAGGTCTGGTTTGATGTTGTAGTAACCTTGAGCACAGTTTTCAGCTACGCGGAAGCCAGTCATTACCTCATCAAAGATTAATAGTGCGCCTTCTTCATCACAAATTTGACGAAGACCTTCATGGAAGCCTTCCACCGGAGGGATGCAGTTCATATTACCTGCGACAGGCTCTACGATAATACAAGCGATCTCACCCTTGTTTGCCGCAAATAACTCACGAACCGAGTCTAAATTATTAAATGTTGCAGTTAGTGTGTATTTAGCAAAATCAGCAGGTACGCCAGGAGAGCTTGGTTGACCAAGTGTTAACGCACCAGAACCGGCTTTAACAAGTAGACTATCGGCATGTCCATGGTAACAACCTTCAAATTTCATAATTTTATCGCGGCCTGTGTAACCACGAGCAAGACGAATGGCGCTCATTGTTGCTTCTGTACCAGAACTAACCATGCGAACTTGTTCCATTGATGGAACTAATTCAGAAACGAGTTCAGCCATGTTAATCTCAGCTTCTGTTGGAGCGCCAAAACTTAAACCACGTTGTGCTGCAGAAATTACAGCTTCACGAATGGCAGCATGGTTGTGACCAAGGATCATTGGACCCCAAGAGCCAACATAGTCAATATAAGCTTTGCCATCGGCATCAAAAATTAATGGGCCATCGGCACGCTCAATAAAGATTGGTGAGCCACCAACGCCAGCAAAAGCACGAACAGGTGAATTTACGCCACCAGGAATTTTATCTTGAGCTTTTGCGAATAGTTCTGCTGATTTGGTCATTACTTATATCCTCATAGTAATCAATTGGACCAGTTGCGCGCTATTGTACCTAAAAATGCTTGAGTTGATCGTATTAATCCCCATCTAATAGTAAAATAGTGACAGGAAATGCGATCCCGATATTAAGTGGTAAAGCATTAGATATAATTGAATACTTGAATGAAACAGTCAGGTATTAGATAATCAGCAATAAAATAGAATTGGAAACCAATCCTGAGAGGTTTAAATGAGTGATGTATCTGTGCCGTTAACGTTTTCTGATGTTGCCGCAGCAAAAGTAAAAACGCTAATTGCAGAAGAAGAAAACCCAAATCTAAAACTACGTGTATACATTACTGGTGGTGGTTGTAGTGGTTTCCAATATGGATTTACGTTTGATGAAGAAGTGAACGACGGTGATATGACCTTAGTTAATGATGGCGTAACCTTGGTTGTTGACCCGATGAGTTTACAATACTTGATTGGTGGTGTTGTTGATTATACCGAAGGGCTTGAAGGTTCTCGTTTCTTCATTGATAACCCGAACGCAACAACAACCTGTGGTTGCGGTGCTTCGTTCAGTGTATAAAAACTGATAAAGAAGGTAAGTTCGAGGTTTCTCGCTTACCTTTTTTTATAAATTTAAGTTATAAAGGTTACTTAATTTCTACAGTAAATCAGGATGTATTACTGTTTATCTACCTCTAAAGCACTAAGGATTGTTGCTATGGGTAAATTCGCATCTCGTTTTTCTTCATATATTATCCATCGCCCTTGGATAATTTCTTTCTGTTTATTTTTAAGCTTATTTTTATGGATAATAAGCGGTCCTTCTCATGCTGATAATGCAGAGATAAAAGAAGATAATCAGTCTTTGAGCGTTCCTCTTGCAAATGTCATTGTTGAAAAATTTCAGTCTATTCCCACTCATAAAACCATTTCTTTATATGGCAGAACTGCGCCTGATCGTAAAACAATATTAGGTGCACAAGTTGGCGCTCAAATTGAGGATATCTTAGTTCGAAAGGGCGTTAGAGTAAAAAAAGATCAACCAATCGCTCATTTAGATATGGCAGATCTTGACTTACGCTTAAGCCAAGCCAAAGCCATATATTCGGTACGAATGAAAGAGTTTAAAGCAGCAAAAGAACTTCGCCGAAAGGGATTACAAGGTGAAGTTGCTTTTAGTCAAGCTGAAGCATCTTTAGCGGAGGCCAGAGCGAGCGTAAGAAATGCTGAACTTATTTTAAAGAACACGACGGTTACCGCCCCATTTGATGGCATTGTAGAACACCTTTTTGTTGAGGTCGGTGACTTTGTGAGTCGTGGTGATCCTGTTGCAAAAGTTGTGGTGTTAGATCCTTTAGTTATCGAAGTTAATGTAAGTGAAAGGCATATTGGGCAGATTGAAAAAGGGCAGAAAGCAGAAGTCTTTTTTATTAACGGTTTATCAATTGAGGGGGATGTTCGTTATATCTCTAGCGTATCATCATCGTCGACCAATACTTTTTCTGTTGAAGTTGAAATACCAAATGCTGGGGCAGATATTTCTGCAGGCATGAGCTCTGAAGTAGAAATAAACCTCGATCTTCAGCCGGCGCTAAAAGTGTCACCGGCTATGTTGGCACTAAATGAAGCTGGAGACTTAGGGGTAAAAACAGTTATTCAAAGTGAAGGGCACGCAGACAGTGATCAACAAGTAAAATTTGTGCCGATCCAATTAGTAAAAGCAGAAGATGATGGGATTTGGTTAACAGGGCTTGGTGCTGAAGTCGATATTATTACCGTTGGCCAAGGGTTTGTTCGTGATGGTGACTTTATTCACGCAAAACGTAAATAGGGACATTGTATGTTAGCCATTATTAATGCAGCTCTGAGTCGCTCTCGAACCATGCTTATGCTACTGGTGCTGTTACTTGTAGCAGGTATATCGACTTATATTATTATCCCAAAAGAGTCGAATCCGGACATTACGATCCCAATCATTTATGTATCAATGAGCCATCAAGGTATTTCTCCTGAAGATTCTGAGCGCTTATTGGTTCGCCCGATGGAGCAAGAATTACGCTCTATTGAAGGGATCAAAGAAATGACAGCGGTCGCGGGGGAAGGCCATGGTTCGGTAACATTAGAGTTTAATGTTGGAACGGATTTGGATAAAGCCCTTACCGATGTAAGAGATGCGGTTGATCTGGTAAAACCGGACTTACCAGAAGAGAGTGATGAGCCAACCGTACATGAAGTTACTCTAGCAGCAGAACAAGCCGTATTATCCGTAGTGCTATATGGAACGGTACCTGAGCGAACCGCAGTACAAATTGCACGAAAATTACAAGACAAGCTCGAAAGTTATAAGCAAATATTAGAAGTTGATATTGCAGGAGATCGAGAAGATGTTGTTGAAATCATAGTAGACCCTCTTTTATTAGAAAGTTATGGTCTAGATCAAGCCGCTATTTATAATTTGATAGCGTTGAACAACCGAGTGGTTGCAGCTGGGTTTGTTGATACCGGTTATGGACGATTTTCAGTTAAAGTCCCTTCTGTTTTTGATTCATTAAAAGATGTCCTTGAATTACCTATTAAAGTTGATGGTAAGCAAGTGGTGACTTTTGGAGATATTGCAACGGTTCGAAAAGCGTTTAGAGATCCTAATAGTTACGCTCGACTAAATGGTGAAAAGGCCATTGTCCTCGATATCAAAAAACGCTCTGGCGAAAACATAATTGAAACAGTTGAGATAGTAAAAGCAGTTTTAGCCGGTGCTCAAGCGCTTGACTCATGGCCAAACAATTTATTGGTAAAATACACGTGGGATGAGTCAAAAGACGTTAAGATCATGCTTAACGATCTGCAAAATAATATTTTATCAGCCATTTTATTAGTAGTGATTGTCATCATTGCTATTCTAGGAGCAAGAACGGCCCTTCTGGTTGGGATCTCAATTCCGGGTTCGTTCCTAACTGGCCTATTAATGTTAGCGCTGTCTGGGTTAACCATTAATATTGTCGTGCTATTTTCGCTTATTATGGCGGTAGGAATGCTTGTTGATGGCGCAATTGTGGTTACTGAATATGCCGATCGACGAATGCAGGAAGGTGCGAACCGTCTTGATGCCTATCGAGAAGCTGCACAACGAATGGCGTGGCCGATCACCGCATCTACCGCAACCACCTTAGCTGCTTTTGCCCCTTTGTTATTTTGGCCTGATATTACAGGCGAATTTATGAAGTACTTGCCTCTCACCTTAATTGCTACACTGAGTGCATCTCTTGTTATGGCACTTTTATTTGTCCCGGTTTTGGGGAGTTTATTTGGTAAACCTCAACAAGTCTTACCAAAGAAGAGGGAAAAACTGTATGCGTTAAGTCAGGGGGATTTTAGTCAAGCTGAAGGGATAACAAAACTCTATTTTCATACATTATCAATGGCACTTAAGCACCCATTTAAAATTCTGTTGTTAGCAATAATATTAGCAATAGGGATTGGGTTTACTTATGCGAAAGCTGGTTTGGGTGTTGTCTTTTTCCCTGATGTTGATCCTCCATTCTTAACGGTCAAAGTGCGCTCTCATGGTGATCTTTCTATTAATGAGAAAGATAAATTAATGGTTGAAGTGCAAGACCAAATATTGGGAATGAAAGAATTAGACAGTATTTATACGCGAACCGGTGGCGATGATGAAATTGGACAAATTCAAATAACCCCAGTGGATTGGCAATATCGCAGACCAGTGAAAGAGATCATCAATGATTTAAGGACTCAAACAAAGGACATTGCAGGTATTGAATTGGAGTTTAGTACACCGAATGCTGGCCCTCCGAGTGAGCATGATTTAGTTATCGAACTCAGTGCAAGAAACGGTGAGTTACTTAATCAATCAGTAATGCGAGTAAGAGAGTGGATTGATGCGAATCCAGCCTTTACGAATGTTAGTGATACTTCAAATAAACAAGGTATTGATTGGAAAATTGATATTCGTCGAGATGATGCCGCACGCTTTGGTGCGGATGCGACACTGGTTGGTAATACTGTACAATTTGTGACGAATGGACTCAAAATAGGGGATTACCTGCCAGATGATAATGATGAACAAGTTGATATTCTTGTTCGTTTTCCTGAAGAACATCGAGATATCGGACGTTTTGATGAGTTAAGGGTAAAAACCGCTAATGGATTAGTTCCTATCACTAATTTTGCACGAATTATCCCTACTCACAAACAAGATACGATTCATCGAATTGATGGGCATCGAGTGCTAACGGTAAAAGCCGATATGAGTGATGGTTATAATTTGAGTATTGAATTGCCAAAAATTGAATCAGCATTAAGCGCTTTAAATTTACCTGATGGGGTTGAGTTTAAACTGAGAGGCCAAAACGAAGAGCAGAATAATTCAGCCGCATTTCTTCAAAATGCTTTTGTTGTTGCTTTAGCGGTGATGGCGATCATTTTGGTAACTCAATTTAATAGTTTTTATCAGGCTTTCCTTATTTTAAGTGCTGTTTTATTTTCAACGGTTGGTGTCTTTGCAGGTTTGCTTATCTTCCAACGTCCTTTTGGCATCATTATGTCGGGGATAGGGGTCATCTCTTTGGCTGGGATTGTTGTTAATAATAATATTGTACTTATTGATACCTACAATACATTGCGTAAAGAAGGGCTTGAGAAAGTTGATGCAATATTACAAACAGGGGTTCAGCGTTTACGACCTGTGTTATTAACCACAGTAACGACGATTTTAGGTTTGATGCCAATGGTATTGGAAATGAATATCGATCTGGTAAGTCAAAAAGTAGAGTTTGGTGCTCCTAGTACTCAGTGGTGGTCACAATTAGCAACCGCAGTGGCTGGGGGGTTAGCCTTTGCTACGGTATTAACTCTTGTATTAACACCTTGTTTATTGATGCTAGGTCGAGATAAAAAACACTCAAGTTAAGGATAAAAATAATGCCCTATGTTGTCACTGATTAACGACATGATAGGGCATTATCTTATTTTCATTTATTAGTGGGTTAGCACAGGGTGATTACCCACAATAAACTGACTGTATTGTTCGAGTTGTTTTAAACGCTCTTTTGCTACCACTTCAAACTCTTTTTTATCATTGCCTGTTAATGATTTTGATTGTGGTAACGAGACCGTTCTTGCATCTTTATGAACACCGTTAACTAAGAATTCATAATGTAAGTGAGGGCCTGTAACTCGTCCTGTACCACCTAGGGTACCAACCGTATCTCCTTGCTTTACTCGTTGTCCCGCTTTGACATAACGCTTAGTCATATGTAAATACTTAGTAATGTAGGTATTACTATGGCGAATAAAGACATAATTACCATTGAATTGATTGTAACCTGACTTATCAACCACACCATCACCTGCTGCCCAAATAGGGGTACCAACAGGTGCGACATAATCAGTGCCTCTATGTGCTTTTCTTTGCCCTGTTACTGGGTGCAAGCGACGAGGGTTAAAGTTAGAGCTTACATAACGGAAGTTAATTGGAGAGCGTAAAAAAGCCTTTTTCATTGCTCGGCCATTTGGCTCATAGAAATTGCCATTTTTATCATTACGAATAGCAGTAAAGGTATCTCCGCGATTGGTAAAAGAAGCCGCAATAATATTTCCTTTACCTGCGTATTCACCTTCAACATAACGCTCTTCATAAAGAACGTTAAAACTGTCGCCTTCACGAATGTCTAGAGCAAAATCAATATCCCAACCAAAAATGCCTGCTAATTCCATTATTTGGTTTGCATTTAAACCTGCGCTAATTGAAGCATTCCAAAAATTAGAGGTAATTGTCGCTTTGGTATAATTAAGTTGGGTTTCGATGTCTTGTTTTTCAAATAAACCAATGTATTGGTCACCTACTTTACTGATCCTATAGGTTTCAAATTTACTAATAGGACGGATAAGTTGGATAATTTCTTGGTTTTTATTGAAGCCAAACTTTAATTTATCACCAGGACGGAGGCGGGTTAATTGTTGCTCAATTTCTTTATCGCTGCTGGTTAGATTATAAAGTTGGCGAGCGGTTAGTCCTGCTCGACTGAATAATACAGAAGCACTTTCACCTGACTTAACCGTATAATTCTCCCAAGAGAGTTGCTTATTTGGGGAGGTTTGTTCATGCGAAATAAGTGATTCTTGACGAATTTCAATGGGGTATGTTTGTCCGACCGCTAATTTATAAAAGCCTGAGTCAGGGGCGACCGAGTCTGGAATTGTCGCTACAGCAACAATTATCCCAGCGCTACAAATACCAATAAGAATACGATGGATAACAGGAATGCGAGTTAATTTAGATAATATCATTCGACTAATTAGGTAAAGAATTCATAGAAATAACAACATAGGAGTTTAGCTTGTTTTTGAGTTAACTGCTATGTGACGAAGTTATCGTTTTGTCACCTTTTAATAAAAAAAAGTTCCATTAATTAAAAATAAACAAAAAAGCCAACTCAATAATGTGAACAGAGTTGGCTTAATACTTTATTTATTGAGCGCAAAAGTCGGTAAAGATAGATGCCAGCGAATAGCGGCTAATCGAATGACCAATGTTGTTGCTACGCCAAAGAGCATGGCTGTTGAGCTTTGAATATTAAACTCAAGAACTGAGGTATGAACTATACCTCCGATAATACAAGCAGTGGCATACACTTCACTTCTTAATACCATTGGTACTTCGCGAGCAAGAACATCACGAATAATGCCTCCTCCGCAGCCAGTTATTACCCCCATAATCACGGCAACCATTGGGTCTGCGTTATAGCTTAGGGCCTTTTCAACACCAATTCCGACAAATACAGCTAGTCCAATGGCATCAGATACAGGAAGAACATACCAAGGAAGACGTTTTGGTTTTCTGATGATTAACATGGTTAAAATGCAAGTAACAAAAATGACTAATAAATAGTTAGTATCAGTAATCCAGAAAACAGGGGTAGCGCCAAGCGCCATATCTCGAATGGTTCCTCCGCCAATAGCGGTAACGCTAGCGAGAACAGTGACACCAAAAGGGTCCATTTTTAATCGTCCCGCTAATAAAACGCCTGAAATAGCAAAGATGGCGGTACCAAACATATCAATTATATAGATTAACATCTTGTCCTCTATGACTTACTGCATGATGTCGTTGAAATAAAAGTTATAACCCATGTTTGATTATAACCATTAGAGTGCTTTGAAGAATTAACCAAATAGCAATTCTCCAGCTTAAGAAACGATGTATTTGCGCTAAATGAAGAGCTGACGGCGCAATTTTCCCTCCCAGCTTTGGGCGGCTAATTTTCTTGCCTTGATAAATAACAGGACCGCCAAGAGAAAGCTCAAATTTTTTACCAATAATGATAAGTAGCCACGCATTATTTGTGTTTGCCCAACTCTTACGTTGCAGATTTAAGGTGTGGAGCGTGTTTTGAAGGTGTTTACCAACAAGACATAATAAGCTAAACAGTTTTAAAGGAATAAAATCAAGAAAAGCTTGTATGGTTAATGCCGGAATGCCAAATGGTCGGAATGAATCTCTTGATGGAGACCAAGCTCTTGCTAACTCTAAAGATAAGCGGTAAATAAACGCACCAATACCACCAGCAATCGCATACCAAAATAAAACGCCAATGACGGTTCTTGCGTAGCCTAAAATTATCGTTTCTGCACTGGCTTTGCCCAAACCTAATAGAGATAAAGGCTCAACATCTCGGTTAACCCAAGGTTGTAGAGCAGCCTTTGCTTCTTCTTTATTGTTTTGATTAATTGATTGAATTGTATCTTTACAGAGTTTTTCAACGCCTCGCCATTCTAGTGAAATAAGAAGTAGTCCCAAATTAAATAGAGGAAGGTTCCAAACTATGGGTTGAGCTGCGATACAGACAATAAATGCAGGGATGACCATTAAGGCCCAAGCGAGAGAGCCAGAAAGAAAACGTTGTTGATAAGATCGAGTATTATTTACTTTGTTCGCTAATAACTCTGCGAATTTTCGCCAAATAGTCATGGGGTGGGCATGAACTGGGATCGGTAAAAGCAAATGAAATAATAACGCTCCCCATAAAACCAACAGAGAATAATCAGCAATGAGTAAAGAGAATTTTTCAAGCATATATGTTTACTATATAAAAGAGAGAAAATTGAGCTAGCGTTTGGCTAGCTCAATTTAAGATGCTATTTATTTAATAGAGCAACCATTTTGGTCACCATCTCAGATGAGCTTTGTGCGGCAAGAGGTAAAAACTCTTCAAAACTCATTGGAGACTCTTTATCTGCAACATCTGAAATTGCACGAACAACAACAAATGGAACTTCAAACTGATGACATGTTTGAGCTATTGCTGAAGCTTCCATTTCAACAGCAATAACTGATGGGAAGTGAGTACGGATAAACGTCTGGCGTTCAGGTGTGCATACAAAAGCGTCACCAGTGCAGATTAAGCCACGAACAGCGTGTTTATTTTCCATTTGTGTCAATGCTTGCTCTGCTACAGACATTAATTTTTCGTCAGCTTTAAAAGCGGCTGGCTGTTGCGCCATTTGGCCCATTTCGTAGCCAAAAGCTGTTACGTCTGCATCATGGTGGCGTACTTCTGTTGAAATTACGACATCGCCAAGATTTAATGATGAATCAAACCCACCCGCTGAACCCGTATTTAATACAAGATCTACATTATGATCTGAAATAAGTAATGTTGTCCCTACTGCTGCTGCAACTTTACCAATACCAGATTGCAGTAATACGACGTCTGTTCCAGCTAAGGTACCAGTATGGAAAGTACATCCTGCTTTTATCGTGGTTGTTAAACCTTCAATTTGTTCTTTTAGAATGGCAACTTCTTGTTCCATTGCACCGATAATGCCGATTTTCATGTGTATATCTCAATAAAGTTTGAATAGATGATAATTGTAACATAGCTATTTAAGTGTGAGGAGATAAGACTGATTGAGGAAATAATCAATAAAATAGCCTTTTTAGTATGGTATTTACCCTATGTGGTTAATTGTTGTTCTAACGGTATTTTTTTTAATAAAAAGGCTTGCACGAAAATCTGAATTGCCTATACTGCGCATCCACTGACACGGAGCGAGTGATTCAAATCACAGTATGCCTTGTTAGTTTGCTCTTTAAAAATTTGAAACCTATTAATCTGTGTGGGCACTTGTGAGTTGATAATCACTAGTTTGTTTTCACTTTTCAAAGTGATGATAAACAAAAT
>NZ_JARACS010000018.1:0-81392 GCF_028765525.1 Aliivibrio sp. S2TY2 | reverse complement strand
TTATGCTGAATAGACACTGCGGAGTGGTAGTTCAGTTGGTTAGAATACCGGCCTGTCACGCCGGGGGTCGCGGGTTCGAGTCCCGTCCACTCCGCCACTTATTTAGACAGAGTTAAGTCTTTAAAATAACTACAGGGGTGTAGCTCCAACTGGCAGAGCAGCGGATTCCAAATCCGCGTGTTGGGAGTTCGAATCTCTCCACCCCTGCCATATTAAAGAAGGCTCATATCGAAAGATATGAGCCTTTTTGCTATTTGTAGTTTAAGAAAAGAGTAGCGGATTCCCCCGCCATAAGAACGCGCGTGTTGGGAGTTCAAATGTCGAATTACTCTTATGTTTAATTATTAATCAAATTCATTGTATTTAGATATGATGGTTTCTAAGGTTACGAACTCTTTATTTCCATGTCTTGTGTCCCAAGCGCTAGATATTGTGATGTGCTTTGCTGAGGCTGAAATTATGTTATCCACATTCCAAGCTAACGTATATGTAACACCATTGGTTGTGATTTCGTCTGACGATGTATTAATTGAATTATAAGTAATAGTTCCACCAGCGCCAGAGGTTGAGCGACTACGAAACTTTTCTAATTGAGTTTCTGCGTTATAGAGAGCCTCAATGCTTCTTGTTGCGTATTCAGATTTTAGTTCGATAAAGGTTTGTAATTTTAATAACCCTAAAGCACCAATACCAATGATGGTAAATGAAATCATGATTTCAAGAAGACTAAATCCTTTTTGTTTAGAGATCATTCCAAGACCCTTTTTGCCAAATGAAATTATTATATTCTTCTTTACGGGCTGCCCTTTTATATTTAAATACGATAGATCCTCTAAGTAATGTCGAGGAGTTTGGAGTATCTAGAATTAATCCACCCGTTGGAACAAAGGCTCCAGCTTGAAAGTGAGAAACTGTCTTTTTATCATCGCTTGTTAGAGTGTTGGCACTAACCATACCATCCCAATTGGTCGTTAAGTCTAGACCTAGTGCATGGTGATATAGGTGATAGACTGATCCATAAAAATTTACAGCACTGAAAATCCCAAGAACGCCATCTTCAACCACAAGATTTCGAGGTGTTTTTGGTAATGATGTTAGTGAATGTCCATCACCGAGGTCACAATTGCCGATTACCCATACTTTATCGCTGCTAGCAAACGCATTAGCAATTAGATCGTCACAATTTACTTTGCTACCACTAATGACGGTATATTCATTTTTTATTTCTGCTAATTTGGAGCGAGGTTTTTGAAAAAACGCCTCAAATGGGTCATAGTGAGTTTCTTGTATATAATCAGAAAGAAAGTTACTGGAGGTCGTTGGATCATCTGTTTTAGATGATATATTAATATTTGATTTTGTGGACGCATGGCATGTTCCTTTATATCCATCGTATGGGCCATTATCCTCAGGGTTTAGCGTTTTTAATCCAGAACCTGAGAATCGATAATCGATGTATCCAGTATATTTAATCGCAACACATTTATCTTTATCATCAATTTTATCACCTGTAACGTCTGGATAGACATTTAAGGACCCATCTATTATTAGATTACCTCTAGCTTGTATTGCGCCATCCCCATAAGTAATTTTAGGTATAATACTTTTTTTAATTAGCTCTTTATTATGTTGCTCATAGGTTAGTTGATAAGTCATCACTGAGCTTGCTGAAGATACAGCTTTGGCATAAAGGCTCTCAATCGGAGAGTTGATACCGCAGCCGGATTTTAAATTATCATATTCTGTTGAGCTGTTATTTTTTGATAGAAGAGATGGTTCAGTTTTAGTCTCACTAATAAAAGTAAATAAGCATTCGATAGCTCCCTCAGCTTTCCAGTGACCTTGTTTTGCTAAAACTTCATTTTGCGATCTTTTGATTTGATAAAAAGTACTTTTATAAGTGCCTAAAGATAAAATTAAAGCAGCTAGGATAAGCAGTGAAGTCATTATTAGAACAACGGCACCTTTTTCACTATTTATCTTCATTATTGCCAATTCCTTTGTTTTGCACTGAAACTCAAACTTTTTGTCATTGTTGGTATATTCACTAAATTTGCATCAAGTCGAATATCTATAATGGATGACATAGCAGCGCTCGTGACTAGTGGGGTGCTAACTATTGAAAAAGCAGTTACATGTATATTTCTTGAGTCAAAAAGTGAATTGCAATCACCAATTTCAGATACTTCTTTTCGATTATTTATAAGCGTTTTTTCTTCGCAAATTTTTAATTTCTTATCTACTGGAGAGTACTTATATACGATGTTTTGATATGTTTTTTGTGCGCCAGACATTTTTCGATGATATGCAAAACCAACACTGTCTGAGGTTATCTCTATAACATTTACGGCTCCCGATAATTTAATCGATTGTCCATCAGAACCATCGTAGCCAGCTCTTTGGATATCTTCTTTTATTATTTGCATCGTGCTAGTTAAATTTTGTATTAGTAGGAGTTCTAGCCCCCGTTCTTTTGCTACACGTTGACCATTAATAAAAATAGAGCCGACAAGGCTGATAGCAATAACTCCGATAAAGGAGGCAATAAGAAGTTCAATCAGAGAGGCGCCTTGCTGTTTATATTTATGAACAGGAGTTATAGCCATAAAGAGTTCCACTTATATTGTCGTAGCATATTTTAATTCTGCCTGGTGGATTAGACAGAAGAACCTTTAATTCTTTTGTTGTGTCAGCATTTGGATGGAAGCTAAATGAACCTGGAGCTGGTCGTCCTCGTATTCCTTCAAATTTTGTTTTTTGATGTGTATATGTATGTTTTAAGGTTATGCCTTTGAAGTTACTACCATCTAAATAAGCAATCATATTTCCAGAAAGAGCTGATGAATCTCTTAATGTTAAATTCCATGAACCAGCCTTACTTTCTTCTGTTTTAGGAAATGAAATATGAACCCATAAATCTTTATTTTTTAGTACAGCTTCTGATTTAGCTTGAATTAAAAACCCATTGAGTTCTGTTGCTAAACGTTCCATTTTGACACTATTATTTATGGTATTGAAGTTTGGGGCTGAAACAGATAATAGGATTGCTAAAACGGAAACCGTAATTAAAAGCTCTAGTAAGGTAAACCCGCGATTCATCTCTCAATTTCCTTTGTAACTTATTGATAGAGCAGCAATAATGCTTGCGAAAATTATATCAAGTATTAAAAATATAAAGATGCTATATAGAGGATAAATGGAAATGATTCTAATAAATAAATGTAATTATAAACGTAATCATACAAGAGGTATGACATTGGTCGAATTAATGGTTGTAATTGCAGTTATAGGTATTTTGTCTGCCATTGCTTATCCTACATATACACATCATATTTTAAAAACGAATAGAATTGCAGTATTGGCGGACATCGCAAAGATTCAATTAGAAATCGAGGAGAAGTATATAAATAGTTATTCTAGTATTGCATCATCAATAGTCAGCGGGGGAACGTGTTCTTTTTGTAGTACGCAATTAGATAAGTATACGTTAAGTTTCGAGGATTTGACCGCTACGACCTACACAATTAAAGCTGTACCAAAAAATGAACAACGAAATGATACCTGTGCCAGCAATACCTATAATGAAATTACGCTTAATCAGTTTAATGTGGCAAGCCCTAATGAATGTTGGTAAATAAAGGTGAGTATTTATAATAACCCACCTTTTTATTCATTAATCACCCAACAAAAGGCAGTAGAGCACCAGCAGCAATAAAGAAGCTAACCAATCCAATAATAGGAAGTTTCAATACCTTTAACAATGCAAAACCAATGATAACTAAAGCCATATCTAAACCAGAATTTACAGCACTGGTAAAGACAGGATCATATAAAGCAGAGATCAGTAAACCTACTACGGCAGCATTAATCCCAACAATTGCCCCAGAAAGAGCTGGTTTTTTAGCAAGCACTTGCCAGTGGTTAAATACCCCAAGAACCAATAAGAAGCCAGGTAAGAAAATAGCAACAGTTGCTACTAAAGCACCAATAACTGGTTGCTCACTCCATAGCTCGTAACCTAAGAAAGTAGCAAAGGTAAACATAGGGCCAGGAACAGCCTGAGCTGCAGCGTAACCAGTTAAAAAGCTGTCAGTACTGACTTGGTCGCCAACAATATTTTGTAGTAATGGTAGTACAACATGACCGCCACCAAATACTAAACTACCGGCTTGGAAAAAATCTGAAAATAAACCAAGTAGTGGTGAATGGCTGATAACTGCTGGTAATACAAAAAAGCATAAAGCAAAAATAATGAGAGGGAGCCAATTGATGCCTTTTGAGTCTTGTTCAATTTGCTCTTTATCATCTGATTTTAGGTAAAAGCGTCCAATCAGTGCTGCAATCAATAACGCGATTAATTGAGTGGTGATGGATGGCGCAACAAGTAATAATGTTGCTGTCATTATACAAAGTAGGATCGTGAGTTTATCTTTACAGAAGCTTTTATACATCCCCATAATAGCATCAGCTACGACGACGACAGCGAGTAGTTTTAAGCCATGAATAACGCCTTCAAAAACAGCATTACCAAAAAATGAGTGACTGATATTCGCAAGTAATACCATGATAAGAATAGACGGTAATGTAAAGCTAATTGAAGCTAATAAAGCACCTAAAAGACCTTTGCGGTGATAGCCTAACGCGAAACCTACTTGGCTTGAGCCCGGACCTGGTAAAAATTGACTTAATGCGATTAATTGAGCGTATTCTTCTTCACTAATCCATCCACGCTTTTGAACAAATTCATTTCGAAAATAACCAATGTGAGCAGCTGGCCCACCAAAGCTTACCCAACCTAATAAAAAAAATCGTTTAAATATTTCAAACATAATCTACTCAGCTTTTGATGTGTGATCCAATTTTGGATATTCAATTTTGATGAGTTCAAGATTACGAGTTACTATAAAATTATTCAAATCGATTATATTGCTATTAACTATGAATGAAATTAATTGGAAGGCGGTGGACTTAAATTTATTAGTCGCTTTTAGTACTTTAATGGAAACCAAAAGCGTTTCACTAGCTGCAAATAAATTGTTTGTGGGTCAATCAGCGATGAGTCATAGCCTTGCTCGTTTACGTGAACTATTAAATGATCCTTTGTTCGAAAGGCAAGGGCATCAAATGATCCCTACAGCAAAAGCGATTCAATTATATCCTTTAGTTAATAAAGTATTACAAACGATCTCTGGTGATATTTTAAAGGTGGATACGTTTGAAGCGAGTGAGTTTTCCGGCACTTTTAAAATAGGTATGACGGATTACGCAGAGCTTCTTTTTGCCGCTGATATTTTTGATGCCATTCATCGATTAGCACCAAATGCACAACTTTGTTTTACTACGGTAGATAAAGCTAACTATCAAGATCGTTTTGATTCAGAACCATTAGATCTGGTTATCGGAAGTATGAAACCTGAGTTGAAAGAATTTCAATATCAAACGTTATACACAGAAAAACACGTATGTATGTGGGATGGACAGCGGCACCCGTTTAGCACGCCAATCAGTCTTGATGATTATATTTCTTTGCCTCACGCATTAGTCAGCCCTGATGGAGCATTAAAAACAGGGGTAGATAAAGAGTTAAAAGCGTTAGGCGTGAATCGTGCTGTTAGCGTGGCATCTAAACATTTTTTAACCATCAGACATTTAATGAAAAAAAGAGATTTAATTTGTGTGGTGCCTGAGTTGATGGCTCAATTAGCTCTTTTCTCTGAAAAATTAGTGCATTCAGAGCCTCCAATTAATGTGGGGGAGTTTGATATTCAATTGATTTGGCAAACAAGAAATAAAGAAAACAAACGCTATCAATGGCTCAAAGAATTACTTATTCAAACCATTGAAAAAAGCGTGATTACTTATAGGACTTAAATTCTGTGCTTTTGGGATTTAATTGTTATCGCCCAAAAGCGTCTTTAATTTTTTCATCGGTTTTATATTGGCTTAGCGCATAAACCGACCAAATAGCAGCAGGGATCCAACCGATTAAAGTTATTTGTAAGATAAGACAAATGATGCCGCTAAATGGACGACCTATCGTGAAAAACTGTAACCAAGGCAGTAATAAAGCAAGTAATAGTCTCATTGAGTTTCCTATATAAATAAAAAATGGCCAGCAACTATTTAGTTACTGGCCATAATACTATCTTGGTCTTTATGAATAGAGCATGAATATACTCAGGCCATTAGACTAAAAATTAGTTATTGCTGTGCAATTCGCTATTTAGTTCAACCGCAGATTTATTCGTTAAACATTCGATTTGACCAGTGATAGAGTTGCGACGGAATAGAAGGTCTGTTTTACCAGCAAGATCACGAGCTTTCGCAATTTCAACTTCTTTGCCTTGATTATCTAGCATGCTTACTTTTGTGCCAGCAGTAACATATAGGCCTGATTCAATCGTACAACGATCACCCATTGGGAAACCAAGACCGGCATTAGCACCAAGTAGACAGTTCTCACCAATAGAGATAACCATCTTACCGCCACCAGAAAGTGTACCCATGATAGAAGCACCACCGCCGATATCTGAACCATTGCCAACAACAACACCCGCAGAAATACGGCCTTCAACCATGCTAACACCCGTAGTACCAGCGTTAAAGTTGATGAAACCTTCGTGCATAACTGTTGTGCCTTCACCTACATGAGCACCTAGGCGAACACGTGAAGTATCAGCAATACGAACACCAGTAGGAACCACGTAATCCACCATTTTAGGGAATTTATCAACGCAATCTACAGTTAGTGTTTCACCAGCTAGGCGAGCTTCGATTTGACGATCAGCAAGTTCAGGTAAATCGATTGGACCTTGGTTAGTCCATGCGATGTTATGTAGAAGACCAAAGATACCATCAAGTACAGTACCGTGTGGTTTAACTAAACGGTTAGAGATAAGTTGAAGTTTTAAGAAACCTTCAGCAACTGATTGAGGTTGCTCATCAGTCGCTAGCACAACAAGAACAAGAGGTTGTTTAGATTGAACTGCTTTTTCTGCAAATGCTGCGTTTGCAATATCGCCGTTTGCGGCAAATGCATTAGCAAGTTCAGTACAAACTTCAGAAGAAATTTCGATAGCTTGGTTGCCTTCAGCATAACCACTTGCTTGAGCAATAGAGTTAACTAGTGCTTCAGAAGGGTTTAATACTGGGTGTGGGAAAAATGCTTCAATGATTTTATTGTCGCGGTTTTTTGTTGCGGTACCAAAGGCAAGAGCAAAATGAGCCATGTAATGATTCTCCATTTCCATATAATTATGAGTATTTAAAAATAAATCTTACTTCACATCATAAAGAGAGTTGCTGTGATATAGAAGGGCGAAAGTAAGAAATATTTACGATGCAGGGAGAAAAAGTGTAAGAAAAGGGGATTAATCGTTAGGGAGTTGAAAATAAAATAGCAGCTCATTAAGCTGCTATTTATATTTTAAAATGTGTTTTTTGTAGAATTAAGCCGCGTCAGACTCTTCGTCTTTTACTGCTTCAATCTTTGCTTTTTTAGGTGCTGGTTTACGTTTAGCACCAAGAGCAACTAACAGATCTTCTTTATGTTTTGCTAGGTATAAAGACATCTCTTCTTGCTTCGCTTCATCTTCAATCAATTCACTTTCACCAAGAAAAGTAAAAAGTTCATCTGCGATATCAAGCATCTTGTCATAAGCATCGGCTTCCGATTTAGAGGTAAAAGTCATCTTCTCTTCTCCGTTGCGCTCAACTACATATTTGACGATAACAGCCATGGTCGTCTCTCCTATTTAATTAACTGGTGTTTTATACAGTAAGCAGGCTTATGTGTCCACTTAGAGAAACGAAAGTTAGATAGAGTTAACTTTCCTCACAATAAGCGAGGAATTGTTGTAATAAGGGTGTTTGATATTTTTCTTTATGAAGTAGTAACCAGTATTGGCGAGTTAATCGTTTTTCATAAGAAATTTTAACTAGGCGTCCATCATTAATGGCATTTTGTGCTGCGAGTTGAGAAATACATGCTAATCCCATGTTTTCAGAACAACAATTAATGATAGCCTCAGTTGTATGAAGTTGTAATGATTCATGCCAATCATTTAAATTAGCGGCGATATGATTAATAAAATATTCACGGCTACCTGAACCTTCTTCTCGTAGTAACCAAGTTGAATGCTCTAAATCGTTCAAAGTCACTTTATTCTTAGTTGCCAAAGGATGAGAAGGGGCGCACACTATATACATATCGTCAGATTGCCACTCAATCATATTTAGTTTGGGATGATGCGCTTTACCCTCTACCAAACCGATATCAAGCTGAAACTCTAGCAGTCGATTAATAATTTGTGCAGTATTTGAAATAAACAGTTGCTGAATATCGCAAGGGTGTTGCTGCTGAAATTGACTGAGTAATACCGGCGCAATGTGATTACCAATGGTGTCACTAGCGCCAATGTTTAATGAACCCGTCAACTGACTATCTGCCGTAAATTGGTGCTCGATAGCCTCTGCTCGTTCTAGTAATTCGTCTGCTAAAGGAAGAAGTTGGCGGCCTTCACTATTTAACACTAATCGATTATTTACACGATCAAAAACTTTGTAACCAAGGTTTTTTTCAAGCTCAGAAAGCGAAAGGCTCACAGCAGGCTTGGTGATAAAAAGTCGCTCTGCTGCTTTAGTCATTGTTTTTTCTTGAGCAATAGCGGTAAATACATTGAGCTGTTTTAGTGAAATTCTCATGACAGGAAGTCCTAATAAATAAACCTTAAGTCGTTTAGTTAATATTAACGTAACCTTAAGTTTATTCAAATTTTATTAATGCTTAGCAAGAAGTAAAATAGCTTCATCGTTAAATAGTAAAGAGAACAATGTCATGCTTAATTACACAAAACAAAAAGTAGCAGGTGCTCCAACGCCAATGGCAGGGTTAGCTCTTGGGATTGCAAGTCTAGGTTGGTGCTGGGAAAATGCATTGCCGCTCAATGGCTATGCGCAATGGATCTCAGCAGCAATCGCTTCAGTATTATTACTGGTATTAGCGATTAAATTTTTATTACACCCAACGGTATTATGGAGCGAACTTGCTCATCCTGTTGTAGGTAGTGTTGCTCCAACTTTTGCTATGGGCACAATGGTGGTATCTAGTAGCATTGGTCATTTTTATCCAGCGGCTGGGGATGCGTTATGGCTTGCTGCAATCGCACTTCATATTATTTTCTTAGTCTCTTTTATTTATCATCGAGCAAAAGATTTTGAATTGCATCATATGGTGCCTAGTTGGTTTGTTCCACCAGTAGGTTTAGTGGTTGCTGATGTTTCTTTTTCAGGTAATCAAGCATTAGCACCTGTCGCACATTGGGTTCTTATGTTTGGTTTGGTTATCTATGCAATCATGCTACCAATTATGATTTATCGTTTGATTTTTAGTCATGAAGTACCGGATGCAGCAAAACCAACCATCGCAATCATGGCGGCACCAGCAAGTTTATCGTTAGCAGGTTATTTAACGGTGACAGCTTCACCATCACCTGTGATTATTGCACTTCTATTTGGTATTGCTGTGTTAATGACAAGCGTAATTTACATGGCTTTCTTTAAATTAATGAGATTACCATTTAGCCCAGGTTATGCTGCATTTACCTTCCCTATGGTGATTGGTGCAACGGCATTATTTAAAACCGCGAACTGGATGCTATCTCAAGGTGTTGCTACTAATTATGTATATCAAGTAAGAACATTGGCGGTAGTTGAGTTAGTGGTTGCTACTTGTGTCGTGAGTTATGTCGCTGCACATTATTTAGCGCATTATCGTCCAATTACTCGTATGGCAAATCGTTTAGTAAGTCCTAAACATGCACACTAATTAATACGCTTTTTTTCTCTTAAAACACATCCAGTTACGTTAAGCTATAGAGACTTTCATTTCTTTATAAGCGAGCTGGGTGTGTTTACTGTTTATCATTCAAATCAACTTGATGTTCTTAAATCACTTGTCGTTGAATTAATTCGTCTTAACCCTCTAGATAACCCATTTGAGCATGAGCAAATCCTCGTTCAAAGTCCGGGCATGTCACAATGGCTTAAAATCGAACTCGCAAAAGAGTTAGGTATTGCCGCTAACCTTACTTTTCCTCTTCCTGCTACTTTTATTTGGGATCTGTTTACTCAGGTTCTTGATGATGTGCCAAAGCGCAGTGCTTTCCATAAAGAAGCGATGACTTGGAAGATAGTGACATTATTACCTGAGTTATTAAAACAAGATGAATTTGCACCTCTACAGCGCTATTTAGAAAATGATGAAAGCCAACTTAAGTGCTACCAATTAGCTGCAAAAATTGCCGATATCTTTGACCAATATTTAGTATTTCGCCCAGAGTGGATCCAAAAGTGGGAAGCGGGTGAAGAGGTCGTAGATCTCGAAGGTGAACACCCTTGGCAACCTATTTTATGGCGAGCGTTATATGATCAAACCTTAGCGCTTGGTCATTCGCCTTATCATCGTGCCAATATGTTTGAACACTTTATTGAAACGCTAGATAACTATTTGCAAACGGGCACCTTGCCAAAAGGGATGCCTAAGCGTTTGTTTGTGGTGGGCATTACTTCACTTCCTCCTCGTTATTTAGATGCGCTTGCGGCGTTAGGTCAGCATATTGATGTGCATTTAATGTTTACCAATCCTTGCCGTTATTACTGGGGAGAAATTCGAGACAGAAAATACCTTGCTCGTTTAGAAGCCCGTAATCGCCTGCAAGTTAAATGGCTAGATGATCATAGTGAGCATATTGGTGATACAGAACAGCTAAAAGGTTCTATTGAGGCTAATTTTGAAGATGAATTACATACTTCTGAAGTGGGGAATTCCTTGCTTGCCTCATGGGGGAAATTAGGCCGAGATAATTTGTGCTTACTCTCTGAGATGGAAGCACAAGAGATTGATGCCTTTGTTGATGTTGGTAACGACAATCTTTTGCACTCTATTCAATCGGATATTTTAAATCTTGAAGAGCGCAGTCGTGATGATGTGCTTGATAACAGTCAGCATAAACAGCCAATCAGTTCTGATGATCGTTCGATTCTTTTGCATTCGTGCCATAGTCCAATGCGAGAGGTTGAGGTTTTACATGATCAGTTATTGGCTATGTTTGCTAATGACCCAGACTTAAAGCCGCGCGATATTATCGTGATGGTAGCAGACATCAATGTTTACAGTGCGGCGATTCAAGCGGTCTTCGGTAATGCGGCTTTTGATCGTTATATTCCTTTTGCGATTTCAGACCAAAGTGCTGAGCAAGAAAACCCAGTGTTATTGGCTTTTATGAGCTTGATGGCGCTGCCTGAAAACCGTTGTGGTCTTTCTGAATTGCTCACATTATTGGAAGTGCCTGCGGTAATGTCTCGTTTTAAATTCAATGCCGAGCAATTTGACATTGTGAAACGCTGGGCTGAAGAAACCGGTATTCGCTGGGGATTAGATAACAGCACATCTGCACAGTTTGATCTTCCTGAACACAATCAAAACTCTTGGTTATTTGGTATTCAACGCATGTTGCTTGGTTATGCGATGGAGCAAGGTGCTGGGCTATTCGAAGGCATGGCGAGTTACGAACAAGTGCAGGGCATGAATGCGGAAATTGCCGGTAACTTAGCGCAGTTTATTGATCAGCTTTTGACTTATCAGATCATCCTAGGCCAACCGCATACCATTACGACATGGCGAACCACCATCAATCAATTAATGGATGATTTTTTAGATGTTGAATTAGAAGGTGAATTGGTCGTTAAAAGCATTCGTGATCAACTGCAAAAACTGGAAGAAAATCTAGAAGATGCGGGTTTTGATGCGCCAATCTCAGCGCCAATTATTAATAATTACCTAAAAAATAATTTATCTGGCGGTAAAGCGAGTCAACGATTCTTAGCCGGACAAGTTAACTTTTGTACCTTAATGCCAATGCGTTCTATTCCATTTGATGTGGTGTGTTTGCTTGGGATGACGGATGGGTCTTACCCGCGAACCATGCCTGTTGAAGGTTTCGATTTAATGCAAAAACGCATGAAACCGGGTGACCGTTCACGTCGAGATGATGATAGATATCTGTTCTTAGAAGCGCTGCAATCGGCAAATAAAGCGTTTTATTTAAGTTATATTGGGCGTTCAATTCGCGATAACACAGAAAAAGCACCGTCAGTATTAGTCAGTGAGTTACTTGAATATTGCCAGCAAGGTTATTGCCTAGAGGGAGATAATGAGTTAAATCCTGAAGCATCCGCAAAACGCTTGGTTAAGCAATTAACCATAGAACACCCTCTGGTTCCTTATAGCCAACACAGTTTTATTGGTGATAACACAAGCTATGCAAGCGAGTGGTTACCCACAGCTAAATTAGAAGGAGCCGCGGCACCTGAATTTCAGACTGCGCCATTAGTATATGCACCAGAAACAAAAGAGCTAGAGCTTACTGAACTGCAACGTTTTTGGCGTTTACCTGTCGCTTATTTCTTTAATCGTGGCTTAAAAGTCTTTTTTGAAACGGTAGAGAGTCGAGTTGAAGATGATGAGCCATTTACCATCGATGGTCGTACTGGCTATGGTATGAAATCGGATCTACTGGAGGACTTATTGGCCTATGATGATCCTAACCATATATCTCAACTCTCTCGTGATTTTTATCAGCAGCAAAAAGCCCAAGGTAAATTACCGATTGGTAGCTTTGGCGAGATAGCCGCCGACAAAGAAGTGAACACCGTTAAAGATTTGGTTACTCATATTCAACCATTAACGAGCTCACCATTAGACGATCAAGAAGTGCGTTTACGCTTTAGTTTCCCTCATGGTGAAATGGAACTGCAAGGTTGGTTAAAACAGCGTTATCAGGCAGGAATGCTGCGTTATCGTGGCGGTAAAATTCGTTCACATGAAGTTTTAGCAACTTGGATTGATCACCTGTGTCTGTGTGCTATGGGCCAGCAGCAATTTACTCACCTATTTGGTACAGATGCGATTTATCATTTTGAAGCTATTGAGAAAGAAAAAGCGTACCAAGAATTAGAGACTATATTAAGCCTTTATATTTCGGGTAACTGTGCACCATTGCCTTATTTACCAAAAGCGGCATTAGCAGGGCTCGAAGCGCATTTTGATAAAAAAGGTGTGTGGAGTGATGACGAAGAAACGCATCAAAAAGCCCTGAAAAAAATGGCAGATGAATACAATGGAACGTCTTATGGTGGGCGGCTTTTTGCTGGTGAAAGTAGCAATGATTATGTCATGCGTATGTGGCCAGAATGGAATGATGATTTTGGTCAGGCTATTTTTGATAATGCTCAAAAGGTATTACGCAATGCATTGTTGCATAGCGAGAAAGAAAAGTTATAAAGGGTAACGGTGGGTCATCAGTAGAAAGTAGGGTGGCCGCCAGTAAATCATTTTTAGTGTAGGGCGTTCGCTGTACGGCCACAGGTCAGAGGTTGACCGAATCCTGATTACAAATGCACATTTAATGAGCTCTTTGTAAGTGGCGCTGAGTGTAACAAAGCATAAAAAGTGAACCGTGAGAAAGATCTCACATTGATAGCTTTATTAATTTTATTATCGTTGTTCCCAATGAATTACGATATGGATCACACAGATATCTTGTAAAAACAGGATGTTGATGTTTAAAACGGTGATGTTCGATGACGACAATCGCAGCTCCAAATCAATTGAATGCAATGACGTTTCCTTTGCATGGGACACGTTTAATTGAAGCTTCAGCCGGTACTGGTAAAACATTTACCATTGCCAGCTTGTATTTACGTTTATTGCTGGGACATGGCGAGGAAAATAGCCGTCATAGTGAAGAATTAACCGTAGATAGAATATTGGTAGTAACTTTTACAGAAGCGGCAACGGCTGAGTTGAGAGAGCGTATCCGAGCAAAAATACATGATGCTCGTTTAGCGTTTGCTCGTGCTGTTCATAATAATGATTATAAGAGCGGTGATCCGGTTATTGATCCACTGTTGGCTTCTATTGGTGACCATAAATCAGCTGCGCAGATCCTTTTGAATGCCGAACGCAGCATGGATGAAGCCTCTATCTTCACCATTCATGGTTTTTGTCAACGTATGCTAACTCAAAATGCCTTTGAATCGGGTGCGCAGTTTGAGAGTGAATTTGTTACTGACCAAGCCAAATTAATGCATCAAGTGGCTGCAGATTTTTGGCGTCGCAGTTTTTATCATCTGCCAAAAATGGTGGCTGAAAGTGTTTATGGTTGTTGGTCAAGTCCATCTGCTTTATTGGGTGATATGGGCAATAGTCTTACCGGTGTCCCAAAGCATTTAACCGTAGAGCCGTTAGAGAGTTCATTAGAAGAATTTTGCCAGCAAGGCATTGCTCGTATTGATGAATTAAAAAAACAGTGGTCAGCACATTGTGCAGATTTTGAAGCCTTGATCTCAGGTTCGGGTGTAGATAAACGCAGCTACACCAAAAAGAATTTACCTAATTGGTTAGAGCAAGTGTCATCGTGGGCCAATAATCCAACCACCTCATTGCAAGTACACGATAAGCTAGAAAAGTTTTCTCAAGAATTATTAATTGAAAAAACCAAAAAGGGCGAAGCCCCAGAACACTCGGTATTTAAACTCATTGATGACTTTCTGGCTCAGCCATTAGAGATCAAACAGCCACTACTATCATTGGCGATTCATCAATGTCGTAAAACTTTACAGCAAGCCAAAGAGCAAAAAAATTGGTTATCGTTTGATGATTTGCTTACTCAATTATCTCAAGCGACAGAAAATCAAGATAACGCCTTATTGCTAGAAAAAATCCGCGCGCAATATCCAGTCGCTTTGATCGATGAATTCCAAGATACCGATCCGCTGCAATATTCGATTTTTAGTACGCTTTACCAAGATCAGCCACAGTGTGGTTTATTCATGATTGGTGATCCAAAACAAGCGATTTATGCTTTCCGTGGTGCGGATATTTTTACCTATATTCAAGCGCGCCGCCAAGTTGCAGATCATTACACCTTGGATACTAACTGGCGCTCAACTGCAGATATGGTGTCGTCAGTGAACCGTATCTTTGAACATGGCAAACAGCCTTTTTTGTACGATGACGATATTCCATTTTATCCGGTTAAATATAACCCTGTTAATGCCGAGCAAAAATCATGGGCGTTAGAGAATCAAACTCAGCCCGCGATGACTTTTTGGTTGCAAGAGAGTAAAGATGGTAATCCGGTAAATAAAACCAGTTATCAGCGTGTTATGGCAGAATCAACTGCGGCACAAATTCAAACTATTTTGACTGGTGCGCAGCAAGGCTCAGCGTATTTACAAAACGGAGAGAAAAAACAAGCGATCAAAGCGGGTGATATTGCGGTTCTAGTTCGTACTGGTAAAGAAGGTAAATTAGTTCGTGAAGCTTTATCAAAACAAGGTATCGCCAGTGTCTATTTATCTAACCGTGATAGCGTATTTTCTTCTCCATTAGCTAAAGATGTATTGCGTTTATTGCAAGCGGCCATGACGCCGACAGATGCGCGAGCAGTGCGTTCAGCATTAGCATCGTCATTATTTGCTTATACTGCCGATCAATTGCATCAATTTAATGTCGATGAAATGCAGTGGGAGCAAGCAGTTAATGAGTTTCGCGCCTATCGTAAGCATTGGTTACAGCGCGGTATCATGCCGATGTTGCATCAAATCATTACCCAACAAGGTATTTCAGAGCGTTTATTAGCTGAAAATGGCGGTGAGCGTCAACTGACTGATTTATTGCATATTGGCGAATTACTGCAACAAACCAGTCAAACTTTAGACAGTGATTATGGTTTATTACGTTGGTTGTCTGAGTCTATTTCAGAACCTAATGGTGATTCAGAAGAGCAGACGGTACGTTTAGAATCAGAGCGTAACTTGGTGCAAATTGTCACGATCCATAAATCGAAAGGATTGGAATATGACTTAGTCTTTTTGCCTTTTATTTGCTCATATCGTGCGATAGACAAAAAAGGTGAAGTCAGTTTTTATGATGAAGCCAACCGTTACTCGGTATTGGATTTATTAAAAGAAGACGATTCTGTCGAGAAGGCAGAGAAAGAGCGTTTAGCTGAAGATTTACGTTTGATTTATGTAGCACTAACTCGTGCGGTTTATGCTTGTTATATCGGCATCGCGCCTATCACCAAAGGCATCTCGAAAAAGCCACCAACGGGTGTGCATCTATCGGGTTTAGGTTATCTAATCCAGCAAGCCGATGAATGTAATGTTGAAGAACTACAAGCGTGTCTTGAAAAGTTGATTGCAGGCAATTCGCCTATGGTGATCCAATCACCTCAAACCATCACCGATGAGTTGTATCAAGAGGTTCAAGATGATCACATTGAGCTGCATGCTAATAAATTAATTGAGCCTGTGAAAAGTAATTGGTGGATGACCAGTTATTCTGGATTGGTAAAGCAAGGCAATCACCATAATGATGCTTCATTAGAGCTCATTAATTTAGATATCGATTCAGCAGAAGATAAAGACGATAAAGAGTTGGATTTAGAGCCTGAACGCACCATATTTACTTTCCCTCGTGGAGCGAGAGCGGGTACGTTTTTACACTCATTGTTTGAAGAGGTTGAATTTACTCAACCAATTAACAGTGAAGAAAATACGCAAATCATCATTAAGCTACTAGAGAAAGAAAATTACGATGCAGAATGGTTAGAAGTCGTTCAAAACATGATGCAACGAGTGTTAGATTGTCCACTCGATGGTGAGAACTTACGTTTAGCAAGCAAAGGTCCAACTCAACGTTTAGTCGAAATGGAGTTTTTACTTCCTATTAAATTACTGAACTCAAGTTTAGTAAATAAAACCATAGCGAAGCATGATGAAGTGTCTGCGAGAGCGGGGGAATTGGGTTTCTCTACCGTTAGTGGCATGCTCAAAGGCTTTATCGATTTAGTGTTTGAACATGAAGGTAAATATTACGTTCTCGATTGGAAATCTAATCATTTGGGAGATGCCCCTGAGTGTTACGGTGGAGAAGCCTTAGTTGAGGCAATGCGAGATCATCGTTATGACTTCCAATACCAGTTATATGCTTTAGCGCTTCATCGATTCTTAAAAAGCCGTATTTCTGATTATGATTACGATACCCACTTTGGTGGTGCGTATTATATTTTCTTGCGTGGTGTTGAAGATACACATGAAGGACATGATGCAAATTCTAATGGGGTATTTTATTCAAAACCGAGCAAAGCTTTGTTAGAAGAGTTAGAGAAATTGGTAGATGGAGAAACAGTCGATGCTTAAGCAATTACAACACTTAATGGATCATGGCGTACTTCGCCCATTGGATCTTCAATTTGCTAAATTTATCGCTCAACAAGAAAAAAATAGCGATAAAAATCTCATCATGCTGTTGTCTGCGATTACAAGTCATGAGTTAGGAAAAGGTCACGTCTGTATTGATTTTGAACAGATAGAACAGGGCGATCTTTTTACTCTCCCAGCAAAGTATCGTGATGCGTTATTAGAATTAGTTCCAGAAAAAAGCCTCTGGATTTCGGAGTTAACCACTGCTTCTACAGTATCAAATGGTACAGAAGCCAAGCCTTTAGCTTTTGATGGTACTCGCTTGTATTTACAACGCTACTGGGCATTTGAGCAACGTGTGTCTAACCGTATTACTAAAGCGGCGCAAAGTGTGGCGGTAAACCTTCAGTTATCGAATACATTGGATGAGTTGTTTGCTCGTCAGTATCATTTTTTATTTTCAGCATTAAAAAAATTAGAGAATAACAATCAAGTTTCTCGCCAACAATTAGTGTGCGATATGCTTGATGTTGTTCAATCAGATGATCTTGATTGGCAGGCGATTGATGCGGTGTTATTAGTCGCGACCAAATCTTCAGAACTCGAAACGTTAGATCAATTAATTCCAAATAGCCACTGTGTTAATTGGCAAAAAGTAGCAGCAGCTGTGGCGTTAACTCGTCGATTTTCTGTTATTTCTGGTGGTCCAGGTACGGGTAAAACAACCACAGTAACCAAGCTTTTGGCCTCCTTAGTTACGCAAGCTCAGCAGGATAATAAAAACATAGCGATTAAACTGGTTGCGCCAACCGGTAAAGCCGCAGCGCGTTTGACTGAGTCCATTGGTCAGGCGGTACAATCCATTGGTTTAGCACCAGAAGTGAAAGAAGCGATCCCGACTGATGCGAGTACACTGCATCGACTGCTTGGCTATATTCCCAATCAAGTGGATTTTCGTCATAACAAATCCAATCCGTTACATCTTGATGTATTGGTGGTGGATGAAGCGTCTATGGTCGATTTGCCTATGATGGCTCGATTGCTCGATGCGGTACCTGAACACGCACGTGTTATTTTATTGGGCGATAAAGATCAACTAGCTTCGGTTGAAGCGGGAGCGGTGTTAGGTGATATTTGTCAGTTTACCAAAATGGGTTACAGCCAGAATCAAGCGCAGCAATTATCTCAACTAACTGGCTTTAATCTACCGGCACAATCACATAATAATACCGTTGCAGATAGCTTATGTATGCTGCAAAAGAGTTACCGTTTTGATGCGCGTTCAGGTATTGGGCAACTTGCCAAAGCTATTAATGAAGGCAGTAAATTTAAAGTAGAAGCAGTATGGGCTAAAGGGTTCTCAGATATTCGTTTTCATGATTTAAGTAATGATAGCTACAACGCAATGATCACCATGATGGTGAATGGTTACCGCAGTTATTTAGGTCATATTCACGCAGGTGATAAAGCAGAAGTTGCATTAAAAGCCTTTAACCAAATTCAATTATTGTGTGCAATGCGAGAAGGGGATTTTGGTGTGGTTGGATTAAATCAACGTATTGAAAAAGCGTTGAAAAAGTCTGATTTAATCCCTCATGGTGATGAAATTTGGTATTCGGGTCGCCCTGTTATGGTAACGCAAAATGATTATGGTGTTGGTTTGTATAATGGCGATATTGGTATTGCTATGCCAGATCCTGTTGATCAGCGTTTACGTGTTTATTTTGAGATGCCAGATGGTTCGATTCGTGGTGTATTACCAAGCCAGTTACCTGAGCATGAAACCGTTTATGCCATGACGATCCATAAATCTCAAGGCTCTGAATTTGAACATACAGTATTGGCGCTACCCGCAGAGTTTAGCCCAATCTTAACGCGTGAGTTAATTTATACAGGTGTGACTCGAGCAAAGAAAAAGCTCGATTTATTTGCTACAGAAAAAGTGGTGGCACGAGGGGTAATGATTAAAACTCAGAGAAATAGTGGCTTAACGTCATTGATGAGTTAAGCAAATGACAGTGGTTGATAACGTAAATATCAACCGCTGTATTATTTCATATACGTAATAATGATTTTCTTCTTTAGCTCTAGTAAAGAATAAATAAATGCTTATAATTACGCCAATAAAATTCGGAAGGAATGTCGGATATTCTATTTTTACCAACCATATTAATTAGATGATTAGTGGTTGGAACTAGAGTTTTACTGCTATATGTTTAAATTGCTTGTTTCAATGCCGCCTGCTATGGCGCTTATTATTGCTATTATTTCAGAAGTGATAGCTACCTCTTATATTCCTAAAACAGAACAATTTACCAAATTAACGCCAAGCTTAATTGTTGGTGTTGGTTATACTATTGCATTCTTTTTGCTTTCAATTACTGTCAAAAGTATGCCTGTTGGAATTGTTTACGCGATATGGAGTGGCGCTGGGATTGTCTTAGTTGCGGGTATCGGATATTTCGCTTATGGGCAAAAACTGGATTTACCAGCAATAGCAGGAATAGCTCTTATTCTATCTGGTGTACTCGTTGTTAATTTATTTTCTAACACTGCTGGTCACTAGAGTTTAAGCTTACTCGTTTTATAATAAAGGCCGTAACGGAATCACTCCATTGCGGCCTTTGTTTATTATTGAGTCTTTAATACTAAAATTTTCGATTTACGCTGAAAGTTGTACAGTTTCTGCTTTGTCATTGGTAAGTGTGACACATCTACCTCAATAAAACCTTGTTCTCTAAACCAATGGAGACTGCGAGTAGTAAGAACAAAGAGCTGCGACAATTTGAACTGTTTTGCTTTAGTGCGTAAACGGTTAAGTAAGGTTACACCACGGTCACCATCTCTATAATCAGGATGAACAGCAACACAGCCCATTTCTGCCATTCCTTCTTCAGGGAAAGGATATAAAGCGGCACATGCTATGACCAACCCATCTTTTTCAATAATCGTAAATTGTGCAATTTCTTGCTCTAACTGTTCACGAGATCGGCGAACTAAAATACCTTCTTCTTCTAATGGACGAATTAAGTCTAATATGCCACCAATGTCATCAATTTCAGCATCCCGAACTTGCTCAGAGCTTGCCATTACCACTTGAGTACCAATACCATCAAAAGAAAATAACTCTTGAATTAACGCCCCATCTTCTTTGTAGCTAATTAAATGACTACGAGGAACCCCAGCTTTACATGCAGAAATCGCCCCTTTTAAAAAGCGCATTGTGCCCGTGAGTTTTCCATTTTCTGGTGTTAATTCTTTTTCAAGACGTTGAAGGATCTCTTCAGCTTCACTTGGAAATAACTCCGCTAAAATTTGTCCTTTTTCATTGAGAACCCCTTGTTCTGAACAGAAACCAATGAGCTTGTCGGCATTTAAACGGATAGCTAACTGAGTGGCGACATCTTCTGATAAAAGATTAAAACATTCGCCGGTGACAGAACTCGCAACCGGGCCAAGTAGAACAATAGATTGTTGGTCTAACATTCGATTGATCCCTTGGGTATCGATTCGACGAACACGGCCACTGTGGCAATAATCAATACCATCATCAACACCTAGAGGCTGAGCAATAACAAAATTGCCGCTGATAACGTTAATTTGTGCTCCTGCCATTGGCGTATTATTTAAGCTCATTGAGAGGCGAGCGGTAATGTCGAGCTGTAATTGTCCTGCTATCTGCTTTACAAGCTCTAGCGTTTGCTCATCGGTAATGCGTATTCCTTTATGGAAAGGGGCGTGATGTTCTGTTTGCTTTAGTAATGAACGCATTTGTGGGCGAGTGCCATAGACGATGACAATTCGTAACCCTAATGAGTTAAGGAGGGCGATATCATTAACTATATTCGCAAAATTAGGATCGGCAATGGCTTCCCCACCAAGCATGATGACAATGGTTTTTCCTCTATGAGCATTGACATAGGGAGCTGACTGGCGGAAGCCTTTTACTAAAGCAGTACTACGAAATTTCACTATACATCATCCATGAGTGATTTTTTATGTTGATATAATGACTAATTATTTTGTTATCTACAAGCGTTTAGTACAAGGTCACATAAGTTTCGCTTAATATTTTTCAGATTTGCCGATATGCTTATTACATACGTTGTTTTTATTAGGCCACATCATGAGTCAAGCTCAAGAAAAAGAGTTAAAGAAAAGAAAAATTCGGCTATTAGTGTTAATTAGTTTTGTTGCTATTGGATTAGTTGCTTCAGTTATTGCTGGTATGTACAAATCGGGTGCTTTTGCTCAAATGCCAGCATCTCAATTATATGGTAAGTGGGTTGAGCAGGGGGTTCCAAGCTACGCTCAAGACAGTTTTACTATTAGTGCTGGTGGTGTTTATACCCATGGTCGTTTAATCAATACTAAATTTGACTTTGATGGAAGTGAGTTAAGCTATACCCATGGTGAAATGACTTATGTGTATCAAGTTGAAGATGATGACGGCGCTCAATTACTTCGTATTAAACCTACGCATTATAAATCGACTTTCCGTAAATTATGATTCTGTAAGTTCAAGGTGATGTTATTCGTCACCTTGAATTTCTTCTTTCATCTGCACTTTCCTTCTATATCGTGTCAAGTTTTGTCAAAATTATCCTTTTCTTACATTTATTGCAGTGTAAGCAATTGCTCTCTCCTTATTTGTTTGTCATTCTTCTCGCATTATTTATCAATAAGGTTTTATTGTGTTTCGTAAATTATCTTTTGTGTGTGTTCTTCTGGCTTTAGCGGGTTGTGCTGATCGTCCTACTGAACGAGCTCAGCAATATTTAGATGGTGGATTCAGTAGTAATTTAAATGAAGTAAGTGAAATTCATTCTGATAAGCCTTCTGATTTTAGTACCTTTAAAAAACAAAGTGCAGAGGTAATTAAGCGCTCAGAGTCAATGTCATTACGTTATGAAGAGTTGTACGTACAATTACAAAAGTGGATTGATGAAAGCTCAAATCCTGCTGAACTTTCAGCTTATGGTATTCAATTTGCTCAAATGGGCGGTGGTGACAAAAAAGGTAATGTGATGTTCACTGGTTATTTTTCACCTGTGATTGAAATGCGTCATACGCCAAACGAAACGTTTAAATATCCTGTTTATGATAAACCTGATTGTGGTTCTGATTGTCCAACCCGCGCCGAAATTAATGCAGGTGCATTATCTGGTTTAGGTTTAGAGCTTGGTTATTCTGACAATATGATTGACCCGTTTATTATGGAAGTTCAAGGCAGTGGTTTTATTCATTTTGGTGATGATGACAAACTAGAGTATTTTGCCTACGGTGGTAAAAATAACCATCCGTACGTAAGTATTGGTAAAGTATTGATTGAACGTGGCGAAGTTGAACGCAAAGATATGTCGCTAAAAGCAATTAAAGAGTGGGTTGCTAAGAATGATGAAGCTACCGTTCGTGAATTGTTAGAAACCAATCCATCTTATGTGTTCTTTTCACCACGAGATGCGCACCATGTTCTAGGAACCGCAGGTATTCCTTTACTTGCTGGCGCTGCTGTTGCTGCTGATCGTACTTTATTGCCTATGGGAACCCCAATACTTGCTGAGGTACCTCAATTAGATAAAGACGGCAAGTGGACGGGTAAACATGTGCTTAAAGTATTATTGTCGTTAGATACTGGTGGTGCAGTTAAAGAAAACCATTTGGACCAATATTACGGCATGGGAACAGAAGCTGGCATCGCTGCTGGTCACTTTAAGCATTTTGGCCGCGTGTGGAAGTTAGGTTTAAAAGATTCTGAAACTGAAAATCCATGGGAAATGCCTAAAGCAAAATAATGTGTTAGTCACTTGTATTGCTTAACACTTGATCTTCTAAAAAAGAGTGCGTATAAATCGTGCTCTTTTTTTGTTTTTGAGTAAGGTAACCCCATGCGCGAATTAACCACTCCTGCTTCTGAAAGTTATGACCAACGTTTTGGTGGCACTCGCCGTTTGTATGGTAATAGTGAAGTAGAAATCATGCGTGCAGCTCATGTATGTGTCGTTGGTATTGGTGGTGTGGGCTCTTGGGCTGTAGAGGCGCTAGTGCGTACTGGCCTGGGTGAAATTACGTTAATCGATATGGATGACGTATGTGTTACTAATATTAACCGTCAAATCCATGCGATGACGGGTACGATTGGCCAAAGTAAAATTGAAGTCATGGCGGAGCGCATTAAATTAATTAACCCTGAGTGTAAGATTAATTTAATCGATGATTTTATTACCCCTGAAAATCTATCTGAATATATTTCTAAAGACTTTGATTACGTGCTTGATGCTATCGACAGTATGAAGCCTAAAGCGGCATTACTGGCGTATTGTAAGAGTAATAAGATTAAAGTCATTACGACTGGTGGTGCGGGTGGTCAAACAGATCCGACTCAAATTCAAATCACAGACTTAACTAAGACGATTCAAGATCCATTAGCTAAGAAGCTACGTGATACGCTGCGTCGTCACCATAATTTTACTAAGAACCCTAAACGTAAATTTGGTATTGATTGTGTGTACTCAACTGAGCATTTGAAATACCCACAAACGGATGGCTCGGTATGTGCGACTAAAGCAACTGCTGAAGGACCTAAGCGTATGGATTGTGCGAGTGGTTTTGGTGCAGCTACGGTGGTAACTGCGACCTTTGGTTTTGTTGCGGTGTCGAGAATTGTAGAGAAGTTGATTGAGAAGCACGGTAAATAGGAACTAGGTTTCAGGACGGTCGCAAGCTCCCTCAAGGTTTCAGGTATAAGCGCTATTATTCCAATGACCTCCCTGAATCCTTCAAGCGAAGCGGCCTTAGGCCTGCTCTATTAGTTCATTTATCGTTTCAATGATCGCCTTAAGTCCATTACCACGTGATGGGCTTAAATGTTCAATTAACCCTAATTGAGCAAAATACCCATCCATATCAAACGCCTTAATCTCTTCTGCGGTTTTATTATTAACCGCCGCCATTACTAATGCGATAAGCCCACGAACAATTCTTGCATCAGAATCAGCACAGAAGAAATAAACGCCATCAATGACTTGATGTTGTAACCATACTTTACTTTCACAACCAGAGATCGTTACGTTTTCCTGTTGTAGCTCTTCAGGCATTTTAGGCAGTTTTTTACCTAATTGAATTACGTTACGGTAACGGTCTTCCCAACCTTTAGCGTTACTCATTAAATCAAGTACTGTTGAGTGAGTAATGTCAAAACCAAAAGGCGATGATGGGAATGTAGACATAAATAAAATACCTTAAATTTGAGCTTATAGCATATCTGCGGCTTTATTTAGCGCGTCGATAAAGCGTTGAACATCTTGTTTTGTATTATACAAGGCAAATGAAACGCGTACAGTACCCGTTAACCCTAATGCATCTAACATAGGATGAGCGCAGTGATTACCAGAGCGAACGGCAATGCCTTGTTGATCAAGTAGAGTCGCTATATCTTGGTGGTGGACGCCATCAATAACAAAAGAAAATAGACTCGCGTTATCTTGTAAACCGATGAAGCGTAAGTCCTCAATATCTTTTATTCCATCGATCGCCATCTGGCGAAGTTCATTAATATGAGCATTAAGATCATCATGAGCGAATTGCTTAATCCAGTTAATTGCTGTAGCAAAAGCAATCGCACCAGCAACGTTTGGTGTACCAGCTTCAAATTTCCCTGGGAGCTCTGCAAACGTAGTTTTTTCAAATGAGACTTTCTCAACCATTTTACCGCCCCCGTGCCATACAGGCATAGATTCCAGTAAATGCTGTTTGCCATAGAGAGCACCAATGCCAGCTGGAGCAAATAATTTATGGCCAGAGAAGACATAAAAATCGGCATCCATTGCTTGAACATCAATATCATGATGAACAATTCCTTGAGCGCCATCAATAACCACAATAGCACCTACTAAATGTGCAGCTGTAATAATGTCATCAATTGGATTTAATGTACCCGTTACGTTAGTTACTTGAGCCACAGCAACAATTTTGGTGCGTTTGCTTACCAATGACTCAAATGCATCCATATCTAATGTGCAATCTGGCTTCATGGGGATTTTTATGACTTTGGCACCGGTTTGCTCAGCAACGATTTGCCAAGGAACAATATTGGCGTGATGTTCTAATTCGCTAACTAAAATTTCATCATCAACTTGCAGCGTGCTGCGAGCGTAAGTTTGAGCGATTAAATTAATGGCTTCTGTTGCCCCTCGGGTCCAAATTATTTCTTTACTGCTTTTTGCATTAATGAAGTGTTGAATGGTTTCTCTTGCTTGCTCAAATTGAAGCGTCGCAGAGGCAGTTAGGCTATGGCTACCACGATGCACATTGGCATTACTTTTTTGATAATAATCTTGGATTGCACTTAATACAGCTAATGGTTTTTGTGTGGTTGCCGCACTATCAAAATACGCAATAGGTTGCTCATTTATTTCTTGTAATAGAGCTGGGAATTGAGAGCGAACAAGTTCAACATTAAATGCAGTCATAAGGATTTTCTTCATTGGAGTTAGCAAACAGAGGAATGATGCGGATTTCTGCCTCGTAAGTCAAAATTACAGACAAAAAAAAGCACCGTATTAAACGGTGCTAATATTTTCTTAACCAAAAGGTCAAAAATACAGGAAATAATTGGGTATTGTTTACAAATACTTTGGAACCAATACTCGGGCTCTAATCGTCGAGCCAATATGCAAACACAACATGCAGTTTAGAGGCATGAAAAAAATACTCAGGGAGGAATATATGTCTTTGCTCTAAACTACGGGGCTAATAGTAGGTTTTATCTGGTAGTTCGGCAATGGACAATTTATAATACGAGGCATTAAAAAAACTAATGGTTCAGAATGTGAGTTTTTATGTCTCGAAGATTACCACCTTTAAATTCTTTACGTGTGTTTGAAGCGGCAGCTAGACACTTAAGCTTTACTCGTGCAGCGGAAGAATTGTTTGTTACTCAAGCGGCAGTTAGCCACCAAATCAAAGCGTTAGAAGAATTTCTTGGCTTAAAGTTATTCCGCCGTCGTAATCGTTCTTTGCTTCTTACTGAAGAAGGTCAAAGTTACTTTCTAGATATTAAAGAAATATTTTCTTCGTTATCAGAAGCAACAGATAAAGTATTGGAAAGAAGTGCCAAAGGCGCATTAACCATTAGTTTGCCACCAAGTTTTGCTATTCAATGGTTAGTACCAAGATTATCGGATTTTAATAATCAAGAACCAGATATTGATGTGCGCATTAAAGCGGTTGATATGGATGAGGGATCATTAACAGAAGATGTTGATGTTGCTATCTATTATGGACGTGGAAATTGGCCGGGTCTTCGTGTGGAACTCTTGTATCAAGAGCAGCTTTTACCACTGTGTTCACCTCAAGTGCTACTGAACGAAAAGCCATTAGCGACCATTGATGATTTACGATTCCATACATTATTACACGATACTTCTCGTAAAGACTGGAAGCTGTTTGTAAAGCAATTCGAATTAGCCGGAATGAATGTAAATCAAGGTCCTATTTTTAGTCATTCAACGATGGTGTTACAAGCTGCTGCACATGGTCAAGGTATTGCGTTAGGTAATAACGTACTGGCTCAACCTGAACTGGATGCAGGTCGCTTAGTCGCTCCATTTGAAGAAGTGCTAATCAGCAAAAATGCATTTTATTTAGTATGCAGTGAAAAGCAGGCAGATACAGGCCGAATTGCTACTTTTAGAGAGTGGATTTTAAGTAAAGCTCGTAGTGAGCAGGAAATTGTCGATGATGAATAGTCGTCAATGTTTACTTCTTTCTAGTCTTAGTGGAGCGCTAGCCGTTGGCTTAGGCGCTTTTGGTGCTCATGGTTTAAAGTCAGTTTTATCACCTTATCTTCTTGATGTGTATGAAACTGCAGTGCAATATCAGATGTGGCATACCCTTGCGTTGTTTGGATGTGGAATTTTGTTGAGAAATTCATTTTCAAAAGGGGTATCATACGCCGCCTTGCTATTTACCATTGGAATGCTATTTTTCAGTGGAAGTTTATATGCGTTAGTATTCACTGGAATAAAATGGTTTGGTCCAATTACTCCATTAGGTGGATTCTGTTTTATTATCGGTTGGTTAACGCTGGCTGTTTCAACTTATCGTTTGACTGAGGTTTCAAAGTGAAACAAGTAATGTTCTATTGTCGCTCTGGTTTTGAAAAAGAGTGTGCAGGTGAGATCCAAGATAAAGCCACTCAACTAGAAGTGTTTGGTTTTCCTCGCCTAAAAAATAATACAGGCTATGTGCTATTTGAATGCTACCAGGAAGGCGATGCAGACCGTTTAATTCGTGAGATTAAATTTAATGAGCTAATCTTTGCTCGTCAAATGTTTGCGGTTGCTACAGAAGTAAGCGATCTACCAAAAGATGATCGTATTTCTCCAATTCTTGAAGCGTTAGTTGATGTTGAAGGAATGCCTTGTTGTGGTGATATTCGTATTGAAACACCTGATACGAATGAAGCAAAAGAGCTATTGAAGTTCTGCCGTAAATTTACGGTTCCAATGCGCCAAGCTTTACGTGGCAAAGAGATGCTTACAGCACGAGATTCAAATCGAATCCCTGTATTGCATGTTTGCTTTATTGCTCCTGGTCACTGCTACATTGGTTATTCTTATACTAATAATAACTCTCAGTTCTTTATGGGTATTCCGCGTCTTAAATTCCCTGCTGATGCACCAAGCCGTTCTACATTGAAACTGGAAGAAGCGTTCCACGTATTTATTCCACGTGATGAGTGGGATACTCGTTTGGCTTCTGGTATGTGGGGCGTAGATTTAGGCGCGTGTCCTGGTGGTTGGACTTACCAACTGGTTAAGCGTTCTATGTTTGTTCATGCTATTGATAACGGCATGATGGCTCAAAGCCTAATGGATACAGGCCAAGTGAAACACCACATGGTTGATGGTTTTAAATTTGAGCCACAAAGAAAGAACGTAACATGGCTAATTTGTGACATGGTTGAGAAACCAGCTCGTGTTGCGCACCTTATGGGTGAATGGCTAATTAAAGGTTGGGCGAAAGAAGCGCTATTTAACCTTAAATTACCAATGAAAGGTCGTTACGATGAGGTTCTTCAAGATATTGAAAACCTAAAAGATTTCTTGAAGAAAAACGGTTTCCAATACAAGCTTCAAGCTAAGCATTTGTATCATGACCGTGAAGAAATCACAGTTCATATCCAAGCGATTTCAAATATTTCTCCACATTAATATTTCGTTATACAAATATTGATGTAATCCAAATTATTGAGAAATAAAAAACGCCCGCTGATGTTGATCATCAGCGGGCGTTTTTATTTAAGATTAACTGAGTATATAGAAGTTAATATGCTTTTCCTCAAAAGAAGGATGGCTATATTTGGTGTTGATAGCTCAGCGATGACAAACAGCTTTTTTGTTCCAAAGCACATTAGCTTCTATAGATTGTGAGAGCTATAATTCTAGTCCCTAATCCCTTTCTCATATCGTATATCTTGCAAATTAAACCCAAGTTCAATATCCGTTCTTAATCCCGCAACCTGACGACATAAAATAGCGGTTTCATAATGCTCATCAAATTTCTTACGGTATTTTTTAGGAAGATCTTCAGACTCGTTTGCGGCCTCAATTGTTGGGAATTGAGTTAGAATTTCTAACGCTGCTTTTGGGCCAACTCCCGGAATACCTGTGATTTTACTGGAACTGATCCCAGCTAACCCCCAGTAATCAGCCAATTGTTCAGGCTTTAAACCAAACTCTTTTTCTACAAAAGGAGCATCTAACCAGCGATGTTGGAAATAATCTCGAATACGTAAAGTAGGAGAGAGCAACTGACAGTAGCCTTTATCGGTAGAAATGATCGTAACTTGTTCATTATGCGCAGCAACTTTATTGGCTAGGGTGGCAACCAAATCATCGGCTTCATCACCGTCAGATAACAGCGAATCAATCCCTAATTTCCACCAGGCTTCTTGAATTTCATCCATGCCTTTTTGTAATGCTTCAGGCATGGGTTTTCTATCTTCTTTATATTTAGGGAGGATCTCTGCACGCCAGCCTCGATCTTGGAGATGATGATCAAACACAGCAATGATATGAGTGGGTTCTGTTTCTTTTAAGATGCGGTTGATAGTGCGAGTAGTGGTGGTAATAACCGCTTGAATGTCATCTTGATTCGGTTGAGCGGAATGAACGCGACGAATGAGGTTTAATGCGTCAATAATAACCAGATGAATTGCCATAACGTATTCATTCCTATATATAAAAAAAGAAAAAGCCTACGCAATGTGCATAGGCTTATTATTGTACGTTAGTGAAGGTGAAATATTCCAGCCCTAATCAACAACGATTTTATAGCAAGGTTCATATTTAGAACCAGGTAGCTTCATTCGGCCCTGTTTTACAAAGTCTTGCAGTAGACGATCCATCTTTTTCATTAAGTCAGGATCACCGTGAAGTTTAAACACACCGTGCTTTTCTATTTCAGCAATACCTTCTGCTTTTACATTTCCAGAGACAATACCAGAGAACGCTTGGCGGAGATTGGCAGTAAGACTTTCAGTCGGTTGGTTTAGATGCAAATCAAGACCAGCCATTGCTTCATGAGTTGGTTCAAAAGGTAATTGGAATTCAGGCTCAATTTTCAGTGCCCAGTTGAAGCTGTAGGAATCATCCGTTGCTTTACGGTACTCTTTTACTTTCTTGATACCATGATTAATAATAATTGCCGCTTTCTCTGGATCACCAACAACGATCTCATAATATTGAGTCGCTTCTTCACCTAAAGTATCACGGATAAAGGTGTCAATAGAGCGGAAATAATCTTCGCTCTCTTTTGGACCAGTAAGAACGATAGGCATCGGTTGCTGACGGTTTGCTGGGTTCATCATGATCCCTAAGATATAAAGCAACTCTTCAGCTGTTCCCGGACCACCAGGAAAAATAACAATACCATGAGCCATACGTACAAACGCTTCTAAACGTTTTTCGATATCAGGCATGATAATAAGTTCATTGACTATTGGGTTTGGTGGCTCAGCGGCAATAATCGAAGGTTCTGTTAATCCAACAAAGCGGCTATCAGAATAACGTTGCTTAGCATGACCAATTGCAGCGCCTTTCATTGGGCCTTCCATTGCACCAGGGCCACAGCCAGTACAAATATTTAATTCTCGTAAACCAAGTTCATGGCCCACTTCACGAGTGTATTGATATTCGACAGGATTAATTGAATGTCCACCCCAACATACCACTAAGTTAGGCTCAATACCGGTATGTAGCGCTTTTGCATTACGTAAAATACTGAATACTAAGTTGGTTAGGTGAGTGGCTTTAGTGAGATTTAATCGATTGTGATCCGCAATTTGCATGTTCACATACACCATGTCGCGTAACACAGAAAATAAGTGCTCTTGAATGCCTTTGATTATAGTCCCATCAACGAATGCGTGTTCTGGTGGGTTATTTAGCTCAAGTTTAATTCCGCGATCTCGACGTGTAACAGAGACATCAAATGACTTATATTTATCTAATAATTCTTTTGAGCTGTCAGTATGACTGCCTGAGTTTAATACCGCTAACGTACAGTTCCGATACATACGATAAAGTTCACTAGAAGCGGTTTTTTTTAATTGGTCAACTTCTAATTGTGATAGCAAATCCATGCTACCTGCAGGACTAATATGAGTAATCATATTGCGCCTCCCTAGCTGTTTTTATTATTGTTTAGTTATTAAACTTACACAGCAATGGAAGGATTAGCGAGGAAAATAAAATAAAAATGAGAGGTTTTTGAAAGTATTACACTAAAAATAACAAGAATTTGGCTAATTACAAATAAATGAATTGCTCTTTTCCTTTTGATTTTTGCTTATAAAGAGCATCAATGGTTCGTTTAATTACTTTTTCAGGAATATCACTGTTGGTAAACTCAGAGGAGCATACTGACACCGTGACTTGAACGTGGTCATTTTTAAATTTAAATGGCAATTTTGAAATGGCTAATTGAATCGCCTTAAGCTTCTTCTCTCGTTCTTCTTTATTGGTTTCGGTAAATAAAATTAAGAATTCTTCACCGCTAAATCGAGCAACAAAATCGGTATCTGTTACTTGATTTTCGATGGTTTTTGCAATAATAGTAAGTGCTTTATCGCCTGCTAAATGGCCAAAACGTTCATTGATGCGTTTAAATTGGTCGATATCGATCATTGTTAAAACAAGAGAATGTTGATGACGGACCCAACGTTTATATTCTAGATCTAAACGTTCATGCATTGCTGCACGGTTATATACTTTAGTTAGGGGGTCTCTAAATACACGTTGCTGTTGATCACTTAACTGGCGACGGTACTCAAGAGTTTCTTCATATAAATTATTGAGTTTTTTTGTTGTATATTCATGACGTTCAAGCAGTGCTGCCTCACGCTCTTGCATTGCGCTATTTCGTTCTGCTAAGTCATTCATTTCATTAAGTAACATTGCCATCTTAGCTTTGTGTTCTTGTTCACTTGCTTTCTTATCTAATAGGTTTTCAGCTTGTTTAATTAGAAGTGAGTACTCTTCATTAAGTAAAGAACGCTGCTCTAAGTAAGATTGGCCTTGGCTTTGATTTTGTTCGCTCGTTTTGATGATTTGTGCGACTTGAGTATTCATTTCACCAACGAATACCTGTGATGCTTTACGCTCGTTGTTTGTACCCTCAAGAACCAATTGCAGTGTTTGTAGTGCTAAATCAATCAGTGAGACGGCATCGGTACCGGTAAGAAGTTTACTGCGGATTTCTAATAATTTAGTACCAGAGGTATTATTAAAATCCAGTTCAGAAATAAGATGTTGTAACTCATTACTTAATTGTTCTTGGGTATCACTATCAATCACTTCATTATTATTAATTTCAGAAGAGAGTTTCCCAACAGAAATAAATTTAATCGCTCGCTCATAAAGTTCAACTAATCGGACAATACGTTGAATGTGCTTACTACCATCGTGAGAAGGGTACTGTAAAAGAGAGCGAAGATCGCGTTTAAGCCCTGCAGGCAGTCCAACTACTCGTTGTAGTGTTTCGCCACAATAAGAGATATGGTCTTCCATTACCGAGTGCTCTTTTTGAACATTCATCTTGTAGCGATTAATGAGTCTTTCGAAGGTAGCGATTTGAATAGTTAAATCTGATGTATTTTCAACTTGTTCTATACGAGTTGCTAGATCAACGATTTCTTTATCTAGCTCACTGTCATGATGTTTGCAGGCAGCACAGAAACGTAAAATAATACGTTTTAGAAGCAGTATTTCGCGGCGTGATTTCAGCGTAGTATCACGGTGTGATAGACGTGTTTGATTCAGCTGCTGTTTTAACTGATTTAATTCTGAGGCAACAATGGAAACTTCAATCATAATAACCTAGGGGATAACTCAATATTTATGTAATGTGTCAAAGTATTGATATTGTCAATAAAGCGATAATAACAAATTTATAATTAGCAAGCTAAAAAAAGTATAACATTTTCTTATCTTTTAAACATTTACGTCTGTTTATTGTTAAATCTGTGAGGTGTTATCCAGATTTATCTTTAATGTATTGAAGTCGTTACTTTTATTAGACCTTGATTAATGGCTTGTTCACAAGCTAATTGTATGTTGTTACTAGCAAAGCTAGCAGCTGGCGCATTATCTATTGCTCGGTAATGTACCCAATGGCAGTTGCTTTCTTTCGTACTCATTTTACAAGCTGTATTGGTTGCCATTAATAGGATATCAATAAGTTCACGGTCATTGATGGCGGTGTACGCTCTTGGTAAGAAAGGGTACTCAACCATACCTATGTTAACTGTTTTATCTGTCATTACTTTAGAATCAAAACGATTAATCCACTCTTGAATGGTTTCAGCCATTTCTTGAGAGTTTGATGTTGAATCAGATTTATGTTCAATATAAAGAAAACTAGCGTCAGAAAAATGATAGATACGGCTTGGCAAACTTACGACAGTCGACAAGTAATCTCCGAATTCCTTTTCAATCGATAAACCTTCTTGATACCCATGAGTAAAATATAAATTTTGTAGCATTGGTATATGAAATAAGGTAAATCGAAGTCTATCGCTTAGTGGTTCATTAATCAGTTCACCTAAATGCCATTGCTCTATGTTTGAGCTACTTTGTTGTAATGATGATGGCAGTCTTTCCGTTAATAAGCGGAAGTTTCGTAAACCACTTCTTGGGTGGGTATAGTATTTATTTAATAGAAGATGCAAACGCTTCTTCAAGAAACGATTAACTTGCTGTTTTCTAAAAGCGTAGATCGAAATAACGGTTAATAAAACGAGTAAAAAACCTGCAATCTTTTGTATTTTACGGGTTTGCAAATTATTCTCTTTTAATTTTAGCTCTAATCCTTGGTAATGCAGTGATTGCTCAATGATGCTTTTTTGTTGTCTAAATACGTCTTCATTTATTTCATTTTGAACCGCCTGAATAGAAGAGTTCAGTGTTTCGAATTCACGTTGCGCCTTCAATGCTAATTGGTATTTCCCCATTTTTTCATAGGTTTTGGAGAGCAATTTTTGAGACTGCAGTTTTAATAAAATATTGTTGTCTTTTTGGCTGTATTTGATGGCGCTATGAATTTGCTCAATTGCCATCTCTGTTTTATTTTGGACAAGATATAACTTCGCTTGTAATAGTGCAGCGTTTGCTTTTTCTTTGGGCAAATTTACATATTCATTAAGATTATTTGCTTGTTTTAAGTAATGCTCACTGAGTGCGTAGTTGTATAATAGAAAGTAAGTATTGGCGATATCTAAACGTAATGAGATTAATTTATTTACGTTATTTTTCTCTTTCTCTTGGTCAAGTGCATTGAAGTATTGAACTAAGGCTAAGTTAAATCGCCCTTGCTTTAAATGTATTTTCGCGATCAATATTAAAACATTGGAAAGCTGTTTACTGTTGTTATAACGTCCATAAAATTCAGCCGATTGTGAGGCGTGTTCTAACGCTTTATCAAGTACCTTTCTCTCAAAGAATAATTGACCAAGTAAATAGTTAGTGGTTGCTAACTGACCACTTCTGTCGGCCTCAATGGATTGCCAATAAGCACTTAATAGTTCAGTTAGAGCTTGATCAAATTGTTTGTTTTTTAAAAAATATTTCCCATAAGAAATATGATAAAAAATCATACTGCTTGGGTCTTTAAGCGCAATACCGTGAGACATAGCTTGCTTGTAATATTGCTGTGCTTTGCTGTTATTTCCTTGCATCGATTCAACTTCTGCATGGATTAATGCCAGTGCAAAGTAAAGCTTTTGGTGAATCGCTATTTGCTTATCGTGTTGAGTTAACTCTTGTGCGATATCTTCTAAAATCGCATTTGTTTCATCAACATCTTGAGTTAAGTTCCACCATAAACCTGCATAAATAAGTTTTGACTCAAGATAACCTGATTTTAAATTGAATTCTTTCGCTAACGAAATAGCTTGTTTGATCGCTTTAATTGACTTTCTATTGCGGTCAAGGCGTTTATTAGCAAGTGCTTTAATTTGAAATGCTTCTACGGTACTAATGGGAGTTCTAATGGTTCGTTCAGAATCATTATTAATGTGAATTCTATTTGGATCTTGTCCTGGGGATATTTGACGTTGCTCTAGGTATTGCTCAGCAATTGTTCGCGATTGCTCTGGGTTCGTATCTAGCAATTGATACGCGTCATTCAATATAGGCGCAGAGAAAAATTTAGCCCAAGATGAAAGCGGGAAAAAAAGAAAAATAACAAGAAGGCATTGGCGCAGAGACATGTAAATATTCCATTAAAAAGCAACCGTTACATACTAGCGATGTAGCGGAATTTGTCTACTAAGAATAGACTTAGTAGACAAAATTGAATGCTTTTTTTATTGACGAGCTAAACGGAGGTTGTGCTCTGGTTTTTCTAAATGCGAACTACGGAATGGGTTAATATCCAAACCGCCACGACGAGTATAACGGGCAAATACCGTTAACGAATTTGGCTTACAGAATTTCATTATATCAGTATAGATACGCTCAACACATTGTTCATGGAACTCGTTATGCTGACGGAACGAAATCAAATAACGAAGCAGTTTTTCACGGTCTATTTTATTTCCGGTATAACTGATCTCAACACTGCCCCAATCCGGTTGATTGGTGATTAAACAGTTAGACTTCAATAAATGACTATGCAGTGTTTCTTCTACAACGTCATCAGATGTACTTGATTCTAAATATTCAGCATCAAATTCATAGTTATCAATAACGATATCTTGGTTATCTATACATTCACCAGTCATATCAACAATAGGCTGTTGAGAGTAAGCTTGAACGGGATGGATCTCAACCGTTACCTCACCGCCGGCACAGGCACTTAAGTCTTTAATTAAGGTGCTTGTAACGTCATCCCATGATGCAAATTTAGTTTGATTAAAGCTATTTAAATACAGCTTAAACGACTTTGACTCAACAAGGTTAGGGCTGGTCGCGGGCAGAGTGACATCACCAACCGCTACTTGAGGTAAACCGTTTTGGTTTAGCCAAGATAGTTCATAAAGCGTCCATACGTCACAACCCTGAAATGGCAGCTCATTACCTAAATCAAGATCATCTCGGTTTAAACTACGAGGAACGGCTTGCAATAATTCAGGTTCATAGTTGTGTTTGTATTCGGTTTTTTGGCCAAGAGTCAGAGATTTTAGCTCATCAGCGTTGGTGTATTTAGTCATATTGAAAATGCCAAAAGTAGATTAGAATAAGAATAACGGAGTAAATCATCATTATTCATTTAATATCGCTTAGTTTACTTTAATTTTTACATTATTAGGAGAATCGAATGCCACTTTCGGTAGAGCAAGCGCTTGCTAACTTTAGTCAACGTTATGTCGAAGCATGGAAATCAAAACATAATAGCCTTCCGATGAACGAAGAATTAGTGGGATTAGCTTCTCCTTGTATTGATGAAACTCGTGATTTAGAAGTGTCATGGCAACCTGTTAATCGTGATGAAAGTATTCGCTTAGTTAATATCGAACAAGGTATTGAGCTTGATCTACATGATGATTTTCATGCCTTTTATGGTGCCCAATTCAGTGCTGATATGATGGCTAAATTTGGTGATATAAATATTGAATTACTTCAAGTATGGAGTGATGAAGATTTAGAGCGCTTACAAGGAAATATGCTAGGTCACCTTGTGATGCAACGCCGATTAAAATTAGTCCCAACATTATTTATTGCCGTCACCGATGATGAAATGGAAGTGATCTCTATTTGCAATCAAACGGGTGAGATTATTCTAGATACGGTAGGAACGAAAAAGAGAACCGTATTGGCAGCAACGATGGTTGAGTTTTTAGAAAAACTAGAACCTGTCGTTGAGTAAACTGATTTAAGCAAATCGATAAAACCCCCAAGATGTTAGGAAAGAAGCGTTAATGTTTGTAACTGAATTAGATTTTGAAGTCTATTGCGATACCTCTATGGCGGCAGTAGAAAAGGCCATCAATTATTGTTTAGATTGTCTGCGTTATAATGGACAAGTGATTGGTCGTGAGTTGCCCGTTGTTATGAAAGGAACAAACTTTGTTGCTCGAGTGGTTTGCCCTGAAGAAGATTCACTCCATCCTGATAATCATAGTCCACAAGTAAAACTGGCATTTAAACAATTAAGTGAATTTGGGTTGCTGCAACCTAAAGTTAAGATTGTTGGTCAAGATATGAATTCTGATCCGAGTGATGAGAGTGAAAAAGTAAGTTGGCAAATTCTTTATACCAGCCATTTACATACTTGTTCTCCGATCCGTCATGGTGAGACATTTCAGCCAATCCCTCTTTACCGTTTACCTGCTGTTGCTAATGGCGATCAAAAACAGTTTATTAAATGGCAGGAAGATTGGAGTGCTTGTGATCAATTGCAAATGAATGGGTCTGTTGTTGAGCATCCGTCTTTACATGAAATTAGTTCAAGTAAAAGTCATTTATTTAAGCGTGGTTGGGATCTATGTCGTCGTATGGCTGTGGTTAGTGGCATCCCAACTTACTTATATATTTATCGTGTTGCTGGTGAAAGCAAAGAAAAAGAGCAAGCGCGTAAATGTCCAGTATGTGATGGTGATTGGGCGTTAGCAGAGCCTATCCATGAAGTCTTTGATTTTAAATGCGATGAATGTCGATTGGTTAGTAATCTGTCTTGGGATTTTAAAGACTGATTATATAGATAAACTAATGGGAGCTCACAATGAGCTCCCATTTTTTATTTTAATAGCGATTTATTTTTTAAATTTAGCAAGAATGCGATCTAGTTGATTGGCAAATTCACGTCGGTCGGTTTGCGATAGAGCAGCAGGACCACCTGTTTGAATGCCACTGGCACGCATGGTCTCCATAAAGTCACGAATGTTCAATCGTGCTTTAATAGTTGCTTCTGTATAAAGCTCACCACGAGGGTTTAATACTTGCACTTTCTTAGCGATTAACTCTGCTGCCAGGGGAATATCACCACTGATCACTAAGTCACCTGCTTCCGAGCGTCTTACAATTTCATCATCAGCCACATCAAAACCCGATTCAACTTGGATTGATTTAATATTTAAAGCAGTTGGTACAGGGATGTAATGGTTAGCAACAAAAGTCAGTTGAATACCAGTACGTGTAGCGGCGCGACAAAGTACTTCTTTGACGACTTTTGGACATGCATCAGCATCTACCCAAATTTGCATTATTTATTCTCCAGAGCGGCTAAACGTTGTGATAACTCTTTTACTTGAAGTTCAAGTTGAGCAATACGTTCATCTGCTGTTAATGGGGTGTCTTTGACTTCAATCTTAGGAATGCTTGAAGTGGATTTAAAAGATTTAACTGCAGCAATAATGGCTGGCATTGGTACTTGAGTAGTCAATCGTGAGCGAACAAGAGCCGTTGTCGGCTTTTTTCCTTCATCAGTTAAATCTTGCAATATCTTTTGCAGTTCATCCGTTACGTTTTTCATTGTGACGTCCTATATTTCATCTGAGTCCATAATAACTAAAGATGTACACTTCTACTATAAGAATAAATACGTGATCTAGATCTCTCTATTTAAATAGTGGATCTTAAAGGTGAATAGAAAAATGGGAATGAGAGTGTGCGAGATCTCTCACTTAAAGGATGAGAAATATCGTTTTCTTTATCGTAAATATGTCCTTTTATTTATTTAAGCTTATGTTTTTATAGATAATTGATATTTTCTTTGCATATTGTAATGAGAAACAGATAAAAAAAGTGCTGCTAGACCATTGTTCAAAAAAGTCAAAAGCGTAATCTTATTGGTGTCGGAAGGATGCTGACACGGAACAGGAACTCGCCAAGGATTTGGTATGCTTTAGGATAAGGCACTCGGTTACTTAGGATGAGTAATCGGCATGGAAAGCAAAATTGGACATTGAATGGATTCAATAGTAGCTAGGATAGTTACTACTAAGGAAAGACAATGGATACCTCTAGGATAGAGGAAGGATAAACATCAGGATGATGTAAAGGACACCGCTAGGATAGCGATGAAAGGATAAGCTGACGGATTTCAGCATACTATCAAGGATTTGATACACGGAGCACCATAAGTAGCCGGACTGCTGCGAGTAGAGTTATGACCCCATTAGACGAGAGTTTAATGGGGTTTTTCTTTTTTACCTCAACTATCTAAGTTTCCATCCCAAATACGAAGAATTATCGGATTCTCTATTCGTTAGATTTGTATTATTTCAAGCAAGCCCTTTCGTATAAAAAAACATCAAATCATCGAGATCACATTTTTAACCTGTAAATTATTAATATTCGTGAGTTGAATCATATTTGCTCAAATATGCAATGTAACCGGTTACTGAAACCGGTTACATTGCTTTCAGTTTATGATTTCGCATGTTTAAAATTCAATTCAGGGGTGAAAAATGAGTACGCAAGCGGCAACGATGCAAAGCACAATAATGGAGAAGGTAAATAAAATCCTTCCTAAGCTTTTAAAGGTAGTTAACTCAAAACCAATTGTAGCTATTAAAGAAGGCTTCATGTTAACCATGCCATTGACCATCATTGGTTCAGTATTTTTATTACTGGCTTTTGTTCCTATTGATGGGTATGACCAATTTATGGCAGGTATTTTTGGTGCAGAATGGTCAACACCATTATTTCAAGTAGTAGGTGCAACGTTTGATATTTTGGCATTAATTGGTGCTTTTGGTATTGCGTATACTTACGTAAAGTACGAAGGACACAATGGCGTAAATGCGGGGGTGTTAGCCATTGTTTCTCTTCTTATAGTAATGAACGCTTTTGTTGTAGCACCTGATGGTGTTACGCATATAGGCGGTGTGATACCAAAAGCCTTCCTTGGCGGTAAGGGGATGATTGCAGCTATCGTAATTGGTCTAGTTGTTGGCATGATTTATTCAATGGCCTTTAATCGTAATTGGGTCATCAAGTTACCTGACAGTGTGCCTGAAGGGGTTTCTAATGCCTTTAAATCGCTTATTCCGGGTTTCATCATTATTACACTTGCTTTCTTAACCTATATTTTCTTTGAAGTTGTATTTGAAAGAACCTTTATTGAAACTATCTACCATATTATTCAAACGCCGCTACAAAGTATGTCTGATTCTTTCTTTGGGGCTGTCGGCATTGCTCTACTTATTTCTCTGCTTTGGTGGTGTGGTGTCCATGGTCCAGTCATTGTTATGGGTATTATGGGACCAATCGTTACTGCCAATGCACTTCATAACCAATCGATAGTAAATGCTGGTGAAGTGCTGATTGCTGGTGAGAATGGAAAGATAGTAACAAACCAATTTGTTGACCAATTTATTACCGTTGGTGGTTCAGGTTTAACGTTTGGCTTAGTGTGCTGTATGGTGCTATTTGCCCGTTCTATTCAGTTTAAACAACTTGGTCGCCTTTCTTTTATCCCAGGTATTTTCAATATCAATGAACCTGTAATTTTTGCTACACCAATTATCTTTAACCCAATCATGTTTATCCCATTTGTAACCGCTCCAGTTCTATCTGCAATTATGGTTTATACCTCAATTAATATGGGATTTGTTGGACCATTCACAGCCGTTCAAGTGCCATGGACAACACCAATAGTATTGAGTGGATTTATTGTAGGAGGTTGGAGTGCCGCAGTACTACAGATTGCAGTTTTCTGTATGACACTATGCGTTTACTTCCCATTCTTTAAGTATTTAGACAAATTAACGGCGCAAGAAGAAGCAAAATCAGCAGCGCCAGAAACAGAATCTGTAACAACGACAGCAACAGCTTAATTGAAATTTATTAGATTATTATCGAGGTTATTATGAAAAAGATTTTACTACTATGCGCAGCGGGCATGTCTACATCAATGGTTGTAAAAAAAATGCGTGAATCAGCAGCTCAACAAGGACTAGATATTCATATCGAAGCACATGGCGTTGAAACGATTCAAGACTATTTAGCAGAATACGATTTGTTTTTATTAGGACCGCAAATTCGTTTCAAAAAAGATGAACTTCAAAAACTGGCTGATGAAGTTAATAAGAAAGTTGAAGTCATCGATATGATGGATTACGGCATGATGAAGGGAGATAAAATCCTTAAAGATGCATTGGTGCTTTTAGGTTAATCACATTCTAGGCCTGGGTTAACTTAGGCCAAAACAAACATCAGTTGGCTACTGATTTATTAGCAGCAGTAAAGTAGGGATTCGAGATGAAATTTGCAAATGATTTTTTATTAGGCGCAGCGACCGCTTCTTACCAAATAGAAGGCGCATGGGATCAAGATGGAAAAGGCCCAACAAACTGGGATGAGTTTACTAAAATTCCAGGAAAAACGTTCGAAGGTACTAATGGTGATGTCGCTATTGACCACTATAATCGCTATAAAGAAGACATCGCATTAATGGCTGAAATGGGATTGGAATCTTATCGTTTTTCAATCTCTTGGGCTCGTATTTTCCCAAATGGCACGGGTGAAATTAACCAAAAAGGCATCGATTTTTACAATAATGTCATTGATGAATGTTTGAAATATGGCATTGTTCCTTTTGTTACTTTATATCACTGGGATTTACCTCTTACGTTAGAAAAAGAAGGTTCATGGTTAAATAAAGCCACCTGCGATGCGTATGTTGAATTTGCAAAGTTATGTTTTAACGAATTCGGTGACCGTGTTAAGCATTTCATTACCTTTAATGAAACCGTAGTGTTCTGTGCACTAGGCTATATGGCTGGCGCACATCCACCGGGGATCCAAAATGATCCTAAGAAGTACTTCCAGGCGACACACAATGTATTTTATGCGCATGCTAAAGCGGTTATTGAATATAAAAAATTAAATCAATTTGGTGAAATTGGTTTGAGTCATGTATTTAGCCCAGCGTTTGGAGTGGATGATTCAGAGGCGAGTCATTTTGCTGCAATGCATGCCAATCAATTTAGTATGAACTGGTTCTATGATCCTATTCTGCTTGGTAAATACCCTGAATACGTAGTTAAACAACTACAAGAAGAAGGCAACTTACCTGATTGGACAGATGAAGAGCTACAAACTATTTTTGAAGCGGCGCCTTTGAATGACTTTATGGGGCTGAATTACTATCAACCACAACGTGTTGAAAAAATTGAAGGTAGTGTGGCGTCTCGAACGATTACTCGTGAAAACTCAACGGGTTCACCGGGTAATCCAAGCTACGATAATGTGTACCGCACTGTAAAAATGGACGATAAAAAATACACAAAATGGGATTGGGAAATTTCACCAGAAGGTTTTGTTGCTGGGCTTGAAATGATCAAAGAGCACTATGGTCAGATCAAACTGTACATTACGGAAAATGGTTTGGGAGATGAAGACCCGATTATTGATGGTGAAGTGTGTGATATCCCACGTATCAACTTCATAAAAGATCATTTAGGCGCAGTAAAAGAAGCCGTTCGTCGAGGTGTTCATATAAAAGGGTATTACGCTTGGTCTGCGATTGACTTATTGAGCTGGTTAAATGGCTATAAAAAACAATATGGTTTTATTTATGTCGATCATCAAAATGGATTAGAGCGAAAGAAAAAAGCGTCGTTCCATTGGTTTAAAGACGTTATCGCTACCCGTGGTGAAAACATTTAACGAAAATAAAGGGAGAGGCTCGTATTATGGCAACGTATATTTCATTTGATATTGGTGGTACAGACATAAAGTTTGGCGTGTTAAATGAGCAAGGACAAGTTCTTGAGCAAGGTAAGGTAACCACTGAAACTTGCGGAGAAAAAATCATTGCCACTCTTGTCGATATAAAAGATCAGTGGTCAAAAAAGTATACGTTTGATGGTGCGGCTTTCTCTCTTCCTGGATTTGTTGATGTCAATACAGGGTATTTAAAAACGGGTGGAGCAATTGATGATTTCTACGGTTTTCAGTTTAAAAATGAATTAACTAAGAGATTATCATTACCAGTTGAACTAGAGAATGATGTTAACTGCGTGGCATTGGCTGAAAAATGGCGTGGTAAAGCGAAGAATGTTGAGAATTTTATCTGTATTACGATAGGCACAGGAATTGGTGGCGCTATTTATATCAATAATCAAATGGTTCGAGGTCATGGCTTTATGGCCGGAGAATTTGGTTATATGTTTACGAAAAATGTATTTGATATTGAAGATAAAGCAACAGCAAGTATGAGTTTTACTGCCTCAGTCAGAGAGGGGCTAAGACGTCGTTATTCTAATTTAAAAAACATTAATAGTATTGATAATATATCAGGAAAGGATGTTTTTGATCTCGCATCAACAGGTGATAAAGTTGCAATAAGAGTAATTGATGACTTTTATAATAATATTGCTATCGGTTTATATAATCTTACGTTTATTTTAAATCCAGAGAAAATAATTATTGGCGGAGCAATTAGTAGTCGAGAAGATTTAATCTTTAATATTGAAGATAAATTTAATCAAATAATTAAAAGCCAAGGTTCAATTAATGATTTTAATGTTAAAGAGTTAGTTTCGATTGAAAAAAGTACTTTCAATAATGACAGTGGTTTAATCGGTGCAGTATATCACTTTTTAATAATGCAAAATAAATTTAAATAGGAATAGATACTATGTTAGTTGGTGAAGAGTTAGAAACCACAGTAATGGAACTTATTATTAATGCGGGTGAATCTAAGTCATGCGCAATGGAAGCATTACGAGCGGCTAAAACCGGTGAGTGGGATAAAGTTGATGATCTTTTAAAGCAGTCGGCAGAGGCATCAAAAAGAGCACATGACGTACAAACACAACTTATCGGTATGGATGAGGGAGAAGGAAAAGTACCGGTTAATTTAATTATGGTGCATGCCCAAGACCACATTATGACCTCAATGCTTGCCAAAGAGATGATTCAAGAGTTAATTGAGATCCATCGCGCATTGCAGAATAAATAATAACGTGTATTTAGCGTAATAACTTAGCTATTATTACGCTAATTTCAAATACCTATTTTTGAGGGAACAATGGCAACAATCAATGACGTATGTAAGCTTGCTGGTGTTTCTAAAGCAACCGTTTCTCGAGTAATGAATGGGAAAGGGCCAGTAAAAGAAGAAACAAAAAAACTGATTTTTGATGCAATGGAAACATTGAACTATAAACCGAGTCTAGTGGCTCAAGCATTGGCAACAAATAGTTCGAATAGTATTGGTCTTATTGTGTCGTTCTTTGATGGTTATTATTTTGGTATTTTACTCAAAGAAGCGACAAGAATTGCAGAAGAATCGGGAAAGCAATTAATCGTCACTGATGGTCATAACCAACTTGAAACTGAAATTGAAGCCATTAATTCATTAGTCGCAAGAAAATGCGATGCTATTTTAATTTATAGTCGTACTATGACGGCTGATGATTATTGCGAAATTCAGAAAAAATTGCCTATCCCACTTGTTGTTATTAATCGAACGCTACCTGATGGGTTAGGGCATGCAGTGGCTTTTGACCAATATGATGCAAGCCAAATGGCTATTGAGCATCTTGTTGAATCAGGGCATAAAAATATTGCAATTATCACTCTTAATATGGGTTCAAGTACCGGTCAAATTCGTTTGAAAGGTGCGAAAGAAACGCTCGAAAAGTATGGTATTGCTTACGATGATAACTTAACTATTATAAAAGATGGTAAGTTAGAAGATGGGTATCAAGCGTGTAAAGAGTTACTTAAGCGCTCGCAAGATATTACTGCTATTTTTTGTTTTAATGATCATTTAGCTTTAGGGGCAATTAAAGCATTAAAAGAGTTAAATATTCGTGTTCCTGAGGATATTTCAATTGTTGGAATAGATAATGATGAGATCTCTGCATTTTTATCTCCTGCATTAACAACGATTAATATTCCAATTCAAAAAATCACACAGTTAGCAATGGATAAAGCATTAAGATTAATTTCTGATAAAGAAGTAAAAGCAACCACTGAGATCTTAAAAGGTAATTTAATCATTCGTGAGTCTACAAAAAATATAATTAAATAATTTATCATTTTTAAAAGCATCAATAATTTGATGCTTTTAATTTTATCCATTGAAAATAAACTCATTTAAAACCTAAAAATAAAATATATATAAATATAAAACGTGCGTGATCAGCTTAATATTTAATGCTTATAAGTATTGAATGAGTGCAATATAAAGGTCAATAATTTAATTAGTTCATGAGTAAGTCGTAAATATAATTCGATAATATTCGTGAGTAATTTAATTTGCTGTTTTACTATTTTAAGGAATTATAATGAAATTATTACCTGTTGCTCTGGCTGTTACGGCGACTCTATCTTCATTTTCTATTTTTGCGGAAACAGATCCACTGGATAATATCCAATTAGATGATCAACAACCACTCGTTATTTCTCCTCAAACTGATATTCCTGATGGGATTGTTTTTTCTGGATATGCTCGTTATGGCTTTCATTTTTCAGATGATGTTGAAAAGTATGTATCTGCCGATGGCCAATTGATTGGTAATGCTGCTGGTCGTTTAGGTAATGAAGGCAATGGCGGTGAGTTTCAGTTTGCGAAAGGATTCGTCTCTAATAATGGCACTATTTGGGATGTTGTTGTCATGTTAGAGCATTGGGGTGATGAGGTTGGTTTGAAGAAATTCTATGCGGGGGCGACGAATGTCTTTGAATCTCAACCTAATGCCTATATTTGGGCTGGTCGAGATTTCCATAACCGACCACAAACGGGCTTGAACGATTATTTCTGGATGATGAATGATTCTCAAGGTGCAGGTATTAAAAACCTTGAATTTGGTAATGTGAAATTTGATATGGCTGCGGTAGCACAAGTCGTTGATGGTGGTGGCACTGGTGACAGTGGTAATTATGCAATTACATCTAAATTACATGGAATTAATTTAACGGATGCATTAGATCTTTCTTTCTATGCTAACTATGGTTTTTCCTCTAAAAATACTGAAAAAAATCGAGAAGATGATACAACCTGTAAAGGTGTAGATAGAAATGGCACTTGTTATGTAGATGATATTGACTCGTACCAACTGGCGCTTGAGTTAAACCATAGTGTTGGAATGATGAGTAATAAGTTTGTGACTCGCTATGGTAATAACGCTGATAACAATATTTTTAATAAAACAGAAGACTTATCGACGTTGTTAGTGCAGTTAGAAGGTAAGTTAGTAATGAGCAATCAAACTAATATTGAATATCTAGTTGGTTATCAATCATTAGAAGATAAAAATGCGAGTCAAGATGACCGAGCTAACTACAGTGCCATTGTGCGTCCTACTTATGCATGGAACAATATTCATTCTACATGGTTAGAGGCAGGTTATTCATTGGTTGATTTTGATAACCAAAGCGGACAAAACGATGCTTGGAAAGTGACGTTATCTCAAAATATTAGTTTCGATATGGACTCTGGTGCACGCCCAATGCTGAGATTTTATGCAACGGTTGGAGATTCGAACACCGAAGTGGATTTAACTCGTGGAGAAACGGGTAAACAAGATACCTTTGCTGTTGGTGCTATGTGGGAAGCGTGGTGGTAAGAATACCGATATTTTAAAATAAGGGGGGAATTGAGCAGGCTGCAATACTGAGGGCCTGCTCAGTTTTCGTTAATATTCTTCAGCCATTCGATAAGGAGGTAAATTAAACTTTGCAGCCTTAAAGCCTACCATGATCAATTTGCCTGTGTAGTGATCATCACCAATAGAAGAAAATTCAAATTCATACATGGTATATAACTGTTTCTTACCACTTGGTAAGCGAAATCCATACGATCCTCTTGCGACACTTAGTAGCTGCAATTCCATTTTTTTACAGTAATGCTGAATGGCTTGATGCGCGTATTCTGATTGTCTTCTTTGTTGCCAAAAAAGAAAACAGAAAAGCGTTAATGCCAATATCGCAAGTAGATTATCCATATCTTAACTCTTCGTGGTTTGCTGTAATTTTAATAAAGCGTCTGCAAGTTTAGGGTCCGCTTCTCCATGAAGGATCTGAAGCATGCACATACGAAGCTTCGGTTGCATTACTAAGTCAGCAAACAATTGATTAAACAGTTGTTGATCACCTGTTTGAGCTAATCGCAATAAGAAAAGATTAGCAATAGAAAGCTCCTCTAATCCACTCCAGCAACGACCAGCAATGGCGACGAGCACTTCAGGGTGGCTCAAGCGTTCACTAGATAAAATCAAAGTCAGTGCTTCAGTTAAGGTATTTTTATCTGCACCAGAAAGCGCACGAATATGTGCAGATAGTAGAAACAGATCAGATTCTTTGTTATTACATAGATCTTGGATTATCTCTAATTGCTTTCGTGCTAATTTTTCAGGTAAATTAATGTGTTCTAAGCAGCCTAATGTAGCGTATAAAACCGTGGTCGGTAAATGAGACAGTGCTTTGCGCAGTGCGGTACTGTTATTGTCTTTATCTACATTAGCACATACATCAGCTAACCCTTGCATTCCCACAAATTGCCAGTTATCCCAACCATTATTACCGGAAAGGTAGGTTTTAGCATGTTCATAATACTGACTCATTGGCTGTGATAATTCAGTGCGTAATACACTATGAAACATCGCCATTTTGTCGTCTTTTGGTTTGAATGTATAAGGGTTATTTGACAGTTTTTGTTGTTGCTCTTCGTTTAAATCGCCACTTAGTGAAACCCCAATCGCTTCGATGACGTATTTAATGAAATTACCGATATCTGCTTGCTGCAGTAAGCTTCGCTCATCTAAAGGAAGTTTTAAAAACCAAATCCAAGGTTGTTTAGCCTCATTCCAATAAGCAATAGCTAAATGAGCATGACGCTGTAGCGGAAAAGGATAAGGTTGCTGCCCAGCTTCTATAGATTCAAATTGTTTATTTGATATAGGTTGAACACGGCGACCTAAGTCATAAATCGTGTATTCACAATTTGATTGTTGTATAAGTTGGCTAAGCGTATAAATCTGATCCATGATATGTCTTATTCTATGGGTAATGTCGTGATTATACCCAAGCCTTGATAAGATGGTATCCTTTGTCATTAAAAGTATCAGAGAGTGCGAGTTTTATCGGATATGACGACATCGTTAGAATTATCAACATTATTAGAGCGGTTAGCTCAGCAATTAGAGCATTATGGGCATTGGCAACTTACGTCACCATCCATAGCCGATTTATCAAGTACTGAGCCATTTGCTATTGATACTTTGTCTGCATCAGAGTGGTTACAGTGGATTTTTATCCCTAAAATGAATTATCTAATTGAGAATGGACAACCAACACCAAAAGGATTCTCAATTGCGCCTTATATTGAAGAAGCATTAAAAGAGATAGAAGGGTATAACGAGATTGTACGCTTATGTCATGCCATTGATGCATTAGGTAAATGAAGTGAATACAGAAGAAAATATCGCAGTGAATGGCGAATTATTAGAAGAACATGTCGAGCCAATAGAGCTTGAAATTGTGTATCGTGATGAACATTTAATTGCGATTAATAAACCTGCAGGAATGTTAGTACACCGTTCGTGGCTGGATAAACATGAAACGGTATTTGCGATGCAGACATTACGCGATCAGATTGGTCAGCATGTCTTTCCGTTACATCGTTTAGATAGACCAACATCAGGAATATTATTCTTTGCTTTATCAAGTGAGATTGCGGCACAAGTATCTCCGCTTTTTGCAAGCAGAGAAATAAAGAAAACCTATCATGCGATTGTTCGTGGCTGGATAGAAGAAGCAGATACGCTTGATTATCCTCTTAAAAAAGAGTTGGATAAAATTGCCGATAAAAAAGCCTCAAAAGAAGTGGAAGCGAAGGAAGCTGTAACGGAATACAAACCATTAGCTAAAGTAGAGCTGCCTTATTCAACGGGTAAATTTCCAACCAGCCGTTATTGTTTAATGGAGCTTAAGCCTCATACGGGGAGAAAGCATCAGCTTCGTCGTCATATGGCTCATTTACGTCATCCTATCGTAGGTGACACGAGTCATGGTGATGGCAAGCATAATCGATTGTTCAAAGAGAATTTGGATAGCCACCGTTTGTTATTACATGCATCAGAGCTGAGTTTTACTCATCCAATTACTAGTGAAAATATAGTAATAAAAGCAAACGTTGATGAAACGTGGCAGAGATTAATGGCCGAGTTTGGTTGGGATGTTGAGTTATACCAATCTACATAAATATTTGATCATTCTTGCTTGTTAAAATCGATTATATCTGCGTTATAAATTTTGTAATTAGATCCACTAGTTACTGTAATTTATGCCTTGCTATAATCGATTTTTCCTACGCAATTATCTGAACAACTACTTATCCAGAATGGTATTATAGCTAATTACGTTACAGGCAATAAAAAAGGGAAGTGAGATAAACTCACTTCCCTTTTTTTAATTAAGATTTTTAATTCAAATCTTGATAATCAATTAAGATTATTTAGCCATTGCTTCGCTGCCGTTTTCACGGATTTTCTTAAGCATAGACTTAACAACACGTGGGCTACCAGCAACTAGGCCGCCAGTCTTCATGTATTCAGTGTTGCCAGAGAAGTCAGTACAGATAACGCCAGATTCACGAGCGATTAGATCTGCTGCAGCCATCTCCCAAGGCTTAAGGCCAAGAGCGAAGAAACCGTCAATGCGAGCTGCCGCTAGGTAACATAAATCTAGAGAAGGACAGCCAGAGCTACGGATATCAGAACATTCAACAAACATCGCGCCTAGTACTTTTGAGTAGCTTTCAACGTGTTGTTTTTGACGGTAAGGAAGACCCGTTGCAAGAATTGTCTCGTTCATGTCTTTTAATTCTTTAACACGAATACGTTGGTTGTTGCGTTGAGCACCAGCACCACGTTGAGCAGTGAATAATTCATTACGGATTGGATCGTATACACAAGCCACTTCTGTACGGCCTTTAATGCGAACTGCCATAGAGATAGAGAAGTGTGGAATACCTTTTACGAAGTTAGTCGTGCCATCTAATGGGTCAATGATCCATTGAACGTCAGCGTCTTTGCCTTCGATTAGGCCAGACTCTTCAGAAATGATGCTGTGATCAGGGTAAGATTTCTTGATCATATCAACAAGCATATATTGAGCATCGTTTTCGATGTTCGTAATAAACTCGTTATTGCCTTTTTTTGTTGTTTCAATTTTGTCAGCTTGCTCAAAAGATTTAGCAACAAAGTCACCGGCTTTACGCGCAGTACGTATAGCAATATTTAGCATTGGATGCATAGTTATATCCCAAAAGATGTTAAAGAACAGAAATCGGCCGCGAGTATACACAAACTAATTATTAAAAGGAAGCGTTTATTTTTTGTTCAGTTGATGTCTTTATTATAAAAAAAGCGAGTTAAGGTTAAAAATCTCGGACATATAAAGAAGCAAGGTAGATTGCTTTATGGTAGTATCCGGCGGCTCTTTTCATCAGATGGAAAAATAACATGTTAGATAAAATTCGTATTGTCCTTGTTGGCACTAGTCACTCAGGAAACATTGGTTCAGCAGCTCGTGCAATGAAAGTGATGGGCTTAACTAATATGGTATTAGTGGCTCCTGAATGTGAAGTTGACGGCCAAGCTATTGCATTAGCAGCAGGCGCAAGTGATATTGCGAATAACGCACGCATAGTTAATACATTAGATGAGGCGATTTCTGATTGCGGTTTAGTGATTGGTTCAAGTGCGCGTTCAAGAACACTTGAGTGGCCAATGCTTGAGCCAAGAGAAGCTGGTGTAAAAGCTATTGAGGAAGCGCCATCGCACCCAATTGCCTTTATTTTTGGCCGAGAAAGAGTAGGGCTGACTAACGAAGAGCTACAGAAATGTCATTTCCATGTATGCATTCCAGCGAATCCTGAATACAGTTCATTAAATTTAGCAATGGCTGTTCAAACTATCAGTTATGAAGCTCGCGTGGCTTGGTTAGATAGCCAGGCTTACAAAGGTGAATCACAAGAATCGGAATACCCTTTAAACTTCGAACTAGAATTATTTTATGAGCACCTTGAAAAAGTGATGACGGATACCGACTTTATTAATAAGGCGCATCCGGGTCAGGTGATGAATAAAATGCGTCGAATGTTTAACCGTTGCCGACCTGAAACGCATGAATTGCGTACCTTACGTGGGATTTTAACCGCGGTAGAAAGAAGCATAAAAGACGAAAATATAAGCAAATAATAATACCTGACCAAAATAGTCGGATAAATACTTGACCAAAACAGTCAGGTATGGGAGACTCATTCCATACGAATAGTGTGGATATGAGGTGACGTATGAAATTAACTTCGAAAGGAAGATATGCAGTAACAGCAATGCTAGACGTTGCACTGCATGCGCAAGAAGGGCCTGTGCCACTTGCAGATATCTCGGAGCGACAAGGGATTTCATTATCTTACCTTGAGCAGTTATTCTCTCGATTACGTAAAGCCGGTTTAGTTGCCAGCGTAAGAGGTCCAGGCGGTGGCTATCGCTTAGGATTAAAACCTGAAGAAATTGCGGTTGGAATGGTTATTTCAGCAGTTGATGAATCGGTTGATGCAACTAAATGCCATGGTAAAGAAGGCTGTCAAGGTGGGACGCGTTGTTTAACGCACACACTATGGCGTGACTTAAGCTCACGCATCAGTAGCTTTTTAGATGGAATAACACTTGGTGAACTCATGATAGATAATGAAGTTCAACAAGTATCAGATAGACAAAACATCGATGCAGCCTTAAATCATGGGCTAGTAACGAGTTCAAAATTAACAAATTCTGTGGGTGTTAATGTCCGCCTTTGACGGTCAAACGTCTGTATTATCGGAGATGAAAATGAAACTGCCAATTTACTTTGATTATTCGGCTACGTGTCCTGTTGATGAGCGTGTAGCGAATAAAATGGTTCAACATATGACAATGGATGGATGCTTTGGTAACCCAGCATCACGTTCACACCGTTACGGCTGGCAGGCTGAAGAAGCGGTAGATACAGCTCGTGATAATATTGCGGCTTTATTGAATGCCGATCCACGTGAGATCGTATTTACATCTGGCGCTACAGAATCAGATAACCTTGCAATTAAAGGCGCTGCGCATTTCTATAACAAGAAAGGCAAACATGTCATTACTTGTAAGACAGAGCATAAAGCGGTTCTTGATCCATGCCGTCAGCTTGAGCGTGAAGGTTATGAGGTGACTTACCTTGAGCCAGAATCAAACGGTATTGTTGATTTAGCAAAATTAGAAGCTGCGATGCGTGAAGATACCGTGCTTGTTTCTATCATGCATGTAAACAATGAAATCGGTGTGATTCAAGACATCACTGCGATTGGTGAACTGTGTCGTTCACGTAAGATTATTTTCCATGTTGATGCGGCGCAATCAGCGGGTAAAATCCCTCTTGATGTACAAGAAATGAAAGTGGATTTAATCTCACTGTCAGCACATAAAGTATATGGTCCTAAAGGTATTGGTGCATTATACGTACGTCGTAAACCACGCATTCGTTTAGAAGCGCAAATGCATGGTGGTGGTCATGAACGTGGTTTCCGTTCTGGTACATTAGCAACGCATCAAATTGTGGGTATGGGTGAAGCATTCCGTATCGCAAAAGAAGATATGCAAAAAGATTATGACCATTGTTTAGCGATGCGCGATCGTCTGCTTGATGGCGTTAAAGATATGGAAGCGGTACACATTAATGGTGATTTAGACCAGCGTGTACCACATAACTTAAATATCAGTTTCGAGTTTGTTGAAGGTGAATCACTGTTAATGGCACTGAAAGACTTAGCGGTTTCTTCAGGTTCAGCGTGTACATCAGCAAGCCTTGAGCCATCGTATGTATTACGTGCGTTAGGTTTAAATGATGAATTAGCACACAGCTCGATTCGTTTCTCATTTGGTCGTTATACGACAGAAGAAGAAATTGATCACGCTATTGCACAAATCAGCCAAGCAGTAAACAAACTGCGTGATATGTCTCCATTATGGGATATGTACAAAGAAGGCATCGACTTAAACACGGTTGAGTGGGCACACCACTAACACGGACGTTCCAGAATTTAGAGGTATTTATCATGGCTTATAGCGAAAAAGTAATCGATCACTACGAAAATCCACGTAACGTAGGTTCATTTGAAAAAGATGATCCGTCAGTAGGTAGCGGTATGGTTGGTGCTCCTGCTTGTGGTGACGTAATGAAGTTGCAAATCAAAGTGTCTCCTGAAGGCATCATTGAAGATGCAAAATTCAAGACATATGGTTGTGGTTCAGCAATCGCGTCAAGCTCACTGGTTACCGAGTGGGTTAAGGGTAAAACTCTTGACGAAGCTGCAGCACTTAAAAATGCTGAAATTGCAGAAGAACTTGAACTTCCACCTGTAAAAGTTCACTGTTCAATCTTAGCGGAAGATGCGATTAAAGCGGCGGTATCTGATTACCGTAACAAGCACTAAGATTACAGTTGTTTTATAAAGCGTCAATTTGTACTTATAGGTACAAATACGGCGCTTTATTATTAAATTAAGTCATTATTTACTAATGACCTCCATGACCACAAAACAAATATAGTAAAGGTTGTAGTATGGCCATCTCAGTAACCGAATCTGCGGCAAACCGTGTACAAACATTTCTTGAAAGCCGAGGAAAAGGCATTGGTTTACGTTTAGGCGTAAGAACCTCTGGTTGCTCTGGTATGGCATATATTCTTGAATTTGTTGATGAACTAAATGAAGAAGACCAAGTGTTTGAAGAGTTTGGTGTAAAGATCATCATTGATCCTAAAAGCTTAGCTTATATGGATGGCACAGAATTAGACTTTGCAAAAGAAGGTCTAAATGAAGGATTCAAGTTCAACAATCCAAACGTAAAAAGTGAATGTGGATGTGGTGAAAGTTTCAACGTATAGAGCATCACGTTAACTATGAACTATTTTGAATTATTTGGGCTACCAAACCAGTTTCAACTGGATGGTAGCCTTCTTTCTCTTCAATTCCGAGAATTACAAAAGCGTTTTCATCCTGATAACTTCGCGACCGCTTCTGAGCGTGACCGTTTGCTTTCTATTCAAAAAGCAGCGCAAATCAACGATGCTTATCAAACGCTTAAAAACCCCGTCACTCGTGCAGAGTACATGCTATCAGAGCGAGGTCATGATATTCGTGGTGAGCAAACCACAATGCAAGATCCTGTGTTTTTGATGCAACAGATGGAGCTTCGTGAGGAGTTAGAATCGTTACCATCAAGCTCTGATCCTGAAAGTGCATTGTTTGATTTTGCTGAGAACGTATCAGTTATGCGTAAAGAGCAATTAGGGCTATTGCAGCAGCAATTAGAGAGTGAAATTTGGCAAGAAGCCGCTCAAAGTGTACGAAAGCTGAAGTTTATTGATAAACTGAATCACGAAGTCGAACAGTTAGAAGACAAATTATTAGGTTAACCCAATAAAGGTTAATTGAAATAGACGAAGGATATTTTCATGTTACTACAAATTGCTGAACCAGGACAAAGTGCTGCACCACACCAACATAAATTGGCGGTGGGTATTGATTTAGGTACGACTAATTCTCTGGTTGCTTCAGTTCGAAGTGGTGAAGCGAAGACATTACCAGACTTGAAAGGTAATGTGATCCTGCCATCAGTTGTACAGTATCAAGACAATAAGATTTGTGTTGGTGCTAATGCGTATTCATCAGCTGCTTCTGATCCTCAAAATACCATTATTTCAGTAAAACGACTGATGGGCCGTTCATTAAAAGATATTCAAGCTCGCTACCCTGATTTACCTTATCAATTTACTGAAAGTGAAAATGGTTTACCCGTTATTCAAACTGCTCAAGGTGAGGTTAATCCTGTTCAAGTTTCTGCAGAGATCTTAAAGTCTCTTTCTCGTCGAGCAAAAGAGACATTAGGTGATGAGTTGGAAGGTGTGGTTATTACCGTTCCTGCTTACTTTGATGATGCGCAACGTGCGGGTACTAAAGATGCAGCGACATTAGCTGGTTTAAATGTTCTTCGTCTATTAAATGAACCAACAGCTGCAGCAATTGCATATGGTTTAGATTCAGGCCAAGAAGGTGTTATTGCTGTTTATGATCTGGGTGGCGGTACGTTCGATATTTCAATCTTGCGCTTGTCTAAAGGCGTATTTGAAGTATTAGCAACCGGTGGTGATTCTGCACTTGGTGGTGATGACTTTGATCATGCTATTGCGAATTGGATTAAAGATCAGGCCGGAGTAAGTACCCCCCTTTCTAAACAAGAACAGCGTGAGTTATTGACGTTAGCAACAGAAACTAAAGTGGCGCTCTCTGATGCTGAGTCGGCAGATATTTCTTTTAAAGAGTGGTCAGGCACTCTTGTTGTTACTGAATTTAATCAGTTGATTCAGCCTTTAGTTAAGAAAACATTAATGGCGTGTCGTCGTGCATTAAAAGACGCTGATATTACCGCAGAAGATGTTATGGAAGTGGTGATGGTTGGTGGCTCAACGCGGACTCCATTTGTACGTACATCTATTGGTGACTACTTCAATAAAACCCCATTAACCAGTATCGACCCTGATCAAGTAGTAGCCATTGGTGCTGCTATTCAAGCAGATATTTTAGTGGGTAATAAACCAGACGCAGAAATGCTGTTGCTTGATGTGATCCCACTGTCTCTTGGTATCGAAACCATGGGTGGTTTGGTTGAAAAGATCATTCCACGTAATACCACGATCCCAGTAGCGAAAGCACAAGAGTTTACCACCTTTAAAGATGGTCAAACGGGCATGATGGTTCATGTTGTTCAAGGTGAACGTGAGATGGTAGAAGATGGTCGCTCACTTGCTCGCTTCTCATTAAAAGGTATTCCGCCGATGACTGCGGGTGCTGCACATATTCGAGTGACTTATCAAGTTGATGCTGATGGGCTTTTATCTGTTACCGCAATGGAAAAAAGCACTGGCGTTCAATCTCATATCCAAGTTAAACCTTCTTATGGCTTAAGCGATGATGAAGTCGCAAATATGTTGAAAGACTCGATGACATTCGCTAAAGAAGATATGCAAGCGAGAGCATTAGCAGAGCAACAGGTAGAAGCCGATCGTGTTATTGAAGGGTTGGTTGTTGCTTTGAATAGTGATGGTGATGCATTGTTATCAAAAGAAGAACAAACAGAAATTTTAAAAGCAATTGAGGCGTTAATCGTCGTACGTCAAGGTACAGATACGCAAGCAATTGAAGATGGAATAAAACAAGCTGATGCAGCAAGCCAAGAGTTTGCCGCGCGCCGAATGGATGCCTCTATTCGCGCTGCATTGGCCGGTCAATCTATTGATGAGGTATAGAAATGCCAAAGATTATTGTTCTACCACACGATGAGTTATGCCCAGAAGGGGCGGTACTTGAAGCAAATGAAGGGGAAACGGTTTTAGACGTTGCTCTTAAAAATGGCATCGCTATTGAGCACGCATGTGAAAAGTCATGTGCATGTACAACGTGCCATGTTGTGATTCGTGAAGGGTTTGATTCACTTGAAGAGAGTGATGAGCTTGAAGATGACATGCTGGATAAAGCGTGGGGTCTAGAGCCAGAGTCTCGTCTTGGTTGCCAAGCAAGAATGGCTAAGCAAGACTTAGTGGTAGAAATTCCAAAATACACACTAAACTTAGCATCAGAAGATCATTAATCTTTCGATTCTAAAATAGATTAAGAGGGCAAGTGTTGAGACGTAAGTAATTACCTCCTCAAACTTGCCCTTTTTATTGCTTATAGCCGCATAAAAAAGGAGTTTATGATGAGTTTAAAATGGATAGATTCAAGAGACATCGCAATTGAGTTATCAGAGAAGTTCCCTGATACTGATCCCAAAACCGTGCGATTTACTGATTTGTGCCAGTGGGTATTGGATTTGGAAGACTTCGATGACGACCCTAAGCACTCAGGTGAAAAGGTATTGGAAGCGATTATCCTGTGCTGGATGGATGAGTGGGATTAATACCAATCTACATAAGTATTTGATCATTCTTGCTTGTTAAAATCGATTATATCAGCGTTATACCTTTCTATTGCAAAAATTAGGTGTAATTAGATCCACTAGTTACTGTAATTTATGCCTTGCTCTAATCGATTTTTCCTAAGCAATTATCTGAACAACTACTTATCCAGAATGGTATAAGTTATTCGAAGTTACATCGGTATTTCATTAATAAGGTTTAAATTCCCATCGAGTGGTTGGATCGATCTCTTAGATTTTAGTGAAATGCCTTGTATCGCCTGTATAAAGTAGGCAAATTAGATAAAAAGAACATTTTGTTCGAGTATACCCATAGTATTAGCGCAATATAAGTAATCAGTAGAATTCACCTACTGATTGTATGGAGTTATTGCGTGCTTAAAGGAGATTCATCATGTCACAAAAGATGACGGTACAACTTTCATCAATCGCTGCTCTTGCTCATTGGGGTGAAAATGCACCGCTTTCGTTTACTGCAGAGGGCGCAGTGATCCACTGTACTGATAGTGATGTTTATAGCGCAATTCAGCGTGCTGCTCGAAAGCTAGCAATTCAAGGTCTTGTTGCTGTTGAGCTGCAAGGTCCAGAGTGGGATTTAGAGTCTATTTGGTCTTTTGTTCAGGGTTTTCGTGATTCAAAAAGCAATAATGACGTTACTTGGGCCGCACTTGTTGAGGCGGATGAAAAAGAGCTGAATGATCGCATATTAACAACTAACTGGACTCGTGAACTTATTAATAAGACGGCGGAAGAAGTCGCTCCTCGTCAACTTACCACAATGGCTGCTGAGTTTATTAAATCAGTTGCACCAGCCGGAACTGTAACGGCTAAAATAATTAAAGATAAAGACTTACTAACGGAAGGTTGGACAGGTATTTACGCGGTAGGTCGTGGTTCTGAGCGTACTTCAGCGATGCTGCAGCTAGATTACAACCCAACTGGCGATGCTGATGCTCCTGTTTTTGCGTGTCTTGTAGGTAAAGGTATTACCTTTGACTCTGGTGGTTACAGCATTAAACCTTCTGGCGGCATGGCGTCAATGAAAGCCGACATGGGAGGCTCTGCGCTAGCAACAGCTGGTCTTGCAATGTCGATTCTTCGTGGTTTAGATAAGCGCGTTAAATTGATTTTATGCTGTGCTGAAAATATGATTTCAGGCCGAGCATTAAAGCTAGGCGATATCATTACCTATAAAAATGGTAAAACAGTAGAGATCTTAAATACTGATGCAGAAGGTCGCTTAGTATTAGCTGATGGTCTTCAGTTTGCCTCAGCACAAAACCCAGAACTTATTATTGACTGTGCAACATTAACAGGTGCAGCAAAAATGGCGGTGGGTAATGACTTCCATTCTTTATTAAGCTTTGATGATGAGTTGAGCCAAAAAGCATTAACGTCAGCTCAAGAAGAAAATGAAGGACTATGGCGTTTACCGTTAATGGAATTTCACCGTACTATGTTACCGTCAAACTTTGCAGATTTAGCTAATATTGGCTCAGGAGCATATTCTCCAGGAGCAAGTACAGCAGCCGGCTTCTTATCTTACTTTGTTGAAGATTATCAGAAGGGATGGATGCATATGGACTGTTCGGCAACGTATCGTACCGCGCCATCAGATAAATGGTCAGCAGGGGCAACAGGCGTTGGTGTTAGAACACTTGCTAATATATTAACTAAGTAATTAAAATGAAGATCGAGCTCGCTCGGTCTTCTTTTTTAATGGGTAATTTCTATCAGCATTTTATATGATAAATGAGAGCTGATAGAAATTAATATAAGAAGTAAAAGAAACCTAAAGGAAAGTAGAATGACAATAGAACGTACTTTTTCAATTGTAAAACCGGATGCCGTTAAGCGTAACTTAATTGGTGCTATTTACCGTCGTATTGAAAAAACAGGTATGCAAATCGTTGCTGCTAAAATGCTTCGTTTAACTAAAGAACAAGCAGAAGGCTTTTATGCAGAGCATGAAGGTAAAGAGTTTTTTAATGATCTAGTCGCTTACATGATGTCTGGCCCAGTAATGGTACAGGTATTAGAAGGGGAAAATGCGGTGGCTCGCTACCGTGAGCTAATGGGTAAGACTAACCCAGAAGACGCTGCCTGTGGCTCATTGCGTGCCGATTATGCAATCAGCATGCGTCATAACTCAGTTCATGGTGCAGACAGTCCTGAATCTGCAGCACGCGAGATTGCTTACTTCTTTGCTGAAGATGAAATCTGTCCACGTCCAGCAGAATAAAGGATTAAGGATTCAGATCGGTCGCAAGCTCCCTTGAAGGTTTCAGAGGAGCTTGCTGTTAGTCTGGTATTTAAAATAATATAGTCAATACAGTAAATTTTTCTTTTCTATAACAGATTAATCATACACCCGCTTTAAACCTCGACCCTCTAGTAATATTCTCTCAAAACTTGTACAATTCTGCGCCCGATATTCGCGGTGATGTTATTTATCAGAGAGGCAACATGACTACAGCTAAAATCAATCTACTGGACTTTGATCGTAAAGGACTTCGAGCATTTTTTTCTGAGGAATTAGGAGAGAAAGCATTCAGAGCCGATCAAATCATGAAGTGGATGTATCACTTTGGTTGTGATGACTTCGATCAAATGAACAACATCAACAAAAAACTTCGTGAAAAACTAAAGCACAAGTGTGAGATCCGCGCCCCTTATGTTTCAGAAGCTCAGCATTCGGTTGATGGCACCATCAAATGGGCGATGAAAGTCGGCGATCAAGATGTTGAAACGGTTTATATCCCTGATGGTGACCGTGCTACATTATGCGTATCTTCTCAAGTAGGTTGTGCATTGGAATGTAAATTCTGTTCAACTGCTCAACAAGGCTTTAACCGTAACCTTAAAGTGTCTGAAATTGTAGGCCAAATTTGGCGTGCAGCTCGTGAAATTGGTTTAGAAAAAGAAACTGGTCGTCGTCCAATTACAAATATTGTAATGATGGGCATGGGCGAACCGTTGCTTAATATGAAAAACTTAATTCCATCATTAGAAATTATGCTTGATGATCTAGGCTTTGGTTTATCTAAGCGTCGTGTAACGGTATCGACCTCAGGTGTTGTATCTGGCTTAGAGCAAATGATTGGGAAAATCGATGTAGCATTAGCGATCTCTCTTCATGCGCCAACGGATGAACTACGTAGCGAAATCATGCCAATCAATGATCGTTGGAATATTGATGCATTTTTATCGTGCGTTCGCGAATACATTGCATCATCAAATGCTAACCGTGGTCGTGTAACGGTAGAGTATGTCCTTTTAGATCATGTTAATGATGATATGAATCATGCAAGACAACTCGCAGAATTACTAAAAGATACCCCTGCAAAGATTAATTTGATTCCATTTAACCCATATCCTGGGTCACCATACAAAAAGCCAAGTAATTCACGTATCGATCGATTCATGAAGACACTAATGGAATACGATTTTACGGTAACCGTTCGTAAAACTCGTGGCGATGATATTGATGCTGCTTGTGGTCAATTAGTGGGTGATGTAATCGATAGAACTAAACGTACTCAAGTTAAACAGCAAGGTGAGGCTATCCCTGTTAAAACTGTTTAACCTTGATGTATAACAGCAAGGGAAGGCAGTATGAGAAAATGGAGTGCGGCACTATTAACAATTGGAGTGTTAATCAGTGCTGGTTGTGTCACGGTAAATGAAGCCGATGACATGACCCAAGAAGAGATAATTCGAGCTGCTGAAGCTCGAATTACCCTTGGATTAAGCTATTTAAATGCGGGCAATATGATCAAAGCCCGTGAAAATTTGGAACTGGCTGTACAATACGCTCCCGACTATTACCGCTCTCAAACTTCCCTCGCTTATTATTACCAACAAGTAGATGAAGATGCATTAGCTGAAAAGGCTTACAAACGAGCATTACGTTCTTCATCAAAAAATGGTAATGTATTAAATAACTACGGCGTTTTTCTTTGTAAAAATGGCCGTTATGAGGAAGCTCAACAGAAGTTTGCTCAAGCAATAGACCAACCTTACTATTACCTTGTTTCGGCAAGTTATGAAAATGCAGCCATGTGCGCATTAAGTAGTGGGGATAAAGTGACAGCAAAAACGTATTTTGAGCGCTCACTGGCTCATGATCCGAATCGAGTTCGTTCCACCCTTCAATTGGCTAAATTGAATATTGATGAAGGTAACTATTCAGAACCGAGAATTGCGCTGTTTAAATTTACTAAGAAGTATGGATACAAACCCGTTAGCCTAAGCTTACTCATAGAATTAGAAAAAAAAGCAGGCAATACGCATTTGGTTAAAAAATACGTAAATATTCTCGGGAAAGAGTATCCAGACTCAACAGAATATCAGAATTATATAAATTATGACGATTGAACATATTGAAGAAAAAGTAGAAACATTGGTAGCTCCAGGCTTGTTACTTAAAGAAGCGCGTGAGGAGCAAGGGTTATCACTTGAAGATATCTCATCACGTTTACGTTTACGCGTTGAAGTTTTACAGCAAATTGAAGCTGATCAATTTGATATGGGTAAATTAGCGACGTTTACTCGTGGCTACTATCGTTCTTATGCCAAAATTGTCAATGTGCCTGAAATCAAAGTATTAAATGCTTTAGACCAATTAGGTAAAGCATTGATAGAAGAGCATGATATGCAGAGTTTTTCTCGTAAAACGAAAAGAGAAAAACACGATAACCGCATAATGAAACTGACATGGGTTATTTTTGCGTTAATTCTTAGTATGTCTGTTTTGTGGTGGTGGCAAGAGCAAGCTCAATTAGAGAGCAAACAAGACGCAGAATTAATTACAGAAGTGACATCTGAAGCACCAACTCAAGTGACAGAAAGCACGACTGGTGAAGATGGCGCTACAGATGAACATTCAGTGCTTAATGAGACGAATGCTCTTGAGGTTGATACTAAACTTTCAGAATTAGAAACAGCTCCTGAAGAACTTGAAGCACCTATTGCAGAAGACGTAAGTACCAATGAAGCAGTAGATGCAACTTCAGAAACAAAAGCTGAAGAAAAAGTCGCAGTAGTAGAGCCAGTAGCAATTGCTGAAGATGTACTAATGACCTTTAATAATGATTGTTGGCTACAAGTTCAGGACGCAGCAAATAACCGTCTATACTCAGGCGTGAAAAAAGCAAATCAAACACTAAAACTGACAGGTAAAGCGCCTTATAAACTAGTTATTGGTGCTCCAAGTGCCGTAACATTAACTTATAAAGGTAAACCTGTTGATTTATCTGCATATCCTGCCGGTAAAGTTGCACGATTAACCCTACCTCAATAATGAGTTGATTCCATGCATACAGAATCCCCAATTAAACGCCGTCAATCTACTCGCATTTATGTGGGTAATGTTCCTATTGGAGATGGCGCTCCGATCGCAGTTCAGTCAATGACAAACACGTTAACGACTGATGTTGCTGCGACAGTTGCTCAAATTAAAGCACTTGAGAAAGTCGGTGCCGACATTGTTCGTGTTTCAGTACCCACAATGGATGCTGCTGAGGCGTTTAAGCTAATTAAACAACAAGTCTCAGTCCCTTTAGTTGCTGATATTCATTTTGATTATCGTATTGCACTAAAAGTTGCCGAGTATGGCGTAGATTGCTTACGTATTAATCCGGGTAATATCGGTAATGAGCAACGTATTCGCTCTGTTGTTGATTGTGCTCGTGATAAAAATATTCCAATTCGTATTGGTGTTAACGGCGGCTCATTAGAAAAAGACATTCAAGCTAAATATAAAGAGCCAACAGCAGAAGCGTTACTTGAGTCAGCAATGCGACATGTTGATATATTGGACAAAATGAACTTTGACCAGTTTAAAGTCAGCGTTAAAGCATCCGATGTATTTCTCGCAGTTGATTCATACCGCTTGTTAGCAAAACAAATCGCTCAACCACTGCATTTAGGTATTACTGAGGCTGGTGGTGCGCGCGCAGGCTCTGTAAAGTCAGCTGTTGGTTTAGGGTTACTATTATCTGAAGGTATTGGTGACACACTACGTATTTCTTTGGCAGCAGATCCTGTTGAAGAGATCAAAGTTGGTTTTGATATCTTAAAATCATTGCGTATTCGCTCTCGCGGCATTAACTTTATTGCTTGCCCTACATGTTCTCGTCAAGAGTTTGATGTGATCGCAACGGTTAATGAGCTTGAGCAGCGTTTAGAAGACTTAATCACACCAATGGATGTATCTCTTATTGGTTGTGTTGTAAATGGCCCTGGTGAAGCTGAAGTTTCGCATATGGGAATTGCGGGAAGTAACCGCAAAAGTGCGTTCTATGAAGATGGCATACGTCAGAAAGAGCGTTTTGATAATGATAATATTGTGGATAAATTAGAAGCAAAAATTCGTGCTAAAGCAGCAACGTTATCAAAAGAAAACCAAATTGATATTAATCAGATAGACTGATTAATTGTAGATATAAATAAACCCATTGGGAAGTGAACGTGGCTAAAGCAATCCAAGCAATTCGAGGCATGAATGACTGCCTTCCAACACAATCGCCATTGTGGCACAAAGTTGAAAATAGCGTAAAACGCGTTATCAGTGCATACGGTTATAACGAAGTTCGTATGCCTATCGTTGAGCAAACGAATCTTTTTAAACGAGCTATCGGTGAAGTTACTGATGTTGTTGAAAAAGAGATGTATACGTTTGAAGACCGTAATGGTGATAGCTTAACGCTTCGTCCTGAAGGGACTGCGGGTTGTGTTCGTGCAGGAATTGAAAATGGTCTACTGTACAACCAAGAGCAACGTTTATGGTACATGGGCCCAATGTTCCGTCACGAGCGCCCTCAAAAAGGTCGTTACCGTCAATTCCACCAAGTTGGTGTTGAAGTATTTGGTTTGAACGGCCCTGATGTTGATGCTGAATTGATCATGATGACAGCGCGTTTATGGCGTGAATTAGGCATCGATCAACACGTTCGCTTAGAGTTAAACTCGATTGGTTCATTAGAAGCGCGTGCTAACTATCGTGTTGCACTTATTGCTTTTCTAGAACAACACCTAGATGTATTAGACGAAGATTGTAAGCGTCGTATGCACACTAATCCAATGCGTGTTTTAGATACAAAGAACCCAGATGTTCAAGCAATTTTAGGTGATGCACCTAAGTTATCTGAGTACTTAGATGATGATTCAAAAGCACATTTTTCTGGATTATGTGAACTACTTGACGCTGCTGGTATCCAATATCAAGTTAATGAACGTTTAGTTCGTGGATTAGATTATTATAACCGTACTGTTTTTGAGTGGATTACTGAAAGTTTAGGCGCTCAAGGCACGGTATGTGGCGGTGGTCGTTATGATGGTCTAGTTGAACAACTAGGCGGTAAAGCAACGCCAGCGGTTGGTTTTGCTATGGGCCTAGAGCGTTTAGTATTACTAATGGAAACATTAGAATTAACTGACGTTCGTCGTTCAGTTGATGTGTACATGGTGACGTCTGGCGAAGGTACATTAATGGCTGGTATGAAACTGGCTGAGTCCCTACGTGAACAAGTACCAGGCTTACGCGTAATGTGCCACTTTGGTGGCGGTAACTTTAAAAAACAATTTAAACGTGCTGATAATGCCGGTGCCGCAGTTGCTCTTATCTTAGGTGAGAGTGAAGTCGCTGAGCAGACAGTTAACGTAAAAGATTTACGAACTGGCGAGCAAGAAACTTTAGCTCAAACAGACGTATTCGCAAAATTAGCTGATTTGATTTAAGAGGATAGGACGTGGAAGCCTACGAAACTGAAGAACAACAAGTTGAAGCCATTAAAAGTTGGTGGAAAGAAAATGGCAAGGCAGTCGTTGTTGGTGGCGTTGTTGGCATTGGTGCCATTTTAGGTTGGAAATATTACCAATCGGCGCAAATTGAAGCAAAAGATACAGCGTCAATGTCTTATGAGAAAACATTAACGACATTGCAAGCATCTGGTGCAGAAGCCGCTGAGTCAACTCAAGCGTTTATTAATGCAAATGCAAAAAGCGAATACGCAACTTTAGCGGCTCTTCAGCTAGCAAAGGTACAAGTAGAAGCTGGCCAACTTGATAATGCAATAACGCAGTTAAATTGGATTGCAAGTAACAGCAAAGATGAGTCTTTGATTGCTACGGCACAAATTCGAATTGCTCGTATTCAAGCACAACAAGAAGAATTTGATGCAGCACTAACAACACTAGAAACAGTGAAACCTGCAAGTTGGGCTGCTCGTGTTGCTGAAGTTAAAGGTGATATTGCACTTCGTCAAGGTGATATAGCAACAGCTCGCTCTGCTTATACAGAGGCACTGCAAGCTGGTATGAACCAAGCGGTTCAAATGAAACTGGATGATTTAGCAGAGTAAGGACAACTGAATGCGTAAGGTGTTAAAAAAAGCGGCATTATGTACCTTTGGTTTCTCGATGCTTTTTGGCTGTGCGAGTGAAGAAGATACAATCGTAATGGCACCGGTTCCTGTTGTTCAAAATCAATTTGAACCAACTACGGAATGGACAAGTTCAATTGGAGATGGCGTTGGGCATTATTTTTCTCGTTTAACGCCAGTTTACGCTTATCAAAAAGTTTATGTTGCAAGTCGAGATGGTTTGGTTAAAGCGCTTGATCCTGAAAATGGTAAAACAATTTGGGAGCAAGACTTAGAGCAAGATGATACCGCTCGATTATCTGGCGGCTTAACACTGACATACGGCAAGGTCTTTATTGGTTCTGAGAATGGTGAGCTTATCACTCTTGATGCAGAGACGGGTGAAGAATTATGGCGTGAGAAAGTGGATGGTGAAGTACTTGCAAAACCATTAGCTGATGAAGGTTATGTTATTATTCATACAAGTCGTGGAGCATTGGTTGCTTTTGATGCTGAAACGGGTGTAGAACAATGGCAAATTAACAGTGAAGTGCCTAACTTAACCCTTCGTGGTGACAGTGCACCAGTGAGTATCTCAGGTGGTGTTTTTTGGGGAATGTCTAATGGTCGTTTAGCAGCCGCTTTGATCTCTAAAGGTCAGCTATTATGGCAACAACCAGTAGGTACACCAAAAGGGGCAACAGAAATTGATCGCCTCGTTGATGTTGATGCATCTCCACTTATTTTAGGTGGGCGCTTATATACCATTGGCTACAATGGTCAGTTAATCGCATTAGATCTTCGTACAGGGCAACCTGTTTGGAAACGTAATTACTCATCAGCGATGAATATGTCATCAGATGGAAAGCGACTTTTCTTAGTGACAGAAAAAGATCATGTTGTAGCTGTTGATGCACGAAGTGGTACCGAGCTTTGGAATAATGAAGAGCTTGAATACCGCCAGTTAACATCGCCAACGATTATTGATAATTACATCGTAGTTGCTGATAGTGAAGGCTACCTACATTGGTTGGATAGAGATACCGGGTTGTTTATGTCTCAGCAAGAGATTGACAGTGACGGTATCGCAGTATCCCCAATTTTGGTGGAAGATAGCTTTGTTATTGTGACTCGCGAAGGCGATATCAAAAAAATGCGAATTAAATAAGTTTTATTTGCTATAATTGTGAATTGGCTCCAAGTCCTTTGGCTTTGGAGCCTTTTATTGTTTTTAGATAGTGAAAGATAATCCAATTTGGTGATGGCTTTACTACTTGATAAATCCGTTAAAACCATCATCAAATTGGTATTAGCTCGCGCTATGCCTATGATTAAATAAAGAGGTATGTATGATTCCTGTTGTTGCTCTGGTAGGGCGTCCAAATGTTGGTAAATCGACGCTGTTTAACCGTGTTACACGCACAAGGGATGCATTAGTTGCTGATTTTCCTGGTTTAACTCGTGATCGTAAATACGGCCGTGCTAAGTTAGAAGAGCAAGAATTCATTCTTATCGATACCGGTGGTATTGATGGAACAGAAGAAGGTGTAGAGACTAAAATGGCAGAACAGTCATTAGCTGCGATTGAAGAAGCTGATGTTGTGTTATTTATGGTTGATGGCCGTGCTGGTTTAACATCATCTGATGAAGCTATCGCAAAACACTTACGTTCACGTGAAAAACCAACCTTCTTAGTAGTAAATAAGATTGATGGTATTGATGCAGATGCAGCAAGTGCTGAATTCTGGCAGCTAGGCATGAACAAGGTTTATCAAATTGCAGCTTCACATGGCCGTGGTGTTACATCACTTTTAGAACTTGCTCTAGCTCCTTTTATGGAAGAGCTTGTTGAAGAGTCTTTGAAAGATGAAAACGGTGAGATGACTGATCTTACTGAGTTTGAAGATTTCGAAGAAGAAGAAAAAGATCTAACTGAAGAAGATGCAGAAAGAGATTTTTCTCGTCTTCAAGATCAACCAATAAAACTTGCAATTATTGGTCGTCCTAACGTAGGCAAATCAACACTAATTAACCGTATTCTTGGTGAAGAGCGTGTGGTTGTTTATGACATGCCTGGCACCACTCGTGACTCTATTTACATTCCTATGGAACGTGAAGGTCAAGAGTATGTATTAATCGATACAGCAGGCGTTCGTCGTCGTGGTCGTATTAATGAAACTGTTGAGAAATTCTCTGTAATCAAAACTCTAAAAGCAGTAGAAGACGCTAACGTTGTGCTTTTAGTTATCGATGCGCGTGAAAATATTTCAGATCAAGATCTAAGCTTACTTGGCTTTGCATTAAATGCAGGTCGTTCATTAGTTATAGCTGTGAACAAGTGGGATGGACTTGATAATGAAGTTAAAGAGAAAGTGAAATCTGAGCTAGATCGTCGTCTTGGCTTTGTTGATTTTGCTCGTCTTCACTTTATTTCAGCTCTACATGGTACTGGTGTTGGTCATTTATATGAATCTGTACAAGAAGCATATGTGTCTGCAACTAAGCGTGTAGGTACGTCTGTTCTTACCCGTATTATGAAAATGGCTCAAGAAGATCACCAACCGCCAATGGTTCGTGGTCGTCGTGTGAAATTGAAATACGCTCACGCAGGTGGTTATAACCCACCGCTTATCGTTATTCACGGTAACCAAGTAAAAGAACTACCTTCTTCTTACAAGCGTTTCTTAATGAACTATTTCCGTAAGTCATTAGAAATTATGGGAACTCCTATTCGTATTCAATTCCAGAATAGTGAAAACCCATTTGAAGATCGCGGTGGTAAATTGACTCTATCTCAAGAGCGTCAACGTAAGCGTCTAGTTGGCGCAGTGAAAAACCGCAATAAGAAGTAACCTAGAGCTACTTTATTAATATTATTCAATAATAAAACGCCCACCTATTTGTTGGGCGTTTTTTTTAGGTAAAAATCATGATTCAGCTATCAGCAACAGAGATTTTATTTTGTCATAACACGTGGCAATCTAATTCCATTGTGAAACTTATTAAAGAAACAGAGCAAGGAAAGTGGGTTGTTACTAAAGAAACTCCGTTTCATCCTGTTAGCCATATTTGGCCAGATCACCCAGAAGACAAAGGTGTACTTCAAATCAACAATGTTGAATACCCTGTACTTACTTGCCAAACAGGTGCAATCGAACTATCTACAGGTGAGCTTTATATTGGTAAAGATATTCCAATTAAACGTGGAGAAGCGGGCTGGATTTTTGTTGTTTCGCATTTAATATCTAAAGATACCGATATAGCAGTAGAAAACACTGTTGAGCTAAAGGTTGATAAAGAATACCAAGACTCATTGAGTCGCGGACACAGTGCTGGTCATATCGCTTATTTAGCATTAAACAAAGTGCTTCATGCTAATTATTGGCGTAAAGATGCAGATAGAAAAGATGAACTGGGTCATTACAATTTCAATAGCTACGCTCAAGAAACCAGCTTTGTTACAGAAGATCATTGCGAAGATGTATACCGTTTAGGTAAAACATTACGTAAGCGAGGATTGAATAGTGCAGAGATGATGTCGGATCTTGAGAGTATTGCAGCGCAAGTGAATCAGCAGATTTGTGTGTGGCTTGCCTTAGAAAATGAAGTTTCTATTGAATGTGAAGGTAAAGCGTTAACTGATTCACGTTACTGGATAGCAGACTTTGGTATAGATGGTGTTGCTAAGCTTCCTTGTGGTGGAACGCATGTCTCTTCTTTTAAAGAATATCAAGAGATTAACGTTCAGCTTAACGCACAAGGTGAGCAAGAATTATTAATGTTAACTCGCTCTACTAAGCGAGTATAAAGTCGAAATTACATGAGATGTAACTCTTCTTCTGTATTTGGTATTATTTCCATGTTTTCGACTGAAATAGAAAGGTTAATACTGATTGATGTGCTGGATCTTCTGTTTTGAATGAATTGTTTTGATATTTTATATCGTTTAAAATTGAAAAACAGGATATGTAACTAATGCTTTCGGGGTGTGGTTATATAAATGTTCTTAAAGGGCATGATCGCTGATCAGATCCCTATAAGCATAAAGATCCACACTTTTAAATGCGTACAGAGACACTGTGTTTATTTGAAATTGATTAAGAAGGAAACAGCGATGCAAACAAACGAATGTCCTAAATGCCAGTCTGAATTGCGTTGGCAGCGAGAAGGATATCATTGTGATTTTTGTCAGGTTGATTTTACAAAAGTAGCTTATTGTCCAGATTGCAATAAGGAGATGGAAAAGCTTAATGCGTGTGGTGCAGCAAGCTATTTTTGTCATGATTGCAATGAGTTGAAATCTAAGTCTCGTGCGAAAACCGACTTTGTAGAGATGAGATCTAACTAGCCTAAGTTCAGGCTAGTTAATTATTGTTGAGGTAATTTCGCCATCAGCAAAACGAGTGGTTATGCTTTCACCAGTCACAACTTGTTTTGTTGAAGTGACAACCGCTCCTTTGTTATTACGAGTAATGGAATAGCCGCGTTGTAATGTCGCTAATGGACTAACGGTATCGAGCTTCTCTGCTGCTAATGCTAAGTGATGACGCTGCATTAATAGATTTCTGTCCATTGAATCGAGTAAACGGCGCTTTAGTTCCTCTATTCGTAATCTATCTTGAGATACTTTTTTGGCAGGAGATAGATTACTTAAGCGTAAAGTTAGGTTCTCAACCTTATATTGGTGACGTTGCAAACGTTGCTGCATATACGCCATCAAACGTTGATTCAAATCATCAAGCTTTTGGCTTTGATTGTTTAACTGCATTTGTGGGTGCTGTTTTTCAAGACGATGCTGAAGAGTCGATAGTTGACGCTGCTGTTTTGATAAATAGCGATCCATTGCACTGTTTAATCGTCGTTTCTGATGACTAACTGTTTGCAGTTGAGAAGACAAATCACGACTTACTAATTCAGCCGCAGCAGAAGGCGTTGGTGCTCGCACATCTGCGACAAAATCGGCAATGGTTACGTCGATCTCATGGCCCACTGCACTCACTATTGGGATCTCACTTGCCGCAATGGTTCTTGCCACGATCTCTTCATTGAAGCACCAAAGATCTTCCAATGAGCCTCCGCCTCGACCCACGATCAAAATATCACACTCATTACGAGTATTAGCACGTCCAATCGCTTGTGCAATTTGAATTGCTGCACCAGCACCTTGAACCATGGTTGGGTAAATGACTACGGGTAGGTTAGGATCACGTCGTTTCAATACGTTTAAAATATCAAATAAAGCAGCGCCTGTTTGTGAGGTAATGATACCGACACGTTTTGGCTGTTCTGGTAAAGGCTGTTTAGCCGTTTGTGCAAAGAGGCCCTCTGCAGCAAGTGACATTTTAAGCTGGTCAAACTCTTGTTGAAGGCGGCCATCGCCTTCGGGCTGCATACTTTCAATAATTAATTGATAGTCGCCGCGGGGTTCGTATAAAGAAAGGCGAGCTTTAACAAGAACTTGTTTACCGTTTTGAGGCTTAAAAGTAACCCGACGATTATTGCCTTTGAACATCGCACATTTGACTTGTGCTTGGCTGTCTTTAAGCGTGAGATACCAATGCCCAGAGACGGGAACAGTAAGGTTTGATATTTCCCCAACAAGCCAAACAATGCCCATTTCATTTTCTAATAATAGGCGAACTTCAGAGTTAAGACGTGAGACTGTAAAGATGCGAGGATTAGAATCGAGAGACATGATAATGCCTTAGACATGGCTATAGGAATTAGCGGCAATATAATACATAGCAAGGGGGATAATGCAAATTAAAAATAAATAAATGTGTAGCCAAGCGATTGCGCCGTGCGTATAATCCGTCTGCAATATCAAATCCAAAACACTTTATTATGCGAAACGATAAAGTGGGATTTATTCCTTTAAACACTTATTGTTGTGAGATATTGCAAATGCTACGAATCGCAAAAGAAGCTTTAACCTTCGATGACGTTTTACTCGTCCCAGCACACTCCACAGTTCTTCCTAACACCGCTGATCTTCGCACTCAGTTAACGAAGACTATCTCTCTAAATATCCCTATGATTTCAGCATCAATGGATACAGTGACAGAAGCGCGCCTTGCTATTGCATTAGCGCAAGAGGGTGGCATCGGTTTTATCCACAAGAACATGTCTATTGAACAGCAAGCTGAACAAGTTCGCTTAGTAAAAATCTTTGAGGCAGGCGTTGTATCTGCTCCAGTAACCGTTCGTCCTGACGCAACTATCCAAGATGTGAAAGATCTGACTGAAAAACACGGTTTTGCTGGCTTCCCTGTAGTAACTGAAACTAACGAACTTGTTGGTATCATTACTGGTCGTGATGTTCGTTTTGTAACAGACTTATCTAAGAAAGTTGACGTTGTTATGACGCCAAAGGCACGCTTAGCTTCTGTTAAAGAAGGTGCAACTCGTGAAGAAGTTCAAGAGAAAATGCATGAAGCGCGTGTTGAGAAAGTATTGGTAGTGAACGATGAGTTCCAACTAACCGGTATGATTACAGCAAAAGATTTCCACAAAGCAGAACGTAAACCAAATGCATGTAAAGACGAACGTGGTCGTCTACGTGTAGGTGCTGCTGTTGGCGCCGGCGCTGGTAATGAAGAGCGTGTTGCTGCTCTTGTTGAAGCGGGCGTTGATGTTCTGCTTATCGATTCATCTCACGGTCATTCAGAAGGCGTTTTACAACGTATTCGTGAAACTCGTGCATCTTTCCCAGACCTACAAATTATTGGTGGTAACGTTGCTACTGGTGCGGGCGCTAAAGCATTAATCGATGCTGGTGTAAGTGCTGTAAAAGTAGGCATCGGCCCAGGTTCAATCTGTACTACTCGTATCGTTACGGGTGTGGGTGTTCCTCAAATTACGGCTATTTCAGATGCAGCAGAAGTTGCAACGGCTCACGATATTCCAGTTATTGCAGATGGCGGCATCCGTTACTCTGGTGATATCTGTAAAGCAATTGCAGCTGGTGCATCATGTGTAATGGTTGGCTCAATGTTTGCGGGTACAGAAGAAGCACCGGGTGAAGTGATTCTTTATCAAGGTCGTTCATACAAATCTTACCGTGGCATGGGCTCTCTTGGTGCGATGTCTCAAGGTTCTTCAGACCGTTACTTCCAATCTGATAATGCAGCGGACAAGCTTGTGCCTGAAGGTATCGAAGGTCGTATCGCATACAAAGGTCGTCTAAAAGAGATCGTTCACCAACAAATGGGTGGTTTACGTTCAAGCATGGGCCTAACAGGTTCAGCAACAATTGAAGACATGCGTACTAAAGCTGAATTTGTTCGTATTTCAGGTGCAGGGATGAAAGAGTCTCACGTACATGATGTTCAGATCACGAAAGAAGCACCTAATTATCGTTTGGGTTAAAAGAAGCGCCTAGGCTAATTTTTCTTAATTTTCTTTGCAGAATCTTCCGATTTCGTTGTCAAAGGTACTCATTTACACTTGTAAACTCCGTGCCTTTTCCTAGAACTCGAATGATTCTGCTGTGAAATATAAAGAAAAAACTTTGTACCAAATTCAATTTTAAGCGTGTGATTTATATGAAATCACACTAAATAAATGACTTTTTGAGAAAGACTAATGACGACTAATATCCACGATCAACGCATTCTTATTTTAGATTTTGGTTCTCAATACACGCAGCTTGTTGCGCGTCGTATCCGTGAGATTGGTGTTTACTGTGAGCTTTGGAGCTGGGATGTAGAAGAATCTGACATCCGTGATTTTAACCCAGATGGCATCATCTTATCTGGTGGTCCTGAAAGTGTGACTGAAGCAAATTCTCCTCGTGCTCCTCAATATGTATTTGATTCTGGTGTTCCTGTATTTGGTGTGTGTTACGGCATGCAAACAATGGCAGAACAACTTGGCGGTAAAGTAGCAACGTCTACTGAGCGTGAATTTGGTTATGCTGCGGTACAAGTAACAGGTGAATCAGCGCTGTTTAAAGATCTTGAAGCAACTCAAGATGTTTGGATGAGCCACGGTGATAAAGTTGTTGAAATCCCATCTGATTTCGTAAAAATTGCAGAGACAGAAACTTGTCCTTACGCTGCAATGGCGAACGAAGAGAAAAAATACTACGGTGTTCAATTCCACCCAGAAGTAACTCATACTAAAAACGGTCTAAAAATGCTTGAGAACTTTGTTCTTAATGTATGTGGCTGTGAAGGTCTGTGGACTTCAGCATCAATCATTGAAGATGCCGTTGCTCGAATTAAAGAGCAAGTAGGCGATGATGAAGTGATTCTTGGTTTATCTGGTGGTGTAGATTCATCAGTAGTCGCTATGCTTGCTCACCGTGCAATCGGTGACAAACTAACGTGCGTATTTGTTGATAATGGTCTACTTCGTTTAAATGAAGCAGAGCAGGTAATGGAAATGTTCGGTAACAAGTTTGGTCTTAAGATCATTCATGTTGAAGCTGAAAAGCGTTTCCTAGATGCACTTGAAGGTGAATCAGATCCTGAAGCGAAACGTAAGATCATTGGTCACGTATTTGTAGATATCTTCGATGAAGAGTCGAAGAAACTATCAAATGCAAAATGGTTAGCTCAAGGTACTATCTACCCAGATGTTATCGAATCAGCAGCATCGAAAACAGGTAAAGCGCACGTTATCAAATCTCACCACAATGTTGGTGGTCTTCCTGATGACATGGAGATGGGTCTTGTTGAGCCATTACGTGAGCTATTTAAAGATGAAGTGCGTAAGATTGGCTTAGAATTAGGTCTTCCATACAATATGCTTTATCGCCACCCGTTCCCTGGGCCTGGTTTAGGTGTTCGTGTTCTTGGTGAGATTAAGAAAGAGTACTGTGACTTATTGCGTCGTGCTGATGCTATCTTCATTGAAGAGCTGCACAATGCGGATCTTTACCACAAAGTATCTCAAGCGTTCACGGTATTCTTACCAGTACGTTCTGTAGGTGTAATGGGGGATGGTCGTAAATACGATTGGGTTGTTTCTTTACGTGCAGTAGAAACTATCGACTTTATGACAGCGCATTGGGCACATTTACCATACGATTTCTTAGGTAAAGTATCTAACCGCATTATCAATGAAGTAAGTGGCATTTCTCGTGTTGTTTACGATATTTCTGGTAAGCCACCAGCAACAATCGAATGGGAATAATCTCTGATTCAATGAATCTGATTTAATTTAAGAAAGCGCCGAAAGGCGCTTTTTTTGTTTCAGTTGTAAAGTATAATAATTTATATTGTTAGTTATATGTTTCAATGAAAACTTATCTTACAAAATATATGTTTGCACTTCTAAATTATTCAACTAAATGCTCTATTTCTTTCTTAAGTGGTTTACACTGTTTCAGCAAAAGAAAAGTTAAGAGAAGTCACATAATTTCCAAATTCTTTTCTGAAAATACAACATTAATAATAGATGGAGTTACGGATGAGTAACCAAGCAGCAGAGAAAGCATCTAAGCCAAGTGGTATGGATCGTTTTCTAAATACAATCGAACGAGTAGGTAACAAGATCCCAGATCCTGCACTACTGTTTTTCTGGGGCCTTTTAATTGTTTGGGGTCTTTCAGCGCTATTATCACAAGTACAATTTGACTTGATTCATCCTGTTACTCAAGATGCAGTTCAAGTGAAAAACCTTTTAACTGGTGATTCTTTAGCAAACTTTTTAGCAACAATGGTGAAAAACTTCACCGGTTTTGCTCCACTAGGTATCGTATTAGTAGCGATGCTAGGTGTTGGTGTTGCTGACTCTTCAGGCTTTATTCAAACTGGCCTAAAGAAAATGCTTAACTTCACTCCAGCGAAACTATTAACGCCAATGCTTATTCTTGTTGCTATCGTGTCACACACAGCAGCAGATGCGGGTTACGTTTTAGTTATCCCACTAGGTGGTATCATTTTCCACGCGGCAGGTCGTCACCCATTAGCGGGTATCGCAGCTGCATTTGCGGGTGTATCTGGTGGTTTCTCTGCAAACTTTATCCCATCGGGAATCGATCCATTACTGGCTGGCTTTACACAAACAGCAGCACAAGTACTCGATACGACTTACATTGTTAACCCATTAGCAAATATTTACTTTACAGGTCTTTCTTCAATTCTAATTGTTGCGATTGGTTGGTATGTAACTGATAAAATTATCGAACCACGTTTAGCAAATACTCCTGTTGATGAAGATGCAGAAACAGCACCGGATTTAGGCTCTTTTACAGAGATTGAATCGAAAGCATTTAAGTTCGCTGGTTGGGCAATGGTTGCTGGTATCGCACTGTTAATTGCACTTATTTACCCTGAAGATTCAGCACTGCGCTCTCCTGATGGCCAAATTACGTCATTCTCAGCGCCTTTAATGCAGTCAATTGTACCGCTTATTTTCATTCTGTTTATTATTCCAGGCATCGTTTATGGACGTGTATCAGGTACATTTAAAAGCAGTAATGATGTAATTAAAGCAATGTCAGAAACGATGGGCACGATGGGGGCATACATGGTTATGTCATTCTTCTGTGCACAATTCTTAGTTGCTTTCAGTCAATCAAACATCGGTACAATTTTAGCAATGTACGGTGCTGATTTCTTAAAAGCATTAGATCTTCCTGGTCAATTAACGATTATTGGTATGATCTTACTAACGGCATTCGTTAACTTGCTTATCGGTTCGGCATCAGCGAAATGGGCTCTAATTGGTCCTGTATTAGTTCCAATGTTAATGGGTGTTGGTATCTCTCCTGAGCTTTCTCAAGCGGCATACCGTGTAGGTGATTCTGTTTCAAACATCATCTCACCATTAATGGTATTCTTCCCGTTAGTTGTGGTTTACTGCCAACGCTATGTTAAATCAACGGGTATCGGTACATTGGCTTCTCTAATGATGCCTTTCTCTATCGCAATGCTAATTGGTTGGACAGTATTCCTACTTGCTTACTGGGCTCTAGGTATTCCACTAGGTATCCAAGCGCCATACACATATAACCTTCCTGGTTAATTTGTATTAGTAAAAATAAAAGCCCTGAGAATGGTAAGTTCTCAGGGCTTTTTTATGAAAGTGAAGAAGAGGAGGGGAGATTACTTAAATTTTCTTAGATAACGATACACAGAGTCTTTCGACACATTAAGAATATTGGCGGTGATCTGAGTAGCGTCTTTGATATTGAATGCACCTTGGTGGTGTAAACGTTCAACAATGGTTCTGACTCTTCGAGAGACGGCTATACTTTCATCTTCTAACACTTCACTCTGTATTCTTGAAATCGAATCCGTTAGCATTTCTATACTGTCCTTTGCAAAGGTTTCTGGTGACGCTGCTAACTGAGCTGATTGTGGAAATAAATCCATAAAAAAGCTGTTCATTGGTACATCAAGGTTTGAGTTAATGCAAAGTAAAGCAATAGGTATACCTGCCTCATTTCGAATCATCGAAGTAACAGAACGCATTAATTCGCCTTTATCTGTTCGTGTGAAATAAGGGGTTGATACATCAGAACCCGCTTTTAACTTTTCTAATGCTAAGTTGGTTATAGGCGCACCAATACCACGACCCGTGACATGCCCATTAGCAATTTTAATGATTGATGGATTGTCTGAATCTAAAGAGTGCAATACGACTTCGACATGTTTTCCAAACATAGCAGCAATGCCATCAACGATACTAAAGGTTGATTGAAGAATTAGCTTATCGGCGGTAGATAGTTTATGTAGCATAGATACTCTTATGTTAGTGGAAGGTGATGTCACTAGCTAATAGTGACATCTTTTCATTATGATGCCATTATTTCAATGATTTCATGGTCAATATTCGGCATGCCCGTTGTTATCATTCTACCTATATTTTTAATGGTTTTTTCTACATCTTCTGCGATAACACCTTGCTTCGTTACACAATGGTCATTCAAAGCAAGAAGAGATGATTTCATGGCTGATTGAGCACTACTGCCGACTTTCATTGCACAGGTTGATTTCGCGCCATCACAGATCATTCCACTCGTATCACTAATGGTATTTTGAATCGCAGAGCAAGATTGTTCGAATGTCCCACCAGCTAAATAAACCATTGCCATAGCGGCGGCGGCTGAGGTTACAGCATTGCCACAAAATGCCGATAGTGGTGGGTAATGAGATTTAATGTAAATAGCACCAAGATGACTCATGATAAAGGCTCTTGCTAATGCTTCGTCATCGGCATTATAAAAATCAGCCATTTTTACCACAGGGATTGTTGCTGCGATACCTTGGTTACCACTGCCATAATTAGACATCGCCGGTAAGGTCGCACCGCCCATTCGTGCATCAGATGCTGCTGAGGTATAAATTAAAATATCACTATCTAAACTTTTTGATAGCAAGCCAGTTTCAATATTTTTTTGATAGGTACGGCCAACTTCTAAGCCGTATGGATTCTTTAATCCTTCTTGAGCGAGTGCAATATTGAGTTCTTTAGCTTCAAGAATAAATTTAATGTCATCAAATTCAGCCTGAGTAGCGAAGTTATAAATTGATGATATTGTGATATCTACGCCATCACAAATAGAAGCAGTAGAAGCTTTTGGTAATAAAGAATCAAGGGAAAAAATGATATTACCATTTAGACGTTTTTCAACAATGAGCGTATGACCTCCGCTGATCGTTACTTCTGCTCGCTGTTGTGAGCTTTTAACGATAACGCGACAATAGATAAATTCATCTGTGGCTTCTCGTTTTACTTGAACGTGTCCTGCATCAATCAGTTGCTGAGCTTCGTTGAGTTGAGATTCGTTTAATTTTGCTAGTACTTCCAACCCGGCTTCTGGATCTCCGCCAGTAGCTCCTGTAGCTGCAGCAATGGCAAGCCCAACTCTACCTGTTCTTGGAACAAAAACACCCATACTATTTTTATACAAATTATCAGAGACAAAAACATCAATAGTTTCTGGTTTTTCTCCAAGCATCTGTGTTGCTACGCTTGTCGCATAGGCTGCACAAATAGGTTCAGTACACCCAAGGGCTGGTTTCACAACATTTTTTAAAATAGTGATGTATTGTTTCCAGGTAGAGTTCATTTTGTTCGCCTTTATCTAATTATTATTTTTGATGCGCAATTGCTTCTACTTCAACAAGTACACCAAGCGGAAGATCTTTTACCGCAAAGCAAGAGCGTGCAGGGCAGTCTGTATGGAAAACGGTTTTATATACTTCATTAAATGCAGCAAAATCAGTGATATTAGCAAGGTAACAGGTTGTTTTTAAAACGGTATTAACATTACCATTGGCGGCTTCGATTACTGAAATTAAGTTTTTAAGAGACATTTCAGATTGAGCTGTAATCCCTCCTTCTACAACTGAGCCTGTTGAACCATCTACCGGTAATTGACCCGATGTAAAAATAAGCCCATTAAATGCGGTGCCGTGAGAGTAAGGGCCGATTGCTTCTGGTGCTGATTTTGCCACGATAATTTGCTTCATATGTATTGTCCTTTTCTTGCAACTATTTTTGATTTTAAGTTTTAACTCAAAATGTGCAAAAATAATTGCATTTAGTTTGTGTGAGTTGAATTTATGCTTATTTATAAGGGATTGCAATTACTTTGTAGCAATTTTTTGTTTATTTTACGAACTGAGATCTCGTTATCATTTCAAATAAAATTGCATTGTTATTTTTAGATTAGAGAGTAAATTCTTCAAAAGTTGCAAGTTGGCGGCAATTTGTCGCTTTAAAATTATAAGAATAGTGATCCCTACAAAGATGGAGTTTTATATGAACACAGCTACATTAGCAGGACTTGGTCGTGATCAAAGTAATATGACTGATTCTGAATGGAAAAAAGCCACTAAATTTGACAGCACTGATATTGGTTGGATAGTGATTAGTATTGGTATGGCTATTGGTGCAGGTATTGTTTTTCTACCTGTTCAAGTAGGTATTATGGGACTTTGGGTTTTCCTTCTATCTTCAATTATTGGCTATCCAGCCATGTATTTGTTTCAAAAACTTTTTATTAATACTCTTGCCGAAGCAAAAACATGTACGGATTATCCAGGTGTCATTACTGGTTATTTAGGTAAGAACTGGGGAGTGGCCTTAGGTGTCCTTTATTTCATTATGTTGGTTATTTGGGTATTGGTTTACTCATTAGCGGTAACCAATGACAGTTCTTCATACTTACACTCGTTTGGTGTAACGGAAGGGCATTTAAATGACAATGTTTTTTATGGTTTAGGGCTGATCTGTGTTCTTGCTTTTATTGGATCTAAAGGTGAGAAAGTACTATTTAAACTATCTGGCTTTATGGCTGTAACGGTACTTTCATTAGTTGCAGTTATGGGGTTATTACTGGTTTCTCGTTGGGATTTTTCTAATATTCCAGCAATGGGATCGTTTGGTCCAATGCTAAAAGATGCGATTATTACGCTTCCATTTACCCTAACGTCTATTCTTTTTATTCAATCTCTTAGCCCTATGGTTATCTCGTATCGTTCACGTGAGAAATCAATTGAAGTTGCGCGTTATAAATCATTAAGAGCGATGAATATTGCTTTTGCTATCTTATTTGTTGTTGTGTTCTTTTTTGCAGTGTCATTTACCTTTGCAATAAGCCAAGAACAAGCGGTTGAAGCAATGAATAAAAACATCTCTGCATTAGCGATTATTGCTCATTACTTCCCAGGAAGTTGGGCAACGGTTACCGGCATTGTGATTAATATTTTTGCTGTCGTAACTTCATTCTTTGGTGTGTTTATGGCATTTCAAGAAGCGTGTCGTGGTATTGCAATGAACTTATTGTTAAGACGTATGGATGAGTCTGTAATTAATAAAGAGTTAGTAAATAAACTAATTACGGTGTTTATTATTTTGCTTGCGTGGTCTGCTGTTGCGTTAAATGCGCCTATCTTATCTTTTACTTCGATTTGTAGCCCTGTTTTTGGTCTAGTAGGTTGTTTAATTCCAGCTTACCTTGTGCATAAAGTGCCAACACTTCATAAGTACAAAGGCTTATCTACTAATCTAATTATTGTTACAGGTATTCTTCTTTGTATCTCTCCAGTGTTAGCGTTTATCTAATTATAGAAAATTAATATATAGACATAAAAAATCCCAGAGGAAGGAGAACCTACTCTGGGATTTTTCTATTTATACTTTGCTTATTTTAAATCAGTATTATTTATTTAAATAAGCAGCATGAAACTCTAAATGCTCATCAATAAAAGTAGAAATGAAGAAGTAGCTGTGGTCGTAACCTGGTTGCATTCTTACTTCTACATCGGCACCAGATTGCTCTGCTGAAGAAAGTAGGTATTCCGGTTTTAACTGTTCTTCCAAAAAGCCGTCCGCTTCACCTTGGTCAACTAAGATCGGAAGTTTTGAGCCTTTTTTAAGAAGTTCAGCACTGTCGTATTCTAACCAAGCTTCTTTATTATCACCTAGGTATAAACCTAACGCTTTTTGTCCCCAAGGGCAGTTAATTGGACTAGTAATAGGACTAAATGCAGAAATTGATTGGTACATATCTTGGTTTTTTAAACCGATAGTAATAGCACCATGACCACCCATACTATGACCAGAAATCGATTTTTTATCTGATACAGGAAAGTGTTCTTCGATTAATGATGGTAGCTCTTTTGTCACATAGTCATACATATGGTAATGACGATTCCAAGGGGCTTGAGTTGCATTTAAGTAGAATCCAGCACCTAGGCCAAAATCGTATGCGCCTTCTGCATCATCAGCAACGTCTTCACCACGAGGGCTTGTATCCATAGCAACAATCGCAATGCCTAATTCAGCCGCTTTTTTGAATGCGCCCGCTTTTTGCATGAAGTTTTCATCGGTGCAGGTCAAGCCTGATAACCAGTATAAAACAGGAACTGGGTTTGTCTCAGAAGCGTTTGCAGGAAGAAAAATAGCAAAGCGCATATCGCAATTTAATGCTGATGATGTATGTGTGTATTGTTTGTGCCAACCACCCGCAACTTTTGCTTGGCTGATATTTTCGATTGTCATGATGAGCCCTTTTATATTTGATTCGTATCAGCGAGATCACTGTATTGAATAGGTATCTACTGGTTGATTTTGAAGTGCTTTAAAATAAAGAATGGAACACTCAGTAAGCTTATCTATAAATTGCGCCACCCACGCAGATAAGCATACTGTGTTTATATAAAGCACTTAGAGATCAAAAGTAGAATAGGGGCTAGAGTATCTACCCCCTCACTTTTACTTATTTATCCATATGTAGAACAGTACGGATAGATTTACCTTCGTGCATTAGATCGAACGCTGCGTTTACATCCGCAAGACCCATAGTGTGAGTGATGAAATCATCAAGAGCGAAT
>NZ_JARACS010000017.1:0-85145 GCF_028765525.1 Aliivibrio sp. S2TY2 | reverse complement strand
TGCTTAAGATTTGACTAAATACTAGTAAAAAGGGCATCATTTGATGCCCTTTTTCTGCGTTGTATTGTGTGTTGTTTTGCATTTTTAGAAAATACACAGTACAGCGCAGATGAATCAACGAAATTGTTGGTTTATGGAATGAAGATACTAGGCTATATTAAGTCTGGTTAACAATTTCTATCAAGTGATAGAAGTAAATTATGGTTATGTCACAGGTTGGTTTATGAAAACAAATACTGAGACAACAGAAACTTCAGGCGCAGCTGATACAGTAAAATGGTTACTTGTTTTAGTTCTATTATCTGCTGCTGTTGTTGGTAATTACTTACTAGCTGATTTATCTGTTGTTATTCGAGCTGCCGGTGTGGTTGCATTAATTGCTGCTGCTGGTGGTATTGCTGCTTTCACAGCAAAAGGTCAAACTGCAATTGCATTTGCTCGTGAATCAAGAATGGAAGTTAGAAAGGTTATTTGGCCTACACGCCAAGAAACAACACAAACAACTTTCATTGTTCTAGCTGTATGTATCGTAATGGCTCTGATTTTATGGGGTATTGATGGTATTATGGTCAGACTAATTGGCTTAATCACAGGTGTTTGAGGATAAGTGATCATGAGTGAAGCTCCAAAGAAACGTTGGTATGTAGTTCAAGCCTTTTCAGGTTTTGAAGGTCGTGTATCTCAATCGCTACGCGAACATATTAAAATGCATAACATGGAAGAGTTATTTGGTGAAGTACTAGTACCAACTGAAGAAGTGGTAGAAATGCGTGCTGGCCAACGTCGTAAAAGCGAACGTAAATTTTTCCCTGGTTACGTTTTAGTGCAAATGATCATGAATGATGAATCATGGCACTTAGTACGTAGTATTCCACGTGTAATGGGGTTCATTGGTGGTACTTCGGATCGCCCTGCGCCAATTACAGACAAAGAAGCTGATGCCATCTTAAATCGTCTTGAGCAAGCGAGCGAAGCTCCTCGTCCTAAGACATTATTTGAAGCTGGTGAAGTGGTACGTGTTACAGAAGGCCCATTTGCTGACTTTAATGGTACTGTTGAAGAAGTAGACTACGAGAAGAGTCGAATCAAAGTTTCTGTTTCTATTTTTGGTCGTGCAACTCCTGTTGAACTTGAGTTTAGCCAAGTAGAAAAAAACTGATCGAAAAATCAGCAAAACTATTGTAAAGCGCGCGAATTATTACTATAATCTCGCGCGTTTTTGTTAACGGGGAGCTAATCCAGTTGGATGGCGTTTGAACCCAAAATTAGGAAATATTATGGCTAAGAAAGTTGAAGCTTATATCAAACTGCAAGTTGCAGCAGGTATGGCGAACCCAAGTCCACCAGTTGGTCCTGCTCTAGGTCAACACGGTGTGAACATCATGGAATTCTGTAAAGCGTTTAACGCAAGAACAGAATCTGTTGAGAAAGGTCTACCGATCCCAGTTGTTATCTCTGTATACAACGACCGTTCTTTCACATTTGTAACTAAGACTCCACCAGCAGCAGTTCTTCTTAAGAAAGCTGCAGGCGTTAAGTCTGGTTCAGGTCGTCCAAACACTGAGAAAGTTGGTACTGTTACTGACGCTCAGTTACAAGAGATCGCAGAAACTAAAGCTGCGGACATGACTGGTGCTGACATTGAAGCTATGAAGCGTTCAATTGCTGGTACTGCTCGTTCAATGGGTCTAGTGGTAGAGGGTTAATAGAATGGCTAAACTTACTAAGCGTATGCGTAATATCCGCGAAAAAGTGGAAGTTACTAAAGACTACGAAATCAACGAAGCTGTTGCTCTTCTAAAAGAACTAGCTACTGCTAAATTCAATGAAAGCGTTGACGTTGCTGTTAACCTTGGCATTGATGCACGTAAATCAGACCAAAACGTACGTGGTGCAACTGTACTACCTCACGGTACTGGTCGTGACATCCGTGTTGCTGTGTTCACTCAAGGTGCAAACGCAGAAGCAGCTAAAGAAGCTGGCGCTGATCTAGTAGGCATGGAAGATCTTGCTGAGCTAGTTAAGAAAGGCGAAATGAACTTTGACGTTGTTGTTGCTTCTCCTGATGCAATGCGCGTTGTTGGTCAACTAGGTACTATCCTAGGTCCTCGCGGTCTTATGCCAAACCCTAAAGTTGGTACTGTAACTCCTAACGTTGCTGAAGCAGTTAAAAATGCTAAAGCTGGTCAGGTTCGTTACCGTAACGACAAAAACGGCATCATCCATACTACTATCGGTAAAGTGGATTTTGATGCTGCTCAACTTAAAGAGAACCTAGAAGCTCTTTTAGTTGCACTTAAGAAAGCAAAACCAACTTCAGCGAAAGGTACTTTCCTGAAGAAGGTAAGCATCTCAACTACAATGGGTGCTGGCGTATCTCTAGATCAAGCGACTTTAGATACTGCTACAAACTAATTTGCAAAAGTGTAGAATTAATGTATAATTCTGCGCTTATCAAATTTATGGTTGGGGCTGTTTAATTTTATATTAAATAGTCTCCGTCCAAGACCGTAGGCGCTCGCAAGAGCTTAATAAAGCCTGCGTAGACGGTGCCCGAACTAAAAGCTAGTTTTTTAAATTGGTTTTCTGGGAATGCATCGTAATTACTCTCCTACAATTTTGTAGTGAGTGGTGTAATCACAACCAGAGGTTAATCCAAATGGCTTTAAATCTTCAAGACAAAAAAGCAATTGTTGCTGAAGTCAACGAAGCAGCCAGTGGTGCACTTTCTGCAGTTGTAGCTGATTCTCGTGGCGTTGCTGTTGGCGCGATGACTTCTCTACGTAAACAAGCGCGTGAAGCGGGTGTTTACATGAGAGTTGTTCGTAACACTTTAGCACGTCGTGCAGTAGAAGGTACTCAGTACGAGTGTCTACAAGACACATTTACTGGTCCATCTCTACTTGCATTCTCTAATGAGCACCCAGGTGCTGCAGCACGTCTTTTTAAAGACTTTGCTAAAGAGAATAAAGACTTCGAGATCAAAGCTGCTGCATTTGAAGGCGTAGTTACTGATGCTGATGTACTAGCGACACTACCAACTTACGACGAAGCTATCGCACGCCTAATGATGTGCATGAAAGAAGCTTCTGCTGCTAAACTGGTACGTACTATCGCTGCTGTTCGTGATCAAAAAGAAGAAGCTGCGGCATAAGCCCTGCTTTATTTGATTGCAAAATAAATTATTGTTGACTTAAAAGAGAATTGTTATGTCTATTACTAACGAGCAAATCCTAGACGCAGTTGCAGAAATGTCTGTAATGCAAGTTGTTGAGCTTATCGAAGCTATGGAAGAAAAATTTGGTGTTTCTGCTGCTGCTGCAGTAGTTGCAGGTGGCGCAGCTGCGGGCGACGCTGCTGAAGAGCAAACTGAATTTGACGTTATCCTAACTTCTGCTGGCGCAAACAAAGTATCTGTAATCAAAGCAGTACGTGGCGCTACAGGTCTTGGCCTGAAAGAAGCTAAAGGTCTTGTAGACTCAGCTCCAGCACCTCTAAAAGAAGGCGTTGACAAAGCTGAAGCTGAAGCTCTTAAAGCTCAGTTAGAAGAAGCTGGTGCTTCTGTTGAAATCAAGTAATTATTACTTAGTTTCATAGCCTAACGGCTAATGGCTGGTGGTTTATTAACCACCGGCCTTTTTGCGCTGTAGGGTTTAGGGTAATTTCACACTGTTTAAAGTCCCTATATCCGAGCAAAAAACATAATTTCAATCAGAGATTATGTCCTACAGAAAACAGTGTTATTAGTCACTGTCCCAACCTTTCGAAGGCGGACGGTTCGGGTCACTTATCAGCGAGCTGAGGAACCCCATGGTTTACTCTTATACAGAGAAAAAGCGCATCCGTAAGGATTTTGGTAAGCGTCCACAAGTGTTGGACATACCATACTTGCTATCGATCCAGCTTGATTCTTTTACTAAGTTTATCGAGCAAGATCCTGAAGGGCAATACGGTCTTGAGGCTGCTTTCCGTTCTGTTTTTCCAATTCAGAGCTACAATGGCAACTCTAAGCTAGAATACGTTAGCTACAATCTCCGTGAACCAGAGTTTGACGTAAAAGAATGTCAAATTCGCGGTGTTACATATTCTGCACCACTACGTGTTAAATTACGTCTAGTTGTGTACGATAAAGACGCACCTGCAGGCACGGTAAAAGACATTAAAGAACAAGAAGTCTACATGGGCGAAATTCCGCTTATGACAGACAATGGTACTTTTGTAATCAATGGTACTGAAAGGGTTATCGTATCCCAGCTGCACCGCAGCCCAGGTGTCTTCTTCGACAGCGATAAGGGTAAAACCCATTCATCTGGTAAAGTTCTTTATAACGCACGTGTAATTCCTTACCGTGGTTCATGGTTAGATTTCGAATTTGATCCTAAGGATAACTTATTCGTACGTATCGACCGTCGTCGTAAATTACCAGCAACGATCATCTTACGTGCACTTCGCAAGACAACTGAAGAAATCTTAGATCTATTCTTCGATAAAGTTGTATTTGAAGTGAAAGATCAAACGCTAATGATGGAATTACTTCCTGAGCGTTTACGTGGTGAGACTGCAACATTTGATATTGAATCGAACGGCAAAGTTTATGTTGAAGCCGGTCGTCGTATTACTGCGCGCCATATTCGTCAATTGACGAAAGACGAAGTAAATTATATCGAAGTACCAGTAGATTATATCGTAGGTAAAGTGGCTTCTCACGATTATGTGAATGAAGACACTGGTGAGATCATTGTTGCAGCTAACCAAGAGTTTAGCTTAGAAGATCTTGCTAATTTATCTCAAGCTGGCCATAAAAAGATCGAAGTATTATTTACGAATGATCTTGATCATGGTGCATATATTTCTGACACATTACGTGCAGATTCAACGGTTGACCGTTTATCGGCTCTTGTTGAAATCTACAGAATGATGCGCCCTGGCGAGCCACCAACAAAAGAAGCTGCTGAAGCATTATTTGAAAGCCTATTCTTCTCTGAAGATCGCTATGACCTATCGACTGTTGGTCGTATGAAGTTTAATAGCTCAATTGGCCGTGATAATGATGAAGGCGTTGGCATTCTTGATGAGACAGATATCATCGAGGTTATGCGTAAACTGATCGATATTCGTAACGGTAAAGGCGAGGTTGATGATATCGATCACCTTGGTAACCGTCGTATTCGTTCTGTTGGCGAAATGGCAGAAAACCAATTCCGTGTTGGTCTAGTTCGTGTAGAACGTGCTGTTCGTGAGCGTTTAAGTCTTGGTGACCTTGATGCAATTATGCCTCAAGATCTTATCAATGCTAAACCGATTTCAGCTGCAGTTAAAGAATTCTTTGGCTCTTCACAGCTATCTCAGTTTATGGACCAAAACAACCCATTGTCAGAAGTTACGCACAAGCGTCGTATCTCTGCTTTAGGTCCTGGCGGTCTAACTCGTGAGCGTGCTGGTTTCGAAGTTCGTGATGTACACGCGACTCACTACGGTCGCCTATGTCCAATCGAAACACCTGAAGGTCCAAACATCGGTCTAATTAACTCATTGTCAGCATTTGCACAATGTAACGAGTATGGTTTCCTAGAAACTCCATACCGTCGTGTTGTTGATGGTGTTGTTACTGAAGATGTTGATTACCTATCTGCTATCGAGGAAGGTACTTTTGTTATTGCACAGGCGAACGCCGTGTTAACAGAAGAAGGTACTTTTGCTGATGAATTAATCATCGCTCGTCAGAAAGGTGAATCTGGACTGCACCCACGTGAACACATCCAATATATGGATGTCGCGACAAACCAAGTTGTATCTGTAGCTGCATCGCTTATCCCGTTCCTAGAACACGATGATGCGAACCGTGCCCTAATGGGTGCGAACATGCAACGTCAAGCCGTTCCTACACTAAGAGCTGATAAGCCTTTAGTTGGTACTGGTATTGAACGTAATGTAGCTGTTGACTCAGGTGTAACTGCTGTTGCTAAACGTGGCGGTATGGTTCAGTCAGTAGATGCTTCTCGTATCGTTATTAAAGTGAACGAAGAAGAATTGGTACCTGGCGAAGCTGGTATCGATATCTACAACTTAACTAAATACACTCGTTCTAACCAAAATACGTGTATCAACCAACGTCCTACAGTACTTCCTGGTGAACCTGTAACTCGTGGTGATGTACTTGCTGATGGTCCTTCAACGGATCTTGGTGAGCTTGCACTTGGTCAGAACATGCGTATCGCGTTCATGCCTTGGAATGGTTATAACTTCGAGGATTCAATCCTTGTATCTGAGCGTGTAGTTCAGGAAGACCGTTTCACGACAATCCATATTCAAGAACTATCTTGTGTGGCTCGTGATACTAAACTTGGTTCAGAAGAGATCACTGCAGATATTCCTAACGTAGGTGAAGCTGCACTGTCTAAACTTGATGAATCAGGTATTGTTTACATTGGTGCTGAAGTTAAGGGTGGTGACATCCTAGTTGGTAAAGTAACACCTAAAGGTGAAACTCAACTGACTCCTGAAGAGAAGCTACTACGAGCGATCTTCGGTGAAAAAGCATCTGATGTTAAAGATTCTTCTCTACGTGTACCAAACTCTGTTTCAGGTACTATCATTGATGTACAAGTATTTACTCGTGATGGTGTTGAAAAAGACAAACGTGCTCTAGAAATCGAACAAATGCAGCTTAAAGAAGCTAAGAAAGACATCACTGAAGAATTCCAGATTCTTGAAGGTGGCTTATTAGCACGTGTTCGCACACTTCTACTTGCTGCAGGTACTTCTGAAGTTAAGCTTGATGCGATGGATCGTAAGCAGTGGTTAGAAATCACTCTTGATGATGAATCACAACAAAATCAACTTGAGCAGCTTGCTGAGCAATATGATGAGCTTAAAGCAGAGTTCGATAAGAAATTCGAAACTAAACGTCGTAAGATCACTCAAGGTGATGATCTTGCACCGGGCGTACTGAAAATCGTTAAAGTTTACCTAGCGGTAAAACGTCGTATTCAGCCTGGTGATAAGATGGCGGGTCGTCATGGTAACAAGGGTGTAATCTCTAAGATCAACCCTGTTGAAGACATGCCTTATGATGAAAAAGGTCAGCCAGTAGATATCGTACTGAACCCACTGGGTGTACCTTCTCGTATGAACATCGGTCAAATCCTTGAAGTTCATATGGGTCTTGCTGCGAAAGGCGTTGGTGATAAGATCAACCAAATGCTTAAAGAGCAACAAGAACTACATAAGTTCCGTAACTTCTTACAAAAAGTATACGATCTTGGTGAAACTCGCCAAGAAGTAGACATCGCTGCATTGTCTGATGACGAAGTTCGTACATTAATTAAGAACTTACGCGGTGGTTTACCAATCGCAACACCAATCTTTGATGGTGCTCCAGAAGCATCAATTAAAGAGCTATTAAAACTTGTTGATCTGCCTGAATCTGGCCAGTTGAAACTGTTTGATGGTCGTACTGGTGATGCGTTTGAGCGTCCTGTAACTGTTGGTTACATGTACATGCTAAAACTAAACCACTTAGTTGATGATAAGATGCACGCACGTTCTACCGGCTCTTACAGCCTTGTAACTCAGCAACCACTTGGTGGTAAAGCTCAGTTTGGTGGTCAGCGTTTCGGTGAGATGGAAGTATGGGCACTTGAAGCATATGGTGCCGCTTATACTCTACAAGAAATGCTAACCGTTAAGTCGGATGACGTGAACGGTCGTACTAAGATGTATAAGAACATCGTAGATGGCGATCATCGTATGGAACCAGGTATGCCAGAATCATTCAACGTATTGTTGAAAGAGATCCGCTCACTTGGTATCAATATCGAGTTAGAAGACGAAGAATAATCTCATTGAGATTGTCCGGTAGAATATAAGGCGCTCGCCGAGCGCCTTTTTTCTCCTTACAGGAGCCGAATGTGAAAGACTTATTAAAGTTTCTGAAAGCACAACATAAGACTGAAGAATTTGATGCAATCAAAATCGGTCTTGCTTCACCTGACCAAATTCGTTCATGGTCTTTTGGTGAAGTTAAAAAGCCAGAAACAATCAACTATCGTACCTTTAAGCCAGAACGTGACGGTCTTTTCTGTGCACGTATCTTTGGCCCAGTTAAAGACTACGAATGCTTATGTGGTAAATACAAACGCCTTAAGCACCGTGGTGTTATCTGTGAAAAATGTGGCGTAGAAGTAACGCAAACTAAAGTTCGTCGTGACCGTATGGGCCACATCGAATTAGCGTCTCCAGTTGCGCACATCTGGTTCCTGAAGTCACTGCCGTCTCGTATTGGTTTGTTAATGGACATTCCGCTACGTGATATTGAGCGTGTACTTTACTTTGAATCATATGTGGTTACTGAGCCAGGTATGACTGATCTAGAGCGCAGCCAACTTCTTTCAGAAGAAGAGTACCTTGATAAGCTAGAAGAATTCGGTGACGAATTCATCGCTAAGATGGGTGCTGAAGCAATTAAAGATTTACTTGCTTCTATGGATATGCACGCTGAGATTGAAAATATGCGTGAAGAGTTAGAAACTACTAACTCTGAAACAAAACGTAAAAAATTGACTAAGCGTCTGAAACTAGTAGAAGCGTTTGTTCAATCTGGTAACAACCCAGAATGGATGATCCTTACTGTACTACCAGTTCTTCCGCCAGATCTTCGTCCTCTAGTTCCACTAGATGGCGGTCGTTTTGCTACGTCTGATCTAAATGACTTATACCGTCGTGTGATTAACCGTAACAACCGTTTGAAGCGTCTTTTAGACCTAGCTGCACCAGACATCATCGTACGTAATGAAAAACGTATGCTGCAAGAGTCTGTTGATGCGCTGCTTGATAACGGTCGTCGTGGTCGTGCGATCACAGGTTCTAATAAGCGTCCTCTGAAATCTCTTGCTGATATGATCAAGGGTAAGCAAGGTCGTTTCCGTCAGAACTTGCTTGGTAAACGTGTAGACTACTCTGGTCGTTCTGTAATTACAGTAGGTCCAACACTTCGTCTACACCAGTGTGGTCTTCCTAAGAAGATGGCACTTGAACTATTTAAACCATTTATCTATAGCAAATTAGAAGGCCGTGGTCTTGCTACGACAATCAAAGCTGCTAAGAAAATGGTAGAGCGTGAAGAAGCGATCGTTTGGGATATCCTAGATGACGTAATTCGTGAACACCCAGTATTGCTTAACCGTGCACCAACACTTCACCGTCTTGGTATTCAAGCGTTTGAACCAGTACTAATCGAAGGTAAAGCGATTCAGCTTCACCCACTAGTGTGTGCGGCATATAACGCCGACTTCGATGGTGACCAGATGGCGGTACACGTACCTCTAACTCTGGAAGCTCAATTAGAAGCACGTACCCTAATGATGTCGACAAACAACATTCTGTCGCCAGCATCAGGTGACCCAATCATCGTACCTTCTCAGGACGTTGTATTAGGTCTGTACTATATGACACGTGAAAAAATTAACGCGAAAGGCGAAGGCATGTACCTTGAAGGTTTTGCTGAAGCTGAAAAAGCATACCGTACAGGTGTTGCTGAGCTACATGCTCGCGTTAAAGTTCGTATCACTGAAGTTATTCGTGATGAGAACGGTATTGAGACTCGTGAAACTAAACTGGTTGATACGACTGTTGGTCGTGCAATGCTATGGCAGATCGTTCCAGAAGGTCTTCCTTACAGCATCATTAACCAGAAGTTAGGTAAGAAGCAAATCTCTAACCTACTAAACGAAGCGTACCGTACTCTTGGCCTTAAAGACACAGTAGTGTTTGCTGACCAAATCATGTACACAGGTTTCGCATACGCAGCATTATCAGGTGCGTCTGTTGGTATCGATGACATGGTTATCCCTGATGCTAAGTACACGAAAGTTGCTGATGCAGAAGAAGAAGTTAAGCAAATTCAAGAACAGTACCAATCTGGTCTTGTAACTGCGGGCGAACGTTACAACAAAGTTATCGATATCTGGGCAGCAACAAACGAACAAGTTGCTAAAGAGATGATGGATAACCTGTCTTCAGAAACAGTGCTTAACCGCGATGGTGAAGAAGAGCAACAAGAATCGTTTAACAGCGTTTACATGATGGCCGACTCCGGTGCTCGTGGTTCTGCAGCTCAGATTCGTCAGCTAGCAGGTATGCGTGGTCTGATGGCTAAACCAGATGGTTCAATCATCGAAACACCGATCACGGCGAACTTCCGTGAAGGTCTAAACGTAAACCAATACTTCATCTCAACGCACGGTGCGCGTAAAGGTCTTGCCGATACAGCACTTAAAACAGCGAACTCAGGTTACCTGACTCGTCGTTTAGTAGACGTTGCACAAGATGTGGTTGTTCACTTAGATGACTGTGGTACATACGAAGGTGTGACCATGACTCCTCTAATTGAAGGTGGTGACGTTAAAGAGCCTCTACACGAACGTGTTCTAGGTCGTGTGGTTGCTGAAGATGTATTGAAACCTGGTACTGATGAAGTTCTTCTACCTCGTAACACACTTCTTGATGAGAAGCAGTGTCAAGTTGTTGAAGAAAACTCAGTTGACCAAATTAAAGTACGTTCAGTAGTAAGCTGTGAAGCAGATTTCGGTTGTTGTGCTAACTGTTACGGTCGTGACTTGGCTCGTGGCCATATGGTAAACCAAGGTGAGTCAGTCGGTGTTATCGCTGCTCAATCAATCGGTGAACCTGGTACACAGCTAACGATGCGTACGTTCCACATCGGTGGTGCGGCATCTACGGCAGCAGCAGACAACAGCATTCAAGTTAAAACGACTGGTTCGATCAAACTTCATAATGCTAAGCACGTAACAAATGGCGAAGGTAACTTAGTTATTACGTCTCGTGCTTCTGAATTGACGGTTATTGATGAGCATGGTCGTACAAAAGAGAGCTACAAGCTTTCTTACGGTACGATTCTTTCTAAGAAAGATGGTGATGCAGTTAACCAAGGCGACAAGATCGCATCTTGGGATCCGCATACAATGCCAATCATCACAGAAGTACAAGGTCAAGTTCAATTCGTGGACATGATTGATGGTGTGACAATTACAACTCAAACTGATGAGTTAACTGGTCTATCTTCAATCGTTATCCTTGATGCGGCTGAGCGAGCTTCTGCTGGTAAAGACATGCGTCCAACAGTGAAACTTGTTGATGCGAACGGTCGTGACATCATGATCCCTGGCACTGAAATGCCAGCACAATACTTCCTACCTGGTAAGGCGATTGTTAACCTTGCAGATGGTGGTAACGTAGGTATCGGTGAAACACTAGCTCGTATTCCTCAGGCGTCAAGTGGTACTAAAGATATTACCGGTGGTCTTCCACGCGTTGCGGACTTATTTGAAGCTCGTAAACCTAAAGAGCCAGCAATTCTTGCTGAGCACGCAGGTATTGTTGCGTTTGGTAAAGAAACTAAAGGTAAAGTACGCTTATTGATCACTCGTGATGATAACGGCGAAGTTTATGAAGAAATGATTCATAAACACCGTCAACTTAACATCTTTGATGGTGATAAAGTTGAACGTGGCGACGTTATTTCTGATGGTCCAGAAACTCCACATGATATCTTACGTTTACGTGGTATCCATGCAGTTACTGAATACATCACTAACGAAGTTCAAGAAGTTTACCGCTTACAAGGCGTTAAGATTAACGATAAGCACATTGAGACTATCGTTCGTCAAATGCTACGTAAGTGTACGATTACACATTCTGGTGATTCTACTTTCCTTGAAGGTGAGCAACTAGAATTTGCTAACGTAACGATTGCAAACCGTCAGCTTGAAGCTGAAGGCAAGCAACCTGCACGTTTCGAGCGTGATCTACTAGGTATTACTAAAGCGTCTCTTGCTACTGAGTCGTTCATCTCTGCTGCATCGTTCCAAGAAACGACGCGTGTACTTACTGAAGCAGCTGTTTCTGGTAAGCGTGATGAGCTACGTGGTCTGAAAGAAAACGTAATCGTTGGTCGTCTAATTCCAGCGGGTACAGGTTTCGCATACCACCAAGAACGTCAAAAGCAAAAAGCTGTGGAGCAAGAAGGGCCATCAGCTGAGCAAGCGACTGACAACTTAGCGGCACTATTAAACGCAGGTTTCTCTTCTGAAGAGTAATTGATTTAATAGACGCAAATAAAAAACCCTGCAGAGATGCAGGGTTTTTTTTGGTTCATTACAATTTCCCGGGGAAAATTGCTTTTATCTTCATAAAGACTTAGTCCATATTTCTGTAACTACAGACTGTCCTTTAATTAGCTTATTTTTGTCATTTATGCGCCAGGTGGGTGACTTAAGCTGCTCGAAATCAGCTCGATTAATCCATCCTCTAGCTCAAACCTCATTTCAATAATCTCACCTATTTTTGAGAAATCTTTATCAAAATCAGTCAATAAAAGCGCTTCGTCTTCTTTTGAGTATTTATCTGTAAAATTTAGGATCGGATCGGTGGTTTTAGTGATATTAGCGTAAATTTGACTCATATCTTCCGTTGGAGAAAAACCTGTTGCATCCCATTTCGCCATTACCATGTTGTAAATTTTAAAATGACCTTCTGAAATATAATCAATTAAATGCTGAGTAAAAGATTGAATTGACGAGAAAGTAGGGAGGGATGGAGTCGATGAATCGAAAGGGGGTAAGCCTGCTAATTTACAGAACTCGACCAATAGATCTTGTCGAGTCGAAAGCCAGTGATCAATAACATCGTTATTACCACCCCACTGTTCTTGGAATTTATTTAGTTTAGTAAGCATAACGATATCCTTGTAGTTGCAAGCAATAAACCAAAGTTCTTATATATACTCTCATTACTATATTCATTAAGATTGCCAGTAAATATTAAAGGCTGCAAGAGGGTTGTGATAAAGATGTTAAACCAACATACAAAAGTCTACTGGTGTGTCGTCAATGATTCTACTATTTGGCTAGAAACTGATGGTCTCCCTTACGGCAGTGCAAGTGATTTAAAATTGCCTTTTGAGCAAGCCGTATGTATAGGAAAACACAATAGTTATCCTGTTATGTGGTTAAATGATGAGTCAGTTGAGCAAACACTTTCTTATACGAATTTAAGAGACTTATTAGAATGCAAAGAAACTGAGTTTTTATTATTCAGTAAAGCGATTCAATATGGATTTATGGCTCGAGAATTCCGTTTTTGCCCTCAATGTGGTGGCCGTACTCAACTGAACCTTAATCAAATCGCCATGCAGTGCAATGAATGTCGCAAGTTGCATTACCCTAGAATTTTTCCATCTATTATTGTAGCGGTTCGTAGAGAAAATTCGATTTTACTTGCTCAACATCAAAGGCATAAAGGTGGCTTATTTACGGTTTTAGCCGGTTTTGTTGAGGTAGGTGAAACGCTTGAAATGGCGGTAGAGCGTGAAGTATTTGAAGAAACAGGCATTAAAATTACCAATATCCGATATTTTGGTAGTCAGCCTTGGGCTTTTCCTTCAAGCCTTATGGTTGGGTACTTGGCAGATTATGAGTCAGGTGAAATCAAAGTCGATAGAAATGAGCTAGTGAAAGCGGGATGGTATTGCCAAGATCAATTGCCAGAACTTGCTCCTAAAGGCACGATTGCACGAACGCTCATAGAAACAACACTAGATAACATAAATAAAAAAACACCCAATCAAGAGACAGGGTGTAAGTAAGGTGTTGTTATGCTTTCAATTAAATACAATTGTTAATTGAATGTTGTTATTTTCACTAGCAAAGCAATTTCTATCATGAGGTTAACTATTGCGCAATTGGCATCATAAATAAGATTAATTAAATATGATCTCGATAGCAAAGGTAGGCTTTTGTTCGTGCCATTGAGTGATACAATAGCAGGAGCTAATATAAGGAAAGATCATGACAGAATTAAAAAATGACCGCTATTTACGTGCGTTATTAAAACAACCAGTAGATTACACACCAGTTTGGATGATGCGCCAAGCAGGTCGATACCTTCCAGAGTACAAGGCGACACGAGCAGAAGCGGGTGATTTCATGTCTCTGTGTAAAAATGCAGAGCTTGCTTCTGAAGTGACGCTACAGCCTCTACGTCGTTTTCCTCTAGATGCTGCGATTCTATTTTCAGATATTCTGACTATTCCTGATGCGATGGGGTTAGGACTATACTTTGAAACAGGCGAAGGTCCTAAGTTTGAGCGTCCAATTACTTGTAAAGCTGACGTAACTAAAATTGGCCTTCCAGATCCTGAAGGTGAGCTGCAATATGTAATGAATGCAGTACGTCAGATCCGTAAAGATCTAAAAGGTGAAGTACCATTAATTGGTTTTTCTGGTAGCCCTTGGACACTAGCGACATACATGGTTGAAGGTGGAAGCTCAAAAGCATTCACTAAGATCAAAAAAATGATGTATGCAGAACCAGCAACATTACACCTATTGCTAGATAAATTAGCAGATACGGTTATTGAGTACCTAAACGCGCAAATTAAAGCAGGTGCACAATCTGTGATGGTATTTGATACATGGGGGGGCGTATTAACTCCTCGTGATTACAACGAATTCTCTTTGCAATATATGCATAAGATTGTTGATGGCTTAATTCGTGAAAACGAAGGTCGCCGAGTACCAGTAACGCTATTCACTAAGAATGGTGGTATGTGGTTAGAGTCAATTGCAGCAACAGGCTGTGATGCAGTAGGCTTGGATTGGACAATTAATATTGCAGATGCGAAAGCTCGTATTGGTGATAAAGTTGCTCTACAAGGTAATATGGACCCATCAATCCTTTACGCACAACCTGAACGTATCCGCCAAGAAGTGGGTACTATTCTAGAAGGGTTTGGTAATGAGGGTACAGGTCACGTATTTAACTTGGGTCACGGTATCCATTTAGACGTTCCGCCAGAAAATGCAGGTGTGTTTGTTGATGCGGTTCATGACCTATCTAAGCCGTATCATAAATAAAATCTTAGTTTAAGATTCTAGATAGAAAGGAGACTCATTGTAGTCTCCTTTTTTATTGGAACAGATCTATACTTAAATGGTCATATTATTAATTATCGGTATTGAGAGTTTTTATGTTTAAGAAATTGAGTACGCTATTAAAAAAAGTCATGCATGAAGCGAGTGACGGTAGTGCGGGTGAAGTCGCTTCGATGCATTTAGCAATGGCGTCTTTATTATGTGAAGTATCAGGTGCCGATCACCAGAGTGATGAAAGAGAAGATAACGCAAAATTACAGCTATTAAGTAAATTATTTGATATTAACGACGAACAAGCAAAGACTTTATTGCGTGAAGCTACGGCTAAAAGTAAAGCCTCAACGTCTTTATATGAGTTTACAACTAAGTTGAGAGCATTGATGCCGAACGAGCGTTACGATCTAATCGAAGCTATGTGGACGGTAGCGTATGCAGATGGTGTGATTGAACCAATGGAAGAGGCGGTGATTCGTCAGGTATCCGATTTGATTTATCTTGATCATCTTGAGTTTATTCGAGCAAAGCTTGCCGCAGTACCACAAGCATAACGCAGTGAAGCCTGTTATATCACAGGCTTTTATTTTTAATAACCGTTGTCAAAATCCACAAGATTCTTTAAAGAAAAATGGCGAAAATATTGAATGCAATAACCTAAATCATATTCAGAGATTTGTGGCTCAAAGATCCCCTTAACATTGGTGAGAGTACAATCTTGTCGTAAGTTAGAATGTATAAGAGCGTCAATACCGGCAAAGGTAGAGTGAATCCACTCAACAGATTTAAATTGATCCAGTAATTCAGAAATGAGTGGTGGGTCGGTAAGGATAATATCGGCTTTTCTAAGATCATGACAAATTTCAAGATCAGGAAGATCCTATAGCTCAAAAAGTGAGAGGTAGCTCTCTTTTTCTTTTGAAATGATAAGTAATTTGTTCATAACCTTCCTTTTGTCATTCGTGGTTATCAAGTACACTTAAAGCGTCATTTTTTTATAGTGTAGAATCGTATATGTTACGCAATCCTATCCAAGTTCGTTTAGAAAAGTTTGAACCATGGCAACAAATTACTTTTATGGCTTCTTTATGTGAGCGTATGTACCCAAATTACGTACATTACTGTGAAGCAACCGGCTTTGCTGAGCCTCAAACCTATCGCGTTATACTAGATAGTATTTGGGAATTATTGACCGTTAAAAATGCCAAGATTAATTTTGAACGTCAATTAGAAAAGCTAGAAGAAATGATCCCTGAGTTAGATGATGATTCAATTTACCTGACTTACCCAGCAATTGATGCTTGTGTTGCGTTATCGACTTTTTTACACGGGATCTTAGATCGTGATGTATTAGAAGAAGCCATGTTTAAGATTAGCCAGCTATCAGTAATGACAGTTGCTCAGCTGGTTGAAGCGCAAACGGGTGAAGAAGTGACAGATGAAAATCAAAAAGACATTGATGTGATTTGTGAAGAGTGGGATGTCCAGTGGGCAATTTTCCGACCACTTCGTGAAGCAGAAGAGCGTGATATTGATTTAATTAAAGACTTACGCCAAGAACTAAGAGACGAGAATGTAAGTAATATCGGTCTAGAGCTAGATTACTAATTTTCTGACGTTACAAAAAAAACCGATGAATATTCATCGGTTTTTTAATTTAAAGGGGCTTGCTAACACCTTTAACTATTCTTTCTCTTCTTCTACATCGGTATTATCGATAACACCGTGCTTGTTTTTCCAGTTAGTCCAACGCTGTTGAGCTAGTTGCTGCATATCTGTAGTTTTATCTGCTTCATCAATGATCTCTTCACCAACCATATATTCAAAGATATCTTCTAAAGTAAGCAGGCCTTGTACCGTGCCGTATTCATCAATCACGAGCGCTAACTGTGCTCTGTGCTTCATTAAGTGTTCAAATGCTTTCGGTAGTGTTGAAGTACTGATAACGACTTGAATTGGGCGCATAACAGAACCAAGAAGGCGTTTTCCTTGGCCTTTATGCATTGCAGAGAATAATTCTAAGCGATGGATAAAGCCAACAATGTTATCGCTGTCTTCACTGTAAACTAATGGACGTGAAAATGGGGTTTCTGCGCAATCTTTTATAAAGTCTTCCACCGTCATTTCAGCATTAACACGAAATAAAACGGTTCTTGGTGTCATGACTTGAGTCACTGGTACATCTCTAATATTTAGAATATTAGTTAAGATTTTTGACTCACCTTCTGCAAATTCACCATTCTCTTTTGCAAGCGTGGCCATAGCAGCAATTTCATCTCGTAATTTTGGCGCTTGATGTCCACGAGCTAAACGTTTAGTTAATTGCTCTGACGCCCAAACAACAGGGCTTAATAACAGCACCATCCAATGCAGCATTCTTGCAGCCATTGGAGCGAGTTGGCGCCAGTAGGTTGCACCGATAGTTTTCGGTACAATTTCAGAAAATAATAAGATTGCGAACGTTAAGAACGCAGAGAAAACACCTAGCCACTCACTACCAAAAACGATAGACGCTTGAGCACCAGAAGCCGCAGCACCCGCAGTATGGGCAATAGTATTTAGGGTTAAAATTGACGCTAAAGGGCGATCTACATTGTTTTTTAGTTGCGTTAATCTTTCGGCAGCAGGGTGGTTCTCTTGACGCATTTGAGCCAAATAGCTTGGGCTGATACTAAGTAAAATAGCCTCAAGCACAGAACAAATGAAGGATACGCTAATAGAAATGGCAATATAGATGGATAAAATAAACATTATTAATCTCAAAAAAGTAAGCAAGCCCTTATAAAATGGGTGCTGATCGGTCAAAAAGCAATGCCTCATAAATGAAAAATAGTGATAAATTGTGAGACGTTACTCAGTTTGTGTCTAAAGAACGCGCATTCTGTAGCAAGAAGTGTGACAAACCTTTGCCAGATGGGGGCTTTATGCATTAGAGTGAACAGGATTTCAAAAAATAGAAGGGAAACCCTAATGAATAAAACCCAGTTAATTGATGCTATTGCTGAAAAAGCAGACCTATCAAAAGCACAAGCAAAAGCAGCTCTTGAAGCGACTCTAGAAGGCGTAACTGGCGCACTTAAAGATGGCGAACAGGTTCAACTTATCGGCTTTGGTACTTTTAAAGTTAATCATCGTGCAGCACGCACTGGTCGCAACCCTAAGACTGGTGACGAGATTCAAATCAAAGCTGCGAATGTTCCTGCATTTGTTGCTGGCAAAGCACTGAAAGAATCAGTGAACTAAGATATACTTTGCCGAGTTAACCCTTAACTCGGCATTTTTATGAAGCGCATTCTATCTACCTTACTTCTCTCTGCATTTCTTTTTGGCTGTTCATCAAGCCCATCAGATGAGCAACGCATCAAATCAGTCACCTTAACCGGTGGTCAAATCCAAGGTGATGCAACCAGTTACTATTGGTATACACGTCGACTACAACAGTCTCTAACTGCGTCAGATTACGTTACTATGGGTGATTATGGTTGGTATAAAACAACTTATCGCTGGGAAAAAAACGTATTAGTCGAAGCCGTTCGTGAAGGTGAGATGTTAGATAATACTGACGGTCTCATCCCTTACATGATGCACGTTCGTTATAATGGCAATGGAGAGGCAGTGTATCAACGCTATCGTAAAGATGGTCGTATATTCCCATTGATGCCTAATCAACTTGCTCAATTCCAAGACCAATCTAAGTATTTAATCACAAAAGTAGAAGGTTTGGATAAAGAAGGTGTTGCTTTATATCAAGGTGAGTGGGATGGCGAAACATTTTATTCTTGCGATGGTCAGCAATACGATCAATTAGAATTCAATCAAATCTTACCGAATTTTGTCGTCGCACGATTATCCGGCTTAGACAGTTTTATCTCATTTTTAGGTGAAGAGAAAAATCGCGATAAAAAAGTATTAAAAATGTCTGAATTATTGTTGTTAACAGATGATAGCTACACTTGTGTAGAACGACCTGAATTAATTGAAGAGTAATACCAACTCCATTAATTATTTGATCATTATTACGCAGGAAAATAGCTAATTTAATTAGCTACATTGATATAAAAAGGCGCTGTGATAGCGCCTTTTGTTTTTCTGTAGCTGTTATTTGTAAGTTAAGCCATTACTTATCTTCTAATTCACGCGCAATGGCACGGTAACCAATGTCATTGCGATGGAACATTCTATTCCAGCTTACTTGTTTCGTTAACTCGTACGCACGTTGCTGAGCTTCTAAGACTGTATTTCCTAATGCTGTTGCACAAAGTACGCGGCCGCCATTTGTCACAACGTCGCCAGCTTCGTTATTTGTGGTGCCTGCGTGGAAGATCTTTTGACCTTCAGCTTCTTCTGAAGGCAACGAAATAACGTCTCCTTTTGCATAATCCGCTGGATAGCCACCAGCAGCAAGAACAACACCGATAGAAGCGCGTGGGTCCCATTTAGATTCTGCTTCATCCAGTTTTTCGTCAATAGCCATTAGGCAAAGCTCAACAAGATCCGATTCCATACGCATCATAATAGGTTGTGTTTCTGGATCACCAAAGCGACAGTTGTATTCGATTACCTTTGGCGTGCCATCAGCATCAATCATCAAACCAGCATATAAAAATCCAGTGTAAGGAGCGCCTTCAGCATCCATTCCACGAACCGTAGGATAGATAACTTCTTCTAGAATACGATTATGGATTTCAGGAGTAACAACAGGAGCAGGAGAGTACGCGCCCATTCCACCTGTGTTAGGGCCAGTGTCTTTATCGCCTACACGTTTGTGATCTTGACTAGTTGCCATTGGTAGAACACTTGCGCCATCAACCATAACGATAAAGCTTGCTTCTTCACCTTCTAAAAACTCTTCAATAACGACGCGGCTACCAGCCTCACCAAAGGCATTGCCTGCTAGCATATCTTTGATCGCGTCTTCTGCTTCTTCTAGTGTCATTGCAACGATAACGCCTTTACCGGCAGCAAGGCCATCAGCTTTAACGACAATCGGTGCGCCTTGTTCACGCACGTAAGCTAATGCTGGTTTAATTTCAGTAAAGTTTGCATAAGAGCCTGTTGGGATATCATGACGAGCTAAAAAGTCTTTAGTAAACGCTTTAGAGCCTTCTAGTTGTGCTGCTGCTTTTGTAGGGCCAAAGATAGGTAATCCTGCGTCACGGAATGCATCAACAACGCCGATAACTAATGGTGCTTCAGGGCCAACGATTGTTAGCTCAATTGCTTTCTCTTTTGCAAAGGCCACAAGAGCTGTTATGTCTTCAACATCAATCGCTACGTTTTCTAGTTTTGGTTCAAGCGCTGTACCTGCATTACCTGGAGCGATAAATACCGTTTCAACGTTTGGGTTTTGTGCCGCTTTCCAACCTAGTGCGTGCTCACGACCGCCAGCACCAATAATCAATACATTCATGTTTTAAAATCCTTATAGCTGCTTCAGAGCCTTTATTTCTGTGTCAAACATGCTCACTTATGGTCATAAGCTCCGCGTGTTTTCCTTGAACTAAAGTCACTGATTTGCTCTACGTATTTCAAATATCGGAATATTTAAAAAAACAAAATAATAAGTTTTGCTCAAAGTAGTTGGTGCTTACGCGATTCAACTATTCGAGGTCTCTTTAAATCAGTGGGAGCGCTAACAAGGCGACAAGCGAGCTTATCCCTATGAGCATAGCTCGCTATGTGATTAGGGTAAGCGAGCGTAGTCAACGCAGTTACCGCCCCAATGATGACAAGAGAACTAGTGGCGGAAGTGACGCATACCGGTAAAGATCATCGCCATACCATGTTCATCGGCAGCGGCGATAACTTCATCATCACGCATAGAACCACCCGGTTGGATAACACATTTGATACCAGCTTCTGCTGCCGCGTCGATACCGTCACGGAATGGGAAGAATGCATCTGATGCCATTGCACAACCTTCAACAACCAAACCTTCATCAGCGGCTTTAATACCGGCGATTTTCGCAGAGTAAACGCGGCTCATTTGGCCTGCGCCAACACCGATAGTCATGTCACCTTTAGAGTAAACAATCGCGTTAGATTTAACGTATTTAGCTACTTTCCAGCAGAACAGTGCATCTTTTAACTCTTCAGCCGTTGGTTGACGTTTAGAAACCACTTTAAGCTGATCTTCAGAAACCATGCCTTGGTCGCGATCTTGAACTAGCAAACCGCCGTTAACGCGTTTCACGTCAAAGCCAGTTGTTTTAGATGTCCACTCACCACATTCAAGTAGGCGAAGGTTTTTCTTAGCCGCTACGATTTCTACTGCTTCAGCAGAAACAGAAGGAGCGATGATAACTTCAACGAATTGACGCTCAGTGATCGCTGTTGCTGTTGCTGCGTCTAACTCACGGTTGAATGCGATGATACCGCCAAATGCAGACGTTGGATCTGTTTTGAATGCGCGGTCATAAGCTTCAAGAATATTGTTACCTAGGGCAACACCGCATGGGTTAGCGTGCTTAACAATCACACATGCAGGTTCATCGAACTCTTTTACACACTCAAGTGCCGCGTCAGTGTCAGCGATGTTGTTGTAAGACAGGGCTTTACCTTGGATTTGGCGAGCAGTAGACACTGATGCTTCTTCAGGATTGGCTTCAACGTAGAATGCCGCTGCTTGGTGGCTGTTCTCACCGTAGCGCATGTCTTGTTTTTTCTCGAACTGTTGATTGAACGTGCGTGGGAATTTGCTCTCTTCATCACCTTCCTTGTTCTCTCCATAAGAAGGAACCATAGTACCGAAGTAGTTAGCAATCATGCCATCATAAGAAGCTGTGTGCTCGAAGGCTGCGATAGCTAAATCAAAGCGAGTTGCTTGAGTAAGAGATTTCTCGTTAGCGTCCATTTCAGTAATAACGCGATCGTAGTCGTGCGCGTTTACAACGATGGTAACGTCGTTGTGGTTTTTCGCTGCAGAACGAACCATTGTTGGGCCACCGATATCGATGTTCTCAACAGCGTCAGCAAGGGTGCAACCTTCTTTTGCTACGGTTTCTGCAAATGGGTATAGGTTAACAACAACCATATCGATAGGGTTGATGCCATGCTGTTCCATAATGCCGTCATCTTGGCCACGACGACCAAGTACACCACCATGAACTTTAGGATGAAGAGTTTTAACGCGGCCATCCATCATTTCTGGGAAGCCTGTGTAATCAGATACTTCAGTTACTGAGATGCCTTTTTCAGCAAGCAGGCGAGCGGTACCACCAGTAGATAGGATATCTACTCCGCGCTCAGTCAGTGCTTGAGCAAATTCTACAATACCAGTTTTATCAGATACGCTAATTAGCGCGCGACGGATCGGACGTGCGTTATTCATGACTACTTTCTTCCTTTAGAATTAAGTTAGGATTTTTGCCAAAAATGAACTTGTTCTGCTCTATTTCTTGTTTAAGGAGAAGCAGAGATTGGCCAGTTTTGGGAAACACCCTAATTGAAAAGAGTAAAGTATTAAGTGTTGTATTAACGTAATGGTGCATATTCTAACTAAACTTAAACAAAAAAGCTCGCGCAATCGATTGCATCCATAGGAAAAGATGTCATTTTTATTAAAAAACGATACAAATAAAGCGCATAAAGAGAGGAAAAAGACGAAATGAAAATGTATTTGATTGGAGAGTTGGCAAAACGATGTAATGTAACTAACGACACATTACGCTTTTATGAGAAAAATGGGTTACTTATACCATCAGGCAGAAGCAGTAGTGGGTATCGTCTTTATAATGATGATAATCTTGCTCAAATTCGTTTTATTTTAAAAGCTAAGCAGTTGGGCTTAACGTTAGATGAAATACAAGAGTTACTCGACATTAGATTGGAAGCAACAAAGCACAGTTGCGCTGAGGTAAAAGCGATTACTCAAACTAAACTAAATACAATAGATAAAAAGATTGAGCAACTCACTGAAATTAGAACCGCGTTAAAGCGAATTAATGATGCTTGTTGTGGTCATGTTGACGAAGATGCCTCCCATTGCTCTATTCTTTCTGCCTTAGCTGAGTTAGAAGAGAAAAAAGCATAAATTATTGTGCCTGTTTACTCAAGATGTTGATAAAATGGTCGATAATTAGTGGAAAGAATACGAGCGACAATTAGGTGAGAGCCAATTAATGGAAAAACAATACGTAATGAAATTGCTTTCCGCTCTGAAAGTTATCGATAAAAAAATCAGTGAGCAAGGGAAGGCAGTAATGGAGCTTGATGCTCGTATTAAGCGTATTGAAGCTCAGAATGCCAAGATCGCTAAAATGATTGATGGTGTTGGTGCTCAAGGTTCGAATACCGCGGGAGCCGCAGCTGATTTAAGTGAACTTGATGAGCGTTTAAAAGGCATTGAAGAAAAAACAGCAAAAGCCGTTGAGCTTATTCGCTCAGGAGCTGGTGCTGGTGGTGGCAAGAAACGAGCTTGGCCGCCATAGTAGGTAAGAGATTTAAAAGCCGATATTACAGAAATGTAGTATCGGTTTTTTTATATCTGTTGATCAAAGAAAGAGATGAATGCAGTTATCTTAGATATAAAAAAAGCAGCGTTAATTGCTTAACACTGCTTTAAATTTTCGAAATAAGGCGTGACTAGTTCATGCCATATTTTTTAAGTTTTTTACGAAGCGTACCACGGTTGATACCCATCATGTTTGCTGCTTTAGTTTGGTTGCCGCGAGTATGCTGCATGATCATGTCTAGTAGAGGTTGCTCTACTTCAGCTAATACTAATTCATATAAGTCGTTAACTTCTTGACCATTTAGTTGGCCTAAGTAGTTTTTCAGCGAAGCCTTAACAGAATCACGTAGTGGTTTCTGAGTAATTTGGTCTTGTGCTGTAACTGTTGTAACTGTTAATGCTTCTGAAGTCATAGATTGATCGAACATATTCTGTTTAGCTCTTCTTTTATTATGATGCAACGTGGTCGAAATAGCTTTCAAGTTGATGGAGTTGCTGTGAAGCGTCCTCTATCGCGTTAAAGCTGCGGCGGAAATCGGTTGCTTGCTCATGCTCTTTTAAGTACCAACCCACATGCTTACGAGCAATGCGAGGGCCTAAAAATTCACCATAAAACTGGTGAAGCGCATGGACATGACCAAGTAAAGTGGTCTTCACTTCTTCAATTGGAAGAGGTGGCATGATTTCGCCCGTTTCTAAATAATGTTGGATTTCTTTAAAAATCCATGGCCTACCTTGTGCAGGACGGCCGATCATTAAAGCGTCAGCGCCTGTATACTCAAGCACAAAACGAGCCTTTTCCGGCGAGTCGATATCACCGTTCGCTATAACCGGAATAGAAATCGCTTCTTTTACCGCTTTAATGTTGTCGTATTCAGCTTCACCTTTGTACATACAAGCTCTGGTTCGCCCATGAAGCGCTAAAGCTTGGATGCCACATTGCTCCGCCATTTTTGCAACCTGAACACAGTTTCGGTTGTCTGGATCCCAGCCTGTACGCGTTTTCAGAGTTACCGGAACGTCAACGGCATTTACAACGGCTAATAAGATCTCTTCAATCAAATCAGGTCGCTGTAATAATGCGGAACCAGCAAGTTTCTTATTCACCTTCTTAGCAGGGCACCCCATATTGATATCGATGATTTGAGCACCGGTTTCAACACAGTGTTGCGCAGCTTCCGCCATCAACTGTGGATCTGCCCCCGCAATTTGTACCGAGCGAATACCAGATTCACCTTCATGTACCATGCGATTTTGGGACTTAGATGTTTTCCATAGTTTTGGGTTAGAAGACATCATTTCGCTCACAGCCATGCCTGCGCCATAGCGCATACATAACTCACGAAAAGGCCTATCGGTTACACCAGCCATAGGAGCAACGATAAGATTGTTCTTTAATGTATATTTACCTATCTGCAAAACATCCACACACGTTTGTGTCAGCAAGGGCGCGCATTTTACGCATTTTTTGCTCGCCTGAAAAGACCAAATTTTGAGCATTTACAAATAGTTTATGCAATTTGTTTATATTTCAGTCAATTAGACGGTTTTATGCCTCAAATTTAGTATTGAGGCATTGAAGTTTTTTTTAGGAAGAGTAGGTCTGAGGGACGATTACTTCTTAATTCCTGAGATTCTGCACCATTCTTGCTGCTCGGCAATAGCATCAAGGGTGAAGTTATCTGCGTAGTATGAAGCAACATCATTTGCTTGAGTATCCAAGACACCAGACATAGCTAGCACGCCACCAGGAGCAACGTGAGCGGTAATAATACTTGAAAGTTCACGAAGTGGGGCTGCAAGAATATTAGCGACAACGACGTCTGCAACAAGGTTCTCTGGCTGATCTTGAGGTAAGAATAATTCAAGTTGATCGGCTACGCCATTACGAGCGGCATTGTCTTTTGATGCGGTGATCGCTTGAGGATCAATGTCGATCCCAACGACTTTTGCAGCACCTAGTTTGATCGCTGCGATCGCTAAGATGCCAGAACCGCAGCCAAAGTCGATAACGGTTTTGCCTTTAAGGTCAATACTTTCTAGCCATTCAAGACAAAGTGCTGTGGTTGCATGCGTGCCTGTACCAAACGCAAGGCCAGGATCAAGCATAACATTAACCGCATCTGGCTCAGGGATTTCACGCCAGCTTGGGCAAATCCATAAGCGCTCACCAAACTTCATTGGGTGGAAGTTATCCATCCATTCACGTTCCCAATCTTTGTCTTCAAGCTGTTCAACTTTATAAGCAAAGTTATCATCAAGTACCGTGCTTGCTTTTAATTGTGCAATCACTAAATCCATGTCGGTTTCTGCATCATAAAGAGCAACAATATCCGTTTCGCCCCATAAACGAGTCTCTCCTGGAAGAGGTTCAAAGATAGGGACATCTTTTGCATCTAAAAACGTTACCGAAAGAGCACCCGTCTCTTCCATTAGCATGTCACTGATTTGTTCAGCATTTTCAGATGTTGCATTTAGTTTTACTTGAATCCAAGGCATGGGGATCACTTTGTTTAGTTGAAAATATCGGCGAATTTTACCATAGAAAAAGGCCGTGAGTGTAATCACTCGCGGCCTTTATTTACTTCTTTAACTTAAGATGAAAAATTGCGTTCTATTGAAGGCCTAATTTTTTCTCAAGGTAATGGATGTTTGCACCGCCGTGTTGGAAGTTCTCATCATTCATAATATCTAGGTGTAAAGAGATATTTGTATTGATGCCTTCCACAATCATTTCGCTTAATGCGTTTTTCATACGAGCGATAGCAACATCACGATTTTCACCGTAAGTGATTAACTTACCGATCATTGAATCGTAATGTGGTGGTACTGTGTAGCCTGTATAAATGTGAGATTCCCAACGAACGCCCATACCACCTGGTGCATGGAAACGCTCAATTTTACCCGGTGAAGGTAGGAAGCGAACAGGATCTTCAGCATTGATACGACACTCAATTGAGTGACCACGTAGTTTGATGTCTTCTTGAGTAAACGAAAGAGGTTGGCCTGCGGCAATACGCAGTTGCTCTTTGATTAAGTCGATACCCGTTACCATTTCAGTAATTGTGTGCTCAACTTGAATACGTGTGTTCATCTCAATAAAGTAGAACTCACCGTTTTCGTATAAGAATTCAAATGTACCCGCACCGCGGTAAGCAATATCGATACACGCACGTGTACAGCGCTCACCGATGTATTTACGCATTTCTTCGGTAATACCTGGTGCTGGTGCTTCTTCAACTACTTTCTGGTGACGACGCTGCATAGAGCAGTCACGCTCACCAAGGTGAATCGCATTACCTTGACCATCGGCAATTACTTGAACTTCGATGTGGCGAGGGTTTTCAAGGAATTTTTCCATGTAAACCGTACCGTCACCAAAACAAGCTGTTGCTTCAGCACGAGTCATTGCGATTGCTTCGATTAGATCTTTTTCTGCACGAACAACACGCATACCACGACCACCGCCACCACTAGAGGCTTTGATGATTACAGGGTAGCCAATGCGTTTTGCAAATGATTTGTTTTTCGCTTCGTCATTATCTAGCGGGCCATCAGAACCAGGTACACAAGGAACACCAGCTTTTTTCATTGATGTAATCGCTGATACTTTGTCGCCCATCATGCGGATAGTTTCCGCTTTAGGACCAACAAAGATAAAGCCAGAACGCTCAACTTGCTCTGCGAAGTCAGCATTTTCAGCTAAGAACCCGTAACCAGGATGAACAGCAACAGCGCCTGTCACTTCTGCCGCACTAATAATGCGAGGAATGTTTAAGTAGCTGTCGGCACTGCGTGCAGGACCAATACAAATGGTTTCATCAGCAAGCAATACATGCTTTAAATCACGGTCAGCAGTAGAGTGAACTGCAACCGTTTTAATACCAAGCTCTTTACATGCTCGCAAGATACGTAGTGCAATTTCACCACGGTTTGCGATAACTAATTTATCTAACATAGTGACCTCTATTATGCGATCACAACAAGTGGTTGATCGAATTCAACCGGGTTACCGTCTTCAACTAAAATAGCAGTAACAGTACCAGACTTGTCCGCTTCAATTTGGTTCATCATTTTCATTGCTTCAACGATACAAAGTGTATCGCCAGCAGTAACTTGTTGACCAACTTTAACAAATGGTTTTGCGTCTGGGCTTGAAGCGCCGTAGAACGTACCAACCATTGGAGAACAAACTTTATGACCAGCAACTTCTGCTGGAGCTTCAGCGATAGGTGCTGTAGCAACAGGAGCTGCTTCTGCTACAGGAGCAGCTACAGGTGCCGCAACTTGTTGTACTGGTGCTAGTTGAGCTTGAGGTGCTACAGCACGGCTGATGCGTACTGACTCTTCACCTTCAGAAATTTCAAGTTCTGCAATGCCAGACTCTTCAACTAGTTCAATCAGTTTTTTAATTTTGCGGATATCCATTGTGTAATCTCTTCTGTTTATATTCAGTGATCAATTTGAACGCAGACGTTTTGCTGCTGCATTCAAAGCAAATTCGTAGCCATCAGCACCTAACCCACAAATAACACCTACCGCTTTATCAGAAAGATAAGAATGGTGGCGAAAAGGTTCGCGTGCATGGACATTTGATAAATGTACTTCAATAAAAGGAATATCAACCCCAAGCAGTGCATCGCGTAAAGCGACACTAGTGTGCGTAAACGCAGCTGGGTTGATGATAATGAAATCAATACGTTGATAAGCATTATGAATTGCTTCTATCAGCTCATATTCACGATTTGACTGTAAATGCTCTAATTCAATATTCAATGCGTTAGCTTGAATAGTTAAAGTATTAACAATCTGTTCTAAGTTTTGATTGCCATAATGGGCCGGTTCACGAAGACCTAATAGATTTAGGTTCGGACCATTGAGAACTAAAATTCGCGATTGAGTCGACATTGTGATGCTAAATTCCTTGTTCTTACTATTGAAGTAAAAAAAGCATAATTTATATATTCGATTTGATGAGTTTTTGCAAATATTACACTGCTAATGCTCATAAAAAGCAATTATAGACAATATCACAGCAAATCGCAGCAAAATACTGGTCTTATCAGCTCTAAGTTCTCACTTTATGAGAAGAGAATAAAACATATTTTAATTCAAATATGATAATAAGAAGCAAAGAGGGCCGTTAAGTTCCGTTATTTTACTTGTTAGTTAACAAATACTTTCAACTTTGTTGAACAATTATGCAGTTTTAAATTTTGTTTACTTAGCACGTTATCAGTAAAGAAATAACATATCTGTAAATTTGAGCAGGGCGTCACATGAAATAAGCCACCATTGCGAACAATAGTGGCTCATTGAGATAAAAATTAGATTGTATTGAATGGTTCTAGGCGATTTTTCTTTGCTCTTCAATCAGTTTATCAACCACGCTTGGATCAGCAAGGGTTGAAGTATCTCCAAGGTTGGAAGTATCTCCGGTTGCTATTTTTCGTAGAATACGGCGCATAATTTTACCTGAACGAGTTTTAGGTAATGAATCTGTCCAATGGAGGAAATCTGGCGTGGCTATTGGACCAATTTCTTTTCTTACCCAATCTTTCACTTCTTTATGCAGTTCAGCACTTGGAATTTCACCTGAATTTAGGGTGATGTAGGCATAAATCGCTTGTCCTTTAATGTCATGCGGTACGCCAACAATGGCCGCTTCAGCTATTTTATCAAACGCCACTAATGCGGATTCTACTTCGGCGGTTCCCATTCGATGACCTGAAACATTTAATACGTCATCAACACGCCCTGTGATCCAGTAATAACCATCGTCATCACGTCGTGCGCCATCACTAGTAAAATACATGCCTTTAAAGGTAGAAAAGTAAGTTTGTTCAAAGCGGTCATGATCACCATAGATGGTACGCATCTGTCCCGGCCATGAATCAGTAATAACCAGGTTACCATCGGTCGCACCATCAAGGATGTTTCCCATATTGTCGACTAAGGCAGGTTGCACACCAAAAAATGGGCGAGTTGCTGAACCTGGTTTTAATGCGGTTGCTCCTGGTAGTGGTGAGATTAAAATTCCACCGGTTTCTGTTTGCCACCACGTATCAACGATAGGGCAACGAGCATCACCAATCGTGTTGTAATACCACTCCCATGCCTCAGGGTTGATTGGCTCACCAACCGATCCCATGACACGTAATGAGGTTCGCGACGTGCCTTCGACTGCATCATTGCCCTGTGCCATCAATGCTCGAATCGCTGTAGGGGCAGTATAGAGAATATTTACGTTATGCTTATCGACCACTTCACTCATGCGGCTAGTGCTTGGGTAATTAGGTACACCTTCAAACAAAATCGTTTTTGCACCATTTGCAAGAGGACCATAAATTAAGTAAGTGTGACCGGTGATCCAACCAACATCTGCAGTACACCAGAAAACTTCGCCTTCTTGATAATCAAAAATATATTTAAAGGTCATGGCTGCATAAACAAGGTAGCCACCTGTGGTATGTAATACGCCTTTAGGTTTACCTGTAGATCCAGAAGTATAGAGAATAAATAGAGGATCTTCGGCATTCATGGCTTCTGGCTCACAATGTGCAGAAGCGACAGCCGTTGCTTCGTGCCACCATACATCACGGTCTTCACTCCACTCAATGTCATTGCCTGTACGTTGGAATACAACGACTTTTTCAATGGTGGTTACTTCAGGGTTATTTAATGCATCATCGACATTCTTTTTCAGTGGAACAGTACGACCACCACGAACGCCTTCATCGGCAGTAATAACCACTTTTGCATCGGAATCGACAATTCGTCCAGCCAGTGCTTCTGGTGAAAAGCCCCCAAATACTACGGTGTGAACTGCGCCGATACGAGTACAAGCCAGCATAGCAACAGCAGCTTCAGCCACCATTGGCATATAAATACAAACCACATCGCCTTTACGAACGCCTTGGCTTTTTAGTGCATTTGAAAATTTACCAACTTGCTCATGGAGTTCGTTGAAGGTAATTGAGGCGTCATCTTTTGGGTCATCACCCTCCCAAATAATCGCGACTTCATTACCGCGAGTAGCTAAGTGACGGTCAATACAGTTTACCGAGACATTTAATTCGCCATCTTCAAACCATTTAATATCGACATGGCCAGTATCAAAAGAGGTGTTTTTCACTTTTGTATAAGGAGTCATCCAATCAAGGATCTGTCCATGCTCACGCCAAAAACCTTCAGGGTTAATAACGGACTGCTGGTACATTTCACGATATTTTTCATCATCTGCGTGGGCATTGTTAGCGATGTCTTGATTGACAGGGTATACGTGAATGTCACTCATGTTGATTCTCCTTGTGAATACAGCAAATATCCAATTTATGACTGGATTTCATTGCAGCACCATCATTGGCTCTGCTTTTTTATTGGTCGGGTTGATATTACTTTCGGTTAGAAATAGGTTTTCAACAATTAGACTTTAGTCAGAGAAAGAAAGGTTTACTGAATTTTCAGAATGACGAGTATTGGTTTTTGAGACGCAGATCAGTAACTGTGTATCAGTGATTGTTATGGCCTAGCCTTATTGTTGGCAAATCTGGAAAGTCCCCATGAGTTAAGCGCACATAAATTAATGCGGCGGCAATGGCGTCTTCTAATGCATCATGGCGTTTGGCCTGCGGTAGGTCTAAATGTCTAGAAATAGCGTCAATGCTTAGATCGTAATAAGCGTTTGGTAGTAGTCGTTCTAATTTATGATGATAGAGGTGACATACTTCAACTAATGAATTTGATAAAGGATGATTGAAGTGACGTAAACAGGCTCGGTCTAAAATCTTTTTGTCATAGTGAATGTGGTAACCCACAATTGGTCGACAACCAATAAAGTGAATCAGTTGATTAAGCGCCTCTTTTTCTGATAACCCGCTGGTGAGATCGTGATGTCTCAGCTGATGAACCTTAATCGAATCAGAGTTTAAACTTTGTGGTGGTGCTAGTTTTAAGTGAATGGTTTGACTGGTTAATACTCGATTATTTTTGATTTTAATGGCCGCAATAGAAACCAGTTCAGCGTGGTTAGGGTCAAGGCTAGTGGTTTCACAATCAATCGAGACTAATTCATCACCAGAATAGGATGAAAATAGAGAATGATGAGGGTGGTCTTTTAATTTATATCGCCACCATAATCGCTGTAGGGCATTCATCGTTTAATCCCTTATTTGATAATGGTAGCCAAGCCATTCTTTAAATTTTTTCACTACGTGCAAACTATGGCGAAGTAAATCTCTTTCCGTTCTATCGAGCTGTTCAATGTGAATGTAATTAGACACTCTATTTTGGCTGTTTTTTAACTGATGACGAAGTCGCCATTTAAAAAATAATTTTAATGCTTCGGTTAAGTTATCTGCGGTTGAGTGCTCTAAAACTTTGCGTGAGTTTAATTCTTCAATACGTTGAAAAGTATTGGTTTTTTCGATTCCTTGTTCCAAGGAGAGCGCGCGAATACCATGAACAATGGGGAAAATACCCCCTTGTTTAATATCAATCCCTTCTTTTTTATTTTTGACGTTGCCAAACAGAGTTAACGGCACCGTAAATTGCAGTGCTGGGCGAGTAAAAATGCTTAAGGCAAGTTCGTTATCTTTTAACTGATGACTTATGCTCTGCTTTAATGGCGTCAATAAATCTCGATTACCAGCAACGGCTTGCGCATCAGAAAATATGGCTAAGTTCATCATATTCTCACCATTGTGCTCTGTGCACATTCGTTCAATATAACGCTGCCACTCTTGCTCTGTTTTGACCCAGTGAGGGTTACTGACCATGACATTTCCTTTGCATAAAGGGTAGCCAAGCTGCAATAACGTCTGTGTAAATTGGGTCATTAATTCATTTACTTGGTGCCACTCTAAGCCATTCTTAATGATTAAAGCGTTATCTTGATCGGTTTTTAAGATCTGCTCACCTCGGCCTTCTGAGCCCATAACAATTAAACAGCAGTGATCATGAAGCCCTTTGGGGATGGTTAAACTAAATGCTTTTTCAATGATCTGTTCATTAACCGTAGAAATTAATTCCATGATAAATCGCGTTCGAATGCCGTTATTTAATAAGGTATTAATGAGCTGGGTTTGGCTATTAGCAGCAATGGCAAGCTCTTCAATACTTTGGGCTCTGGCGATGCGAAGTGTTAAGACGTGAGAGTGAGTTGAGAAAAGGCTTAATACCTGAGTCATATCGAGCATACCAACTAATTGCTGATTATCTAATACAGCCACTCTTTTTACGTGGTGGCGAGTCATTAGGGTCATGGCATTAAAAAGGTAGTCGTGTTTTTGTATCGATACGATAGGGTAGGTTGCAATTGGACCTACAGGGTGGTTCGGCTCGTGATTATTCAGGACTAATGCGTGTAATAAGTCGGTGCGGGTTATGATCCCGATTGGCAATGAGTATTTATTTCCTTTATGCCTTGGGTCGTATTGGTTTAGTTCTACAAAAAGGGCATCAATATTATGTTCTTTAAGTAAATGTGTGACCTGTTTTAATGATGTATTCCAATCGACAGAAATGGCGGTTTGAATCGTATCATCATCAATTTTTGTCAGAATAAATTTGGCTAAATTTTGTTGTTGATTTGCTTGAGTGAGAAGCGCTTTGCGTTTCGCTAAACTGCCATTGAAATAAGCAGAGAAATCAGCATTTTCGTGATAAATGGAAAGAAACACTCCGGTAGGAATAAGGTGACATAACGTATCTTCAAGGGCGTGATAGCAATGCTTTACTGAGCCTTCGAGTTGGGATCTGACATCAAAAATATCATCATGAGTGTAATGAGCATAGATCTCTCCACTGTCGTTAGATCGCTCTTCAACTACGCCTTTGATAATAATGTATAAGCTTTCTGAGGATTGGCTTTGATGTAAAATAATGTCATTTTCACGAAAGTAAGCAATGTCGACATGACGCGTTAATTGCTCTTTCTGGTTTGCTGTTAGGCGATTAAATGGAGCAATTGAGAAATTGAGTTCACTTGGCATAGCTCCATCCTTTAATTGATGATTTCCCTTATTCTCGCTAGATATGCAATAAGAATGAAGACGACTTTAGTCTAGAGTTTTCATAAAGAGCGTGAAAATTGAAGGCGAAGTCACATTTTAAAAGGTGCAGTTTTTTTCAATTCGTTTTTCCCTTTTTATAAACCCATACAATGCCATAATGAACGTCTCTTTTATTCCCTTTGGACATTGTCATGTTTCGCGTTTCTCCTTTTGCTTGGATCTCTCAATACTTTGGTGGGTTCTTTTTTGCCTATGGTGTTTATTTACCATTTTGGGCGTTGTGGTTTGAAGAACAAGGCGTCTCAGCAGGGGATATTGGTGTATTAATTGGCCTCGGGTTTGCGACGCGTTGTGTGGCGAACTTAGTTATCACGCCACGTTTGCATAAAGTGGAATATTTACTTCCCGCGTTACGAATTCTTACTTTCGCCTCATTAATCGCCCTTGGTTTGTTTTTAATTAATGGAGGGAGTTTCTGGTGGATGGCATTTGTCACCGTGCTCTTTAATTTATCCTGTGGTCCTGCAGTTCCATTGTCTGATGCGATGACAAACTATTACGCGAAGAATAATTTATTAGATTATGGACGTACGCGTTTATGGGGTTCGGTGAGTTTCATCGCGGGCTCTACGGTTGTTGGCTATTTAGTCTCAGGATTCGGTACTGACATGATCGTGTATACCGCGATTGCTGGGATATTAGCGGCACTGTTTTTAGTGATGCGAAACCCAAACCCAATGCCAGTCTCGGTGTCTGAAGAAGATCAAACTCGTCCACCATTACTTGCACTATTAACCGAAACGCCAGTATTAAAGTTCATTATTTTAGTCTCGCTAATTCAAGGTAGCCACGCAGCATATTACAGTTTTAGCTCTATCTACTGGAAAGAATCAGGCTATCAAGAAAGTACGATTGGTTACTTGTGGAGTCTTGGTGTTGTGGCTGAAGTCATGGTATTTGCGTTTAGTAAGCGACTGTTTGCAGGGTGGAAGGTATCAACACTATTTAAAGTGGCTGCAGCTGGGGTGATGGTTCGTTGGGGGTTAACTGCAGCAACGACAGAACTGTTTGCGTTAGTGTTAGTTCAAGCTTTACACGGGGTGACATTTGCAATGGCTCATTTGGCAGCAATCCAATACATTCAACGCTTCCCTCAAAATAAGATGATCCCTTTACAAGCATTATACAATGCGATTCCGTTAGGGGCATTTATTGCGCTAATGACGACATTAAGTGGTTGGGGCTATGAAGCGTGGGGAGCCAATATTTTCTGGTTAATGGCAGCAATGGGTTCGTTTGCTTTACTGATTAAATTGGATAAAGTGACCGATAAATAGGCCTTAATCACATTTGTAGGCTTGAGTAAAAAACAAGCGACAATTATAACGCTAGAATGGTGCTACAGAGTATTTGTACCCTTCTAGCGTTTTTTTATGGCACTAGAGTGGTATCACCAAGGATGAGTGATGACACAAGGATGGATTGTGGTGCCAGTGTCGCTGGCGTATTTAGGATTATTGTTTTTAATTGCTTGGTATGGCGATAGACAAAAAGGGTGGCTAGCGCAATATCGCCCGTGGATTTATAGCCTCTCTATAGCGGTTTACTGCACCTCATGGACCTTTTATGGCACCGTAGGCCAAGCCACTAATAACCCGTGGTCTTTCCTTCCTATTTATCTTGCTCCTATTTTTGTGTTTGTATTTGCATGGCGATTTCTTGCCAGAATTATCTTGATTGCCAAGCGAGAGCATATCACCTCGATAGCTGATTTTATCGCGGCACGATATGGAAAATCTCAAGGATTAGCTGGGGTGATCACGATTATCGCTGTTGTTGGGATACTGCCTTATATTGCATTGCAATTGAGGGGCATCACTATGGGGCTTGATCTTGTTGCGCCTAATTTGGCTCTGGATTTAGGTTATCAAGATGGGCATATTTCTTGGTTTGTTGGCGGTGCCCTTGCTGTATTTACGATTCTTTTTGGTACTCGACATATTGATACGACAGAGCATCATCGCGGCTTGATGATGGCTGTTGCCTTTGAGTCGATAGTGAAATTGGTCGCCTTTCTCGCGGTCGGCGGTTTCATTCTGTATTTGGCTTATTCTGATGTTAATGTTGATTTAATTTCTATTGCCAAAGAAACCTATCAATCCCCCAATCTCATTACGCTTTTATTCCATACGATCTTAACAATGGCGGCGATAATCTGTTTACCGCGCCAGTTTCACACCACGGTTGTAGAGAATGAGCAGGCGCAAGACTTACGAATGGCGCGTTGGGTATTTCCACTCTACCTAATATTAATTGGCCTATTTGTACTCCCTATCTCTTGGGCTGGACAAGCTCTGCTCTCTGGTGGTGTTAGTGATAGTTTTGTTATTAGTGTGCCATTGTCGGTTGGTGCTGAGAATATGGCATTACTGGCTTTTGTTGGTGGAACCTCAGCCGCCAGTGGTATGGTTATCGTATCTACCATTGCACTGGCGATTATGGTATCGAATGATTTAGTTTTACCTTTGCTATTACGTCGAGTAAAAACCACAGGACGATCGTTCGGACATTTTTCTAAATTATTAGTAACGATTAGACGCGTGCTTATTCTATTACTGTTATTAGCGGCGTGGGGGTTTTACCAAGCACTTGATTCGATTGATTCATTGTCGGTCATTGGCTTATTAGCTTTTGCGGCCATAGCTCAATTTGCACCAGCGTTAATTGGTGGATTGTATTGGCGAAATGCCAACAAAAAAGGCGTGTATGCAGGGTTAATTATCGGCTTTTTAATTTGGGTTGTTACTCTGATGAGCCAAACTCAAATGTTAGCAGGCAGTGCTGAAAATAACGTTTTATTATGGTTAATCACTCCTCCGGAATGGTTGCAGCAGCTAGAGGTGAAAACCTCAGATTGGGGAATGATGCTTAGTTTAGGTCTTAACACCCTATTATTTATTCTTGTTTCATCAATCACTCGGGCATCATTAAGCGAGCGTTTACAAGCGGCTGCATTTGTTGGCGCTCCTTTACCAGAAAATGAAGATGTCAGTGTTTATCAAACTCGCGTTACGGTGGGTGAATTAGAAATGTTGGCTTCACGGTTTGTTGGTCGCCGACGTGCTCAAAAAGCCTTTCGCCAATTCTCTCAACAGAATGATGAATCCTTATTGCCGCAACAACAGGCAAGCTCTGCACTAATTCGCCATACCGAGCGTGTACTGGCTGGCGTATTTGGCGCTTCTTCTTCGCGTTTGGTTCTTACTTCAGCTTTACAAGGCAGAAATATGCAGTTGGAAGAGGTGGCAACCATCGTTGATGAAGCCTCTGAGTTGTATGATTTTAGCCGTGGTTTATTGCAAGGAGCGATTGAGCACATTAGCCAAGGGATCGCCGTGGTTGATAAGCAGATGAAATTGGTTGCATGGAATCAACGTTACTTGGAGTTATTTACTTTCCCTTCAGGATTAATTCAAGTGGGTAGACCAATAGCTGATGTGATCCGTCACAATGCAGAGCAAGGTTTGTGTGGACCGGGTGATCCTGAAATACACGTTCAGCGACGAGTGGAGCATTTAGAGCGAGGAACTCGTCATGTCTCTTCTCGTATTCGCCCTGATGGTCAGGTTATTGAAGTGCAAGGTAACCCGATGCCCAGTGGTGGATTTGTGATGAGTTTTACAGATATCACTGTATTTAGGCAGGCAGAAAAAGCATTAAAAGAGACCAATGAAACTCTCGAGTCGCGCGTTCACGAGCGCACCAAAGAGTTAGAAAAATTAAACCAGCGATTGGTTGGTGCAACCCAAAGCGCCGAATTGGCGTCTCAATCGAAAAGTCGTTTACTTGCCGCTGTTAGCCATGACTTAATGCAGCCTTTAAATGCTGCACGTTTATTTGCCTCTTCATTGAGTGAAGTTGCCCAAGAAGTAGAAACAAAAAAAATATCAGGCCATATTGAAAGAGCGTTAGGCGCCGCTGAAGAGCTGATTGGGGATTTACTCGATATTTCTCGCTTAGAAGCCGGTAAGTTAGAAACACATGTTCAAAGTTTTTCATTAAACAGTCTGTTTTCTAATTTGGAAGCGGAGTTTGGTGCGTTAGCCAAGCAGCAAGGCATTGACTTTACGGTTATTCATTCAAATGTGGTGGTGGAATCCGATCCAAAACTCTTACGCCGAGTCGTGCAAAACTTTTTAACTAATGCGTTTCGATATAATCCTCAAGGTAAAGTGGTACTTGGAGCAAGAAGGGTCAAAGGTCAAATACGTTTGGATGTATGGGACAGTGGAATTGGTATCCCTGAAGAAAAACAACAAGCCATTTTTGATGAGTTTACTCGGGTCGATCAAAGCCGGGCTGACCAAGGCTTAGGTTTAGGTTTAGCCATTGCTCGTGGTATTTCTCATGTGCTTGGACATACAATTTCATTGCGTTCATGGCTTAATCAAGGTTCGGTATTTTCAGTCACACTTGATAGAGGTGAACTGCTTGAGAGTAATGCGCCTACGATAGAGCAAAAGCCTGAATTACCATTGAGTTTAGTTCGAGTGCTATGTGTTGATAATGAACCAGATATTCTTATTGGTATGGAGTCATTGATATCTCGATGGGGCTGTGAAGTAAAAACCGCAACCGATTTAATGAGTAGCCTGCGTTGTCTAGAAGAGGGTTGGGTGCCAGATGTGATCTTCTCTGATTATCGATTGGATAACGACAGAACAGGACTTGAGGTATTACAACAATGCCGTTTACGTTTAGGGAATGCATTTGAAGGGGTGATGATCAGTGCGGATAAAACCGATGATTTATTGGAAAGTATTAAAACGAATGGATTTGGGTTTATTGCAAAACCGGTTAAACCTTTAAAGTTAAGAGCGGTGTTGAATCGTCATGTTAGAAAGTAATCATGAATTAATAAGCGCGATTGTATTGATATAAATAGCTAAAAGTTAAATGAAATAAAAGGGAGTTAGCATTCACTAACTCCCTTTGCTTAGCCAATATCTGACGTTATTTATATACAATTAATGATCGTGTGCTTCACCTGCACCTTTAGGGAAACGAATTGATTCCACAAGGTCCTGCACATCTTTAGGCACTTCTGCTGTCACTTTGTTTACTGCAATTGAAACAATGAAGTTCACACACATACCTAGTGTACCAATCCCTTCTGGGCTGATACCAAACCACCAGTTATCAGGTGTGCTTGCAGCAGGGTTAATGAACTTAAAGTAAACAATATAAGCCGTGGTAAAGGTAACACCAGAAATCATACCGGCAATCGCCCCTTCCTTATTCATCTTCTTATAGAAAATACCCAAGATAATCGCAGGGAAGAAGGAGGCTGCTGCTAAGCCGAAGGAGAAGGCAACCACCTGTGCTACAAAGCCCGGAGGGTTTATTCCTAAGTAACCAGCACCAATAATAGCAACCACGGCAGCCAATCTAGCGGCGAGCAGTTCTTGTTTATCGGTCATGTTAGGCTTAAAGCCTTTCTTCAATAAATCATGAGAGATAGACGTCGAGATTACCAGTAGTAGGCCGGCAGCCGTTGATAATGCAGCGGCTAAGCCACCCGCAGCTAATAGTGCCACAACCCAGTTTGGTAAACTTGCTAGTTCAGGTGACGCCAGTACGATGATATCTCGGTTGATGTCCATTTCATTACGTTCATCACCAGAGTAAAACATTTTGCCATCGCCATTTTTATCATCCCAACCAACAAGGCCTGTGTCTTCCCAGTTTTTATACCAGCTTGGTGCGTCAGCCGCAGCAACCCCTTGGCTATCTGGACCATTAATAGTTTCAATCATATTTACACGAGCAAACGCGGCTACCGCAGGTGCTGTGGTGTATAAGAATGAGATAAACAGTAACGCCCAACCCGCAGAGATACGTGCATCTTTAACACGAGGTACCGTGAAGAAACGGATAATTACATGAGGAAGTCCAGCCGTACCCACCATTAGCGCCGCACAGATAAAGAAGACATCAACCATGCTTTTAGAGCCGTCAGTATATGGGGTGAACCCGAGTTCAGTCGTTAATCCATCCAACTTATCTAATAAGTAGACTTCAGATCCAGTAACGGTTGATCCCATACCAATTTGAGGGAATACGTTACCTGTCATCATAATAGAGGTGAAAACCGCAGGAACAAGGAAGGCGAAAATGAGGACACAGAATTGAGCAACCTGCGTATAAGTGATGCCTTTCATGCCACCCAGTACCGCATAGAAAAATACGATCCCCATACCAATAATGATACCGATATTAATATCAACCTCTAGGAATCGTGAGAACACCACGCCAACACCACGCATTTGTCCTGCCACATAAGTGAAGGAAACAAAGATGGCACAGAACACGGCAACCATACGAGCGGTTCGAGAGTAGTAACGTTCACCGATAAAATCTGGCACGGTGAATTTACCAAATTTACGTAGATAAGGAGCAAGACAAAGCGCTAATAGTACATAGCCACCGGTCCAGCCCATAAGATACACAGCACCATCATAACCAACAAAGGAGATGATACCGGCCATTGAAATGAATGACGCCGCAGACATCCAATCTGCCGCGGTTGCCATGCCATTAGCAACAGGGTGAACCCCGCCACCTGCCACATAGAACTCACTGGTTGATCCGGCGCGAGCCCAAATTGCAATTCCGATATAGAGAGCAAAAGTGATACCGACTAATATAAACGTCCAAGTTTGGATACCCATGATAATTCCTCTTAATCTTCTTGTACGTTGTATTTTTTATCTAGCGCATTCATGCGAGCAACATAGATAAAGATCAGTGCGACAAAGGTATAGATAGACCCTTGTTGTGCAAACCAGAACCCCAATTTGAATCCAGCAAATTGAACGGTATTAAGAGCATCAACAAATAATATCCCTGCGCCGTATGAGACTAAGAACCAGATCGCAAGCAGTCCACCCATGATCCCTAGATTTTCCTTCCAATAGGCTTGTGCTTGTTCTTTTGTTTCGAACGCCATAGCCAGCTCCTTTTTTATGTTAATAATATGTAACCAAAAAGAGATTAGCAGTGAGAAGAGAAGAAAGCAGTGCAACTTTAGTCGAGCAGATAAAGAAAAACGCCCAAAATATGAGCGTTTTATGTGAGGTGATTACGGGAATTGATGTGTTAATTTTATGTTAATTAATACCAAGGTCTAAGGTATATTCATAACTAAAAATAGAAATCTTTAATACCAAGCAGTAAATTGTTAACGGCAACAGCGGCTAAGATTAATCCCATAACGCGGCTAATAATCGCGGCACCAACGTTGCCAATTACCTTATGGATAAACGTTGCACCAAGTAATAAACATAACGTAATGACGAGAACGACAATCATGACTGCTGCTGTAATTGACTGATCTAAAAAAGAATAGCGAGAATTATCGGTTAACATCACAATGGCCATCATAGCGCCGGGAGAGGCGATTGATGGGATAGCTAAAGGATAAACCGCTAAATCTGCTAGATCTGAATGACTTAGTTCCTCGCTCATCTTCTGTTCTTGATCTGGCTTGCTCTCACCAAAAATCATAGTAAGAGCAAAGATTAATAAGACTAACCCGCCAGCAACCTGAAAGGCAGGCAAAGGAATTTGCATTGCTTCTAAGAGAAGTTGACCAATAACAAGGAAAAATAAAAGTACAGCCGTCGCGATCGCTACCGCTTTAAGAGCTACGACTTTACGTTGTTTAGCGGTTAGGTGTTGAGTTTGTGAAAGATAGACAGGAACGGATCCTATAGGGTCAATGACTGCCCAAAGAACAACAAATTGAGTGATGAGGATACTTATCATGGGTTCTCCCAGAGGTTAGGTTACGCAGAGGGATTAAAATAATGAATGGGCAACCTAACTTATTTTAACGGCTAGAGTGTTATATCAAGGTTAACTTTCCGTTTGTTGCAATAAAATAACCGCTTGAGTGCGATTTTTAACGCCCAATTTTCTAAATATTGCTGTCATGTGCGCTTTTATCGTGGCTTCTGATACGTCTAAATCATAAGCGATTTGTTTATTAAGTAAGCCATCAGATAGCATACCAAGCACTTTGTATTGTTGAGGAGTTAGTGCCGCAATTTTCGTCGCGAGATCATCGCACGCTGCTGAATTTTTTATTGACCCTGCAGGGAAATAGGAATCACCAGCAAGAATTTGATTTAAGGCTGCAATAAGTGATTTCATATCGCTAGATTTAGGAATAAAGCCAAAAGCACCATGACTTTTGACTTGAGAAACAATACTAGGTTCTTCACTGGCTGATACAACAACAATAGGCAGGTCTGGATATTGAGAGCGAAGTTGTATTAATCCAGACATCCCATTGCTACCAGGCATTTTTAAATCCAATAGAAGCAAATCTGGATCGGAGTCTTTTTGTAATACCGTTAATAACCCTTCAAGCGAATCCGCTTCTATTAAATTAGCACCACTGATTGCCATGTGAATGGATTGAAAAAGCGCATTGCGAAATAAGGGGTGATCGTCCGCGATGATAATGGTGTAGTTGTCGTCCATGGCTACAAAATTCCTTATAAGTGATTAAATAAAATTAACATCCCCTTCGGTTTTGAGCAATTTTTAGTCGCTAAAGTCTGCGCTGTCTCTCTAACTCATCTCTTATTTTAAATAAACGGGCATTTTTGATGGGATCTTAATATTTAAAACGAATTAATTTGAAGGGCTAGACAATTAAATGAAACGAAACTAAACTTCTTTCAAATCGAAACTTATTGAGTTTGTTATGTCAAAAAGAAACACGAAACAACGCCGTCATATGATCCTTTCCCTACTAACAGAACAAGGTGAAGTTAGCGTCGAATATCTTTCTGATTTATTTGATATCTCTGAAGTAACCATTAGGAAAGACCTAACAGAATTAGAAAAGAATGGTTTACTGATGCGTAAGTATGGCGGAGCGGTTTTAATGCCATCAAATATTATACAAGAAGACAGTTGTGAAGAAGTTTCGAATCGAAAGTTATCTATAGCCACTGCAGCGGTAGAACTGATTAAAGATCATAATCGGATCATTATTGATAGCGGTAGCACAACCGCGGCATTAATTAATCAATTATCGAAACGAAATGGCTTAGTGGTGATGACCAACTCATTACCCGTTGCTAATGCGCTGCAAGAAATTGAAAACGAACCAACGTTATTGATGACAGGTGGTACATGGGACAGTCATTCTGATTCATTTCAAGGTCAAGTGGCCGAATCGGTTTTAAGATCCTATGATTTTGATCAGCTGTTCATTGGTGCTGATGGGATTGATTTGGAACGCGGAACAACCACATTTAATGAATTAGTGGGTTTAAGCCGCGTGATGTCTGAAGTGGCACGTGAAGTTATTTTAATGGTGGAATCTGAAAAAATTGGTCGAAAAATCCCTAATGTTGAATTGCCATGGGACAGCATTGATGTGTTGATCACCAATAATGATTTAAGCCAAGAACAACAACAGAAAATTGAATCACATAATGTACGAGTCATCAGAGCTCAGTGATTTAATTTATATGACACCGTTGATATTTTTTGCTGCCAATCAACGGTTATTTATAACCTAAGAAGCAATAATAGGCTTCTTAAAACCTAGAATTTAAGATTAGAATAATTGGAGTATTGCTATGTGTGGGATCGTAGGTGCTGTTGCACAAAGAGATGTAGCGGAGATTTTAGTTGAAGGATTACGTCGTTTAGAATATCGCGGCTACGATTCTGCAGGGGTTGCGGTTGTTGATGCTGATAGCAATTACACACGTTTACGTCGTTTGGGTAAAGTTAAAGAATTAGCTAATGCAGTAGAAGGATCTCATGTCGTTGGCGGTACAGGCATAGCTCATACCCGTTGGGCAACGCATGGTGAGCCTTCTGAAGTCAATGCACATCCTCATGTCTCTGGCGATATTACGATTGTTCATAATGGCATTATTGAAAACCATGAAACATTGCGTTCATTATTGCAAGAACGTGGTTATGTTTTTGAATCTCAAACTGATACCGAAGTGATTGCACATTTAGTGGAGTGGGAGTTACGTACTTCAGATTCATTAATTGAAGCAGTACAAAAAACAGCAAAACAATTAGAAGGTGCTTACGGTACTGTGGTTATGGATCGTCGTGATCCAGAGCGTCTTGTGGTTGCTCGTTCTGGTAGTCCAATTGTGATTGGTCGTGGTGTTGGTGAAAATTTCTTGGCTTCTGATCAGCTGGCATTATTGAATGTGACTCGTCGTTTTATGTATCTTGAAGAAGGTGATGTTGCAGAGATTACTCGTCGTGATGTGGTGGTTTTCGATGTCCGCGGTGAACGAGTAGAACGTGAAGTAATAGAATCAAACGCTGAGCACGATGCGGGTGATAAAGGGCAATATCGTCACTTTATGCAAAAGGAAGTGTTTGAGCAGCCTAAAGCGCTTATCAACACAATGGAAGGGCGTATTACTCACGATTCAGTGGTAACTGAGAGTATTGGTGTTAACGCGGTTGAGATTTTAAATAAAGTTGAACACGTACAAATTATTGCTTGTGGCACCTCTTACAATGCAGGCATGACGGCTCGTTATTGGTTTGAATCATTGGCGGGTGTGAGTTGTGATGTGGAAATTGCTTCTGAGTTTCGTTACCGTAAATTTGTGACTCGTCCAAATAGTTTATTAATTACCTTATCTCAATCTGGTGAAACGGCAGATACGTTAGCAGCACTTCGTTTAGCTAAAGAACGTGGCTACATGGGCGCAATGACAGTATGTAACGTAGCAGGCTCTTCTCTGGTTCGTGAGTCAGATTTTGCCTTTATGACACGAGCAGGAACTGAAATTGGTGTAGCGTCAACCAAAGCATTTACGACTCAGCTTGCTGCATTGCTTATGTTGGTAACAGCATTAGGTAAACAACAAAATCGTATTTCAAAAGAGAAAGAGAAAGAGATAGTTGAAGCTTTGCATGCATTGCCAGCTCAAATTGAACAAGCGTTATCGTTTGATAAAGAGATTGAAGAGTTAGCACCTGACTTTGCAGACAAACAACACACGCTATTTTTAGGCCGTGGTGAGTTTTACCCAATTGCGGTTGAAGCGTCTTTGAAGCTTAAAGAAATTTCATATATTCATGCTGAAGCGTATGCGGCAGGTGAGTTAAAGCATGGCCCATTAGCGCTTATTGATGCAGAAATGCCAGTAGTGGTGGTTGCACCAACCAATGATTTATTAGAGAAGCTAAAATCAAACGTAGAAGAAGTACGTGCTCGTGGTGGCTTATTGTATGTGTTTGCCGATGAACAAGCAGGTTTTGAAGCGGATGAAAGCATGAAGATCATTACCATGCCTCATGTGAGTGATATTACTGCACCAATTTACTATACGATCCCGATGCAGTTACTTTCGTACCATGTTGCCTTAATTAAAGGGACGGATGTTGATCAGCCTCGTAACTTAGCGAAAGCGGTAACGGTAGAGTAAGTAAATTAACGCCGTGTTGTTAGCACGGCGTTTTAAAGGGTTATTTAGGTAAGTTATTGGGTTTTGAATCGTGATAGTAATGTATTCAAATCGTCACTTTTACTATGAAGCTCTTTCGCTTCGATTGTGATGCCAGCAATGCTTTCATCAGCTGATAGTGATAATTGATTAACTTGGGTGACATTACGTTCAATTTCTTTTACCGCTTCGGCTTGCTCCGAAGTCGCACATGCAACTTGTTCTGCTTGCATTGAAACGGTTTCAAATGATTGCATTAAAATTAATAGAGCTTGGGTGATCTGTTCCATTTTATCGGAAGTTTGATCTGCGCTTTTTCGATTTGTTGCCATGTCATTTGCAACACTTTGTGTATTACTCTGAATACCTTCAATAATTTGCTGAATATTGTGGGTCGATTGCTGCGTTTTACTTGCTAAACTTCGTACTTCATCAGCAACAACTGCAAATCCACGTCCAAGCTCACCAGCGCGAGCTGCTTCAATGGCTGCGTTCAGCGCCAAAAGGTTAGTCTGATCTGCTATTTCTTGGATTACACGCAATACATCCCCAATCTGTTTTGCATCTACAAGAAGAGCATTTACGCCAGATTCAGAATGAATGAGTGCTGTGTTTAACGTTTGTACTTGCGCATTTGCTCCCTCTGTAAGGGATCGGGCATGCTCAACGTGATTTTTCGCTTCCGAAACATGCTGGCGAGTCATCTCTGCATTTTGTGCAATGTCTTTGACTACATGATCCATTTCTGTCGTTGCTGTCGCAATAACGGCTAGTTCAGAGCGTTGTTCTTCCATATCACGAGAGGCTTTTAATAATGCATTGCTCACGCTATGAGTTGTTACAGCAACATCGGTAGACACTAATTTTGATTCATTGATGATATCTTTAATTTTAGCGTTATAACCATTAAACCCATGTGCTAATTGCCCAAGTTCATCGTTAGAGGTAATAGCTAACTGACGCGTTAGATCCCCTTCGCCTTGAGAAAGAGCAACCAGTTCATTAGCAATAGTATTAACATTACGTAGCGAGCGGTTAATGACGAACATAACGGTCATACCCACAATAATGATTACTAAGAAAGAGCCGAGTAATACATTACGCATTAAATTGGATAATTGGTTATCAAGTTGCGATTGAGGAACCAATATAGCTAGATGCCATGATAAGTTTGGATGTGCTACTGAAATATCGTGTACAACGGCATAGTAAGGCTGCTCTTTTAATGTCAGATTAAGTAAAGCATCAGTTGCTACATTTGAATTATTCAGTTGAGCTATGCCTGGGTTTTCTTGATCTAATAATTGAAGTGTCAGTTCTTTTGAGTCCTTTTCTTTCATATCAGAAAAAAGAATCACTTTACCTTCATCATCAAAAACAAGTAATTCAGCATCATCACCATAGTTAGTTTTACTTAGTAATAACTTTTGTAAGGCTTCTAGCTTGATGTCAGCACCAGCAATATAAGCAAGTTTATTATCTTGATAAACTGGCATATAGATAGAACCGTTCATTTGACCTGAGCGAATATCAATTACGGTTGCAGCCCAAGCCTTGCCTTCATTTACGGAGCGCTTCCACCAAGGGCGTGACTTTAAATCTGTTGAGGGATCATAGTAACGGCCTGATTTATCGAAATATTCACCAGTTGTGCCTACCGCATAAAAAAGGCTATATAACTGAGGGTCTTGATGGTTCATATCTTTAATAAAGGTATTAACTTGAAGGAAGTCTGAATTAGATTGTGGATCTTCAGTCGTTGTTCGGTTACCAGCAAAGTTCTTTAGTACGGGCACATTCGCGAATGCATCTACTTTTGATTGGAATCGCTCAAAGTATCCTTGCGTGATTAAGCTACGCTCGGTCACAATACTGGTCATTCCTTGAGCTAGCTCAGAACGAGCGATAGATGAAAAGTTTTGGTACGCCTGCCAACCAGCAATAGAACATGCTAGAGCAATAACACACACAATACCGAGTGCGATTCGATGAGAAAGGGATTTGATTCTTAGCTTGTTCATTATGTAAATTCAATGTTTAAGATATTTCAGCATATTATGTGAATATGGATAATACAACAAGGTAAATATGTTTACAAAAATGATAAAAAAACAAAGTTCTTGTGAAATGTTAATTATATCAAAGGGATGGGGTGTCTCTATTTCTTAGATTTGTGCAGAACATCATACATTATATCGGTTCATTTATTCTTGTTGGTAATACTCTGCCTTTGTTTTACTTTGACGAACTTTAGCTGGAGTTAAGGTTGTTTTTGTTTTAATAAATTTGGAGAAGTACGATGGTTCATCAAAACCGAGCAGCTCAGAAATATGTTGAATAGGTAATTCGGTGTATTTTAATAAACGTATTGCTTCGACAAGAATATGCTCACTCATAAGTTGTTTTGGTGGTTTTCCTGAGCATACAATACAAGCTTTTCTCAGTTGGTACATTGACACTTTAAGTGCTTTAGCCATCTCATTAATATTTTGCAGTTCTCTTTTAGAGTTAAGCATATCTAAAAAAGACGAGTAGAGATCATTGCCAATAGTTACTTGAGGTATTTGCACCTTTTCTGAAATTAGGAGCAATAAAGAGATAAGCAAATGCTTGATTACTGGTTCTTGGATTGGTACTCGAGTAGCCAGATTTGTGATTAAGCTAAAAAGTTGATCGTAGACGTGATTCTGTTTCACGAGTGTGCAGTGTGAAAAAAGTGATTCAATATAGAGTATGGATTGTGTATTTAGATCATTAAACCAATAGTTATCACTGACAGTAATAACGATACCTTCCCACTCTGATTCTTGTATGAATCTATGGACGGATTGCTTAGCAAACAGAAGTATGTCGCCTTTATTAAGGTTGATTGTTTTGCCATCAACCTCATGTTTGGCGGTTTGAGATGTAACAAAAAGAAGAACACTAAAATCAATTCGATGTGGGTGGAATAAAGCATTATTCTTATCCAGTTCAAGTAGCTTTTCTTTTGACCATATTTGGACAAGTTCAGCCTCTGGGACTGTATTTTCAGTTATCCGTATTTGTGGAATAATCATAACTAAATTGACCGTGATAGAAGCTCTCTAAAAAGTACAGAAGAGAAGGTTATTATTAAAAAAGATATTTAGATTAAAGTTTAGCCTTCAAGTATTAAATGTTATACCCCATTGAACTTTATTACTCTTTTTTGAAATAAAAAACGACAGTCTTTGTAGCCTGTCGTTTTTATTTATGCATTTACAAGTGTAAATTTAAATGGAAATTAAATTCCTGCCGGTTTAAAGAAGGCCTTTAAGCGCTTAGTGATCATTAAGCGAGAGACCGTAAACATTCCTGTCACTGTGCGTTGGTGTAGGCGGAAAATTGTGTCGTATAAACGACGAATTAATCGACCTTGTAACACTAATTTTCCTTCTAAGCGTGTCCCCGGAGCAAAAGTACCAACGGCAAAGTGATGACCAACAGCAACCACCATTCCACTGTCTTGGAAGGTAAAATCCGTTAACTCTTTACCTCGTAAATAACGACCTAAGCTTTTAGATAAATGAACTGCTGTACGGTTAGCGGCTTGAGCTTTTGGTGGAACAAAAGAACCATCTGGCTGTGGAATAGCTGCGCAATCACCAATAGCAAAGATACGAGGATCTTCGGTTGAGCTCAGATTTTGGTTCACGTTAATTTGGTTCATACGGTTGTAGCTTAAGTTCCCAATACCATTTAGCCAATCCGGTGCTTTTACACCCGCCGCCCAAAATTGGATATCAGCACCAAGAAATTTATCAACATCCGTTCGCATACCGTTTGCGGTTACTTCACTAATGCGAGTTTCTAGTAATACATTTACGCCACTTTTTTCTAGCTCTTTTAATACCTTATCAGACATTTTTTGTGGGCTATTAGGTAATACACGATGTGCCGCTTCAATTAAATTAATACTTAAAGATGAAGCGTTATAGCGTTTTAATTTTTTACTTACTCGAGCTAATTCGGCCGCTAACTCAACACCAGTAGCGCCAGCTCCTACAATGTTTATTGTACTGTTTTTGCCTTCACGTAAGATTTGGCTAATTTGATTCCACGCTTGGCGTGCTTGACCTGCTGAATCTAAAAATAGGCAGTGGTCTTGAGCGCCTAGCGTATTAAAGTCATTACTGATTGCACCAATGGCAACCACAAGATAATCATAGTTTAAGCCTGATTCTGTACCATCAGGACGACGCACTAATAACGTTTGGTTTTCACGGTCGATTCCCGTCATCGCACCTTGATAATGCTGGTAACCGTGATGAGCCCCGTGAGTGAAATAACAGACTGAATCTAAATCACTATCGAAAGTACCTGCTGCGATTTCGTGTAAACGAGGTTTCCAGTAGTGATGTGTTTCAGGCTCAACCAGAATGATTTCATCTTCTTTACGGGTTGATTTAGTTAATAAGGTCGATAGCTCTAGGCCAGCAGCGCCACCGCCTACAACAATGATTCGGGACATAGCATTTTTCTCACAATATTTTGGCTTAAAGAGGAGCTAACTCACTCGAAAATAAGCCAAAGAATAATCTTCATTACAGAGCGCAACAGTGTGTGCTGAGTTTCAATGCGGCTATTATATTTATTTCTTAATTAGTGATAATAGGGTTTAAATGAAAATCACTTTTACGTAATGGTAATAAATGGACGTGAATAAATGAATGCTCTTGGAGAGTTATTCATAAGTTTGAACTCATTTACAATTCTTAATGAAATCGTTTGTTTTTAACCCATTTATTTGTTTTTAATCTGTTTATTGCCAATACTTATCTCAATAGAAATGAGTACCTGAACCATACTCTTCGCCTCTTAAATATGGATGTTTTAGATGCCGTTTTTTATATCTCGATTATCACTTTTAACTTTATTGAGTATCCCTCTCGCTTCTTCTGCGATTGAATTTACTGATCCCATTGATGGAAGCCTCGATATGGGGGAGTACCTCGCAGAAAATGCTTATGGTTTTCTTCCCATGCCTATTTTAATTACTGAGCCAGCTTTAGGTTATGGTTTCGGCTTTGCTGGTGTTTTTTTGCATGAATCAGAGAAGCAAAGAGAAAAGCGTAAACAATTGGCGGCAACCTCTTTGGATGGAGGCGCCCAATTATTAACTCCAGCGATTACTGTTGCTGGCGGTTTGGCAACAGAAAATGGCACATGGATGGGGTTTGTAGGGCATAGACGAACCTGGAATAAAGATAGCATTCGTTACATGGGTGGTTTGGCTTATGGTGATATGAACATGACGTTTTATCGCCAAAAGAATAATGCAGGAGCGCTAGAGCCCATTGTTGGAAATAGCGGTGTAGAATTTGGTATGCGTGGCGGTGGTGGTATGCAACAGCTTCAGTTTCGTATTGATGATTCACCGCTTTTTTTGGGTATTGTACAAAAGTACTTCCAACCGGAGTTGAGTATCAATAGTCACCCGAATGCAGATGAAATTTTAAATCGATTAGGAAATACGACTCCGACAGGATCAGGGGTTGGTTTGTTAATGGAGTACGATACAAAGAATAATTTTTTGAATCCAACGAAAGGGATGAACTATACCGTCGAATATCTCTGGTTTAGAGATGGTATTGGAAGCGATTATGATTTTGATACGTTAAACATTAAAGGCCACCATTATTGGACACTGACACCGCAATGGTCTCTAGCGATGAGAGGGTATTATAAATCACTGTATACCGACGAAAGCCTTCTTCCTCCACCAGCGTATCCTGATATTCAATTGCGTGGTATCGCAAGAAATAGATACCAAGGTGAGCAGACGTTATCGCTTGAAGGACAAGTTAACTATCAATGGACAACGCGTTGGTCAAGTAATCTGTTTGCAGGTTTAGGGTATGCATCATCACATCATAATTCATTACTTAAAGAGGATGAACAATACGCTTATGGCGTAGGTTTTCGTTATTTAATTGCTCGTCGTTATAGTATGAAAACAGGGATCGATTTAGCGTTTAGTGAAGAAGATACTGCACTTTATTTCCAAGTTGGAATGGGAATATAAAAGAGATAAAAACACAAAGTAAATAACAAAGCTTAAATTTGAGCTTAGTGAATATCAGAAATAAATAATGGATAGTTCTATAGTTAAACCATCAAAACTAACCACGAAGGTGAAAAGATGATCAAATCAAGATTGAAAACATTGGTAGCACTAACTGCACTGGCTTTTACGGCACAAGCGTTTGCGACTGATAAGTACAATACAGATATACCAACAAGCATCATGACTCCGGATGCCGTAAGTACGAGTATTGGAGAGCTGAATTTTACTGATGGTGCACCAACAATAGAAACCACTCAAAAGCTTTATGATCATCTAGATACCATTCGTTCAACAGAGGTCTTTTTAAATGCAATCCCAATGGCGTCATTAGAAGCATTAAGAATGGGGCATGAAAGTATTGGAGTGAGTAAATCAAACCAAGTGGTGGTGTTTGATCAATTAATGGATTCGAACCCTCTGTTTTTAACCGGAAATACAGACACAGTTTATGCGTCTGCATTTTTAGATCTTGAGCGCGATGGCCCTACGGTTATTGAAGTTCCTGCGGGCATGGGGCCAACAACGGTTAATGACGCTTTTTTCAGATTTGTTACTGACTTAGGTATTGTTGGGCCTGATAAAGGTAAAGGTGGAAAATATTTAATTCTTCCTCCTGGTTATGAGGGGGAAGTTCCTGAAGGGTACTTTGTTTCCCAATCAACAAGTTATGTTAACTGGTTTATTGCTCGTGGGTTTTTAAAAGACGGTAAAACAGATGCGGCAGTAAATGCATATAAAAATGAGCTAAAAATTTACCCGTTAGCGCAGAAGAATCAGCCTCCTAAAATGGAATTTATCTCAGGAAGTGAAAAAGAGTTTAATACCATTCATGCAAATAATGAGCACTTTTTTGATGAGTTAAAAGTTGTGTTAGATAAAGAGCCTATTTCATTTATTGACCCTGAAATGCGCGGTTTAATGTCGAGTATTGGTCTGCAAAAAGGAAAGCCCTTTGCACCTGATGCACGTATGCAAAAGATCTTAAAAGACGGCGTAGCAATCGGTAATGCAACGGCAAGAGCTTTGATATTCCAACCTCGCGATAAAGGGGCTTATATCTACTCCGATCGTTTATGGAAAACCGCATTTATTGGAAAGGATTATCAGTGGTTAGTCGATAAAGGTGAGGGAGGGCGCAATCTGGATGCGCGTACCTATTTCTTCTACATGGCGACAGTAAATACGCCAGCAATGGCTCTGAAACTTATAGATAAAGGTTCCCAATATGCCATTGTAGATAAATCGAAAGGTGGAGATTACCTTGATGGTGGTAAAAATTATAAGTTGAATATTCCTGCGAATGTACCAGCAAAAAACTTTTGGTCAGTGGTGGCTTATGATCCGCAAACACGCTCTGAACTACAAACAGGTCAAGCGTTACCAAGTAAAAATAATCAACGTGATAAGTTAATTGAAAATAAAGATGGTTCTGTTGATCTTTATTTTGGACCTAAAGCACCAAAAGGCAAAGAAGCTAACTGGGTTGAAACCGTTCCGGGTAAAGGGTGGTTTACTATTTTACGTTTATACGGACCGCAAGAGGCTTGGTATGATCACTCTTGGAAACCAGGTGATATTGAGTTAATTAAATAAGTGATTGTTACAATTTAACCATAGCCTCTGCTTGTTATTACTAATGGGCAGAGGCTTTTTTATATCTAATGACTTTCTAGGTTTTGAATCAGAAGCTTTTCAATATTTTTAATAATAGGATGTTGATAGTAAGCACGATGATATTGAATTCCAACACTAAACGTCATCGCTTTATTATTGAGAGTTAAAGGTAGCTTACATACGTTTATTGGAAGTTTGTTTTTTAAAATATCAAAGCAAACAAAAGCGTATTGGCTTATTTCTACGCACTCTATAGCAGAAGCGACAGAAGAAACCGTGAGTTTTTGAGCAAGGTTTATTCCTGTTTGTTTACGTAGTCGTTCATAGTAAGTATTGTCATCGAGGTTTCCCATCGAAACCCTTACAGTATCAAATTGGGCTAAATCAGAGAGACTAATTTGGGATGAACAAGCTAACGGGTGCTGCTTAGATACATACACAAATAAATCTAACTCCCCGAGTTTTCGCTCAATAATGCGTTCGTTTAGTTGATTCGGGTAACCTGAGATTCCGATAGATAATGCGCCTGATTTAGGAAACTCTATTCCCTCTAAAGACCAGTCCACAATAGATATTTTAGGATGCCAATCATCTTGGGTTAATCCTTGTAAAAGTGGCACGGTTAACATGCTACTTAGTGGATTTGCTAAGTGAAAAATATACTCGATATTGGCGTCTTTATTATTAAATGATTTAGCGGTTTGTTGTGCTTGTTCAAGTTGTTCTAAGGGGGCTTTAATAATATTTATCAGCTGTGTGGTGAAAAGCGTTGGCGCATAAAGCCCTTTATTTGCAATGAATAATTCATTACCAAAGAGTTCGCGGCATTCAGATAAGTAGCGATTAAAGGTTGCTCTGCTGATATCTAATGTATGACAAACTTTAGCTAACGATTTTTGTTCATAGAGTGAATCAAGAAAACGATATAAATTTAAGTCTATGCTGTTTTTCATGTGATAGCTTTCCTTGCCAATACTTTTTTCTAGTATGAATCTTTTATGACACTTTGTCTTTTAATCTTGATTTTTGCGTTTCTCTGTTTAGTATATATGGAAATACATATATACACATTTAAGGGCTGAGTATGTTACCTCATCAATTTTTTAAAATGTTGTCAGATGAAACGCGAATGCGTTGTTTATTGCTTATTGCTCGTGAAGGTCGCTTGTGCGTAAACCAATTAACGGAAGCGCTAGATGAAAGTCAGCCTAAGATTTCACGTCATTTAGCTCAGTTACGCCAATCTGGTGTGTTGGTTGATACCCGTGAAGGTCAGTGGGTGTATTACCAAGTTAGTTCAAATTTACCGGGTTGGCTAAATAAAATTATAGAGGGTTTGAAGCAATCGAATTGCTTACAGAGCGAGTATCAAAAAGACACTGATAAATTAAACGCAATGAAAGCATGTTGCTAAATTAAGGATTAAGACGATGACAATTAAAGTAGGAATTAACGGTTTTGGCCGCATTGGACGTTTGGCATTAAGAGCGGCATTTGATTGGCCTGAACTAGAGTTTGTACAAATTAATGATGTGGCGGGTGATACCCATACACTGGCACATTTACTTGAATTTGATTCAATTCAAGGGCGTTGGAACCATGAAGTGACTACCGATGGCAGCACTATGATCATTGGTGGCCAAAAGCTTAAAACAACGCAAGAAAAAGAGATCGATGCGGTTGATTGGTCTGGTTGTGATGTTGTTATTGAAGCAACTGGCGTGCATCGTTCACGTTCATTTTTAGATAAATACTTAGCACAAGGTGTTAAGCGTGTAGTTGTGTCTGCTCCAGTTAAAGAAGAAGGTGTTGCGAATATTGTGGTTGGTGTGAATGATGATATTTTTGATCCAGCGGTTCACCAAATTGTGACTGCGGCATCTTGTACTACCAACTGCCTTGCTCCAATTGTTAAAGTTATCAATAAGGAGTTAGGTATCGAAAATGCAGCATTTACCACTATTCATGATTTGACCAACACACAAACCATTTTAGATGCTCCTCATAAAGATCTTCGCCGTGCTCGTGCGTGTGGCATGAGCTTGATCCCAACAACAACGGGCTCTGCTAAAGCGATTGTAGAAATCTTCCCTGAGCTTAAAAATAAAATTGATGGTCATGCGGTACGCGTTCCTTTAGCGAATGCCTCACTGACTGACATTATCTTTGAAGTAAAAAGAGATACCACGGCTGAAGAAGTAAATCAGTTATTAAAGGATGCGGCACAGGGCGATCTAAAAGGTATTTTAGGTTACGAGGAGCGCCCACTCGTATCGATTGATTACAAAGGCGACCAACGCTCAACGATTGTAGATGCACTATCTACTATGCTTGTGGGCAAGCGCATGGTGAAGATTTACGCTTGGTATGATAACGAAATGGGCTACGCAACGCGTACTGCTGAGTTAGTTCGTAACGTTGGTCTAGCTTAATAGTAATGACATTGGTCTAAGGAATTTTAAATGACACATCCTATTTGGGAATTACCGGTTACAGGCACTCATGGCGCATTAATTTTGACACCGTGTCCGGGAACAAAAGGGGTCGATTTAATCGCCTCATTAGAGCAATTAAAAGCGCAAGGTGTTGAAGCAGTAGCAACAGCATTAAGCCAAGATGAATTAACAGAAAAAGGCGTAGGATCTCTTGGTGAAGAAGTACAACGCCTAGGCATGAAATGGTTTTATTTACCAATTGAAGATGATTGCGCCCCGGGTGATGAGTTTGCTGCACAATGGAAATCAGCGACTCCTGAGCTGCAACAAGTATTGGAAAATAATGGCAAGGTAGCAATGCATTGTATGGGTGGGTCTGGCCGAACTGGTTTGCTGGCTGGGCATTTGTTATTGGATTTAGGTTGGGATCTAGACGTGATTAAGCAACAAGTACAAGCACTACGTCCGGGCGCATTCACAAAACCTGTGCAAATTGAATACATTGATGCCATTGCTAGCAAATAATCAATTTTAGATAAGGCCTCAGAAAGTGATTATCTTCTGGGGCTTTTTTATTTGAACGGATGATTTTTATGTTTTCACAATTAAGCCACAGTGTACGCCAGTATATGATAGTGACGTTCAACTACTGGAACTTCACCATTACTGATGGTGCATTACGCATGTTAGTGGTGCTTTATTTTCATGATCTGGGATACAGCACATTAGCTATTGCTTCGCTCTTTTTGTTTTATGAATTTTTTGGTGTGGTGACTAATTTAGTTGGAGGTTGGCTTGGTGCAAGGCTTGGATTAAATAAAACCATGAACGTTGGTCTATTGATGCAGGTTGGGGCGTTATTGATGCTTGCCCTGCCAAGCAGTTGGCTCACCATACCTTGGGTGATGGCCGCTCAAGCATTCTCGGGTATCGCTAAAGATCTGAATAAAATGAGTGCCAAAAGTGCGATAAAAACCCTTGTTCCAAGCGATCAAGAAGGAGCGCTTTATAAGTGGGTTGCCATATTAACAGGATCTAAAAATGCCCTTAAAGGAGCGGGCTTCTTTTTAGGTGGTTTACTGCTAACGACGATTGGCTTCCAATTTGCGGTTATCGCGATGGCGAGTGTACTGTTTGTGGTCTTTATTGGTAGTGTACTTTTACTTGATGGTGACATGGGAAAAGCAAAATCAAAGCCTAAATTTACACAATTGTTTTCAAAATCAGAACAAATTAATACGCTTTCGGCCGCTCGCCTATTTCTGTTTGGGGCTCGAGATGTATGGTTTGTTGTCGCTTTACCCATTTACCTTGGCAGTGTGTTTAATTGGGATCATTCATTGGTCGGTGGCTTTTTAGCGTTATGGGTAATTGCGTATGGTTTTGTACAAGGCTTTGCTCCTAAAATTACCGGTAAAGCGGAAGGGAAAGTACCTGACGGCCGAGCTGCAATGTGGTGGGTGAGTTTATTAGCCTTGGTGACAGGGATTATTGCTTATAGTGTTCAGATGGGGTGGCAACCTGAATATGTCATCGTGATTGGCTTGTTGATTTTCGGTGGTATTTTTGCTGTTAACTCTTCACTTCACTCTTATTTAATTGTGAGTTATGCCAAAGGTGATGGGGTATCTATGGATGTTGGTTTCTACTATATGGCCAATGCGATGGGACGTTTAGTGGGTACCATTTTATCTGGCTGGGTATTCCAAGTTGCAGGCTTTGCTGCGTGCTTATGGGTGTCGTTTGGATTTTTGTTATTGGCTGCGTTGATATCGATTAAGTTGCCTAAGAGATTAAAGGCTTAAGTTCAAGTAAGTTTCATGCATAAAAAAACCACCGTTTTTAATCGGTGGTTTTTTTAGCTTAATTTAAAGTGAATGTTCACTATAAATTAAAAGCCTTCCATATTTTTAGCTTCAAGCTGTTGGAAGTATTTCACTGTTTTCACTTTCAGTTCTTGTGTTGATGGCTCATCACAAACGATTACTGATTTAGGGTGAAGTTGAAGTGCAGATACAGTCCACATGTGGTTTACAGAACCTTCAACCGCAGCTTGCAGTGCAAGACCTTTGTTGTGGCCTGTGATTAGGATCATGATCTCTTCAGAATCAAGCAGAGTACCAACACCGATAGTTAGTGAGTACTTAGGAACAAGATCCATGTCGCCACCGAAGAAGCGAGAGTTAGCAATACGCGTATCTTCAGTTAACGTTTTGATGCGAGTACGAGAAGATAAAGATGATGCTGGTTCGTTGAATGCGATGTGACCGTCGTTGCCCACGCCACCCATAAATAGGTTGATGCGACCGTAAGACTTGATCTTGTCTTCGTAACGTTGACATTCAGCTTCGTTATCTGCTGCATTACCATCTAATAGGTTGATGTTTTCTGCTTGAATATCGATGTGGTTGAAGAAGTTCTCGTGCATGAAAGTACGGTAAGATTCTGGGTGATCAGCATCTAAGCCAATGTACTCATCCATGTTGAATGTTACTACGTGCTTAAAGCTTACTTCGCCAGCTTTATGAAGCTCGATAAGTTTCTTATACGTGTTTAGTGGAGTACCGCCAGTTGGTAAGCCAAGAACAAATGGACGATCTGCTGTTGGGTTGAATGCATTAATACGGTTAACAATGTGTTGTGCTGACCATGCGCCAACTTGTTCTGCGCGATTTAGCGGGATTAATCTCATTTGTATACCTCAATAAAAACGTAAGTCGTAGAATCAAAAATCATTAATTCGCATTATAAAATAAGTTTCTGTGTATCACCAATGATTTTGCTCAATAAAGAAACATTATTCTTCAACATTGGTCACGTTTGTACTTAAATGGTTCATAAATGGCTCTGCTTTCATAAATCCTGTTAATCGAGCATTCGATAAATAATCGCCATTTGAATTCCAAAAATCGATGGTTGGTAACCCAAGAACTTTGAGTTGTTGTAATAGGGCAATATCTTCTGGGCTGTTTTTGGTTACATCGGCTTGCAACAAGATAAATTGACCTAAGAGCGGCTCTACCTTTTCATTATGGAAGGTGTATTTTTCAAATTCTTTACACGCGACACACCAGTCAGCATAAAAGTCGAGCATGACTGGTTTTCCTTGGGCTTTTGCTGCCTCAAGTTCTCGATTCAAATCTTCTAAATTAGCGATTTTTTTAAACATGACAGTTTGAGTAGTGGTGTTTACTTCAGTATGTGTTTTACCTGAAATAGCATCAATTACAGGGATTGCTGAGCCAACAATACCTAAGATCGCGATGATCCCAGCGACACTCGTTTTCCAAGATTGGGGCATGGTTGCTTTAACATGATAAAGCCAACCAAATGCTGCAACACCTAACGCAGACCAAACAAATGGAGTTACGTTATGTGGAAGGATTCGCTCTAATAAGAACACAGGAACGGCAAGTAAAATAAAACCAAACAGTGTTTTTACATGCGTCATCCATACACCGGCTTTTGGTAGCAGTTTATTACCAAATACAGCGGCTAGAATTAGTGGGATCCCCATACCAATAGCCAAAGCGTACAGAGCGACAGCACCCGTTAGTAAATCACCACTTTTGGCAACATAAAGTAATGCACCCGAAAGAGGAGCGGTCGTACATGGCGAACACACTAAACCTGAAATTGCACCCATGGCAAATACGCCACCTAAGTTCCCGCCTTTTTGCTGGTTACTGATGTCATTTAATTTTGTTTGTAAGCTGCTTGGCAGTTGAATGGTGTAGGCACCAAACATTGATAGGGCAAGCAGAACAAACATTACGCTTAAGCCAATGAGAACATAAGGGTGTTGTAGTGCCGCCTGGAATTGAAGACCTGCCGAAGCAACCACTAACCCAAGTAAAGTATAGGTTAACGCCATGCCTTGAACGTAAACAAAAGAGAGCTTGAAGGCTTTGCTATGAGATAGTTTACCGCCACCTAAAACAATGCCCGTTAAGATAGGGTACATAGGCAATACACAAGGCGTAAACGCAAGACCAATGCCAAGCGCTAAGAATAAAAATGGAGTCCACCAAGCATCACCTAAGTTGTCAGCCAGCTCTTGCTGTTGAGTTTGAGATACTTCTTTTTGCTCTGAATTTGATGATGTTTTCTTTTCTACGCCAACTGGCGCGTTATCATTTTTGGCCACAACATGCGTATTTGCCGTTTCATCTTGATATGAACTTAGCCCTGTTAATGCAGATAGTGGAATTTTGCGGATCTCTGGTGGATAACAGAATCCGGCTTTAGCACAACCTTGGTATCGAACAGTTAACTCGGCATTATCACTAACCGAAATAAGAGGAACCGTGATCGTAAGTGGTTCAGTGTAGATGTTTACATCACCAAAAAATTCATCGTTATAAGGCGTGCCTTCTTCCATAACTAAATCAGCAATCTTTGCACCATTAGCCGTTACCGAAATACGTTGTTGGTATAGGTAATAATCAGGCATCACTTGCCAATCTAAATAGACTCTATCTCCTTGCTGCATGAAATTAAACGGGAAGGCTTCATTTACGGTCACAAAAGAAGAGGTTTGCTTACCCTGTAATTTAGTCAGATCAAAAGACGCGACAGCTTGAGGGGCAAAGGAGGTAAATAGAATAAAAAATGATAAAAGGGCAGCTCGAAAACGGAGTAAGTTCGTCATGTGAAAGTCTTTATTAAAATAGATACGGGTATGACTATCGAAATGGTCAAGAGTTCGACAAGTATAGTATCAATTGCATTAATGATCTGCTCCTTTCTCTTCGGTACTTAGTGTAATTATTTTTTATTTGTCACGGTTTCGAGATCCCTACGACACACTTTTTATTGAACAGAAACTATGCTTGTTACGATGATTAATTATTAGGGTGAATAACCAGAGGGTATAGTGATGAAATACAAACATATTCTTGTGGCGCTGGATCTTTCAGAAGAGAGTCATGTGTTGATTGATAGAGCCGTTTCTATGGCGGAGCTATTAGGTTCCAAAGTGTCTTTTATTCATATTGATGGTACTCATGGTGAGATTTATCCTGAGCTCATTGATATAGAAGCAGAGCCTGAGCGTAAACCATTAAATGAACCTTCAAATAAGTGGCTTAATGATTTTCAGCAGTATACTCAGTTTCCAATTGAGAGCTTTTGGGTGGGAACGGGAGATCTTAGCCATAAAGTTGATAAAGCAGTAAAAGCGAATGAAATCGATTTATTGATTTGCGGACATCATCATGATTTCTTAAGTAAAATCATTTCTTATTCTCGACCGCTAATTCATCACTCTCCTATTGATATATTGGTCGTGCCGATTACGTCATAAGCTAGAAATAAAAAAATGGCAGCTAAATTAGCTGCCATTTTGAGGGATATTATTGCAATTCACCTATTAAAGAATAATACCACCGAATACAAAACCTAGTGCAACTGAAGTCGTAATCGTAGCAACACCCGGAATGAAGAATGGGTGGTTAAATACAAGATTACCAATACGTGTTGAACCTGTGTCATCCATTTCAACCGCAGCAAGTAGCGTTGGGTAAGTTGGAAGAACGAACAGTGCACTTACCGCAGCAAATGACGCAACTGCTGTAATTGGAGCAACACCAATCGCAAGGGCTGCAGGCATTAGAGCCGTTGTTGTTGCACCTTGAGAGTAAAGAAGCATTGAAGCAAAGAATAAAACAATCGCTAGCATCCACGGGTATTGCGCAAGGATCTCAGCTGAGAACTCTTTGATTTCACCAATGTGAGAAGAGACAAACGTATCACCAAGCCATGCAACACCAAGAACACACACACAAGCACTCATACCTGATTTGAATGTCGCAGCATTAGCAATTTTAGACGCATCAATTTTAGTGAACGTCACAATAGCAGCAGCGGCGGTTAGCATTAATGCCATGATAGCTTCGTTACGACCAATGGTTGGGTGTTCAATCAGACCAACACTGCCACTGATCATCGTTGCATAAGCAACAACCGCAACGATAGCAACACAGAAGATATAAACAGATGCTTTTGCTGTTGGTAAAATTTCACGCTTACCTTCGCCATTCATCTTAATTAGGCCTTTTGCAAGACGTTCTTGATAAACAGCATCATCTTTCAGCTCACAGCCTAGGAAGTTAGCAACGAATGCACCAACCATACACGCTAGGAACGTTGATGGAATACATACAGCTAATAGCGTTAGATAATCCACACCTAGAGGCTCAAGGATACCAGAGAAGAAAACAACCGCCGCCGAGATTGGAGACGCAGTGATTGCAATTTGAGAAGCAACAACAGCGATAGAAAGTGGGCGAGAAGGACGAACACCTTGTTCTTTAGCAACTTCTGCAATAACAGGAAGTGTTGAGAATGCAGTGTGGCCTGTACCTGCTAGCATCGTCATGAAATAAGTCACGATTGGTGCGTAGAAAGTAATGCGTTTTGGATTTTTACGTAAGAATTTTTCTGCTAGGTCAACCAACCAATCCATACCACCAGCCACTTGCATAGCAGCAATCGCAGTGATAACAGACATGATGATTAAAATAACGTCGATAGGGATAGAACCTGCGTCTAGTCCTAAGATCATGGTAAGAACAAGTACGCCCGCACCACCCGCAAAACCGATACCGATACCGCCAATACGTGCACCTAAATAGATGAACAGTAGTACGACGAGAAGCTGTACAGCAACCATATATAACTCCAGTGTTAAAATTTAAAATAATTATTCAGATTTTTATTGAACAGCTATATACAGCAAACCAATAAAAGTATGAATGATTACTTAGTTTTTTTTGATTAAAAATTAGGACGATAAAAAAAGCGAGCTTCAGTGAGCTCGCTATTTTAGGTGTTACGGATTAATCGTAACGTTTTGCTTTGTATTCAGGATGCATCAAGTTCTCTACAGAGAAGATGTCATCTAATTGTTCTTCTGTTAGAAGACCACGTTCAAGAACTACATCACGAACGTTTTTACCTGTTTCAGCACAAATCTTACCAACAATGTCACCTTCGTGGTGGCCAATGAATGGGTTTAGATAAGTAACGATACCGATAGAGTTAAATACGTGAGCTTCACATACTTCTTTGTTCACAGTGATGCCATCGATACATTTGTCACGTAGGTTCACACAGGCATTTTTCAAGATGTCGATAGATTCGAACAGTGCTTGGCCAATTACTGGTTCCATTACGTTTAATTGCAGTTGGCCCGCTTCAGCAGCGAAAGTCACTGTAATATCGTTACCAATTACTTTGAAACATACTTGGTTAACTACTTCTGGGATTACTGGGTTAACTTTTGCAGGCATGATTGAAGAACCAGCTTGAAGCTCTGGAAGGTTCAATTCATTTAGACCAGCACGAGGACCAGAAGAAAGAAGACGTAAGTCATTACAAATTTTAGACATTTTAACCGCAGTACGTTTTAGCGCACCGTGGATCATTACGTAAGCACCACAGTCAGATGTTGCTTCGATTAAGTCTTCAGCAGCAACACATGGTAGACCTGTTACTTCTGCTAGATGACGAACTGCCGCTTCTTGGTAACCAGTCGCTGCGTTTAAGCCAGTACCGATTGCCGTAGCGCCGATGTTTACTTCTAAAAGAAGTTGCGCTGTGTAGTTAAGGTTTTTCACTTCTTCCTGAAGTAAAACACCCCAAGCGTGGAACTCTTGACCAACTGTCATTGGAACAGCATCTTGAAGTTGAGTACGACCCATCTTCAGAATGTTACGGAATTCTTGATCTTTAAGATCGAATGCACCTTTTAGGTATTCAATCGCTTCGATCAGTTTCATCATGCTGTTGTATACAGCAATACGGAAACCTGTAGGGTATGCACAGTTAGTTGATTGAGAACGGTTAACGTGATCATTAGGGTTAATGATGTCGTATTCGCCTTTCTCTTTACCCATTAGTTCAAGAGCAACGTTAGCAATAACTTCGTTAGCATTCATGTTAACTGAAGTACCAGCACCGCCTTGGTAAACATCTGATGGGAATTGATCCATACACTTGCCAGTTTCAAGAATTAAATCACATGCTTTGATGATGTACTCACCAACTTGTGAAGGGATAGCACCTAATTCTTTGTTAGCTAAAGCGGCTGCTTTTTTAGTGTAGATCATGCCACGAACAAACTCAGGAACATCAGAAATAGTTACATTTGAAATGTTGAAGTTTTCCATAGCGCGAAGAGTGTGAATACCGTAGTAAGCCTCTGAAGGAACGTGACGTTCACCTAGCAAATCTTCTTCAATACGAGTTGCAGTATTCGTTTTTTCTAAATCAAGCATCTGAGTCATAGTAAGCCTTTAAGGTTCTATATTTTAATTATTGGATTCTGTCCAAGTGATCATATCTGCGAGTAGAGTCCGTTCGTCAGAGGGTGATCAATATCGTACCTGATGCCTTGTTTTAACGTCATCATACACCTCTTTAGTGGTAAAAGTGTTAAGTTGATCACTTTTTAAGTCTAGTTTTTGCAAAATATTTCAAATTGAGATAATGCTCTCACTAGTTGTTAATATATTTACTTTATAGGTTATATAACTGCTAATCGAGTTAATGAATTTGATGGCTGTTTACACTCTTTTACAGAAGATTTTCTTGAAAAATGAGGGGATGTGCCGCATCTATCATAATAGAGAGAGAAAAAGTGGTTCGCAGAGAATGCCTGCTACACTAAATGAAGCGAAAAGTGAAAGTTCGTATCAAATCTAATCGAGGTATATTGTGTTTCCTATTTTATTATTATTGTTTATTTTTGTTCCCATTATTGAAATTGCGCTGTTTGTGCAAGTCGGGGGCATGTTAGGGATGTGGCCAACACTTGGATTAGTATTGATCACCGCTTTTGTTGGTGCGTCATTAGTCCGTAGCCAAGGCATTCAGACTCTAATGTCAGTGCAATCAAAATTACAACAAGGTGAATTACCTGCACAGCAAATAGTAGAAGGTGTCATGCTTGCCGTTGCTGGTGTGTTATTGCTTGTCCCTGGTTTTATGACTGATGCTTTAGGTATGCTGGTATTGCTTCCAGCACCGAGAGCGTATTTAGCTAAACAGCTAATGAGTCGTGTAAAAGTAAATGGCATGGGAGCATCACAGGGTGGTTTTCATGCAGGGTTTGGTGGTGGCTTTGATCAAAACGGTCCGTTTAATCAAGGTAACCCATTTGATCGCACAAATCAGAACGATCAGCAAGGCGATGTATTTGAAGGTGAGTTTCAACGTAAAGAAGACGATCCAAATAAAACCCTAAAATAATCTAGCTTTAATATTTTAACGTTTAGAAAGATAAGAATTCAGATCGGTCGCAAGCTCCCTTAAAGGGCTCAGATTGATCGCTGTTATTACTGCGATCACCTCTGAATTCTGCGAGCGAAGCGATCTGAACTCTATTCATAATTGTTATTTTAGCAAATCACTAAACTACTAACGCCTTAACCAAGAGCGTGGGTTTTGTGCCTTACTGTTACGGCGGATCTCAAAGTAAAGTGAAGCTCTGTCTTGACCGCCACTGTCACCAACAACCGCAATCGTCTCTCCTGCTTGCACCTTATCGCCTTCTTTCTTCATTAAGCTTTGGTTATAGCCATAAAGTGTCATATCACCTTTACCGTGATCGATTAACACCATTAAGCCATAGCCTCGTAACCAATCAGCAAAAACGACCTTACCAGAATCAACGGCTTTTACTGGTGTACCGTATTCACTGGCTAGCACCATGCCTTTCCAAGTGAGCTGCCCTGTTTGTTTTGTTCCAAAACTATGAAGTGTTTTGGCGTTGCTAATAGGCCAAGGTAAACGCCCTTTTTGACGAGCAATACCATCCATAGGTACATTGTTACTTGCTTTCGCTTTTGCGATGGCAACTTTTAAGCGTTTTTCATTTTGCTGCAGTTCATTTAAATAACCATTTTCATTTGAAATGCGTTTTTTGATACTGGAAACGGTTTTCTTACGTTTGTTTTGTGATGTTTGCAGTGTGGTTTTTTCTTGCTTGTATTGAGCTAATAATTCACTTTGTCGTTGTTGCTGTTTAAGAAGAGAAACTTCTTTCTCTTTCAATTGCATCGTTGTGAATTCTAACTGAGAAATCGCACCCACTCGGGCTTCAGAAATACGTTGGGCGTATTGTGTCATGCGATCGATTTTAGTGACGTCATCGCCACTGAGCACATTAGAAAGTTGATTATTACGACTTATTAAGTAGTAATTGACGAGTAAGTCTTTTAATACTTCAGTTTGTCCAATTTGTTGTTGAGTAAGCTCTGATTGTTGCTGTTTTAATTCGGTTATCGAGCGTTTTACCGCTGCGAGTTCTCGCTCTGCATTGCGCGCTTTTTTGGAGGCGTTAGCAATGGATAGTTCATGCTTTTTAAGGCTAGATTGAAGACTTGATAGCTCTTTCTTCTGTTTACTTAATACCGAGCTCTGACGAGATATTTCTTGTTTCATTCCTTTTAATTCAGCGTCATTCGCATGAGCGATAAGAGGAAGTGCAAATGTCAGGCACACGATCGCGGTCGTAACAAATTTACGACTAGGAATAGGCTTATTAAAAAAGGATATGTTCATCGCTGCATTATTTCAGATAGAGTGAGTTCTGACTAGATAGAGTTTTTATTTGGTCTCAATTGTAAAACCAATATCACAGCATTTTTGTTGTTCTTATCAGTTTTTTTATCCTCGCTAGTCTCCGAACAAACCCTAGGGTATACTTTCGACTTCATTTTAGAGCCCATGGTAACTGACATTGTCTAATGGCATGTGGTTATCCAAAAATCAGAGATAAAGAATATGGAAACGTCAATCATCGATTTTGTAACCAATAACATGATTTTAGCTGTTGTGTGGATTGGTATTGTTGTTGCGTTGATTCAAAACGTAGTAAAACAGAAAACCGCTGGCTACCAAGAAGTGGATCCTTCACAAGCAACAACACTGATGAACCGCGAAGATGCGATTGTGCTAGATATTCGCTCTAAAGATGAGTTTAAATCAGGCCATATTACGGGTGCTCGTCACATTTTACCAAGTGATATTAAAGCCGGTAACCTAGCTGGTCTTGAAAACTCAAAAACAACCCCAATTATTGTGGTATGTAAAACAGGCCAAACCGCTCAAGCATCAGCAAATGATCTGCATAAAGAAGGTTTTGAGCAAGTTAAATTGCTTAAGAATGGCCTAATCTCTTGGAATGAAGCTAACCTACCGTTAGTAAAAGGCAAAAAGTAATTGCCCATTTCATAAGCAACTGATTCATTTTGATGTGATATCTGGCCCATTTTTTAGATATCACGAATGCAGAGTAATATCACAGCGTTATTCTGCATTCATACATACATATATAGAAAGGACTTTCCCATGGCTGAAGCAGCACAACAAGAGCAACAAAACTTTGCAATTCAACGTATCTTCCTAAAAGACGTATCTTTTGAGGCTCCTAACTCTCCAACTATGTTCCAAAAAGAGTGGAATCCAGATGTTAAACTGGACCTTGATACTCAAAGCCGTGAACTAGGCGAAGGTGTTTACGAAGTCGTTCTACGTTTAACTGTTACGGTTAAGAACGAAGAAGAAACTGCATTCCTTTGTGAAGTACAACAAGGTGGTATCTTTACTGCTGGCCAAATGGAAGAAGCTCAACTAGCACATTGCCTAGGTGCATTCTGCCCGAACATTCTGTTCCCATATGCTCGTGAAACGATCTCTAGCCTAGTGGTTAAAGGTACGTTCCCACAATTGAACCTTGCACCAGTTAACTTTGACGCATTGTTCATGAATTACCTACAAAACCAAGCTCAAGAAAACGCAGCTGCGCCTTCTGAAGCTTAATAATGAATAGCCTTGCGCTATTGATTAATTTGTAGAGAATAAATGCACTTTTTTATCTAAGATAGTTTCTATACTGAATATAGAAATTAAATTTTGATAAAAAGTGCATTTTGCTTTTATTACTCTAGTATCCTTTGATACTTGTTTTGGATGGTCACAATGACAACACAAACCGATTACTCTGATATTTCCATGACCGTACTTGGTGCTGGCTCATACGGAACTTCTCTTGCTATCTCTCTTGCTCGTAATGGCGCAAAAGTGATTTTATGGGGTCATGAAGAATCACATATGGCTCGCCTTGAAGCCGATCGTGCTAATGAAGAGTTTTTGCCGGGTGTTGCTTTCCCACCGTCATTAATCATGTCTACGGATCTTGAAAAATCAGTGCAAGCAAGCCGCGATTTACTGGTTGTAGTTCCAAGTCATGTTTTTGGTTTGGTACTAGGTAATGTAAAACCATTCTTACGTGATGATTCTCGTATATGTTGGGCGACAAAAGGACTAGAGCCTGAAACAGGTCGTTTATTAAAAGAAGTGGCAGTAGAAGCGTTAGGTGAATCTCATTCACTGGCTGTGCTTTCTGGACCTACTTTTGCTAAAGAACTTGCATCTGGTATGCCAACGGCGATTGCTGTTGCGTCTCCTGACCAAGAGTTTGTTAAAGATTTACAAGAAAAAATCCACTGCTCAAAGACATTCCGTGTTTATGCCAATAATGATTTTACTGGAATGCAATTAGGCGGAGCGGTGAAGAACGTAATCGCTATTGGTGCGGGTATGTCTGATGGTATTGGCTTTGGTGCTAATGCTCGTACTGCATTAATTACCCGTGGTTTGGCTGAAATGACTCGTTTAGGCGTGGCTTTAGGCGCAGAAGCTGAAACCTTTATGGGGATGGCTGGCTTAGGTGATTTAGTGTTAACGTGTACCGATAACCAATCTCGTAACCGTCGTTTTGGTTTGGCTTTAGGTCAAGGCGGTGACGTAGATAGCGCTCAAGCAGAAATTGGTCAAGTGGTTGAAGGGTATCGCAATACCAAAGAAGTATGGCTACTTGCTGATCGTATGGGTGTTGAAATGCCTATAGTTGAGCAAATTTATCAAGTATTGTATCAAGGAAAAGATGCAAGAGTTGCTGCGCAGGACTTATTAGCGCGAGATAAGAAATCAGAATCGTAATTCAAGGATGGTATGAAAATGAAAGAATGTAAAAAACACCAAGTATGGGAGTGCATTGTTCGAGAAGCGCGTGAGCAGTCAGAACAAGAACCTATGCTTGCAAGCTTTTATCATGCCACCATCATAAAACATGAAAACCTTGCTGCAGCATTAAGTTATATTTTAGCGAATAAGTTGGCGACAGCCTCTATGCCTGCAATGGCAGTTCGTGAAGTGGTAGAGGAAGCATTTGCTTCTGATCCTTCTCTTACCGATGCGGCTGCGTGCGATATTTGCGCGACTGTGACTCGAGATCCTGCGGTTTCTATGTACTCAATGCCTTTATTGTATTTAAAAGGCTATCATGCATTGCAAGGGTATCGTGTATCGAACTGGCTTTGGAAGCAAGGTCGTGTTGCATTAGCGACGTATCTGCAAAATGAAATTTCTGTTGCTTGTCAGGTGGATGTGCATCCTGCGGCGACCATTGGTAAAGGGATCATGTTTGACCATGCGACGGGCATCGTCATTGGTGAAACGGCCGTGGTTGAGAATGATGTTTCTATTCTGCAAGATGTGACACTCGGTGGTACGGGTAAAGAGTGTGGCGATCGTCACCCTAAGATCCGTGAAGGCGTTATGATCGGTGCGGGTGCGAAGATTTTAGGTAATATTGAAGTGGGTGTTGGTGCTAAGATTGGTTCGTGCTCTGTGGTTCTGCAAGCCGTTCCTCCACATACTACGGTTGCTGGTGTTCCTGCTAAAATTGTTGGGCGCCCTAGCTCTGAAATGCCATCGCTCGATATGGACCAACAGTTTAATGGTAAGTCACAAACGTTTATGTCTGGTGATGGAATTTAATATATCCCATTCCTTATGCGTATAAAAATAGCCACTATTGAGTGGCTATTTTTGTATTTGAGCTATGAGTTTTGGAATTATAACCCGCCTTCAAATCCCATTTGACGCCACGCTTCAAATACGATGATAGCAACAGAGTTTGATAAGTTTAAACTGCGGCTGTCTGGCATCATAGGAATTCGAACACGTTGTTCCATTGGTAAGCCATCAATTAAATCAGCGGGCAATCCACGAGTTTCTGGGCCGAATAACAACACATCTCCCTTTTGATAGCTTGGAGTGGTGTGATGGCCTGTCGTCTTGGTTGTGCAGGCAAAGATACGGTGTTCACCTTCACTTTCATTTTCTAAATAATCAAGAAAGGCAGCGTAATCTTTATGGCGTTTTACATGGGTTAATTCATGATAATCTAACCCTGCTCGGCGAAGTTTTTTCTCTTCTAAATCGAATCCTAATGGTTCAATTAAATGCAGGTTTGCACCACAGTTAGCAGACAGGCGAATGATGTTACCCGTATTTGGGGCGATTTCAGGTTCGTACAACGCAATATCAAACATAGTGAACTCTTGAATAACGGAAAGTAAACTCAGTATATCTAATTGATAGGTATCGGGGTAGAGCATACGAGTAACAACATGGCTTACTTTGAGATAAGCCATGTTGTGACAAGTCATTATTGTTCGATAGGTAGCGTAATGGTCATACGCAATCCGCCAAGAGGGCTTTTACTCGCAATGATGGTGCCGCTGTGCTGGTGAATGGCACTTTCGGTAATCGCCAGACCAAGACCTGTTCCGCCACTGCTTCGATCTCGAGCGGTAGATACTCGATAGAAGGGTTTGAAGATATCCTTGAGTTCATCTTCTGGTACACCATCACCATTGTCATCAACGGTGATGGTGAGAATGTTGCCATTATCATTGATATTCACAGTGACCACATCATTACCGTACTTAATAGCATTGCGTATAACGTTTTCAACCGCGCTCATTAATAGATTAGGGTTACCAAAAATAGGCGTTTCTTTTAAATCAGAATAAGTCAGTATTTTATTTGAATGCTCAGCCTCAAATTTGGCATCTTCTAAAATATCAAACCATAATGAGTAAGCGTCAGTTTTCTCTCGTTCTTGATGGCTGTTTACTTGTATTCGAGAGAGTTCTAATAGCTCAGAAATCATCTGCTCTAAGCGATCCGCTTCCATATCAATACGAGATAACTCTGCGCTTTCACCTTGCTTACGAGTGGCAAGGGCTGTTGCCATTCTTAAACGAGTTAAGGGAGAGCGTAGTTCATGAGAAATATCAGATAATAAGCGCTGCTGGCCTGAGATCATGGTGTTGAGTGACCCGACCATCTGATTAAAGCTTTGCCCTGTTTTTCTAAATTCTCTTGGCCCTTTTTCTAATGCTTCATCTTTTTCAAATTGGCCCTTAGCAACCCGCTCTGCTGCTTTTTGTAAACGTCTTGCAGGTTGACTTAACGCCCAAGCAAGCCAAAGTAAGAAAGGCGTACTAACGAGCATGGTCACTAGTAATAATTGCCCTGGTTTATCTAATATTCTAAGAATAAATGGGGGGGGCTTTTTCCAATATCGTCCCACATACATGTACACGGTTTCATGAGCGATGACGATATCAAAAGGCCCCGCCATCATGGTTCTACCATACAGTTTTTGTTGAGGAAGATCAGGATCATCAGAAAGTGTTAAAAAGTTAAGTAACGCTTTTTTTCTTCCTCGTAGCTCTTTAGGTTTATCTAAAATTTCGCCAGTAGGGGTTGTGAAAAATAGATCGAGGTTTTCATCGTGTTGATGTGCTTTATGGCTAATCTCTTTTAAGGTCTTTTTTAAATTGTCGCGCTCAGAGTATTTCCCTGTAATGTAGGCAGCAATTTGAGTCATTTTAGTAAGATGTTCAGTTGCGATATTATGGCGAGATCGTGGATCAAAATTAGGGCCAATAACAACCCCAATTAAAACCAATAATAAGGTAAACCAAAATATGGCAAAGATACGGCCATATAAGCTGGATAAAAGAGGGAAGCGTGTATTTACTTTAAACACCAATCATTCCTCAACAAACAAATAGCCACGACCACGTAAGGTTTTAATGCGTGGCTTTCCTTCTGAGAGTGGTGGTAATTTTTTACGTAAGTTTGAAACGTGCATATCAATAGCGCGGTCAAAGGGTGCTAGGCGTTTACCAAGCACTTCTAGACTGAGTTCTTCTTTAGAGATGATCTCTCCTGGTTTTTGAATAAATTGAGACAATAACCCAAACTCTGTGCCGGTTAAGTCCAGTAATTCACCATGATTATAGGCTTCTTGTTTGCCTATAAATATCTCAATGCCTTGATATTTAATGCTGCTGCTGTTGCTCTCTTTGGTTTTATTTTGTGTACGACGTAAAATAGCGCGAATACGAGCCAGTAGTTCTCTATCACTAAAAGGTTTTGGTAGGTAGTCATCGGCGCCAAGTTCTAAACCAATAACACGATCAATTTCTTCTCCTTTTGCTGTAAGCATTAATACAGGAGTTTCATTGGTCTCTCGTAATTTACGAAGCATGTCCATGCCATTCATTTTTGGCATCATGATATCAAGTAGGATCAAGTCTAAATCATTAGTGATCGCTTCAAGGCCTTCAATGCCATTATTTGCTTCCGTAACCTGATAACCTTCTAAACTTAGGATGTCTTTTAGTAGCGCGGTTAGCTCAATATCGTCATCAACTAATAAAATCTTTGCCATTTTTATTCACCTACATAAATAGTTTCTGAGTGTAGTATCGCCAAATAAATGAAGGAATACCAACCTTCAAAATAACCTTTACGTTGCTTTACGCACAAAATACACTCATTTACGTTGACTGAGCTATTCTTACTCCACACCAAGCAGCAGCAAGCTGATTTTTGATTGAACCCCATTTTCTGTAACGGAGATAACACAATGAACATGATGAAAAAAATGATTTTAGGCGCAGTTGTTCTTCCTCTTTCTTTTGCTTCTGCATCGGCATTTGCTTTTGGTGGTGGCCATCACGAAGGTGGAATGAAAGGCGGTGAAGGCATGCACGGTGGTAAGTGTATGATGAAAGCAAATAAGAAGGCGTTTAAAGATTTAGATCTTACTGATGCACAAGAAGACAAATTTGATGAAATGCGTGACGCTCGTAAAGCTGAAATGAAAGCGAAGAAAGGCCAAAAACGTCAGCCAACGGCTGAAATGAAAGCCGATCATGAAGCGATGCAAAACTTAATGTTAGCGGATAATTTTGATGAGCAGGCAGTACGTGATTTAGCTGAAAAAATGTCACAGCGTCAAATCGATCGCCGTGTTGAAATGATGAAAAAACGTCATGAAATGATGAATATTCTAACGCCAGAGCAAAAAGCAGAATTTAAAGCAAATCAAGATAAGTACATTGCTGATTGTGCTAAATAAACGCAATTATCTCTAGAAAATGAAAACGGGCCTTTATGATAAATAAAGGCCCGTTTTTTATTTAGGCCTGTTTTGTTGTAAATATATTAATAAATGGAATAACTATCTTGAGCGTAACCCTTTATACTAAAGTTTGATTTTTAGGTAGATGGATGAAACATGACTCAACGATACGCGTCTTTAGTGACTACGGCTGCATGGCTTGCAACCATTGTTGCGACAATTTTAATGCTATTTAAATTAGGAACTTGGTGGGTGACAGGTTCAGTCAGTTTATTGGCTTCGTTAGTTGACTCTTTACTTGATATGGGCGCATCTATCACTAACCTTTTAGTCGTCCGTTACGCATTACAACCTGCTGATGAGGAGCACCGTTTTGGGCATGGTAAGGCGGAGTCGCTAGCGGCGTTAGCTCAGGCAATGTTTATTTCTGGTTCTGCTTGCTTCTTATTATTGAATGGGGTTGAGCGTTTTTTCCGTCCTCAAGATGTTATTGCTCCTGAGTTAGGGGTGTATGTCTGTGGGTTTGCTATTGTGTTAACTCTTGGCCTTGTTATGTTCCAGCAATGGGTAGTTAAACAGACGGGAAGTCAGGCTATTGCTGCGGATTCATTACATTACAAAACCGATTTATTTATGAATGCCGCTATTATGTTAGCACTTGCATTAAGTTGGTATGGTTGGCATCAAGCTGATGCTATTTTTGCCTTAGTCATTGGTGTGTATATTTTAATTAGCGCATTTAAAATGGCGTATGAGGCGATTCAACTATTACTTGATAGACAGCTGCCACAAGAAGAGTTGGATCAGATAAGAGAGGCGTGTTGTCGAGTCGAAGGGGTTAAAGGCATTCATGATTTACGAACGCGTTTAGCTGGCCCAACCCGATTTATTCAACTGCATTTAGAGTTGCCAGATCATATGCCATTAGTTGAAGCACATCGTATAGCGGATAAAGTTGAAGACGAACTTTTAACAGTATTTCCACATTCTGATATTATAATTCATCAAGACCCACTTTCAGTTGTGCTAGACTCAGACAGAGAGCAGAGTCAGTTTAGTTAGTGAGTACGTAGTATTATTAGCAATAATTGTTTTTTCGTAACAGAAAAATGAAACAGTCGTGATTGATTCTGATGTGAATCAACGAACTTTTTCAGTAAACTGGTAATACTCTTACATAAGAAAAAAAATTACAGATTATTAATGGTGAGTAGATTAGGGAGTTTACTTGCTGTATTAGAAATTGAAATTGAAATTCCCAACCATATTAGAGGGTAACCATGGTCAAGAAGATTGGTGTTTTAACAAGTGGTGGCGATGCGCCGGGTATGAATGCGGCAGTTCGTGGTGTTGTTCGTACAGCATTGACGGAAGGCTTAGAAGTATTTGGTATTCATGATGGCTACTTAGGTCTTGTTGAAGATCGTATCGAGAAATTAGAGCGCCATAGCGTATCTGATATGATCAATCGCGGCGGTACATTTTTAGGTTCAGCACGTTTTCCTGAGTTTAAAGAAGTTGCTGTTCGTGAAAAAGCGATCGAGAACCTTAAGAAACACGATATCGATGCATTAATTGTTATCGGTGGTGACGGTTCTTACATGGGCGCTAAGAAGCTAACAGAGATGGGTTACCCATGTATCGGTCTGCCTGGCACAATCGATAATGATATCGCGGGTACTGACTACACTATTGGTTACCTAACGGCGTTAAACACAGTTATTGATGCGATTGACCGCTTACGTGATACATCTTCTTCTCACCAACGTATCTCTATTGTAGAAGTTATGGGCCGTCACTGTGGTGATTTAACATTAATGGCTGCAATTGCTGGTGGTTGTGAATACGTTATTACTCCAGAAACTGGTCTAAATAAAGACGCGTTAATTCAGAACATTCAAGATGGCATTGCAAAAGGCAAAAAGCACGCAATCATCGCTATCACTGAGTTAATGACTGATGTTAATAGTTTAGCAAAAGAAATCGAAGCTGAAACAGGTCGTGAAACTCGTGCAACTGTTCTTGGTCACATTCAGCGTGGCGGCCAACCTGGCGCATTTGACCGTATCCTAGCGTCTCGTATGGGTAACTTCGGTGTTAAATTGTTGATTGATGGTCACGGTGGTCGTTGTGTTGGTATTCAGAATGAGCAACTAGTTCATCACGATATCATCGATGCAATTGAAAACATGCGTCGCCCAGAAAAAATTGAGCTATACAAAGTAGCTGAAGAGTTATTCTAATTTAGAATTAAACGTTAGATATAAAAAACCGAAGCATTCGCTTCGGTTTTTTTATATCTGAATACTTATGATTCAAAGGAATTACTCTAAATATAAATCGAGAGGTGTTTTACTTTTTCTACCACCAATTTCTCTGGCAAGTGTCGGAACAAGATAACCAGAAACATTTTCAATTAACTCCCCCATTAATTGCTTTGCTTTTTCATCAGAAACAAAGAAATGAGCAGCACCTTGCACCTTGTCTAATACATGAAGGTAATAGGGTAAAATGCCCGCATCAAATAATGCCTCACTTAAATCAGTCAGTGCCTCTGTTGTATCATTCACATCTTTAAGTAATACACTTTGATTTAATAGCGTGACGTTTGATTGTTTTAATTGAGTCATTTTATTTACTAACTCAAAGTTAATTTCGTTAGCATGGTTAATATGAGTCACTAGAATGATTTGTAAGCGTGTTTGTTTAAATAGCTGACACAACGCATCAGTAATACGGTTTGGTATTACTACCGGTAAGCGAGAGTGGATACGAAGGCGCTTGATGTGCGGAATCGCTTCAATATGTTGAATTAACCATGTCAGTTCATGATCTTTGGCCATTAAAGGATCACCACCAGAAAAAATGACTTCATTTACTTCAGGATGATTTGCAATGTAATCGATGGACTCTTGCCAAATGGCTTTACTGCCTTTGTTATCTTGATATGGGAAATGACGGCGGAAGCAATAACGACAATTCACGGCACAACCTCCCTTTACAATCAACAGAACTCGGTTTTTGTATTTATGCAGTAAACCCGGTTGTTCGTTGTCTTGTTCCTCTAAAGGATCGTTCGAATATCCTTCATGTACCTCGAATTCTTGATCTAAAGGCAATACTTGGCGTAATAAAGGATCAAAAGGGTTGCCAAATTCCATTCTATCGACAAAACTTGTCGGCACACGTAACGCAAATAACTTTTTCGCTTCTAGACCTTTCTCCCATGAAGAGCTATCAATACCTAGTGTTGAGAGTAACTGATGAGGGTCAGAGATCGCATTCGCTAGTTCTTTGAGCCAGTTTTGCTCAACAGGAGCGTCATTTCGGGTTATTATGTGTGACATTATTTATAACTCAACGATGTTAAGAGGAAATCATGGCGTCAGTAAGTACCAATGAATTCAAAGGCGGTTTGAAATTTATGCTAGATAATGAGCCATGCTCAATTATCGAGAACGAATATGTTAAGCCAGGTAAAGGTCAAGCATTCAACCGTGTAAAACTTCGTAGATTGCTTTCTGGTAAAACACTAGAAAAAACATTTAAATCAGGTGAAAGCTTTGAATTAGCAGACGTTGTAGACGTAGAGCTAGACTACCTATACAGCGACGGTGAATTTTACCACTTCATGAACAGCGTAAGCTTTGAGCAAATCGCTGCTGATGTAAAATCAGTAGGTGACGCTGCTAAATGGTTAGTAGAAAACGACACTTGTACACTGACTCTTTGGAATGATAATCCAATTACAGTGACACCGCCAAACTTTGTTGAACTTGAAGTGACTGAAACAGACCCAGGTCTGAAAGGTGATACTCAAGGCACTGGTGGTAAACCAGCAACGCTTTCTACTGGTGCAGTAGTTCGTGTTCCACTATTCATCGCTATCGGCGAAGTAGTTAAAGTTGATACGCGTACTGGCGAATACGTTGGTCGTGTGAAGTAATTTCGATTTATATCGAGAATAGCTTTATATAAAAGGTCACTTCGGTGGCCTTTTTTATTATCTATACTATTAGGTAATTAATGGGAATGGGTACCGTAGATACAAAAAAGGTTGGCATCAAGCCAACCTTTTTTTGTATCTAAATGATGATTAGATCATGAAGATAAACACAACAGATAATACAGTTGCTAGAGCAGCCGCTGCGTAACATGCGATTTTACCCGCAGTACCTGTGTGGAATTTTAGGTCGTGCATACCATGATGTAAACGGTGCATCGCATGCCACATAGGCATAGAGATAGAACCGATAACAAATAATGCACCAATGATGCTAGTAACAAAACCAGCAACACGTAGGTAGTTCATTGATTCAGGACCAATCACACCGAGTGGAACTAAAATACCAAGAACTAAGATAGTTACTGGTGTTAGCATTGCAAACCAAGTACCACCGGCACCGAATAAGCCCCACCATACTGGTTCGTCAGAACGCTTTGGATTAAGATTTACCACAATAATTCTCCTTAAACGATAACCAATACAAGTAGTGTGATTGCAGCAACTGCTGCCCATTGTGCAAGAACAACGACTTTCTTATCCAGTGTTTTACCACCAAGACGAATAGGCATTACTTGCGGCATCATGCTAAAGAATGTTTGAGCATGGAATAAGCTACCCGCTAAGGCAACAATGTTCAGAGCAACCACAATAGGGTTTGCCATGAAATCTAACCAAGAAGCCCAAGCAAGTGGACCTTTCACTAAACTACCTAAGCCAACAAGCAGACAGATAGTAAAGAAAATTAGCGGTAAAATTGTTGCTTCACGAACCATGTAGAAGCGGTAGAAAGGGTGATCTTTCCACCAAGTACGTGTCATTTCGCGAACGTAAGGTTTACGGTTGCTCATCCTTATGCCTCCTGTGGTTTAAGCATTGCGATAACAAAGTCTTGAGACGATGCGATCTTACCTTGGTTAACTGCTGCTGCAGGGTCAACGTGTTTTGGACATACTTCAGAACAGTAACCTACAAACGTACAGCCCCATGCGCCGTTGTCGCCATTGATTAGCTTCATACGCTCAGCAGAACCGTTATCACGGCTATCAAGATTGTAACGGTGTGCCAGTGTTAGTGCTGCAGGACCGATGAATTCAGGGTTTAGACCGAATTGAGGACACGCTGCATAACATAGACCACAGTTGATACAACCAGCGAACTGCTTGTATTTTGCCATTTGCTCAGGAGTCTGAGTGTTAGGACCTTGATCTGGAGTACGGTCGTTACCAAGAATATAAGGCTTGATTGCTTCTAGACGTTCGATGAACGGAGTCATATCAACAATTAAGTCTTTCTCGATAGGGAAGTTTGCTAATGGTTCTAGTGTTAAACCATTTGGGTAATCACGTAAGAACGCTTTACAAGCAAGCTTAGGTACGTTGTTTACCATCATGCCACAAGAGCCACAGATCGCCATACGACAAGACCAACGGTAAGATAGGTTTTTGTCTAGGTTATCTTTGATGTAACCAATTGCATCAAGAACAGAAGTTGTGTCATCACAAGGTACGTCGAACGCTTGTAGATAAGGTTTCTCATCTACCATAGGGTCGTAACGCATAATGCTTACTTTTTGAACTCTCTTACCAGCTGTCATTATGCTTGCTCCTCTGCGATCTTAGCTGCTTCAGCTTCTGCCGCTGCTGCTTTTTCTGCTGCTTCACCGTATAGGCGAGCTTTTGGTTGAGATTTGGTGATAGTTACATCGCTGTATTTAATTGTCGGCGCTGCATCTTTGTTGTAATACGCTAATGAGTGTTTTAGGAAGTTCACATCATCACGTTCTGTACAACCTTCATCTAGACGTTGGTGTGCACCACGAGACTCTTTACGTAGAATCGCAGAGTGAGCCATTGTTTCAGCAACTTCAAGGCCGTAACCTACTTCAATAGCGTATAATAGGTCAGTGTTGAACACTTTACCTTTATCTTTGATGCTGATGTTTTTATAACGTTTTTTCAGTTCAGCCAGTTTCTCAATCGTATCTTGCATCTCGTGCTCTTTACGATAGATACCACAACCCGCTTCCATTGAATGGCCCATTTCCGTACGGATATCAGACCAGTTTTCATCGCCTTCTTGAGCTAGTAGTGCATCAATACGGCCTTGTACTTCTTCAATTTGTGCTTTGATAGCATCGTCATTCCAAGTTGTGAATTCAGCAGCACGCTCAGCCGCTTTTTCACCTGCAAGGCGACCAAATACAACTAACTCAGCAAGTGAGTTTGAACCCAGACGGTTTGCACCGTGAAGACCAACAGAAGAACATTCACCAACAGCAAATAGACCTTTGATGTTTGTTTCGTTGTTCTTATCCGTTTCAATACCACCCATGGTGTAGTGAACAGTAGGACGAATTGGAATTGGCTCTTTTGCTGGATCAACGTTAACGTAGGCTTTTGAAAGCTCACAGATAAACGGTAGACGTTCATTTAAGTACTCTTCACCTAAATGGCGAAGATCCAAATGCACTACATCACCAAGAGGGTGTTTGATAGTGTTGCCTTTTTGTTGTTCGTGCCAGAACGCTTGAGAAACTTTGTCACGAGGACCCAGCTCCATGTACTTGTTCTTAGGCTCACCAACAGGAGTCTCAGGACCCATGCCGTAATCTTGTAGGTAACGGTAACCATTTTTGTTTACGATGATACCGCCTTCACCACGACAACCTTCAGTCATCAGGATGCCTGTGCCAGGTAGGCCCGTTGGGTGGTATTGAACAAATTCCATATCACGCAGTGGAACACCGTGACGGAATGCCATAGCCATACCATCACCAGTAACGATACCGCCATTGGTATTACAGTGGTAAACACGACCTGCGCCACCCGTTGCAAGAACAACAGATTTTGCTTTAATACAAATAAGTTCGCCTTCAGCCATATGAATAGCAATCAGACCTTGAACTTGACCATCTTCAACTAAAATATCAACAACAAAGTACTCATCAAAACGGTTGATTTGAGGGTATTTCATTGAAGTTTGGAATAGGGTGTGAAGCATATGGAAGCCAGTCTTATCGGCAGCAAACCATGTACGTTCAACTTTCATACCACCAAAACGACGAACGTTTACTTCGCCATTTTCTTTACGGCTCCAAGGACAACCCCATTGTTCTAATTGAGTCATCTCGCGGTATGCATTTTTTACAAAGTATTCAACAACATCCTGTTCACACAGCCAATCACCACCGCCAACAGTATCGTTGAAGTGATTGTCTAGTGTATCTTCTTCCTTGGTCACGGCTGCTGACCCACCTTCCGCGGCAACAGTGTGCGAACGCATTGGGTAAACTTTTGAGATTAGAGCAATTTCTAGCTCTGGGTTCGCTTCTGCTGCTGCAATGGCAGTACGTAGACCTGCACCGCCCGCGCCGATCACTGCAATATCTGTGGTTATCGTTTTCACAGTTATTCTCCGGGATAAAAGATAAAAAATTAAATTAACCACCTAAATGTGATTAATTATGAGAATCTAGCCTGCTCGTGTGACAAATAAAGAGCAAATAAAACTTAAAAATTCTGATGCCTATTCTATGTGAGCTTTTGTAATAAAAATTGATATGGATAAAGTTTTGTCGTGCAAGTACCACTAATGGGGTGGTTTGTTGTAAATAATGTGATCTCCGTCAACTAGTTAAAGCTGTTAATATTCGCTGCTATTTGTAGTTAAGTTGTTGCTTTATAAGTGATAATGATTCTTATCGGTCTCGTATCCCCTTGATGGGTAAGGGTATTTATAAAGTTAAAAAATAGGTAACCTTAAAGTGGGTTATCAGGTATCATTTTGGATAAGTTTTTCTAATGTATAAGATTATGACTAGTCAAAATTGGATGCCAAGTGCATCAATTGAGCAATTACAGCAACGTGCTGAGATTATGGCTTCTATTCGTTTGTTCTTTTCTGAGCGAAAAGTGATGGAAGTAGATACCCCTGCAATGAGTCATGCCACTGTTACAGATGTGCACCTTCATACCTTTCAAACTGATTTTGTTGGGCCGGGCTATGCCGATGGCGCGCATTTGTATTTTATGACTAGCCCTGAATTTCATATGAAGCGACTATTAGCGGCTGGCAGTGGTGCGATTTACCAAATTAATAAAGCATTTCGTAATGAAGAAGCTGGGCGTTTCCATAACCCTGAATTTACGATGTTGGAATGGTATCGCCCAAGCTTTGATCATCATCAGTTAATGGATGAAATGAATGAGCTTCTGATGTTGGTGTTAAAGTGTCATGATTCAGAGCGTATGACATATCAGGAAGCCTTTATTAAAGTGCTTGGTATTTGCCCTTTAGAATCATCTATGAATGAATTAAGAGCGGTTGCCGCTCCTCTAGGCTTATCAGATATTGCGGATATTGAAGAAGATAGAGATACATTACTGCAGCTGCTATTTAGCATGGGGGTTGAAGAGAAAATAGGCTTAGAGGTTCCTGCTTTTGTTTATGACTTCCCAGCCTCTCAAGCTGCACTTGCTAAGATTAATCCTACGGATCAGAGAGTGGCTGAACGTTTTGAGGTGTACTTTAAAGGCATTGAACTAGCGAATGGTTTCCATGAATTGGATAATGCAAAAGAACAACTTGCTCGTTTTGAAGAAGACAATGCGAAACGTAAATCGATGGGATTAATTGAACAACCCATTGACTATCATTTGATTGCGGCACTAGAAGCAGGCCTTCCTGATTGTGCTGGTGTTGCTCTAGGTATCGATCGTCTTATTATGTTGGCTATGGGAGAAAAGCACATCGATCAAGTGATGGCTTTTCCTTTTGATAGAGCCTAGTTATTTTTACGTTCAATTAGCTAACGATTAATCCAGTACCAATGACCGCTAAAAAAGCACCTAACCAAGCAAAACGGTTTGGTGCTTTTTTTGTGTATAGCCACAATAAAGGTAAGATCATGATTGGTGTGGTTGAAGAAAGCAGGGCTACCATACCTACATTGCCTTTTTGTAGAGCATATAAAATTAACGTCATACCGACAGTCATAGCAAGAAACCCATTCAATGCGACAATACCTAAAATACGTGCATTAATTGGCGTAATTGGTCGTGCCAGAGGGAAATTAGTCATTCTTAGTAAACTATGAGCACCAAATGCTGACGCCATTCGAATCGCTGATGCAGCAATCGGATCAGCACTGGTTAACATCACCGGTTTTGCTATTACCCCTCCAAGCGCTTGGCAAAAAGCAGCAAGTAACCCTAGAAATATGGCTATCCAAATATTGCCTTTGACTTCATCCCATGTCCCTTGATTGTCTGTTTTTTTACCAAAGAAAATCGCAATTGAGACGCCAGAGAAAACTGAAATAGCACCAACTAGCTCCCAACCTTGTAAGGTTTCATTAAATAGCCAGTAACCAAGGATAGCTGAAAATAGAGCATGGCATGAGAAGAGTAACCCAGCTTGTCTAGGTCCCATGCGATTAAAGCAGGCAAATAAGGCCGTATCTCCAATGAAAATGCCTATCAAACCAGAAAGCATCATTGGATAAAGGTGAGAAGAATCAATAGAGAGCCAGCCGCCTGTAAACCAAGCTAGAGTGGATAGCATTATTGTTACGCAGCCCATACGCCAGCGACTATAAGCGAATGCACCAAGGTGGCGAGCAGGAGCGACAGATATCATACTTGATAGTGCCCATAAACAAGCGGCACCAAGCGCTAACCATTCATATCCCATTGTCATTCCATTGATTATTACTAGTCATGAGTTTTAGATTATCTGAACTTAAAAAAATAGCGAACACAAGGTTCGCTATTTTTGCTTTATTTTAAGTAAATTACTTATTTTGCAATATGTGCAAATGGAGTGCCCATACGAGTTGGAACGCCATTTTCCATTGATGCATCAAACTTAATTGAGTTAGGTGCAAATAAGTTAATAACTGTTGAACCTAATTTAAAGCGACCCATCTCTTCACCTTTCTTAAAGCAAATCATATCGTCGCCAGAAAGTGGGTAATGCCATGTTTTAACTGCAGGACCTGTCGGTGGTGTTACCGTCTCTGCCCATGTTGTTTCAATGCTACCAACGATGGTTGCACCAACAAGAACTTGAGCCATAGGGCCAAACTCAGTATCAAAAATACACACTACACGCTCATTACGAGCAAATAGATTTGGTACGTTTTCTGCGGTTAATGGGTTTACAGAGAAAAGATCACCAGGAACGTAAATCATTTTACGTAGTGTTGCATCACAAGGCATATGAACACGGTGGTAGTCACTTGGTGATAAATACAGAGTTGCAAATTCGCCACCCATAAATTCTTCAGCAAGATCAGCGTCGCCACCTAATAGCTCTTGAGCTGAATATACATGACCTTTAGCTTGAACTAATTGACCATCTGTAATTGGGCCAAATTGACTTACACACGCGTCCGCTGGATGAGAAATAACGCTTGCGTCTTCATCAATTGGGCGAGCGCCATCTTCTAATTCACGAACAAAGAAGTTATTGAACGTAGAGTACGCTTTAGGATCTGGGTTTTTAGCTTCGTTCATGTCAACTTTGTATTGTTTAATGAACCACTTAATTACCGCTGTTGTTAACCAACCCATTTTTGCTGATGCTAATTTGCCAGCCAAACGAGTAAGTGCATGTTTTGGGGTTAAATACTGTAACCCAATTTTTAAATTATCTGACACGTTATTTGCCTACTAGTTATCACTTAATGTGGATATTACCACATCTTTACTTTGTTTATTAATCGGCTTTTTTGCCGCGAGAGAATTGGCGATTGGCTTTGTTCTCAGACATACTTTCAATAATTCGATGGTAGCTTTCGAAGCGCAGTTTGGAAATTTTTCCGTTAGCTACCGCTTCTTGAAGAATACAGCCTGGATCATCTTTATGTTTACAGTCTCTAAACTTACAGCCACCAATAAAGCCTTTGAACTCAACGAAAGACGCTGTGACTTCTTCTTTCTCTAGGTGCCATAAGCCAAATTCACGAACCCCAGGAGAATCGATAAGGTCACCACCATGAGGGAAATGATATAAACGAGCTGCGGTTGTTGTGTGTTGGCCAAGACCTGAGTTTTCAGAAACCGCGCCTTCAATGATTTCAAGTTCAGGCATTAATGCATTCACTAAGCTTGATTTACCAACGCCTGACTGACCAACAAAGATATTAATATGATCGCGTAGCTCAGCTTCAAGTTCTTCTACGCCATAGCCTGATTCTTTACTTACGTATTTTACTTTATAGCCAATATCCTCATATAGACTAAGAAGTTGCTTAACATCAGTAAATTCTTTTTCAGAAAGTAAATCGACTTTGTTTAGTACGATTAGCGGCTTTATATGCAATGTTTCTGACGCAATAAGGTAACGGTCAATAATGTTTAATGACAGTTCAGGAAGAATAGAAGAAACAATGACCATTTGGTCAACATTTGCTGCAACGGGTTTAATACCGTCATAATAATCTGGACGAGTGAGTATTGATGTGCGTGGCTTAACGGCTTCAACAACACCAGAGATCCCTGCAAGTACTTCGGTACCTGGACGCCAAATAACACGATCGCCTGAGACTAAGCTTTCAATACCTCGGCGTAAATTACAACGATGTATCTCTTTGCTTTCTGGATCTTCGATATCCGCATGTTGACCAAAGCGAGTAATTACTAACCCTTCTTTAGCTGCTTCTAACGAGGATTCATCCCACTCGATAGTGGTTTTTATTTTTTCTATACGTTTGCTTTGATTAGAACGTACTCGGCGTACTTGGCCTTTAGTTAGCTTTTTTTTCTTTGCCACGAAATTATTTCACTTGTAAGGTTGGCTTTCAGTTTTATGTTGAAAGATAAATCGGCCCGAGTATCATACCCTTTTTAGTTACAAAATAGGCAATTCTCTATGGCAATTAATGATCAAAACCTGATTTGGGTTGATTTGGAGATGACAGGACTGGATCCTGAAACACATAAAATCATCGAAATCGCATCCATTGTAACTGATGCTCAGCTAAATATTTTAGCAGAAGGGCCTGTTATTGCTATTCATCAGCCAGAAGAAGAATTGGCTAAGATGGATGACTGGTGCACAAATACACATACTAACAGTGGATTAGTCGCTCGTGTAGAAGCAAGTATATATAATGAAGCAGCAGCGATTGAAGAGACGATTGCTTTCCTTGAACAATGGGTACCAAAAGGTGTGTCACCAATTTGTGGTAACAGTATCGGACAAGATCGTCGTTTCTTATACAAACATATGCCTAAGCTGGAAGAGTATTTTCATTACCGTTATGTGGATGTAAGTACAATTAAAGAGTTAACTCGCCGTTGGAAGCCTGAAGTATTAGACGGTTTTGAAAAGTCAGGTACTCATTTAGCATTGGATGATATTAGAGAGTCAATCGCTGAATTGAAGTATTATCGCCAAAATATTTTTACAATTTAATTTCATCTGATGAATTGTTGAGCTAAAAATGATGGATTTTAAAGAAAACTCGCGTTTTTTTTAAAATCCGCTTGCATCATCACATTTTACTCGTATAATTCGCAGCCTCTGAACGAGGAGCTACTCCTTATCAGAATGCGACACTAGCTCAGCTGGTAGAGCGCAACCTTGCCAAGGTTGAGGTCACGAGTTCGAACCTCGTGTGTCGCTCCAATTTAGAAAGTGAAACATAAGGGCATTCTGGCAGAGTGCAATCCTTGCCAAGGTTGAGGTCACGCCTAAGCCTTGAAGATCGGGAACCTCGTGTGTCGCTTCAAATTATATCTTCTTGTTTAATTATTTGAATGATAAGATAAAAGTCTCATTGA
>NZ_JARACS010000016.1:0-93615 GCF_028765525.1 Aliivibrio sp. S2TY2 | reverse complement strand
CATTTAAGTTCCTGTGTCAAGCACTTATTTGAAACTAAATTTCTTAACCATCTTTCCACCAACCCTTTGCTGCTCTATGCTGAGCGCTCCGTGTCAGTGAGGTCGCATTATAGGGAGTTCGATCACATTAGCAAGCGTTAAATGCATTTTTTTGCATGTTTTCTTTCTGTTTGATGGCCATTTAAGCAATAGAAAACTTATACTTTATTACCCCTACAAGCCTAACAGCTTACCCACAAAGTTATCCACACTTGCTGAATTTAATCGAAACTAAACTGATAAATTAAATCAACAGCACTATCTACCCCAGATATGGCTTCTATATAGAGATCGCTAATAATTCGATACCTTAACGTAAATTCACCAAGTGAATTAAAAATACCGACCCCATACTTAACTTGTAAATCTGGCGCTATGTAGCCACTTATTGTCACTTGTGAGTCATCACCGGAACCAGCGGTATCTAATTGTAGGTCTTGCACACCAAATGCTTGGCCAATCTCTCCGACTACTTTACCGCTTTTAGCAAGGCTTAATCCTATCAGTGTCGTCGTCATGGCATTTCCACCAGATTCACTATCTATATCCTGCCCTCTTAATAAATAAGATAACGCATTGGCTTGAGGCATAGATGGAGATGAGAATATCTCTACTCTTGGAGTATCTGCTGGACCACTCACTTTAACCCCCGCTACCACATCATCCTGGGTATTATCTGGATTTCGAATAGCTTCGATATCTACATAAGGCTGATCTGCTGGACCATTAAATAAAATCTTTCCTTTTCTTATTTGTAAATCTTGTCCGAAAGAACGATAAGTACCATCTTCAATATTTACTTCTCCAGTAATAAATGGCGCTTTATTTCTCTGAGTTACATTTAATTGACCAACAAGACCAGCTTCTAAACCAAATGCAGAAAGAAGCACATCATTACCTATCGAGATTTTGATATTGGTTTCGACTTCCATTGGTAAGGTAGTTGCAGTCTCTACCGGTTGAAGCTCATTATTTAAAATTACTTCATCCTTTGATACACCAACCGCACTTTCTGGCAATTCATTAACGACAATCCTCCCCCATGGGATACCTATACTGCCAGTAATCTTCGCTAATGTCGGAATAATGCGAATTTTCATATCTGGCTTAACTTTTAATTTAACCATGGGAGGTACATTAACTTGAAGTTCATTACCGAAGACATCGAGTCCTGCTTTCCAATTCTTTAAATCATGCCAGTCCGCTGAACCATTAATATGTAAATCACCATCAGGGGTCGTTATCTTGGAAACAAGTTCTCCATCGTAACCATTCATCTTAATTTTGATATCACCATTAGAAATATCAACCGGGGAGACCTCACCTTTAACTACTACTTTATTAATAACGAGATCACCAACTGACTTGGGATGAAGTATCGGACCTGAAAAGTTAATCTTTGAGTTAATAATCCCTTGGAGTTGACTGTATTCACCTAATGCAGGTTCAAACATCGATAATGACAACGCCTCTATATTGGACATTCCTTTTATTGTTTTCTTGCCTGTTAAATCATCTATTAACATCTGTCCATTTAATTGACCGTTACCAGTCAGACCAATAAGCCAATTTGCATTAAGAACATCATCTTCCATTTCTGCATTAACTTTTATCTCATCCCAACCAATAATTAATGGTTGCTCCATTTGTTGTTGAACATTTCCTTTTGGTAAATACAAAGCCGCTTTTACATACGGTTTCTTTTGCTCTTCCCACTTTGCAATTACGTTTAAATTAGCCTCACCATTAACTTTTGTCTCTTCTGGAAGAAAAGCTTTTAACTTGCTAAATTCGAAATGATTCACGCTTAAATCAACAATTCCGGATTTGCCCGCCAATAAATCTTTATTTAAGCAAAGTGACGTTACTCCCTGACTCCAGCAATTAGCTTGAACAAATACTTCTGAGGTTTGAATGTCATAGGCTAATGCAGCTTTCTTATCTAATTTCCAAGGACCAATTTCAGTTTTGATTTCAGCTTTTGACAGTTCACCCTTCCAAGCTTTTTTTCTATCGAGAGCACCATCAATAACGAGGTAAGAGTCAACGACATTTGAATCTAGATTGACACTTAAGCGATGGCTTTCTTCTTTACCGTTAAATTTAATATTTAACGCTTCAAGTATCTGCTTTTTATATTGGCCTTTACTTAAATCAACACGAAGATCAGCATTGATTTTTGGCATTGGTACTATATATCCGTTGATAGAGGCTTTTTTTAATGTTGCTTCTTTTTTCCACTTTAACCCAAGCGCATCTATATCAAGTTCAATTTTAGGCTCTGTTACTTTTCCAGTTAATGCAACTTTGCCAAATAACTTACCGTATAAATCAGGAACACTATCTGACAATTCAGGAAAGTTAACATCGACATTCAAATCCAACTCTTTATTAACTTCACCAGTAACTTCAATACCATTATCACCATGATGCAATGCTAAGCTTGGGATATCGATATTAATCTCCCCTTGACCATCCTTGTCATGAGCAAAAAGAGAACCATTAACATCCAATGGGTACTTTCTAAATATGCCTTTAATATCAATCACAGGTATCAAAGCATTCCAACCACCTTTATCGGTAAGTGAACCACTAGTCTCAATCCTTCCACTAATATTCCCTTCCGCAGCTTCCCATTGAATACCCGGCTGGATATTTTGAAGATCAATATCTCCTTTCCATTGTAGTAATGAACGCCAATCTATCTCTATACCACCAGAAACCTGCCCTCCTAAGGTATCAATAAGTAAATCATGTAAATTTACCGAACTAGTATCTCCCTTACCTTCTAAGCGAATATCTGTTTGAGGAACGTCTTTTCCTTCTATATAAAGAGAACCAGAAAATTGATACTTATTTAAATCACCTTTTGCTCTTATGTTAGGGATTAATGCTGTTATGGCTTTATCACCAATAAGAGGCCAATAAACATCCCCTTCTGATACTTGGATATTAAAAGGTAATGTCGATTCTAAAGGCTTGAGTTCTGCATCAATCTTTGCTTGTAAGCCTCCACTCAATTTAACTGAGGCCTTTAAATCAACCACACTTCCCTCTGCATCTAAGGTAACTTTATGTCCCTTTAATTCAGTTTCTTTAACTTTTAAAATAGCATTGAGTGTTAACGGGTAATCGCCATCAAGCTTAACATCACTGTCCATTCTTAAACTTGCTTGCGGCATATCTAAATAAAAATCTTTTACATGGACATCATGCTCTCCAGCCTTAGCAATAAAATCGAGTTGATTTACTTTAATTTGAGAGTCTTGCTGTAATGTGAAATCTCGTAAGGCAAATTTCTCAACATTAATATTTAATGGAATATAAATAGAGGGAAGAATAATTTTTGAGGTTGGTTTTTCTTTTGGTAATTGGTCTGTATTTTCTTGAGAGGCTTTTTGTTTAGCTAACTCGACGCTTATCTTTTCCCAAGCAAGAGGAGTAACGGTCAAATCACTATGATGTAGTTTTACACCAGTATTAAATGAGCGCCATTGAATACGGTTACCTAAAATATCCATATCAATATTATTCAAACTAATATTCGTTACATTAATAGGGATAGGAATAGATAGAAGACTTGACTCTACAGGCTCCGGCTCTTCGGTTTTTTGAGTTTCAGGCAACTCAGGCAAGACCAATGTCAAACCATCAATAGATATATCATCAACACAAAGTGCCGGTTGCATTAAGCATTCAGGGGTAAAAGTAACACTCAAATGATTTACTTTGGCATCAATAAACGCCCTATCTTGATAAGATATCCCACTTAATGAAAATTCAGGTAATACACTTCCCTCAACTTTATCTATATATAAAGAAGGTAACGCTTTTTCCGCCCCCCAAACAAGCAATTTTAATCCCGAGTTAGTAAAAACAATAGCACCTACCAATAAGAGTAGTACTAAGATTAACATTGGGAAAAATAGTGCTAAACAAATACAGTGACGGCTAAAACGACGCTTTTTCTTTTGCTTTGCATCGATTTCTTGCTCTTGGTTTTCTTCTAAAGAACTCATACTTCAGGCCCTAAAGTGAAATGCACTTTAAATTCATCTCCTGGTTCTGCATCAAACCCCCAAGCGAAATCAAGACGAACCGGGCCAACTGGCGATGCCCATCGTATACCCAAACCTGCGCCCATCTTCCAGTCAGGGGTTGATATCCACGCGTCACCATAATCCACAAACGTTGCTACCCACCAATTACCAACCACTCGATACTGATATTCTAAGCTAGTAGTTGCCATAAATTGGCCACCAGTCAAATAACCATTTTTATCTTTTGGTGATATTTCTTCATAGCCATAGCCTCTCACACTATTATCGCCACCTGCAAAGAATCGAATAGAAGGAGGGAGTTTATAGAAGTTATCCGTATACATAGCTCCGATCTCACCTCTTGCTACACCGCGATGATTTTCACCAATACTTCGGACAATTGCACCTTGAGCTAAAAGACGCAGCAATTTTGCATCGGATGTTAATGCTTGATCCGTTGCTTCTATGCTGAACGATTTTTTATCTCCCCACATAGGCATAGTTCCACCACGTGAACGACTTTTAGAGAATGACACTCCAGGCAAAACTAACCATGCTGTGCCATCTTGGATCCCTTGAGTAAACTCTTCATAAAGAAAACGGGTGTAGATGGTTCTATGCCAACCCGAGTCAAATACCCAATGACGCTCAAAAGCTAAATTTGACTCTAAGCTATCGGTATCTCGGTTATCAACATTCTTCAAGCCATACTTAACAATGTAGTAATCTTTAAGTACCTGTTCTAGTGGAATTTTATACGATATAGTTGCTTCTTGTTCCGGTTTTGAAATAGAAAGTCCTGTATCTAAACTGTGTCCATATTCATTAAGCCATGGCTTTTTCCAACGGATCTTACCTCTAACACCAACATCGGTTGAGTAACCAATACTGGTTTCTAGTTGATTTCGAACTTGAGGTGATAAATGCACATTCATTGGTAACTGTCGACTTGCTCCAACAGCATCTAAATCTGGCTCAACATAAACAGATGAAAACCATTCAGTATTAGATAGGGATTGATTTAACTCACCAATTTGACTTGCGAGGTATGGATCACCTTCTTTGAAAGGGATAATTGAGCGAACTCGCGACTCTTCAATTTGGCTTCCTTCAATCTTTGTTTTGCCAAAATGATAACGTTGCCCACTTTGATAATGTAAACGCACTAAAGCTTGATGCCTACCAGGTGCAATTTCTAAACGACTTAACGTAAATTCACCATCAAAATATCCTTTTCTTAATGCTAAATTCTGTAACCTGCTTTTTAAGCTTTCATATTTACCATGATCAATCACTTGCCCCAGATTTAACCCTGAGTTATCAACTGCATTAATAAAATCAATATCCGTTTTTGCTTCTCCCGTAATAGTAATGTCACTGACATAGATATAAACGGGTTCGCCAGCATTCACGGTAAATACTAACGTATGCTCACCTTCTTGGCCTTCAATAGAGAAATTCATCGATGGGTCGTAATAACCTAACGCTTTAAGTGCATCTCGGGCATTTTTTTCAAGGCGAGATTGGAAACGAAGTGAAGTAGAGTACTCCTCTTCTGGTATGGCTGAAATATACGCTTCAACGTTACTCAGCAAAGATCCTTCTAAACCCTCAATTTCCAATTCTGTTTGTGCTGATACTCTTACTGAGAGTAGAGCCAAACAAGAAATAAATAAGAGGGATAACTTCTTTGTCATACTTATAATTATTCTATTGATTCATGAATGCATTCTATGCAATGGTAATTTACTCGCTTTGTAGAGTAGCACAAGGTAAAAGTCTTCTAAATGACTCAGTTGAAGGATGCGACATGACCATAAATAAACAAAATTTACGACCTCATCATTTTATTTCACAGGTTGATTTAGAAATAACACCTCCAGACCATGACGTTATTTATGTAGGGATGGGATGTTTTTGGGGTGCAGAACGCTTGTTTTGGCAATTACCAGGAGTTTACTCAACTGCCGTTGGATACGCCGGTGGGGACACACTAAATCCGAACTATAAAGAAGTCTGTACAGGAACAACAAACCACGTAGAAGTGGTAAAAGTTGTCTTTAACCCCACTCTTATTTCTCTTGAGACTGTGCTTCATTCTTTTTGGCAAAATCACAATCCAACACAAGGAATGCGTCAAGGTAATGATATAGGAACACAGTATCGTTCTGTTATTTATACTAATTCAGAACAGCAACAGCTAATTGCAGAAGAAACGCAGCAGCAATACCAAACCGCATTAGAGAAACAAGGTATTAATGCACCAATAACCACAGAAATACTGCCTATAAATATTTTCTATTTTGCCGAAGAGTATCATCAACAATATTTAGCAAAAAATCCTGATGGTTACTGCGGGTTAGGTGGGACTGGAGCCTGCTTCTTATAAACAGAAAAGGTGCTCATCACGAGCACCTTTCAATCTTAATATCATTAACACTGTCTATAATATTACGCTGGCACTACTGATAGCTGGCGAATGTGCTGATTGACCTCACTCATTACTGATAACATTTTTCTATTCTCTTTATTTGGCATCAGTAGTTTGCCTTCATCGAATTCAAAAGAACCAATACCTTCAATATGAAGTTGTCCTTTAAATAGGGTTTTAACAAAGCGAGCCACTTGAAGTGGTCTATAAGCCTTAAAATTTCTAAACATAGCCATTACCTCAATAATCCATATAAGGTGATCATTAAACGTCCATTAAAAATATGTCACTTTGCCATTTATTACCTAAACAACAATAGAGTGAAACATTTAATTAACATTATATATCGCAAAACAGTGTACGACAAGTTGGATTTCATTTATTAACTATGAGCAACTAATGAATTTATACTGGTCGAATCGCTTTTTATTAATCTCTGCACTACACTACAAATTCTTATTTCTAAGGATAATAAAAATGAACACAGTAAAACTATTCGCTCTTAGTGCCTGTCTATTACCTTCCCTTTCTTTTGCTCACAACATTTCATTAAATCAACCTGTGCCATCAGTAACAGTTAAACAATATGGTGAAATTACATATATTAACGACGCCCCTACCTATCAAACATGGAACAGTGAACATCTAAAAGGGAAGGTTCGAGTTTTACAAGCCATTGCTGGCCGAAGCAGTGCCAAAGCAATGAACGCCGATCTTATGAGTGCTATCACCTTAGAAAAGTTCCCTGAATCAACATATCAAACTACAACTATTATCAATCAAGATGATTCTATTTGGGGCACAGGTGGATTTGTAAAGTCATCTGCTGAAGAGAGTAAAAAAGAATTTTCATGGTCATCTATGGTTCTTGATGAAAATGGTAAGGTGGCAAACGCTTGGGATCTTAAGTCTGAAAGCTCAACCATTATTGTTCAAAATAAAAAAGGGAATGTCATTTTTGTTAAGGAAGGAAAGCTATCTTCCGATGAAATTAAGCAAGTCATAGCCCTAATCTATGCTCAGCTATAAATAAATGGCTTGATTATCAATTGTTATATTATTACATTTACCGCTTATACTCTTTTTAAGGCGGTACAATGCAATCGTACTTTTTTACTAAACAGCGTTGGTTAAATTGGAGTTTAGCTATTACTCTAACGCTGTTTAGTGTATTGGTTGCCCATCACCAAATTGATGCTAATGCACAGCACCATGAGAATCATCACTGCCAATTATTTCATTCTATTGGTTCTGGTTTTATTGTACATATCACTTCTCCCCCGATCATTCCTCAAGCTATAGTCAGATCAGTATTCTCTATCGTAGAAAACAGTTCTCCATTTTCAATAACCGTACACTCTCGAGCACCCCCTTACCTGTCGTCTAATATTCATAAATACACCACATTTATAACACTTAGATAATAGGAAGCAATTATGCTTATCTGTAATAAAAAAAATGCTCTACGATTAATAATTTCTAGTACCTTATTCTCAACCCCACTAATGGCTTATGCAGGTGATCATCATCATGACGATCATGAACATTCTGAACATCGTCAACACGGGGCACACGTTCATGGTGTTGTAGAAACGAATATAGCTCAAGATGGTGACCATTTACTTTTTGAAATCACAGCTCCAGGCTCTGACGTTGTAGGATTTGAACACGCTCCTAAAAACAAAGAGCAAGAGCAGTTATTAGAGCAAGCTATTGCTAAACTAAAAAAACCAAATGCAATTTTCTCTCTACCAGAGTCTGCTAACTGTAAAATTTCAGAGGTACATGTCTCTCATAGTATGAAGCATGCTGACCATGCTGACCATGATAGTCATGACCATGATAGTCATGACCATGATAAACATGACCACGATAAACATGACCATGATGATGACTCTCACCATGAAGAACACCAAAGTGAACACGGTGAATTTACAGCTCAATATGAATACCACTGTGAAACAATCTCAGAGCTAAACCAAGTAGAAACGCAATGGTTTACCCTATTTTCTCACACTAAAAAAATAACAGTTCAATACTTAGGTGATTCAGGACAGAAAGCGGCAACATTAACCGCTAAAAAAGCCGTTCTCGCTCTATAATTTAGGCATGACGGTGGCAACACCGTCATTATTAATATGAATATAATTGAATTATCAAATCTGACTTTTTGTTGGCCAAACCACACAGAGCAAACTCTTAATATTCCAAGTTACCAGCAACAACAAGGATCTAAGGTATTTATCAAAGGCCCAAGCGGCAGTGGTAAATCAACCCTTCTTAGTCTCCTTACAGGGATCTTATCACCGACCGAAGGAACGGTTAGCATTAATGGTACTGATATTAATCAATTAACATCAAATCAGCGAGATCGATTTAGAGCTGATAATATTGGCTATATATTTCAGCAATTTAACCTACTTCCTTATCTTTCTGTTGTTGATAATGTAATTTTGCCATATCAATTTTCATCACAAAAAGACCTATCAAAACAAGAACTGATAAAAGAAGCTGAGCGCCTACTCAATCAACTTCAATTGCCTGTTTCTCATTTTAACAAACCCATTACTGATTTAAGTATTGGTCAACAGCAGCGAGTTGCAGCGGCAAGAGCGTTTATTGGAAAACCAAAATTGATCATTGCAGATGAGCCAACTTCAGCATTAGACCACGACAGTCGCTTTGCTTTTATTCAGCTATTAATGGAAGAGTGTGAAAGCAGTGGTGCTGGATTGCTTTTTGTTAGCCATGATCCAAGTTTAGAATCTCTTTTTGATCGTTGTATTGATTTAAGAACCTTAAATAATGTGGGAGGCATACAGTGATTGGTATTGCTCAATTAGCGTGGAAGAGCTTAAAAAACCGTAAAACCACCGTAATATTAACCGTTCTCACTATCGCTATTTCTGTCATGCTGTTAATGGGCGTTGAGCGCATTCGAACTCAAGCAAAAAACAGCTTTGCCAATACCATCTCTAACACAGATTTAATTGTTGGTGCACGCTCTGGTCAGGTTAACCTACTGCTTTATTCGGTTTTCCGTATCGGTAATGCCACCAACAATATTGATTGGAAAAGCTATCAAGAGCTCAGCAATCAAAAGTCAGTAAAATGGTCAATTCCAATCTCTCTAGGCGATTCTCATAAAGGCTTTAGAGTCATGGGGACCAATCAAGATTACTTTCGTTTTTACCAATATGGAAAAAAACAACCACTAACGTTTAAAGAAGGTAAGCCATTCTCACACTTATTTGATGTTGTTCTCGGTGCCGATGTGGCAAAGAAACTAAACTACCAATTAGGTGATAAATTAGTTATTGCTCATGGAATTAGTGATCAATCCTTTACTCGCCATGATAATTTACCTTTTACCGTTACTGGTATTTTAGCTCCAACAGGAACACCAGTAGATAAAACTCTACATGTTTCTTTAGGCGCGATAGAAGCGATACATGTTGGCTGGGAGAGCGGAGCTCATTTAGGTAATACCCCTGATGCAAAAACATTAGAGCAACACCAGTTTGAGCCTAAAGAAATTACCGCATTCATGTTAGGGCTAAACTCAAAGATTCAGACTTTTGCTCTTCAGCGCTATATTAATGATTACAGCAAAGAACCCCTTAGTGCCATTCTTCCTGGTATCGCTTTACATGAACTATGGGGAATGATGTCGATGGCAGAACAAGCTTTATTAGCTGTCTCTGTTTTTGTGGTCATTGCAGGATTAATGGGAATGCTCACTAGCTTATTAACTAGCTTACAAGAAAGGCGACGAGAAATGGCTATCTTAAGATCGATGGGAGCTCAACCTAAACATATTTTTGCCCTACTTGTTAGTGAAGCCGTCGTAATAACGACCTTTGGGATCATCGTAGGCCTACTGGGTTTATATCTTTCTTTATCTATATTACAACCCATAATCCAACAGTATTATGGCATCGCCATTGAACTTACATTACCAAGTTTATACGAATTAAAGCTATTAGCTCTTGTTCTGTGCTCTGGTTTTATTATTGGCGTCATACCTGCCATTCAAGCATATCGACACTCGTTGAGTGACGGTATGACAATTAGACTTTAAGGATAAACATGAAAAAGAAATTCTTACTCTGTTTCTTATTACTTCTTCCCTTTAGTGCAATAAGTAATGAAGTATTAAAACTCGATTGGATTGACTTAGTTCCTGAACAGGAAAGAAATCAATTTGATGCGGTAGGTATGCCTAAAGTTGATCATAATGGTGCCCAAATGCAGCAATCTCTTGTTGGCGGAGTTCGACAAGAATTAAATGGTAGCATGGTAAAAATACCAGGGTTTGTTATTCCTTTAGAAGGTGATGACAAAGTAATCACTGAGTTTTTACTTGTACCCTATTTTGGGGCTTGTATTCACGTACCACCACCACCACCAAATCAAATCATTTATGTAAAATTTGAAAAAGGTGCACCAATACAACAATTATGGGATGTCATTTATATAGTAGGGACACTAAAAACAGAAACCATCAATAGTGAATTAGCAGAAACTGGCTATCTTATTGAAGGAGTTAGCCTAGAAGAATACGATGACGAATAAAATGTAACATATATGTAAACTCGTGTTTATCTTTCCTATTGTTATATATAATGGGAAAGATAGACGAGCGTTGCAGTATAACCCGTTGCAATCACTACACTATACAGTACTTTTTTTAAATTTGATCCTTTCATGAAATCCCCCTTATAAAAATCACACTTATCATTTTAACAAAAATTTATCATTTAACCACGCTTAGACTCTTTCTTTTTGTTAGTTTTTCTTAATTATTGCTTTGAGATTAAAGTTTTTATTTTCTAATACCGATAATATAAAAAGAGAACCGTTACTCAGGGCTAGGTTAATCATGAACTCACTACAAAAAATCATCACAAAAGATGAGCAAATAAAAGAACAGCCAACACACAAAAAAGAGCATTACGTTGTAAGCAGTGCTCGACGACTTACTGAGATCGCGGTAAAACAAGGTCTTGCTGCAAAACTGCAAACACCGAAACCAGAAGAAACACTTCTAAAACGCGCTTTGTATCGAGAGAAGTTATTACGTGAGCAGCAACAGCAAAACTTAGAACAAATAATTAAATTTGCTTATGATTATTGTAATGATGAGACAGCGGGAGAGCCCGATCCTGATTGGCTTCATCGTTTTTTTGAAATGGCTAAAGACATTCATGACCCATCCATGCAACGTTTATGGAGCCAGATCTTTAAACAAGAGATTATCACTCCCGGCTCAACGTCAATGAAAGCACTTAAAGTGTTAAAAGACATGACTCAACGAGAAGCACAAACATTTCAGCGAGCAGCCTCATTAGCCTGTAGTTTTGGACAAGACAACAGTAAAAAATTACTTCTCGGCTATAAATGCGCTGGCACTCTCTTCAATCTGTATAAAACAGAAGGCCCACAACTGGTTCATTTAGGTAACTATAAGCTTCCTTACTCCAGTTTATTGCTGCTTATTGAGCTAGGCTTATTGCTTGGTACTGAATTAGAGTCTGGAGAAATAGAGTTTGAACCCGCATTACCGCTGCAATATCAGGGTAAAAACATTGCGATAAAACCAATGCAAAAAGGGGCTAGACTTGTTTATTACCGTTTCAGTCCAACAGGGGCTGAGCTATGTAAGTTATTAGGGAATAAACCTAATGAAAATTATTACGACAATCTCATTAGCCTGCTAAGTCAAAAGTTCATTGTGGAAACTGACGTAAAGAAAACCATTTCAACAACCGCTTAATTGTCTTTCTTCTTTTCATAATAAAGCCCTTAAATAATCAAATATGTAAGGGCTTATGTTTAGGTATTTAGATAGGTAATGCGATGAGAAAAATCGCTCTTACTGAATAATCGCTCTTGCCTTCAAGGCTATTAAGCATTGCTCAACAAGTGCATCAATTGACTCTTTACCCGCAGGCAAATCGATCTCAGGATTTAACGGCTGTTGGTATTCAGAATCAATCCCTGTGAAGTGTTTTATTTCCCCTGCTCGTGCTTTTTTATACAAGCCTTTAGGGTCCCTTTTTTCACATTCATCCAAGGAAGTATTCACAAAGACTTCTAAAAACTCGCCCTCTGGTAGTAATTCTCGAACCATTTGGCGCTCTGCTCTATGAGGTGAAATAAACGCACTTAATACAATTAACCCGGCATCAGCCATCAATTTTGAAAGCTCTCCGATACGTCTGATATTTTCTTGCCTATCATGATCCGAAAAGCCTAGATCGTTACACAAGCCATGACGAACATTATCTCCATCTAGCAGATAAGTATGATAACCAAGCTCTACTAATTTGTTTTCTAATGCTCCAGCTATGGTTGATTTCCCTGCGCCAGATAGCCCAGTAAACCAAAGTACTGCTGGCTGCTGGTTTTTCAATGTAGAGCGAGTGTCTTTAGTTACTGAATGTTGGTGCCAAACAATATTTTCATCTTTCACAACGTCTTTGACAGTCATGTTTCATCCTTGAATTAAAATGGGAAAAAATAAGGGATTAACGTAAGTACCAAAACCGAATAAATAATCGACATGGGTAACCCCACTTTTACGTAATCAAGTAGCGTGTAATTACCCACACTAAATACTAATAAATTGGTTTGATAGCCATAAGGAGATATGAAACTAGCACTTGCCCCAAATAATACCGCCATAATAAATGGCATTGGATCAACCCCGTAACCTAGCGCCATGCTATACCCGATAGGGAAAGCCAAAGCCGCAGCTGCGTTATTAGTAATTAACTCAGTTAGCACTAAGGTAATTAAATAAACCGCAATCAAGGCACCAATCACTCCCCAACCGTTAAATAACTCCATGAACATATTACCGAGCTGTACCGACAAACCCGATGACAACATTAATTGAGCAATAGAGAGCGCAGCCCCAACAATAACGACAATGTCGATAGGGAAACGTCGGCGTAGTTCTCCAATATTAATCACGCCAAGCGCTAATAATGCCAAAAGATAGACCGACAACCCTTTGATAATTGGGAATATATTCAATAACTCAGCAGCAATAACACCAGCAAAACCCAACAAAACCAGCGCACTTTTATCACCATCCAGTTTTGCTGCCGAATCAAGATCACTAATAATGACAAATTCACGCTTTAACTGCTGTTTACTCTGTTCGAAATCTTTTCCCGGTACTAAAACTAACGTATCTCCCGCTTGCAGTTCAATCTTACCTAAACCACCTTCAAGGCGTTCGTGTCCACGCCGAATCGCAACCACCACAGCATCAAAACGGTCTCTAAATTTCGAAGATTTAATGCTTTTGCCACGAATGGAGGCCGATTGGCTCACCACCACTTCAATTAAGTTTTGCCCATTTAAATGGTGCTGCCCAAAGAGCGTTAAGCCATTAATTTCTTGTAATGTAGTCACACTCTCAATGTCACCACAAAACAATAATCTATCTCCGGCTAATAGCACCATTTCAGGATCAACTGATACTATTGTTTTTCCTTCTCTAATCACTTCAGCCAAAAACAATTTTCTTAATGCTCTTAAGTTATTTTCTGCAATCGACTTACCAACCAATGGCGAGCCACCTTCGACTCTTGCCTCTAAAAAATAAGGCAACTCATCTTGATGGCCTTCATCGTACTGGGGCAATAAATAACTTAGTGGTATTAGAATGAATAACCCACCAAGTAGCACAGCGATACCAATGGTTGTTGGTGCAAAGAAACTTAAACTTGGTAAACCTGCATCTTCGACAAAACTATTAATAATTAAATTGGTAGAAGTACCAATTAGAGTTAGGGTACCACCTAAAATTGCAGCGTAAGAAAGAGGAATAAGCAGGCGAGAAGGTGCGTGGCGTTGATTACGCTTTATCGCACCAATTAAAGACACCACCACTGCGGTATTATTAGTAAAAGAAGAAAGAATAGCGGTTGATAAGCCCAATTTGCCTACCACACTCCCTAACCTTCCTTCCGAAATATGACGCCCAACCCAACTGATAAGGCGTGTTTTTTCTAAAGCACAAGAACTCAGGATTAATAACACCAAGGTTAATAGTGACGAGTTAGTAAAGTTTTTTGCCAAACTAGGTAAATCAATCATCCCTAGCATAAAAGCAATAAACGCTGCCCCTGCAAAAATCACACTTGGTTTTAATTTACTTGCTAATAGACTCACAATAATTAGAGCCAATAAAGCCAGAACGAATCCTTGTTCCCATGCCATAGACGATTCCTTTTTAAGCTATTAACTTAAAAGCTTAGAAATATCTTGTGCTCCCCAATGAGGGAAATGTTTACGAACTAACGCATTTAACTCCACCTCAAAAGCACTGACATTATCATTGATAGGCTTCACATCGCTTAACTCAGATAGGTTTTGGATCATCCCAGCCCCTACCGTCACGTTAGTTAAACGGTCAATAAAGATAAAACCACCCGTTTCTGCACAATCTTGGTAACGATCTAAGCTTACCGCTTCTGTTAATGATACGTCACACAAGCCAATACCATTTAATGGCAGCTCTGGTGCATCAAAGGTTTCTAGGCTATTGATATTTACCTGATGATGAATCGCATCAATTTGACCTACCGTTTTCTTACCGGCAATTTTAATATCGTACTGACGACCTGGTTCTAGTCCTTTTTCTGTCATCCATACAATCTCAGCCTTAAATTGATCTGTCGCTTGTAAGTTAGAGTTTGCCTTCACTAACAAATCACCACGGCTAATATCAATCTCATCTTCTAACGTTAATGTCACTGCTTGACCTGCTTGTGCTGATTCTAAATCACCATCAAACGTCACAATGCGCGCCACTTTTGATTTTTTACCCGATGGTAGCGCTACAATTTCATTACCAACAGCAATGCCACCCGATGAAACTGTGCCTGCAAAACCACGGAAATCTAGATTTGGACGATTCACATATTGCACTGGAAATCTGAACTCTCCATTGCCTCTGTCTGAATCGATATCTATATTCTCAAGCACCTCTAATAGAGGCACACCTTGATACCAAGCCAGCGCTTCACTCTGGTTTACTACGTTATCTCCTTCTAGAGCAGATAGCGGAAGAATAGAAATATCTAGGTTTGGATTATTTAGCTTTTTGGAAAAAGTTAAATACTCTTCTTTAATCTCTTCAAAGCGAGATTCAGAATAATCGACCAAATCCATTTTATTTACCGCTACCACAAAATGACGGATACCTAAAAGATTCGCGATATAAGAGTGACGACGTGTTTGATCAAGCACCCCTTTACGTGCATCAATCAAAATAACCGCAACATTACAGGTAGATGCACCGGTTGCCATATTACGAGTGTACTGCTCATGCCCCGGCGTATCGGCAATAATAAACTTACGTTTTTGGGTTGAGAAATAACGATACGCAACATCAATGGTGATCCCTTGTTCACGCTCAGCTTGCAGGCCATCAACCAATAATGCCAAGTCAGGACGTTCACCTGTTGTACCGACACGTTGGCTATCGGCATGAACCGCATCTAACTGATCTGCATAGATTTGTTTTGAGTCATGGAGTAATCGGCCTATGAGGGTACTTTTACCATCATCCACTGAACCACAGGTTAAAAATCGAAGTAATGATTTGTATTGATGTTCTTTTAAATAAGCTTCAATACCAAGCTCTTCTAATTGTTGCTCTACTGCACTATTCATTATTTAATCCTTCCTTAGATGCTTGATATTAAAAGTAACCTTGGCGTTTTTTCAGTTCCATAGAGCCAGATGAATCATGATCTATCGCTCGACCTTGACGCTCACTTGAGGTAGCAACCAACATTTCTTCAATGATTTCAGGCAAGGTGTTTGCTGTAGATTCCACCGCTCCTGTTAATGGGTAACAACCTAAGGTTCTAAAGCGAATGTCTTTGTGTTGGATCTCTTCGCCTTCTTCTAACTCTAAACGTTCATCGTCTACCATGATCAGCATGCCATCACGCTCAACCACAGGGCGTTTCTCAGACAAATAAAGCGGAACAATTTCAATATTTTCTAAATAGATGTATTGCCAAATATCCAATTCAGTCCAATTTGATAATGGGAAAACTCGGATGCTTTCCCCTTTATTAACTTGGCCGTTATAGGTATTCCATAACTCTGGACGCTGATTTTTTGGGTCCCACGTATGATTTTTATCTCGGAAAGAATACACACGCTCTTTAGCTCGAGATTTTTCTTCATCACGACGTGCACCGCCAAAAGCCGCATCAAAACCATACTTGTTTAGCGCTTGCTTTAAGCCCTGAGTTTTCATGATATCGGTATGCTTTGATGAACCATGAACAAATGGGTTAATCCCCATTGCTAAGCCTTCTGGGTTCTTATGTACCAATAAGTCAAAACCGTATTTTTCTGCCGTTTTTTCTCGAAATTCAATCATCTCTTTGAATTTCCAATCCGTATCAACATGAAGAAGTGGGAATGGGATTTTTCCAGGATAAAAGGCTTTGCGTGCAAGGTGCAGCATTACTGAAGAGTCTTTACCAATCGAGTACATCATTACTGGGTTATCAAACTCAGCAGCAACTTCACGAATAATGTGGATACTTTCAGCTTCTAGCTGTTGTAGGTGAGTTAATCGTTTTGCGTCCATGTATTTTTGTCCTTTAGGCTAAATTTGGTAATGACACCATTAATGGAATTAATTGCCCTAACAAGCATCAATTCTCTTTTTACATGGTGGCTATTTTTCATTCCAATAAAGTCACTATAGACGGGTTGCTTTATTACCTGAAATTCTAAAATTTCATTTTTTATTCGATTTAATGCTAACGAAGTTTTTCTTAAATAAGGCGGACACAAAAAACAACATATAAATTCATGGTTAAGCTGTGATCTTGTTACCGTAAACCACACGGAAAGAAGATCAAGCGCACACATTAGAAGACAAATTACATTTATAACATAACCAATCTGTTATCTTAATTGGCGCTTTTATGATTATCACCTTTTGGAGAACACTATGAAACTCTCAGCTAAACCTGTATCGCTAGCCGTTCTTGCTGGCTTAGGCTTACTAACATTGTCTGGCTGTACAACAACAGAAGACACAAATGAAGTAATTAAGCTACGTGTTGTAGAAACGACAGATATCCATACCAACCTAATGGATTACGATTACTACAAAGATAAGCCATCTCAAAAAATCGGTTTAGCGCGCACAGCTACGTTAGTTAAAGAGGCTCGTAATGAAGTAACCAACAGTGTTCTTGTTGATAACGGTGACTTACTGCAAGGGAGCCCAATGGGTGACTACATGGCAGATAAAGGGATTGAAGCTGGCGAAGTTCACCCTGCATATAAAGCCATGAATCAATTAGATTACGATGCAGGTAACATTGGTAACCACGAATTTAACTATGGTTTAGAGTTCTTAGCAGAATCAATTAACGATGCAGATTTCCCATACATCAGTGCTAACGTTTATGATGTAGAAACCAAAGAGCATTACTTCAAGCCATACATCATTAAGACACATACATTTAAAGATACTGCCGGCGTAGAACACGAAATCAAAGTCGGCTACATCGGTTTTGTTCCACCACAAATCATGGTATGGGATAAAAAAAATCTTGAAGGTAAAGTCTACGCTCGTGATATCAAAGAAACCGCAGAAGAGTTAATTCCTCAAATGAAAGCGGAAGGTGCGAATGTTATTGTTGCGATTCCTCACTCAGGTGTATCAACTGACCCGTACAAACAAGGCGAAGAAAACTCTACTTACTACTTATCTGAAGTCGAAGGCATTGATGCAATCGCATTTGGCCACTCTCATGCTGTTTTCCCAGGTAAAGGGTTCGACAACATGCAAGGTATCGATAACGAAAATGGCACCATCAATGGCGTTGCCGCTGTTATGCCTGGACGTTGGGGTAGCCATGTTGGTGTAATGGATTTAACTCTTGAACAAAAAGATGGTGAGTGGGTTGTTGCTAACGGTAAATCAGAAGCTCGCCCTATCTTTGATAAAAACAACAAAAAATCATTAGCGGCGGCTGATGAAGGTATTGTTAAAGCATTAGAATCAGATCATAAAGGCACACGTGAGTTCGTTAACCAACCAATTGGTAAAGCTGATGACGTGATGTATAGCTTCTTAGCCTTAGTTCAAGACGACCCAACAGTTCAGATTGTTAACCTTGCGCAAAAAGATTACGTTGAGCGCTTTATTCAAGGAGATCCTGATTTAGATGGTACTCCTGTACTTTCTGCTGCTGCTCCATTTAAAGCAGGCGGTCGTGGCAATGATCCAACAAACTTTACTGAAGTTGAATCAGGTCAATTAACTTTCCGTAATGCAGCGGATTTATACCTATACCCAAATACCCTAGTGGCAATGAAAGTAACAGGTAAAGAAGTAAAAGAATGGCTTGAATGTTCAGCTGGTCAATTTAAACAAATTGATATCAATAACACAGCACCACAACAGCTAATCGATTGGGATGGCTTCCGTACTTATAACTTTGATGTCATGGATGGTGTTAATTACCAAATCGACGTAACTCAGCCTGCAAAATATGATGGTGACTGTAAAGTAATTAACGACGGTTCTGAGCGTATTGTTGGTCTTACTTACCAAGGTAAACCAATTGATATGAAGCAAGACTTCATCATTGCGACAAACAACTACCGAGCTTACAGCAATAAATTCCCTGGCACAGGGGCTGATTTCATCGCTTTTGATGCACCAGATGAAAACCGCACAGTTCTTGCTAACTACATTTCTCGTGTAAGTAAAGAAGAAGGTCAAGTTAAACCAGCCGCTGATAATAACTGGTCTTTTGCTCCAATTAAGAGCAACAAAAAACTGGATATCCGCTTTGAAACATCACCAAGTGACAAAGCAGCCCAGTTCATCAAAGACAAAGGCCAATACCCAATGAAGCGTGTAGCGACTGATGATGTTGGCTTTGCGGTATACCAAATTGATTTAGCAAAATAAATAACATCTAAATTTTCTACAGTAGAAATAGCATGGTGGTTTCACCATGCTATTTTTTTATCTGTATGCTAAGTTTTCCACTATTAAAACATCATCTTCTAATAATAAAAGAGCTTAACTATGAATGATCTTTTTACCACTCAACTGGAATCACACGGGTTTACTCCCCATGAAATATCTCAAATAGTTAAGTTAGGTAAGCTAAAAACCCTTCCTGCTAAGTCTATACTTATCAAACAAAATAATGTTGCTAATGAATTCTATTTTCTTATTGATGGATTTTGTCATTCTTGCTACCTCACAGAACAAGGTAAGCAGTTTAGTAAAGAGTTTTATTGGAAAGGTGATTGGGTGGTAGGATTTGAAGAATTATTAGATCAAACGCCATCTCCCTACACTCTTGAAACAATTACTCAAACCACATTAATAGCATTACCGATTACATTACTTAATCAATGGCGAAAAGACGCTAACCTTCTTTATATCAAACTACTAGAAACTCAATTATTATATAAGGAAAGAAAAGAACGCTTTATGTTACTTAATTCACCTCAATCTCGTTACGAGGTGTTCTGTCAGAACTATCCTAATCTTCGAGCACAATTAAGTGACTATCAAGTAGCCGCCTATCTTGGGATCACCCACATCAGCTTAAGTCGTATTAAAAATAGAATTAAAAATAGAATTAAAAATAGAATTAAAAATAGAATTAAAAAAGTTAACATAAGTTAATGCCTAAAAAAATGAAAGTAGGTATCTTGATGATCTTCTTTTTTTATCGAGATAACACCTATGATTCATTGGCAAAAAATACCATTTAATAACTTAACTACCATCCAACTGTATGAACTTATCCGCTTAAGAGTCGATGTTTTTGTGGTTGAACAAACTTGTCCATATCCTGAATTGGATGGCAAAGATTGCCAAGATGGGGTTTATCATTTAATTGGAATGAAAAATAATGAAATAATCGCCTGCGCTCGATTACTGCCTGCAGGGGTTAGTTATAGCAATGTCAGTATTGGTCGCGTAGCAACAAAAGAAACAGCAAGAGCTAATGGTTTAGGTCACGAACTCATCTCTCAAGCTTTACTGAATTGTGAAGAATTATGGCCTGGGGAAAGTATTGATATTGGGGCTCAAGAACATTTAACTCACTTTTATCAAAAGCATGGTTTTAATGTAATTTCTGATATGTACCTTGAGGATGATATCCCTCATGTCGACATGCGATTAATAAAATAATGAAACCTATGATGACACCAGTCAATCTTGCTATTGTTTTACTTGTATTAGGTAATTTACTGGCATCACTATCTGATGTGGCGGTAAAAGTCCTTGATGGTGGAGTTTCACCTTTTCAGTATATTTTCTTACGTCAGCTAGTTTCACTCGCTCTTCTCTTTCCATTTTGGATTCGCCAACCACCAACATTAAGAAATTTAAGCAATCCAAAAATAACAGTATTAAGAGCCCATATTCTCTTAATTGGCAGTTGTTGCATGGTGGTATCTATCACTTATTTAACCCTTGCGACTGCCAATGCCGTTTTTTACACCGCACCGTTATTAATGATCCCACTTTCAATCTTGCTACTCAATGAAAGGCCATCAGCAAAGAAAGTGCTTCAAACTGTTATTGGATTTATTGGTGTTCTGATTATTCTTCGCCCTTCTCAATTTCATTGGGCAGCTATTTTTGCTTTAGGAACGGCAACAACGCTAGCGCTATATAATCTTTTAGTTAGAAAAATCCCCAATGACCAATCCGTTATTACCACACTGTTTTGGACAACCTGTTTATCTCTGCCTGTTGCCGGAGGCTTAGCATGGTTTTATTGGCAGCCATTAAGTCATAATGAGGTACTTTGGATAGCCTTAAGCGCTGGCTTTATTATTAGCTATAACGGCCTAGCAACCATGGCATATAAAAAAGCACCAGCAACTCAGATATCTTTAGCGGAATATTCAGGGCTTATATTTGTGGTTTTATTTGGCGTAATTTGGTTTGATGAAGTGCCAGATGCATTAACTGCGGCGGGAATTGCGTTAATCATTCTCCCTCTAATGCCTAAAACATGGTTAAAGAACTTAAGAGGGAGGCGTTAATAGGAAAGAATAAGAACTTTATTTACTGCGGCCAAAGTTACCATCTGACATTCTAAAGTACATAATTGCTTGGTTATCTCGCTCTATCTGAAGGATGTCTAATTCACCCTGCGGATTAAGCTTAAAACGAAATAATTGACCTTTTTTAATATTGCTCAATGGTTTATCGGCACCTTCGATTTTAACCACCTTGTTTAGTTCTGTGAGCGACAGATTATTTTTTCTAAATACTTGATACAGCGTATCACCCGCTTGAATTTGATAATCATGCCACTTTGCAGAAGTTTGAGTTGATTGCGAGGCTTTAACTTCTGTTATATTTTTTGCTGGCTCTGCTTCTATTTTCTCTTTTTCGACTTCATAAGCAGAAGGCGTATTACGAAGTGCTGCTTCTTGCTCACTCAAACCTTTTAAATTTAAACTGACACTTTGTCTTTGCATTTCAGGTGCAGGGATCATCGTAGGCTGAATACTCTCAAGCTCTTCTTCTGCACCGCTTGGCAATAGAATTAAAACAAAAGTAACTGGAACTAAAATGCGTAATGCTTTTTGATGAAATAGAGGTAAGCGCTGCCAATAAGGTAAAACTTTATCGGTAAGAGGCCCAAACTTATCCTTTAAGTTAGCCAGTTGCTCAGAAAAATCTGGGCGCTTTATATTCATTTTTTTCTTTTTATTCATGCCATCGCCTCATGCGAAACTGGTGAGCTCACGTTTTATTCTAATATCAGAGCGCAAAGAAGTACAAAAGTTTACCTTAAGCTTAGATCTCTGTATCCTTTAGTCTTTCGTTTATACCATATAAAGAAAGAGAGACAGCATGTCTGAAGTAAAATTAGAAACAGTAGAGCAAAGAGCAAGCTACGGTATTGGCCTTCAAATGGGTCAACAACTTGCACAATCTGGTCTTGAAGGCCTAAACGTTGCAGCTATCGCTAAAGGTATCGCTACTTCATTAACTGGCGACATGCCAGAAATCGAAGTTGACGCGATCAACGAAGCACTTCAAGCACTTCACATGCGTGCTGAAGAAGCTCGTGCTGAAGCATCTAAAGCTGCCGCTGCTGATGGCGAAGCTTTCCTAGCTGATAACGCTCTTCGTTCAGAAGTAACTGTACTTGAGTCTGGTCTTCAATATGAAGTACTAACTGTAGGTACTGGTGAGATTCCAACTTCTGATAAAACAGTACGTGTTCATTACCACGGTATGTTAACTGACGGTACAGTATTTGACAGCTCTGTAGAGCGCGGTCAACCTGCTGAATTCCCAGTAACTGGTGTTATCGCTGGTTGGGTTGAAGCACTTCAACTAATGCCTGTAGGTTCTAAGTGGAAGCTTTCTATTCCACAAAACCTTGCATACGGTGAGCGTGGCGCTGGCGCTGCAATCCCTCCATATGCTGCACTAGTATTCGAAGTAGAACTACTAGACATCATCTAATCTTTCTCAAAAAAGATTAAAAATAAAATTAAAAAGCGATGACTATATGCATCGCTTTTTTTTATGTCATACTCTAATAAAATGTTACAAAAACAAATTGATAATGTTAAAAGGAAATGACAATGAAAAAAACGTTAATTTTATCTACTCTTGCGCTTTCTCTTACTGCTGCAGCCCCTGCTAATGCCTTTCTTTCGAGCCTATTTGGTGGTGATGATGAAGCAAACACTGAGCAAGTCACTGCATCTAATCCACTTGTCGGCATGCTTACTGATAATCTTGGGATTTCAGCAGATCAAGCTGCTGGCGGTGCAGGTGCATTATTAGCAATGGCAGGAAATGGTCTATCAAACTCAGAAAACTCAGAGCTAAATAGCATGGTTCCTGGTCTTGAATCGTTAACAAATGCCATCCCTGGTGGATTAGGCAGCATGATATCAAATATGGACAGCGTAAAAGCGGCTTTCTCTGCACTCGGTTTAGACCCAGCACTTATCTCTCAATTTACGCCTTTAATTACACAATACCTAACATCTCAAGATGCAAGCTCAGGCCTGTTAGATTCATTAACCTCACTGTGGAAATAATATTTCAGTCATAAATAAAAAAGACAGCCTATATCACGCTGTCTTTTTATCTCATATAAACTATTTATATTCCAGAACCGGCAGTCTCACCGTCATCTTCATGCAAGCCACACTCCCTTTTTAAACCAAAGAAGCGAGTCTCCTCTTCTTTCATTCCCGGTTCCCATTTTTGAGTGGTATGTGTATCACCTACAGAGAGATAACCTTCATCACGCAATGGGTGATAAGGTAAACCACGCTCTTCTAAAAAGTAATGAACGTCTTTATTACTCCAGTCCAACACAGGTAAAAACTTAAACACCCCATTTTGAATACTAAGCACTGGTAAGTTTGCACGAGAGTTTGATTGTTCACGACGTAAACCTGAAAACCAAATACCGACTTCAAGTTGATCCAGTGCTCGGCGCATCGGCTGAACTTTATTTAGCTTATTATACTTCTCAATTCCCTCAACCCCTTTCTCCCACAATTTACCATAACGTGCTTCTTGCCAATTTGGCGTTTCTTCCGCGGTAAACACATGCAGGTTTAGTTTTAGTCGCTCAGTGAGTTGGTCAACAAACTGATAAGTTTCAGGAAATAAATATCCGGTATCGGTTAAAATAACCGGAGTATCCGCTTTTGCGTCAGTGACTAATTGCAACATCACTGCTGCTTGAATCCCAAAACTTGAGGACACCGCAGGGTTTCCTTCTAAGTTCTCTAACGCCCATAAGATTCGTTCTTGAGCGGTTAGCGTTTCAAGCTCTGCATTGACTTCCGATAATCGTAATATTTGCTCAACTTTAGTTAATGACAACAGCTCTGATAATTGCAATTTAGGCATAAAAGTCCCTTTTTGATACTTTCACTTCATCCACAATGCCGGCTCGAATGGTAAAATCACCAAACCCTTCATTACCTTGGCGCTCTGTAGCCCAGCGTCCTACTAACTCATCAATTTCTGCTAAAATTTGTCGGTCTGTAATATTCTCTTTATACATTTTAGGCACACGAGTGCCACTGCGATTACCACCTAAATGGAAGTTATAACGACCAGGCGCCTTACCAACTAAGCCAATTTCAGCCAACATCGCACGGCCACAACCATTTGGACAACCTGTCACACGGAAGATGATATTGTCTTCTTCTGGCAAGTTATGCTTTTTCAACACACCTTCAATCTCAGTAACAAACTCAGGCAAGAAACGCTCTGCTTCAGCCATCGCTAATGGACAAGTAGGAAACGCCACACACGCCATTGAATTTTTACGCTGCTCTGAATGCCCATCGTCAATTAAGCCATGCTCACGAGCAATTTGCTCTATCTGATCTTTTTGCTCCGCTGGTACACCAGCAACGATTAAATTCTGGTTGGCAGTCATTCTAAAATCGCCTTGGTGGATCTTAGCTATTTCAGCAACCCCTGTTTTTAGTGGTTTTTCCGGATAATCTAATAAGCGACCATTCTCAATAAATAATGCTAAGTGATGCTTACCATCAATACCTTCAACCCAACCAATTCGATCACCACGCTCTGTTAACTCATAAGGGCGACTTGCTTCAAATTGAATACCAGCACGTTTTTCCACTTCGGCTTTAAATACATCAACACCTACACGATCTAACGTATATTTTGTTTTTGCATTTTTACGATTTGAACGGTTACCCCAATCACGCTGAGTGGTCACAACTGCTGCAGCTACCTCTAATGTTTTCTCTAATGGTATAAAACCGAAATCATCTGCTTTACGTGGGTAAGTTGCAGTGTCGCCATGGGTCATTGCAAGACCACCACCAACAAGTACATTAAAACCAACCAGTTTTCCATCATCTGCAATTGCAATGAAATTCAGATCATTCGCATGCACATCCACATCATTTTGCGGTGGGATCACAACCGTTGTTTTAAATTTACGAGGAAGATAGTTACTGCCTAAAATTGGCTCTTCATCGGTCGTTTCTAACTTCTCACCATCTAACCAAATCTCGGCATAGGCACGTGTTTTTGGTAGCAAGTGTTCACTGATTTTTTTCGCCCACTCGTACGCTTCTTGATGTAATTCAGATTCAATAGGGTTAGTCGTACACAACACATTTCGATTTACATCACCTGCTGTGGCAATCGAATCAATACCGATACTATTAAGCGTTTGATGCATTAATTTAATGTTTGGTTTTAGAACACCGTGAAATTGAAACGTTTGACGAGTGGTTAAACGCAAACTGCCATAAGAGGTATTTTCTTCTGCAAACTTATCAATCGCTAGCCACTGTTTTGGGGTGATAATTCCACCCGGCATACGCGCACGTAGCATTACGTTATGCAGAGGCTCTAATTTTTGTTTTGCACGCTCAGTACGAATATCTCTATCATCTTGTTGATACATACCGTGAAAACGGATCAACTGGAAATTATCTTTAGTAAAACCACCTGTAATGCGATCTTGAAGATCTTCTTCGATCGTCCCTCTAAGATTTTTACTTTCACGCTTTAGACGCTCATTATCCGCTAATGGGCCAAGTTCAGTGCCTGATAAGATTGTTTTTACTGCAATTTGTTCACTCATTAGTACACATCCCTTTGGTAACGTTTCGCCTTACGCAGATCATTTACAAACTGTTCCGCTTCTTCTCTGTTCTTTTTACCTTGTTGCTCAACAATCGTAATCAAGGCTTCATGTACGTCTTTTGCCATGCGAGTTGCATCACCACACACGTAGATATAAGCGCCATCTTGCAGCCATTGCCATACTTGTGCTGAGTGCTCTAGGATACGGTGCTGTACATAGACTTTTTCTTGCTGGTCACGACTGAATGCGACATCTAATTGATTTACAACGCCTGATTTAAGGTATTTTTGCCATTCCACTTGGTATAAGAAATCTTGCGTGAAGGTTCTATCACCAAAGAATAGCCAGTTTTTTCCTTCTGCATCACGGTTGTCACGTTCTTGCACAAATGAGCGGAATGGAGCAATACCCGTACCTGGGCCTATCATGATCACAGGAACATTATCATTTTGAGGAAGTTTGAAATTATTGTTGTGTTCAATAAACACTTTCACTTCATCGCCTTCTTCTAGACGATGAGATAAAAAGCTAGAGGCACCACCAAATCGAGACTCATCTCCTTGTTGGTATTCAACTACACCAACCGTTAAATGAACTTCTTCATCGACTTCTGTTTGGCTTGAAGCAATCGAATATAAACGAGGGGTTAAACGACGAAGTAATCCAACTAATTGCTCTGCCGTTAATTTTGTTTTCTTTTCTGATAGTAGATCAATGACTTGAGTATTACCTGCATACTGGCGTAATTTGTCTTTGTCTGCGGTCAGTTTCTCTAGTTTTTTACTGCTTGATAGCTCAGAAAATGCCGTAACTTGTTGTGGGTTTGATGACGTAATTTCGTACTTTTCAACTAACGCTTTTTGAAGTGATATCTGCTCACCATCAACATCTACTTGTTCTTCACCAGTAAGACTTACTTGTTTTAAGATTGCAGCGGCAAGTTTGGGGCTATTTTCAAACCACACCCCAAGAGCATCACCCGGTTGATAAGTTAACCCTGAACCTTCCAAATCGATTTCAATATGACGAACGTCTTTACCTGAATCTCGACCCGTGATTTTCTGGCTAGTTAATAACGTAGCGGTGTATGGGTTCTGTTTAGTGTATTGCGAAACAGCATGAGCCGCTTGTCCTACTGGCAATTGCACAACCTGTCCATTGTTAGAATCATCACCTGTTGCCAATGTTTTTTTTACTTTCTCTAACGCTTGTTTACGCCACTCCGCTGCTGGTGCTTCATAATCCACATCTAAATCGATACGCTCAAAAAATGGCGTAGCTCCTTTTTTGGATAAGTAAGCATCGAAGTCTTTACCTGTTTGGCAGAAAAATTCATAACTCGAATCCCCCAAACCAATAACCGCGTATTTTAAATTATCTAATTTAGGCGCTTTTTTAGATTGAAGAAATTCATGCAATTCAATGGCATTATCTGGCGCTTCACCTTCACCATTGGTTGATGCCACAATAATAACGTGAGTTTCTTTAGCGAGATTTTTACCTTTGTAGTCACTGGCATCAAAAAGCTCAACGGCAATACCTGCTGCCGATGCTTCTTCTTTTAAAGCTTCGGCAACCCCTTTAGCATTGCCTGTTTGCGAGGCATAAATAATTGATAATTTACCAGCAGGCTCACTTGATACTGCGGCTGCGGCTTGATTGATTGGTTGTGCTGCACCTGAGGTTTGGCTCACACCCCAAAAATAACCACTTACCCAAGCAAGCTGTTGCGGAGATAATTCTGAAGCCGCTAGCTGTAATTGACCTATTTGTTGATCATTAAGTGGGCTAGCGAGTGCGGAGAGTTCCTTTAATAACATGACGACATCCCTATTCATTGCGTCATATTAGATTAGCGACTCTTTTCTATAACAAGAAAGAATAGATAGGTATGTTTTATAACTTTTTGGAAGAAAGAAATATTTGCGTTAATTAATTTAAGGTGAAAATAAGGTTAATCATTAATCCTGACTTGGTTAAATCCAACCGCTAATGCACTTTTAGAGGCTGATTCTAAATCCCTGTATTTCATCTCACCACCTTTCATATCAGTAAGCAGAACAAGGCCTCCACGCACATGGCGAAACTCTACAATCCAAGACTCCTCAACCACGACAGGCTCTATCACCGCCTCCACTAATTGATCTTCTTGGTACATCAATTTTAATTCACTTAATGTCGTCATAACTGCATCCTTACCAAATATGAATATCATAGTAATATCCATTCTATAAGCATGGTCAATAAACAGAGATTGAGCAAATTTAAAATAAAAAAATAGCGACTCAGTCACCTGAATCGCTATTTTTAATATTCTGGTTATCTCTGATTAGAAATCAAATGATAGACCACCGAACCAACCATCAACCATTACGTTTGCTTGGTTGCTATCAAAGCCTTCAAAGTAACCAAATTCATGGTCCATTACGCGATAACCTACTTTGATTTCTAGATCGACCGCATCAACAGGAAGAATGTATTTAACCCCAGCTTGACCATCCATTGTACGAGTACCGCTACCACTACCAAAATCATACTGACCAAAAATGTGGAAATGCGTATCGGGAATATGCAGTGACGCATCGGCGTACATGTTCATTGCAGTTTCACTAAAGCTTTGATCTGCTCGGCCTCCAGAGATTGAGCCACCTTTATTGAATTCGCCATTAGCAAACTGTGTTAGTGTTAAACCCACATCAAACTGAAGACCATTAGTGTCTAATAATTTATAGTAACCAGTGTAGTCAATTTGATCATATTCAAAACGATCAGACCTTACTGGGGTATAACGAACTTTAACATTTGGCACATAAGCAAATGGGTGCTCAAAAGCGATTGAGAACGCTTGCGATGCATCAACATCATTTTTACGAACAGCATCATCTTTAGATCCCACTTTTGCATCAGGGAACCACGCATCAATTTCAACTTTAGTGGTAAATTCCTTCTCTGTTGAATGTGCTGGTACTGCCAATACTAAGGCAGTTGAAGCAACAACAGCGGTAAGGGATAGTTTGTTCATGCGTAGTCTCCATTTGCGACGCTATTTGTTTCATATGCGGTAATAATAAACGATCTGGTTTATTTATGTACTTTCTTTTTATTTCTATTTAATGCAATTTCACTAAAGTAAAAAAAGCTTAAACATCTAACTCTTTTGGAATTTTAGCTAGCGCTGCTTCAACCACTTCAATACCTGAACCTGGTTTATGAGCATTTTCACTGATATAGCGACGCCATTGACGAGCACCCGGCATACTTTGGAATAAACCCAGCATATGACGAGTAATATGACCAAGATGTGCACCATTTTCTAATTGGCGCTCAATATATGGGTACATTGCCTCTACAATTTCACGACGCTTTTTAATTGGTTTATCACTACCAAAAAGTTGTTGATCAACTTCTGCTAATAAATAAGGGCTCTGATACGCTTCACGACCAATCATCACGCCATCTAGATGTGCTAAATGCTCTTTTGCTTCCGCTAATGTTTTAATGCCGCCATTGACTGCAATCACTAACTGAGGAAAATCTTTCTTGATTTGATATGCGCGTGGGTAATCTAACGGTGGAATTTCACGGTTTTCTTTCGGGCTTAATCCACTTAGCCACGCTTTACGAGCATGAATAGTAAATTGATCACAACCACCCTTCTCATGAACCGTTGAAACGAATTTAGTTAAAAACTCATAGCTATCTTGGTCGTCAATACCAATACGGGTTTTTACCGTTACTGGAATATCAACAACCGCTTTCATCTCAGCGACACATTCGGCAACTAGATCTGGCTCACCCATTAAACAAGCACCAAAACGACCATTCTGAACTCGGTCTGATGGACAACCTACATTAAGGTTAACTTCATCATAGCCACGCTCGGCTGCTAATTTTGCACAATGAACTAAATCTTTAACGTTCGAACCACCTAGCTGCAATGCAACCGGATGCTCTTCTTCGTTATATGCAAGAAAATCACCTTTACCATGGATTATAGCGCCAGTCGTCACCATTTCTGTATATAAAAGCGCATGCTCAGATAATTGACGATGAAAATAACGGCAGTGACGGTCTGTCCAATCAAGCATTGGGGCAACGGAAAAGCGTTGTAGTGGGTAAGAGCTCATAAATAAATTCGTTCAGTGATCAATGCCGCAATTCTAACATGATCAGAATAGAAACAGCCAACCTATTACCACGATAATGATGCCCATAAATAAAATGACATTCTGAAAAATAGTCACTAAAATAACCGATAACTTATGATAAACTCACTGTCTGTTCAAAAAATAAGACACATAATCCTTGAATCGTACGCAAAAACAAAAAGTTGAGCTATTGTGCCAGCAACGTGGGGTAAGACTCACACCACAGCGATTAACAGTTTTAGAGCTGATTGTCTCTCACCAGGGGGCGATAAGTGCTTATGATCTTTTAGAGCAATTAAAGAAAATAGAACCCCAAGCAAAACCACCCACTATTTATCGTGCTTTAGATTTTTTAGTGACCCAAGGTTTTGTTCATAAGGTCGAATCAATAAATAGTTATATTTCTTGTTGTGTTATTGGCGAACACGCTCATTTTTCACAACTATTTATCTGTCGTACTTGCGATGACGTTGTTGAGTTCCATGATATTAAAATAACAGAGCAGCTAACAAAGCATGCTGAACAAATTGGCTTTTCTGTCGAAAACCATATTGTTGAAACTCATGGTACTTGCAAAGCTTGTTTAAGTAACAACAATAATAAAAATTAATTAAAGGACATTACCTACCATGCGCGCTGAATTTGTAAACCCATTCTTAGCTTCACTGATGAATGTACTTAAAACGATGGCTTCAATGGATTTAAAACCACAAAAGCCTCGTATTAAAAAAGATGAAATTGCTCGTGGTGATGTTTCAGGTTTAATAGGCATGGTTGCTCCACAAAGTAAGGGCTCAATGTCGATTACTTTTGATGAACAGCTTGCTCTGCAAATCATGCAAAACATGCAAAACATGTTAGGTGAGCGTCCAAATAGCATCAATGAAGAAGTGACGGATATGGTAGGTGAAATCACCAATATGGTTACTGGTGGTGCAAAACGTATTCTTTCTGAAAGTGGTTTTGAATTTAGCATGGCAACGCCTATGGTTGTTTCTGGTAAGGGCCATACGATTACTCATAAATGCGATGGTGCGATTATTATCATGCCATTTACTTCAGAATGGGGTAATGCGTTTATTGAAATCTGTTTTGAGTAACAGAGACTAGAGACTAGAACGCTGCGCTTCTATAAGAGCAAGAGCAAAAGCAAGAACTAAAGGATTCAGGATTCAGGATTCAGGATTCAGGATTCAGGATTCAGGATTCAGGAAATGATAAAGGTTGATATTTAGGTATCAGCCTTTTTTATTACCTGTAATATCGATAAGTAATAAATACAAAAAGAGCCGACCGAAGTCAGCTCTTTTAATTAATAAATTTTATAACTTAACGATTAAGCTTTGTATGCTTTAAATGCGTTAATTAAGCCGTTTGTTGAACTGTCGTGAGACGTTACGACTTTATCATCTGCTAACTCAGGAAGAATTTGGTTAGCCAGTTGCTTACCAAGTTCTACGCCCCATTGGTCAAAGCTGAAGATATTCCAAATCACACCTTGTACGAAGATTTTGTGCTCGTACATTGCAATCAAGTTACCTAGAGTTTTAGGCGTTACTTGCTTAACAAGAATTGAGTTTGTTGGGCGATTGCCTTCAAACACCTTAAATGCCACTAACTCTGCCATTTCTGCTTCAGTTTTACCTGCTGCTGCAAATTCTGCACGAACAGTCTCTTCTGTTTTACCAAAAGCCAATGCTTCTGTTTGAGCAAAGAAGTTAGACATCAGCTTCTGATGATGATCACCCACTTGGTTGTGGCTGATTGCAGGCGCAATAAAATCACAAGGGATTAATTTTGTACCTTGGTGAATCAATTGGTAGAACGCGTGTTGACCATTTGTACCTGGTTCACCCCAAATGATTGGACCCGTTTGATAATCAACAGGGTTACCGTTACGGTCTACACATTTACCATTTGATTCCATGTTGCCTTGTTGGAAGTACGCAGCAAAACGATGTAGATATTGATCGTATGGAAGAATTGATTCTGACTCAGCACCGTGGAAGTTGTTATACCATAGGCCGATCAGTGCCAAGATAACTGGTACGTTATTTTTCAGATCCGTATTAGCGAAATGGTTATCCACTTCATGAGCACCTTCAAGAAGCTCAACAAAGTTATCAAAACCAACCGCTAGTGCAATTGAAAGACCGATTGCTGACCATAGTGAATAACGACCACCAACCCAATCCCAGAATTCAAACATGTTGTCAGTATCAATACCAAACTCAGAAACAGACTGTGCATTTGTTGATAGTGCAGCAAAGTGCTTAGCAACATGTGCTTGATCACCAGCTTCAGCAAGGAACCAATCACGAGCACTGTGTGCATTTGTCATTGTTTCTTGTGTTGTGAATGTTTTAGATGCGATTAAGAATAACGTAGTTTCAGGGTTTAATGGCTTCAATGTTTCAACGATATGTGTGCCATCAACGTTTGAAACAAAGTGCATGTTTAAACGAGTCTTGTATGGTGCTAACGCTTCAGAAACCATGTAAGGGCCAAGATCTGAACCGCCGATACCGATGTTTACGATATCCGTAATTTCTTTACCAGTGTAACCTTTCCACTCACCAGAAATTAGACGCTCTGTGAAGCCTTTCATTTTTTCTAATACTGCATTTACTGCAGGCATTACATCTTCACCATCAACCATAATTGGCGTGTTGCTACGGTTACGAAGTGCAATATGTAAAACTGAACGGTCTTCTGTTTTGTTGATTTTCTCACCGTTAAACATCGCTTTCATTGCTGAAGACAACTCTGTTTGCTCTGCTAATGCGAACAATTTTTCCATTGTTTCTTCGGTAACTAAGTTTTTAGAGAAATCCACTAGAATGTCTTGACCAAACGTCGTTGAAAATTTATCAAAACGTTGTGCATCTGCAGCGAATAATTCAGATAGGCTAAAATCTTGTGCTGTTTCAAAGTGTGCAGTTAAGTCTGCCCAAGCTTGAGTTTCTGTTGGGTTGATGTTTTTTAACATGGTAAAAATATCCCGTGTAATATACTTAATGGTTCAAAAAAAAATTAATGAACGCCCCGTTTATACGAATCTAAAATTTGATGCTCGGTATTATTTAGTGAGCTTTATATTTAGGTATTATGACCAAAACTACGCTCACCCTTTTTGAGTTAGGTCACATTAAAACTTCTAGTAGTAAACATTATCTCTATCAAAACTACTGAACACTAGTGTTGAGATCATTTTTCTTACTAAAATATTAAAATGGTTGGTTGATCATCACTCTAAATAAACCTTCTTCACTGCCTTTTGACATCTCAGTTCGAACAACAATACCTTCAACTTGAAAGCGTATTGCTCCGCCTGCACTCCACTTCATGTCTTCATGCAGTGTTGAAAGTGAGAATTCATCTGCTACTCGACCTGCATCAACAAAAATAACCCATTGCCACCAAGGTACATCATAAAGATTAAAGATAGGCCAATCTTCTAGCGGTTGCCAATCAGGCATCACTCGATATTCTGCAGAATAATGAATAGCTGAACGACCATGGAAACGCCCACTGCTGTAGCTCCTTAATCGATATAACCCACCAAGCTTTATGCCTGCATATTCTGGAGGCTGATGATGAGTACCATCTTGCCAACTTGGTGTATCAGCAAGATAAACATCCAATGCCAACACTTGCTTATTAATAATCTCACCGAGATTACCTAAATCAAAAAAGGCACTTTGTTGGAACTCCCATGTCCACCACTCTTCTTGTTCACCGGTTTGTGGTGAATAAGTAAAATCCAATTCAGTACGAGAACCATGGGTGGTATTTCTTACGCTATTTCGATTGTCCCAGTCAAAATTAACTTTCATTCCCCAGTTAGAGTCTGGCTCATTCCAATTTGCAACATCCGCTAATTTTCGAGAGTAATAAAAAGGGCTAAACTCAATACTCGACACACCACTTTCTAATGGGTTAAATCCTTTTATTTTTCTTTCAGGAAGATAGGCCGCTCTCGCTCCAATCGTTTTTGCATTACCAATAGGTAAAATGTAATTAGCCGTTAAATGGTATTGTGCTTCGATGCTGTCGGTAAACACTTCGTCATTCACATTGGAGTTATTATTACCGGCAGAGCCTAGGTGATAATCCATCTCTTTGAAATTAGCATTATACGCATTAGCCCCGACTAACCATGAATGACCGACTTGAAAATTATTTGCAGACAAGTACGTCATATAAGAGCCTTTACTTGAATAAAGCCCCGCTGCAAATAATGTCGCTTGAGGTTGGCCGACGCCTTTCATTACCGCGGCGGCGCCTATGGTAGTCCCCAAGCTTTCAGACGAAAATAGGAAAGGAACCGCTGAGGTTTCTGGTAATGATGTTGGCCAAATATCTTCTTTGGCAAACGCATCACTCAAAAAAGAAAAAGGCATAATAAGAAAAAGCGCTAAACCAGTAGCGCTTTTAGATGGGAATGAATTCAAAGTAGTCTCATTAAATATATTGCATCTGTACTCGTGATGTTAGTTTAGTCACTAACTCATAAGCAATGGTTCCTATGTGCTCTGCAACTTCTTCTGCAGGAAGATCTCGTCCCCACAAAATAGCTTCATCACCCACTTTATCTTGAGCATCAGGACCAAGATCAACAGTAAGCATATCCATAGATACTCGGCCAGCAATCGAGACTTTGCGCCCATTAACTAAAACAGGTGTACCGTTAGGTGCTGCAATAGGGTAACCATCACCATAGCCAATCGCAATAACCCCAATTTTGGTATCACGTTCGCTGGTCCACATTGCTCCATAGCCAACACTTTCACCTGCTTTTACATCACGAACTGCGATTAAATGAGAGGTAAGGGTCATGGTAGGCAAATAACCTAGCTTTTGTGCTGACTGATTCGCAAATGGTGAAACGCCATACATAATAATACCAGGTCTAACCCAATCTAATTGGCTATCAGGCCATGCTAATAACCCTGCGGATGCCGCCAGAGATCGCTCACCTTGGCAACCATCAGTTAATGACATAAAGGTATCTATTTGCTTATTGGTTGTCGGATTATCTAACTCATCAGCACAGCCAAAATGACTCATGTAACGCAGTGGCTTCGCGACATTTTTACATGCGTGCAAACGATCTACGTATTCTTGATACTCTTCAGGGCGAATGCCTAAACGATGCATTCCTGAATCCACTTTTAACCAAACAACAACTGGGCCTTCAAGTTCAGCGCCTTCTAGTGCTTCTAATTGCTCTTTACAATGTACAGCTGTCTGAATGTTATTTGTGACCAAAATAGGTAAATCACAAGCGGAATAAAAACCTTCAAGTAACAATACTTGCTTAACGATGCCACCAGCACGAAGTTGCAATGCTTCTTCTATACGAGCTACGCCAAACGCATCAGCACCTTGCGCCCCTTTTGCTATATTCAGTAGCCCATGGCCATAACCATTTGCTTTAACAACAGCAAGAAGCTTACTGTTTGGCGCTTGTTGTTTAATTTTTTGCAAATTATGCGCTAACGCTGACATATCAACTTGGGCAGCCGCCGCTTTCATGTAGCTCATATTATTGCCTTATTCATCATCAAACGCAGGGCCTGCGTAGTTATCAAAACGTGAGAATTGCCCTTGGAATGTAAGACTTACCGAGCCGATTGGACCATTACGTTGTTTACCCAAAATAATTTCTGCGATGCCTTTACGATTACTCTCAGGGTTATAAACCTCATCACGGTAAATAAACATGATTAAATCGGCATCTTGCTCGATCGCTCCCGATTCACGAAGATCCGAGTTAATTGGGCGCTTATCGGCACGTTGCTCTAGGGAACGGTTCAACTGAGATAGAGCGACAACAGGAACGTTCAATTCTTTGGCTAATGCTTTTAATGAACGTGAGATTTCAGAGATCTCTAACGTACGGTTATCTTGTAAACCCGGAACTCGCATTAACTGAAGGTAATCGACCATGATCATACTTAATCCACCCGCTTCACGTGCAACACGACGCGCACGAGAACGAAGCTCAGTTGGTGTTAAGCCTGAGCTATCATCGATGTACATGTTTTTCTTTTGAGTCAAAATGCCCATGGTAGACGAAATGCGCGCCCAATCTTCATCGTCTAATTGACCGGTACGGATTTTGGTTTGGTCAACACGAGAAAGTGACGCTAACATACGCATCATCAGCTGTTCAGCTGGCATCTCTAGTGAGAAAATAAGGACGGGTTTGTCTTGGTCCATTGCGGCGTTTTCACACAAGTTCATCGCAAAGGTGGTTTTACCCATTGATGGACGAGCAGCAACAATGATTAAATCAGAACCTTGTAAGCCTGCGGTTTTCTTATTGAGATCAGTAAAACCTGTCGATACCCCTGTCACACCATCTTGCGGGCTTTGATATAAGATCTCGATACGCTCTAAGGTTCTCTCTAAAATTGAATCGACATTTTGAGGGCCTTCATTTTCAGTAGTACGCTCTTCTGCAATGGCAAAGACTTTACTCTCTGCCATGTCGAGTAAATCTTCTGATGTTCGGCCTTGTGGATCATAACCTGCATCTGCAATTTCATTTGCAACACCAATAAGGTTACGTACCATTGCACGCTCACGCACGATATCTGCATAAGCATTAATGTTTGCAGCACTTGGGGTATTTTTAGCTAAATCCGCCAGATACGCAAAACCGCCAACAGAATCTAATTTCTCATGACGTTCAAGGTGCTCAGATAAGGTAATTAAATCCAAAGGCATACTATTTTCTAGGATGGATTTAACTGACTCAAAGATAAGTCGATGCGGTCGGCTATAAAAATCTCCTGCCACCACTTTTTCTGCAACGGTATCCCAACGCTCATTATCAAGTAACAAACCACCAAGGACAGATTGCTCTGCCTCCAATGAATGCGGCGGTACTTTTAACGCGTCTACTTGTGCGTCTGGTTTGCGGTTTTGATTTCGATTATCAGCCATTACTACTTTTCACCATCCTAAATTTAGCTCTACATTATAACCAAAAGAAACATGGATGAAATAACAATCCTTCTCTAGCAACCTTACCATTCGCAAAATAAAGATTTTGACTCAAATTTAACTATTTGAATCAAGAAAACACCTATACTATCTGACCTCTTTTATTCTTTTTGAGATTGATGCGTGTTAAAAAAAGTGTTTCTAACTGGGCTTATTACTATAAGTGCATCAGTGCATGCTAGTGAGCTCGATACTGAAGACACGGATACGTCCCCCCCATCACCGTGGGAAAGCCAAGTAGAGTTTGGTTACCAATCAAATACTGGTAACAGCGACTCTCAATCACTCAATAGTCGATTTGAGGGCAGCTACACATCTGGACAGCACCGTCATACTGGTGAAATAAAATATTACTTATCAGAAAAAGACGGTGAAGCCGATAAAGATCAACTAAGCATTAATTTGCAAAGTGACTATAAGATCAGTCCTGATTACTACTTATATGCCAACTTTAAAGGGCTAAACACAAAATACAGCGCCTACTTTAACGACTATACTTTTTCTGGTGGTTTGGGTTATCAGATCAGTAATACAGAGAAATTATTATTAGAATTAGAAGTGGGTCCCGGTTTTCGTTACCAAAACCCTAACTTAGATGAAATTGATGATGATGATTTAATTTTGCCTGAAACCGTCCAAGAACCTATTGTTCGTACCAACGTTAATATGTCTTGGAAAGCGCTCGATAACTTAACCTTAGCGGGTGAAGTTACCATTACCGCAGGTCATAGTAATACTCGTGTCGATTCTGAAGTCAGCGTTACGAATAACATTACTGAAGAAATCGCCCTAAAAATTGCACAATCACAAGAGTATCTTGATCGTGTTCCCCCTGGGCTAAGTCAAACCGACTCTGTTTTTTCAATTAACTTATTGTTTTCATTTTAGACTCTTCCAGTTTAATGAAGCTCTTCATGTTTCTTCACTAAACCAAAGTCAGCTAAAATGGCGTAAGCCGCTGGTATCATAAACAACACCAATAAGGTTGAAGTAAAGATACCAAAGACAATCGATACAACTAAGGGTTGAATAACTTGCGCCTGCAAACTGGTTTCTAATAACAAGGGTAATAACCCTGCAGCTGTCGTAATTGAGGTTAAAAATACCGCCCTAAAACGCTCACGACTTGCTTTGACCACTGACTCATAAACGGAATCACCATCATCAACATGGTGGCGTATGTACTGCACCAATAAAATCGAATCATTGACCACAATACCCGCTAAAGAAACAAACCCCATAATGCTTGGCATACTCAATGGATGACCTAATAAAACGTGTCCCCATAACACGCCAATCAGCGCTAATGGTATCGCTAACATCACCACAAACGGTTCTAAGTAGCTTCTAAATTGGAAGCTGAGAATAACAAATACCCCAAACAGCCCAAGCATAAATCCAGTACCAATGGATTGTCCTGTTTCGGCCGAATCTTTCGCTTCCCCCTCAAAATCAAAACGCAGTCCTGGGTATTTCTTTTTCAATTCTGGTGCGAGATCTTTTTTAAATTGATTCAGTATTTCTGTTGAGCTCACCTGAGATGCGTGAACATCACCAAAGACACTTAAGGTTCTTAACCCATTAATTCTCTGTATTCGCACATAATTTCTTTGAAAATCTAATGTTGCGATAGAGGCTAGAGGTATTTGGTCTCCCGTAGGCAAAATGATTGGGAAGTTCTCTAAAGTATGTAAATCACCTGCTTGTTGTTTATTTAAACGCACTTCAATTTCAATGTTTTCAACACCTAATTGAATTTCATCTGCCGTTTGTCCAAAGTAAGCAGCACGTAATTGATTAGCAATCAGTTGACCCGTCACACCAAAAGCTTCAGCACCTGGGCGAAGTTTTATTAATACTTCTTCTTTCCCCATTCTCATGTCATCAAGCACGCCATAAACGCCTGCAAAATCATTCAAATAGGCTTGAACTTCTAATGATGCTGACTTCAGTGTGTGTAAATCATCATCCATCATACGAATTTCAATCGCCCTTCCACCCGGTCCCATGGTTGGCTGCTTAAAAACCATAATTATTGGATCCGCTAAATCTCCGACTTCTTTACGCCATGCATCAATAAAATCATCAATTAATGTGTTTCGTTTTTCAGCCCCTAATAAATCTAAACGAATTGTCGCTAAATGCGGGCCAGATTCATTAGCGTCGGCATTAGTATTAAATTGCTCGGTAATATGCTCAACTAATGGTGTGCCACCTTCCTTTTCTTCACTCCATTGTTTATTCAATTTATTCGCTGCATTAACAATCTTATCTACGACTAATTCAGTTTGAGATAATGAAGATCCAGGGGGCAAAATAATACGAGCTTCGGCGATATCTCCATCTAACTCAGGAAAACCAACAAACTTTAACGCGCCACCAGATATCAAAGAAAAAGAAACCAATAAACTTGCGATAACCGCACCTAAAAACGCATAACGCCATTCCACTACTTTCGTTACCGCATTCACCAAGGTGGTATTTCTAAAGTGCTCAAAACGGTCCAATACTTTCTTTTTAAACCCAGTAATCGGCTTATCGTTTTTTGCTCTGTGTAATGAATGGCTTAAATGATTAGGTAAAATTAAAAATGCTTCAATAAGACTCAAGGAGAGCACTAAGATCAGAACCTGTGGAATAACCTTGAGTACCGCCCCCATCTCTCCTTGTAAAAACATCAAGCTACCAAAAATACAGACCGTCGTTAAAAAAGAAGATAAAACACCGGGAAAGACTTTTTTAACCCCGTTATACACCGCATCATCAATCTCTTGTCCTCTATCTAGATGAGAAGCGATGGATTCTGCAATTACAATCGCATCATCCATCATAATCCCGATGGCCATTAATAAGGCAACAAGAGACATGATATTAATAGAGAGCCCTAAGCTTGCCATTAAGAACAGCCCACCTAAAAAAGCCACGGGCAAACCAGCAGCAACCCAGAAAGAATAGCGGAAAGTAAAAAACAGCCACATGGTTAGAAAAACAAGAATGATCCCCTGCCATCCGTTTTTTACCATCATGGTCAAACGATCCCAAAGCAGTGATGAGAGGTCATTCGTCATCTCTAACGTCACACCATCGGGTGCGACTGATTGCTGATATTCAACAAATGCAGAAACACGATCTTTGATTCGCAGAGCATCGTCAGCTTTATTTTTACTGATCTTAAGTACCGCTGATGGCTTACCATCAAACAGTACTTTCTGTTCATCAAGTTCAAAACGATCCGTGATAGTGGCAATGTCTCCTAAGCGAAGTAATGCGCCATTCTCTGATGCCCCTATTACCGTTTTTGCTAATTCCTCAGGTGTGGTTTTTCTCTCATCAAAACGAATTAAAAAGTTCTTTTCTGGCGTTTCGATATTACCGCTAGGCAATTTAATGTTCTGTTGAGCTAATTGATTGGCAATATCACTGACATTCAATCCCAACTGACGAATCGCACTTTCATCCAACTCCACTCGATATTGATGATCAGAAAAACCACTCACTTCAACGAGTGATACATCGTAATCAAGTTTTAAGCTTTGTTTTAATTTCTCTGCGTAGGCTTTTAATTCCGGCCATGTCGTATCTGCGGTAATCGCCACATCCACCACAGGTTCATTCCAATCAAGCTCTTGAACAACTGGGGATTCAATCTCTTTTGGAAAGTCATTAATTGAGTCAATTTGAGTTTGTACATCCACCAACATTCGTCCGATATCGGCTTTTTCATTCAACTTAATAATCAGTCGAGCTGAGCCTTCTATCGCTTCACATTTGGTTTCTTCAATATTACCTAACCCATCAACGGCATCTTCCATACGAATACAAATGCTCTCTTCCACCTCTTGCGGAGAAGCCCCTGGGTACACAACGCCAGCTAAAATATAAGGAGGACTAAATTCGGGAAATGTCTCTCGTTTTAATTGAGATAAAGAGACCAAACCAAGCAGCAATAAAGTGAGCATTAATAAGTTAGCTGCGGTTGGATGACGAGCAAAGAACTTGATCATTGAACTGGCTCCTCATCATTATTTGATTTGACCAAGCGCAATTGCATACCATTAATCGCAGGCAGCAGATCATTTAAGATCAAACGATCATGACTCTTAATATCTCCAGTCACGACAACCTGGTTATTGCGTCGATAAACAATCTCAATCGGAAGGATAGTTAATTTGTTATCTTGCCCTAATAAATAGATCTTATCGCCATGCAACGCACTTTCAGGGATCACCCATTGCGCTGACGCCTCACCCTCGATCCTCGCTTTCACAAACATCCCATTCACTAATGGTGGTAATGAGTTGGGTTGAAAAGCACGGTAGTTTTGATCTATTTCTAAAATGACGCCAACCGTCGCTTGATTTGGATCGACCGTTTCACTAATACGAGCGACTTTCGCTTCCCATTTAGCATCAAAGCGACCACTGCTTAATTCCACATTCGCCGTTAATGGTAATGAATCAATATTTGGCATGCCCTGTTCACTTACCTCAAAGGCTTTCACACTTTGAGCTAATGTTTGCATGTCATGAATAGAGATTTGCGCTTCCATCTCCATGGTTTTAATACCATGAGCAATAAACATGGTTTGCTGTAGATTAACCACTTGATCCGCTTCAATATCCACCTCAGAAATTCGCACATCCGTTGGTAATATAATCGAGGTTTTTTCTAAAGAGCGTTGCGCTTCTTCTAATTTAGCTTGGTTTACCTTCACCATTGCCGCGGCCACTTTTCTTTCATCAGGCAATAATAAGATTTGATTTTGAATATCTTGAACGACTTTTTGTTGCGCCAAATAAGACTGATTCTGCTGGTCTAAATCCGATTGAGATGTCAGGCCTTTTTTCTGAAGATTAACCTTACGGCTTAGCTCTTTCTTACTGATCGAAAGTCGATTCTTTTCTATTTTTAATGTGTTTCGAATGTTTTTTTCTTCTAAATCCACTTTTGCTAATTGAGTTTGGCTCGACCCCAAGTCGGCTTCTGCTTGAGCGAGTTTCAACTCATAATCAAGTGGGTCGATTCTCAGTACTTCAGTTCCGGCTAATAAGATATTTCCTTTGTGTAATTCAGGGTGGCGATACACCACTTTACCGGATACTTCAGCAATGGCTTTCCATTCAAACTTCGGTCTAATTTTCCCGTAACCAATGGCTTGAGGTGCGATTGATTGAGGTTCTAACACTTGGATATTGACAACTTTTGAACGGTCTTCAAGTGGTTTGGTTTCAGCATCTGGACGCAATTTCGTGATGGTAATAAGAATAATCACACCAACCGCAATAACTGGAAAAAAGAGGAATTTTTTATTTATTTTCATTATGTGCATCTCTTCTGTTTACTTAACGTCACGCCAGATAAAAGCTAGATAGTTATTAATTGTACTATTAAGAATTAAAAATACGCTCACCTTTGTATAAAAACGCATCATAGCAATCGTTTTTCTTCTCTTTTTTAACATTTAATCAAAAAAACATCCATATAAGGTAAAAACATCATTTAAAGGTTGACGATATTGGCTAAGTACGATATTAATTTGTTAATTATTTTTTATGGATTGTATTTCAAATGAAAACAGTATCTTCTTTTGCTTTAAACCTCCTCATTATCGTGAACATCTCACGCGGGTAGGTTATGGACCAAAAGAAACCATAAACCAAATTTTAAAACCCGCTAACCATGGCGGGTTTTTTTATGGATATCCGTCATCAAGGCAAATGACAAACACAAGGAAGCAAGCCCATGAGCGATCAAGTCATTATCTTCGACACCACCCTACGTGATGGCGAACAAGCACTATCAGCAAGTTTAACCGTAAAAGAAAAATTGCAGATTGCGTACGCACTTGAACGCCTAGGTGTTGATGTAATTGAAGCTGGCTTCCCTGTCTCTTCCCCTGGTGATTTTGAATCAGTACAAACCATTGCAAAACACATTAAAAATAGCCGAATTTGTGGTCTAGCTCGTGCTGTCCCTAAAGATATTGATGCAGCAGCTGAAGCGTTAAAAGTCGCAGAAGCGTTCCGAATTCATACCTTTATTTCTACTTCGACCGTTCACGTTCAAGATAAATTACGCCGTAGCTACGATGATGTGGTTGAAATGGGTGTAAAAGCGGTTAAACACGCACGTAAATACACCGATGATGTAGAGTTTTCTTGTGAAGATGCTGGCCGCACTCCAATTGATAACCTTTGTCGTATGGTTGAAGCTGCAATCAATGCCGGTGCGAATACTATCAATATTCCAGACACGGTTGGTTACACCATTCCAGGTGAATTTGGTGGCATTGTTCAGCAATTATTTAACCGTGTTCCAAACATTGATAAAGCTATCATCTCTGTTCATTGTCATGATGATTTAGGGATGTCAGTTGCCAACTCTATTGCAGCGGTTCAAGCAGGCGCTCGACAAGTTGAAGGTACAATTAATGGTATTGGTGAGCGTGCAGGCAACTGTTCTTTAGAAGAAATTGCGATGATTCTACAGACTCGTTCAGAATATCTAGGCGTTCATACGGGTCTTAAAAATGATGAAATCCACCGCACCAGTAAGTTGGTAAGTCAGCTTTGTAACATGCCAATTCAAAGCAATAAGGCTATCGTAGGCGCAAACGCCTTTAGCCACTCTTCTGGCATTCACCAAGATGGCATGCTTAAGAATAAAAATACCTATGAGATCATGACACCTGAGTCTATCGGTCTTAAAAACAAAGCGTTAAACCTAACCAGTCGTTCAGGTCGTGCCGCGGTTAAGAGCCACATGGATGCGATGGGTTATAAAGACGAAGAATACAATCTAGACACGCTATATGCAGATTTTGTGAAGCTAGCGGATCGTAAAGGCCAAGTCTTTGATTACGATTTAGAAGCGCTAATGCATTTTGCCAACTTACGTGATGAAGATGACTTCTATAAGTTGAACTACCTAAGCGTTCAATCTGGCAGCGTAATGGCGACAACTAGTATCAAACTACTTTGTGGTGATGAAGAAAAATGTGAAGCCGCTGTCGGTAATGGTCCTGTTGATGCCCTTTACCAATGTATCTACAAACTAACAGGCTATGAGATTGTTCTAGATAAGTTTGATTTAACTGCAAAAGGCGAAGGTGAAGATGGTTTAGGTCAGGCTGATATTATTGCCAATTACAAAGGCCGAAAATATCACGGTACAGGTTTAGCGACCGATATTATCGAAGCCTCTGGTCAGGCATTACTTCACGTAATTAATAGCATTCATCGTGCAGATCAAATTGCTGAAATTAAGCAAAAGAAAGTAGCTACGGTTTAAAAAAGCCGAAACAAATTTTAAATCAGAGAAGTATAGGCCTTCTCTGATTAAGCAAATTAAATAGAAAAGATTAAAGGATTAACATGACGAATAAAACATACAAGATTGCGGTTCTACCTGGCGATGGTATTGGCCCAGAAGTGATGGAACAAGCACATAAAGTTCTGGATGCGATTGAGAAAAAACACGCCATTTCATTTTCACGCGAGCAGCACGATGTAGGTGGTATCGCGATTGATAACCATGGCTGTCCGCTACCAGAGAGCACAGTCAAAGGTTGTGAAGATTCAGATGCCGTATTATTTGGCTCAGTTGGCGGTCCTAAGTGGGAACATCTTCCACCAAATGACCAACCAGAGCGTGGCGCCCTACTTCCTCTTCGTAAACATTTCCAACTGTTCTGTAATCTTCGTCCTGCGCAAATCCATAAAGGATTAGAAAACTTCTCTCCACTGCGTGCTGATATTTCAGGTAACAGCTTCGATATTGTTGTTGTTCGTGAACTGACTGGTGGTATCTACTTTGGCCAACCAAAAGGGCGTGAAGGCGAAGGCCCTCAAGAAAAAGCGTACGATACTGAAATTTACCACCGCTACGAAATCGAACGTATTGCAAAGATTGCTTTTGAATCGGCTCGTCTACGTAATAAAAACGTCTACTCAATTGATAAAGCCAACGTTCTACAAAGCTCTATCCTATGGCGTGAAGTGGTAGAAGACGTCGCTCAAGATTACCCAGATGTAAAACTAAGCCACATGTACATTGATAACGCGACCATGCAGCTAATCAAAGATCCATCTCAGTTTGATGTGATGCTATGTTCAAATATCTTTGGTGACATTATCTCTGATGAGTGCGCGATGATCACAGGCTCAATGGGTATGCTTCCTTCTGCAAGTCTGAATGAGAGCAACTTTGGTCTGTATGAACCCGCAGGTGGTTCAGCGCCTGATATTGCAGGTAAAAATATTGCTAACCCTGTTGCTCAGATCTTATCTGCAGCACTCATGCTACGCTATAGCCTAGGTGAAGAAGCAGCAGCACAAAGTATTGAAGCTGCCGTATCTAAAGCGCTATCAGCAGGCGAGCTAACGGCTGACTTAGCCGGCGATAAACCAGCACTAACTACATCAGCAATGGGCGATAAAATCGCTGAGTACATTTTGAATTCGTAATTCAAGGAAGAAGCAATGTCTAACGCAAAAACATTATACGAAAAAATTTACGATGCCCATGTTGCTGTAGCGGCAGAAGGCGAAAACCCAATTTTATACATCGACCGCCATTTGGTTCATGAAGTGACATCACCACAAGCGTTTGATGGCCTACGTGAAAAAGGACGTAAAGTTCGCCAAGTAGGTAAAACCTTCGCAACGATGGATCACAACGTTTCAACACAAACCAAAGACATTAATGCCTCTGGTGAAATGGCTCGAATCCAAATGGAGACGCTATCAAAAAACTGTGAAGAGTTTGGCGTTACCCTTTACGATCTAAACCATAAATATCAAGGTATTGTTCATGTTATGGGCCCAGAACTTGGTATTACCTTACCAGGTATGACGATTGTGTGTGGTGATTCACACACTGCAACTCACGGCGCATTTGGTTCATTAGCTTTTGGTATCGGTACCTCTGAAGTTGAGCACGTATTAGCGACACAAACGCTAAAACAAGCACGTGCTAAAACCATGAAAATCGAAGTTAAAGGCAAAGTAGCCGAAGGCATTACCGCTAAAGACATCGTTCTTGCGATCATAGGTAAAACAACGGCTGCTGGTGGTACTGGTTATGTGGTTGAATTCTGTGGTGAAGCGATTACCGACCTTACGATGGAAGGTCGTATGACGGTATGTAACATGGCGATCGAATTAGGCGCTAAAGCAGGTCTTATCGCACCTGACCAAACGACATTTGATTATATTACTGGACGTAAATTCTCACCACAAGGTGCAGATTTAGACGCCGCTATCGACTACTGGTCATCATTGAAAACTGATGATAATGCTGAGTTTGATGCCGTAGTAACACTTGAAGCCTCTGAAATTAAACCGCAAGTCACTTGGGGTACAAACCCAGGGCAAGTGATCGCAGTAGACGATCCAATCCCTGCACCAGAGAGTTTTTCTGACCCTGTAGAAAAAGCATCTGCTGAAAAAGCCTTAGCTTACATGGGACTTGAAGCTGGAAAATCCCTGTCTGATTACAATGTTGATAAAGTATTTGTTGGTTCTTGTACTAACTCACGTATCGAAGACATGCGTGCTGCGGCTGCAGTAGCAAAAGGCAATAAAGTGGCATCTCATGTTCAAGCCTTGATTGTTCCTGGCTCTGAGCAAGTAAAAGCACAAGCAGAAAAAGAAGGCCTAGATGTGATCTTTAAAGAAGCTGGCTTTGAATGGCGCCTACCGGGTTGCTCTATGTGCCTTGCAATGAACAACGACCGTCTAGGTCCGCAAGAACGCTGTGCGTCAACATCAAACCGTAACTTTGAAGGTCGCCAAGGCCGTGATGGTCGAACTCACCTAGTGAGCCCTGCAATGGCTGCTGCTGCTGCAATTGCGGGTCACTTTGTTGATATTCGTACCATTACAGAACAAGCATAAAAGGAATTTACTATGTCAGGTTTTAAGCAACATACAGGTCTAGTCGTTCCTTTAGATACGGCGAATATTGATACCGATGCCATTATACCAAAGCAGTTTCTACAAAAAGTAAATCGCATTGGTTTTGGTAAACACCTATTTCACGATTGGCGCTTTTTGGATGATGGTGGTGAACAACCAAATCCAGAATTTGTCATGAACGCACCACGCTATCAAGGTGCTACCGTTCTGCTTGCTCGTGAAAACTTTGGTTGTGGTTCATCTCGTGAACACGCACCTTGGGCATTAGTGGATTACGGCATCCAAGTGATGATCGCACCAAGCTTTGCTGATATTTTTTATGGCAACTCAATCAATAACCAAATGGTTCCAGTTCGCCTGACCGAATCTGAAGTTGATGAAATATTTCAGTTCGTTGAAGCGAATGAAGGCGCTGAGGTTACTGTGGATTTAGAAGCGATGTTAGTGACTGCTAACAATAAACAGTATTCTTTTGAAATTGATGAGTTTCGTCGTCATTGTTTATTAAATGGTTTAGATAATATCGGACTGACACTGCAACACGCCGATAAAATTTCGGAATATGAAGCGAAGATCCCGAGCTTTTTAAAATAGGATTCAGGATTCAGGATTCAGGATTCAGGATTCAGGATTCAGGATTCAGGAAATAATAGAGGTTGATATGAACGTATCAACCTCTTTTTTGTCTATAGAATACAGACAATCTATACTAAATAGTCATTAGTAAAAAATCAGAGGCCCTTTATGAAATACATTTTTTCCTCGTTACTTTTGCTTTTCTCATTCAGTACGTTCGCTGCACCAAAATCTGAACTCTGGGATTATTGGAATGTAAGTAATGAAAAAAACGCCACCACCATCTCTCACCAGTATTGGCAACAAACCTTAGATAAATACCTCATGACTAAGGGGGAATTCACGCTTTTTGACTATGCTAACGTCACCGATGCTGATGAGCGAACTCTTAACAGCTATTTACGTCAAATGAGTCGTATTGATCCGAGAGAATATAAAAAAGCTGAGCAATACGCTTATTGGGTCAACCTTTACAATGCAATCACTGTAAAAATTATTTTAGATAATTACCCTATCAAATCGATTACTAAATTAGGAGGGCTATTTAGCTTCGGACCTTGGGATGAAGAAGTTATTATAGTGGCAGGAAAAGCTCTTACTCTTAATGACATCGAACATCGAATTTTAAGACCAATATGGAATGATCCTAGAACCCATTATGCGGTTAATTGTGCAAGTTTAGGCTGCCCTAACTTACAACCAAAAGCCTTCACCGCTAGAAACAGCGATAAATTATTAGATAAAGCGGCAACCGAATTCATTAACAGTAACAAGGGTGTATTGATTCAAGAAGATAAAGTCCAACTATCCTCTATTTATGATTGGTTCGCTGTTGATTTTGGTAATCAAGCACAGCTTTTTAAGCACCTAAAAAAATATCGCCCAGAATTAAAATCATTCAAAGGCGATATTCGCTATGACTACGACTGGTCATTGAATAAACAATAAAAAATGCAGAGGGATTACTTAATCCCTTTAGCCTTTTTAATTAAGTCATAAGCGCCTTGGATCTCTTGCGCTTTTTCTTTTGCCATTTCCATCATTTCTGGTGGTAGACCTTTTGCTACCAGCTTATCTGGATGATGCTCATTCATTAATTTACGATGGGCACGCTTAATTGTTTTAGCATCAGCATCTTCATTAATACCTAACAAATTATAAGCATCTTTTAGTTGTTCAGCTGAACTGGCTTGCTGCCATTGACCATGATTTTGTTGTGAGCCGCCTTGACCAGAGAAACCACCACTGCGCTGAAAACGAAAAGCCGCTTCTTGCATTTTTAAACGTTTTTCAAGCTGTGCAGCACTAAAGCCAAGTTCTTCAGCAACAATGTGTAAAATATCACGCTCACTTGGGTGAATATCACCATCCGCAATGGCTGATGCTATTTGTAACTCTAAAAAGAATTGCAATAAATCATAGCGACCACCCGTAATTGAGCGGATTTTCTGTAAAGTTTCACGTAATGGAAAATCATTTTCTTTACCTTCTCTAAACGCTTCTTGAGCTTCTTTTTTCTGCTCGCCGCTTAGATTCATGCGATCCATCATCATTGATGCTAATTGGATTTCTTGTGCTGTTACCTGCCCTTTCGCTTTCGCTATATGTCCCATAACGGCAAAAGCGGCATGAAAAAATTCAGCCTGTCTCTCTGTTTGAGAAGCACCACCAGTTTGGAAAGTAAATCCACTAGTTGCCATGCGTTTTGCTTTATCAAATTGGTGTCCAATAAAGATCCCTAATGCAGCGCCAAAAAAGCCACCAAATAAGAAACCAAAAAAACCACCTAATATTTTGCCAAATATTTGCATTTTATATTCCAATTATTGAATTATTCTATTTTTACTCGGTCACATAATTCTACTTAACCACATAACGGGCAAACGCAGCCTCTTACTTTGCAGCCAAGCAACATCAAGATACAGGATTCAGGGTATCATCAACAGAAGCAATTGCAGAAAAATAACTGAATTGAATGAGATGATAGCCGCATCTTAAGGTGGTTTGGGCATAGCTTTTGCTTTATTATAAAGAAGTGACTCTGTCTAATATCATTGAGTATATCAGCGGATTAATATAACGAACAGGAACGTCTATCTCGATGCCTTTTACTTCTCGCAGCCTACTTGTCTCATTCGCTGGATGCCTTCTTTACGGAGCTCCCGTCATCGCTGATGATGGTAACCCTGTATCTCCAGAAAATAGTGCCATCTTCCCTCTAAAAACTGACGCAGTTAACTCTTGCAAAGTACCTGATAAAATGTCAAAAGAGGAAGAGGAACAACAACCCGTTTTAATTCAAGCAGACAGTGTTGAAGCCAGTAATAATTCTAAAGCCGTTTATAAAGGCAACGTTCATATTATTAAAGGCCGACAAGAGATTAAAGCGGATAGCATCACCCTTCATCAGCAAGAAAACATTGCAATAGCTGAAGGTAATGTTGATTACTCAAGCATGGATATGCGCTCAACCTCAGATAAAGTAACTACGGATTTAACTACCGAAGATACCACTATGGTTAATACGGCCTACAATATGTCTTGTCAGCCTATTCGTGGTACAGCAAGCCGTGTATTAAAAACAGGGCAAGAAATCTACCAATTAGAAGATGCCTCTTTCACAACCTGTCCTGCGGATGACAATAGCTGGCGCTTTAAAGCCAGTGATATCGAATTAGACCAATCTGATGAGTGGGCAACATTCTACAATGCTCGCTTTGAAGTGCTTGATGTTCCTATTTTTTACTTGCCTTATATTACTGTTCCTGTTGGCGACCAACGTAAAACAGGGGTGTTAATCCCTAGTGTAGGCCTTGATAGTAAAAATGGTTTTGAGCTATCTGTCCCTATTTATTGGAATATCGCACCAAATTATGATGCAACCACAACCATTAATTACATGGAGAAGCGTGGTACTCAATTAGAAGCAGAATTCCGTTATTTGGAAACATTTGGCCAGGGTACTGTCGATCTCGAATACCTTAATGAGGATGCTAAGTTCAAAGATAAAGGTACTCGTTGGGGGGTAAGTTGGAATCATTCAGGCATCTATCAAAAGCACTGGAAATTTGAAGTTGACTACTCCAAAGTCAGCGATATCGATTACTTCCAAGACTTAAATTCAAGCATAGGTACTCGTGATGAAGGCCAATTGACTCAATCAGGCGAAGTCTCTTATCGTACTCAAGATTGGGATATGACCATGCGTGTGCGCGACTTCCAAGTCTTAGTTGAGAATCAAACACCGTATCGACTAATGCCACAAATAGAATTTAACTATTATGCACCTCAGTTTTATAAAGAATTTGACTTCAACCTACATAGTCACGTTAGTAAATTTGCTACAGATGACGAAGCAAAACCATCAGCAACACGAGTTCACTTAGAGCCTAAGTTAAGCTTACCATTAAGCTCAACTTGGTGGTCATTAACGCCTGAGGCGAGTTTACTCTATACCTATTATTCTCAAGATTTTGATCGTTCAGAAACCTCACTATCAGAATTATCAGAAGAAGTATCTCGAACTATTCCTGAGGTACGTATTAATGGTGCTATCTATTTAGACAGCACTCATAAATTCTTAGGTGAGTACTTACAAACGCTAGAACCTAAAATACAATATTTATACGTACCAGAAGTTGACCAAAGTGAGATCTATGGTGGCCGAGGTGAAGGCGGCTATGACAGTAGTAAACTGCAATTGGATTACTACGGATTATTTAGGGATCGTCAGTACAGTGGTGTTGATTACATTTCATCAGCGAACCAATTCAGTATTGGTGCAACCTCACGATTTTATGATGATGCTTACAAAGAACGCATGAATATCTCTTTTGGTCAGATCCTTTATATGGATGGTTCGGGTACCACTAATGAAAACGATACTAGTAACTCATCGGCTTGGGCTATGGAAAGTGACTTTAACTTCAATGACTACCTTTTCTATCATGGCGGTATTCAGTACGATTCAAATGTCAGTGAGCTTCAAGTAGCAAACAGCACATTAGAATACCGATTCGCAAAAGGTTATGTTCAAGCTAACTATCGTTACATCGAAAGTAATGTTCGCTTTGAGGATGATTCTATAGAGCAGATCACCCAACATGGTATCTACCAAGCTGGCTTACTGAGTGAATATAATCTTGGTCGAAATTGGGCTCTTAAAGGACAATACTTCCATGATACAAAAGAAGACCAAATGATAGAGGCCTTAGTCGGAGTAACCTATTTAAGTGATTGCTGGTCATTTGGTTTAACGTATAGTGACCAGTTAATCGCTCCTACTAATGATTCCGCATTAGCAATTGGAACTTACAAACCTGAGTATGAGAAAAACCTAATGCTTTCTATTGGCATTCGAGGTCTTGGAAGTAACACTGGTATCACCTCTGGCTCAGCAACTAACGCACTGGGCTACGGTCGCCCATTTTATTTAAACAATTAATTTATACGGATATACCTGAAGCGTCCTATGTTAATCGGACGCTTCACTCTCCTTACTCTTGGATGACACTATGAAAAACTGGAAACTCCCATTAGTTAGCACATTATTACTTATGCTAACCATGAATGTACAAGCAGCACCGGTTGAATTAGATCGTGTTGTAGCGATTGTTGATGAAGGCGTTGTATTACAAAGCGACATTGATACCTCTCTTAAAACAGTAAAAATAAACGCACAAGAAAAAGGACAACCTTTGCCGGAAGAGAGTGTTCTACGCGAACAAATTCTTGAAAAGCTTATTGTTGATACGATTCAAAGCCAACAAGCTGAAAAAATGGGTATTCGTATCGACGATACTCGACTTGAGGAAGCACTGAAGAACATAGCCAAAGAAAACAACATGACATTGGCTCAACTGCAACAAAAAACCGCAGCTCAAGGGCTTTCATACGCTAGCTTCCGTGAACAAATTCGTAAAGAGATCGCAGCAAGTGAAGCTCGAAACGCTCAAGTACGTCGTCGTATTAACATCCTTCCTCAAGAAGTAGAAAGCCTTGCTCTACTACTTGCTGAAGAGACTCAGGCAACAGTGCAATATAAAATCAGCCACATCCAATTACGAGCAGAAGATGGCGCAACTCAAGCAGATAAAGAAGCGTTAGAGCAGCAAGCTGATGAGCTTACCGAACGCCTAAAACAAGGCGCTGATTTTGCGACCATGGCATACACTTACTCTAAAGGCCCTAAAGCACTTCAAGGTGGTGACTGGGGCTGGATGCGTAAAGAAGAAATGCCAACCATTTTTGCAGACCAAATTACGGGACAAGGAAAAAACAGCATTATCGGTCCATTCCGCTCTGGTGTGGGTTTCCATATTCTGAAAATTGATGACGTTAAAGGGCTTGAGACTATTGCGGTTACTGAAGTAAATGCTCGTCATATTCTAATCAAAACCTCGGTCATCATGAGTGACGAAGGCGCTAAACGTCAGTTAAACACTATTATTGCTGATATTAAAGCAGGCAATGATACCTTTGCTGAAATGGCAAAGCGCTATAGCCAAGATCCAGGTTCAGCAGCAAGAGATGGCGAACTAGGTTTTCAAACACCTGATTTATATGTTCCAGAATTTAAACACCAAGTAGAGATCCTGCCTGTTGGTCAAATCAGTGAACCCTTCAAAACTGTTCATGGCTGGCACATTGTTGAAGTATTAGAACGCCGTCAAGTTGACAGAACTGATGCCGCAATGAAAAACAAAGCATACCGTATTTTAATGAATCGTAAATTTAACGAAGAAGCAGGCGCTTGGTTGCAAGAAATCCGTGCTAGTGCTTATGTTGAAATACTAAAAGATGATGATGGTGAAGAAAATAATGAATAAGATTAAACGAATTGCCATTACTCCTGGAGAACCATCAGGTATTGGGCCAGATCTTGTTCTTACTATTGCACAACAAAATTGGCCGCATCAATTAGTTGTCTGCGGCAATAAGAATGCGCTAGAGCAGAGAGCTAAATTACTAAATATTGATATCTCAATTGAAGAGTATAATGTGCAGTCTCCAGCCAAAGCTCACAAAGCTGGCACTTTAATTGTCGATGATATCGCTTTAGGTGAAGAGGTCATTGCTGGAGAGCTTAATGAAGCCAATGGACATTATGTTCTTGAAACATTACGCCGAGCTGCGCAAGGCAATATGGATGGCGAATTCGATGCTGTCGTTACTGGCCCTGTACATAAAGGCGTCATTAATCGTGCCGGAGTTGCATTCAGTGGCCATACCGAATTTTTTGCAGAGCAATCAAACACTCAGCAAGTTGTGATGATGCTTGCTACTGAAGGCTTGCGTGTGGCATTAGTAACTACTCACATACCACTCGCTTATGTATCAAAAGCCATTACTGCTGATCGCTTAAAACAAGTGACTCGAATTCTACATCAAGACTTAATCACTAAGTTTGGAATTGCGAAACCATCAATTTTTGTATGCGGATTAAATCCTCATGCAGGTGAAGATGGCTGTCTTGGTCGTGAAGAAATTGATATCATTACGCCAGCATTAAATGAATTACGTGCAGAAGAAGGAATGAATCTTATTGGTCCATTACCTGCTGACACACTATTTCAAGATAAATACTTACAAGAAGCGGATGCGGTACTAGCGATGTATCACGATCAAGGGCTTCCTGTGTTAAAATTTAAAGGCTTTGGAAAATCAGTAAACATTACACTAGGTTTACCGTTTATCCGAACCTCAGTAGACCATGGTACTGCATTGGAATTGGCGGGTACTGGAAAAGCAGATGCAGGAAGCTTTATTACCGCACTAACCCATGCAATTGAACTGGTAGAGAAAAAATGAGTACTAGAAATGATGTCCATTTAGGCCATAAAGCAAGAAAACGCTTTGGTCAAAACTTCTTAAATGACCCTTATGTGATCGATGGAATCGTATCTGCAATCAACCCTCTGCCAGGCCAAAACCTTGTAGAAATTGGTCCAGGTCTTGGTGCTATCACTGAGCCAGTTGGCCGTGAAGTTGATAAATTTACTGTTATCGAACTTGACCGTGACTTAGCAGAACGTCTTCGTAACCATCCTGAATTAGGCAGTAAGCTGACGATTCATGAAGGCGATGCTATGCGTTTCGACTTTACTCAGTTAATTAAAGAAAATAATAAGCTGCGTATTTTCGGTAACTTGCCATACAACATCTCAACACCACTAATGTTCCACCTATTTGAATTCCATAAAGACGTATTAGACATGCACTTTATGCTACAAAAAGAAGTGGTGAACCGTTTGGCCGCAGGCCCTGGTACAAAAGCATATGGCCGCTTAACCGTTATGGCGCAATACTTCTGTAAAGTAATGCCTGTATTAGAAGTGCCACCAACAGCGTTTGTTCCGCCACCGAAGGTAGATTCAGCAGTTGTTCGCTTGGTACCTTATGAAGTATTACCGTACCCTGCGAAGAACTTAAAGTGGCTTGATCGCGTGTGTCGTGAAGGCTTTAACCAACGTCGTAAGACTGTTCGTAACTGTTATAAAGCATTACTGACTAAAGAGCAGCTAGAAGAATTAGGCATTAACCCTACTATGCGCCCTGAAAACCTTACATTAGAGCAGTTTGTTAATATGGCAAACTGGTTAAATGACAATTATCAGGCTGAAACAGAAACGTCTAAGTAACTGTTTTCGTATTCATAAATTATACATATTAAAAGGTGACTTTATTGTCACCTTTTTTCTATCTAATACCTATTGGCACAAGCTTTATACTAATTTAAGGAAAGGGATATGGCGACCTACTTTGTTGGAGATATTCAAGGTTGTTTAGATGAACTACAGCTCTTATTAGAGCAGGTCCATTTTAATAAAGAAACTGACCAACTATGGCTAACAGGAGATTTGGTTGCTCGCGGACCAAAATCATTAGAAACCTTACGCTTTGTAAAGTCATTAGGATCAGCAGCCGTGACTATTTTAGGTAATCATGATTTGCATTTACTGGCGGTATCTCAGGGCATTTCTCGCGTTAAAGAAAAAGACAAAACAGCACCTATCTTTACGGCACCTGATAGTAAGGAGTTACTAACTTGGTTACGTCATCAACCATTATTAGCCGTTAACTCTGAACATAATATCGTAATGAGTCACGCAGGGATCTCCCCTCAATGGGATATTAATACTGCCATTGAGTGCGCGCATGAAGTTGAAGCGGTTTTACAATCGGACAAATGGATTTGGTTATTAGAGAATATGTATGATAACCAGCCTGATGTATGGCGAGAAGATCTTACCGATATTGAGCGTTACCGTTATATTATCAACGCTTTTACACGCATGCGTTTTTGTTATTCTGATGGTCGCTTAGATATGGAATGTAAGCTGCCACCTCAAGAGATTAATAGCGATGAACTCGTGCCTTGGTTTGAGCTAGAAAATCGTCTTCCCCTTTCGCATAAAGTGATTTTTGGTCACTGGGCAGCATTGATGGGACATGATGGAAATAACGTAATAGCGCTCGATACAGGCTGTGTATGGGGGGAATATATGACGATGTATCGTGTTGATGATGGGAAGTATTTTACGCAGAAAGCGATAGCACAGTAACGAGGAAGAGCAGAGACTAGGAACTATACGCTTCGCTGACTAGAGGCTATAAGAGCGAGGTTTCAGGTTTCAGGTTTCAGGTTTCAGGAAAATCAAAAGCGAGTACACCTGAACCCTGCAAGCGCAGCGTCCTGAAACCTAATTTGTCACAATGCTACTTATAGTCTCTAGTCTCTAGTCTCTAGTCTCTAGTCTCTAGTCTCTAGTCTCTAGTTAGCGCAGCGTATAACCTCTTACCTTTCAAGAACCACAAATTCCATATCGTACTGATTTTTTTCATCTTTCGAATACGTTTCAGAGTGAGTCCGATTCCAGCCTTCACCCCAATCTGGGAACTGCGTATCGCCATCAATATCAGCATCGATAAACGTCAGATACAACTTATCCGCATCAGCAAGACACGCTTGGTAAATTGACCCACCACCAATAATCATAAGCTCTTCAATATCACCTGCAGCTTGCTTTGCTTCTTCAATTGAAGTTACGCAAGTCACACCATCGATTTGCAAATTAGTATCGCGGCTTAATACAATGTTTAAACGCCCTGGTAAAGGACGACCAATCGACTCATAGGTTTTACGCCCCATCACAATTGGTTTACCCATAGTACATTGTTTAAACCATGCAAAATCAGCAGGTAAGTGCCATGGCATTTGATTATTTTTACCAATAACTAGAGGTTGAGAATTTGACAGATTGCACGATTTATCAATTTTTCCATTATGTGCCATGGCTGCAATCATACTAATCTTCATTTATTCTAAATCTCATTTTATTAAGCAAAAAAACTGGTCCGTAGAATAACAAATTAATACCTTTATCACACTATAGATTTTCTACGGTAAAACAGTAGCCCAGGCATAGCAAGACCAATCGCAAGTGCCGCTATGGTAAATAGGGTCTTAATTAAATTATCAATCATCATGGCCCATAACTCTGGAGAATAACCAAGATGATTAATTTCTACCACGGCGATCATTGCCTTAAATGCAAAGACTCCCGGAACCATTGGGATCAAAGCGGCAACCGTAAATACTTTAGGGTGTGCGAGAAATCGATGCGACCAATGTACGCCTATCATTCCAACCGTAGTTGCGGCACATAGTGTTGCCCACTCTAAAGGCGCACCATAATGCATTAATAAAAATCGTGTTCCATGGCCAATTGCTCCACCAATGGCACAATATTTCAAAGCCTTAGCCGGTACATTAAATACCAAGGCAAAACCAACGGCAGGGATCATGGCAAAAAACATATCATTTAATAAAGCGAGGAATAAATCAAAATTCGAATTAATTAAAACATTCATTAGTTAATCCATCCCCAGACACCAACCAAGTTCATCGCACCCACAATCCCAATGCTGGTTGCTAGGGTAAGTAAGGTCGCAAATGTCCATCGAGCAATTCCCATATTAACGTACCCTTTCACCATATCGGCAACGGCATTTATTAAAGGGAAACCGGGAACAAGCATCAAAACAGAAGAAGCCATTGCAAGAAAAGGAATATTACCAATGTGATAAATAACAGCTTGAGAGGAGATAAGAGTGGTCACAAAGGCAGTGATACCAAAGTTAAGCAGAGGATTAAATTGTCGATGTCCTATTTCTTGACGAACAATCATGCCTAATGAAGAAGCTAAAAATGTCATCATAAATACAGGCCAATCACCTCCTGCTAAACGACTGAAACTGGCACATGATAAACCAATCATCACAACCACAAGCCAGCGGTTATATCTTTCAGGGCTAATATTATCTAACTTAGCGGTTGCTTCATGTCGATCCAACAATCCCTTTTCTGACATAATGCAGATCCGTTGGATCTCAGTAATTGCCCTCATATTAATGCCGCGATCGGGGGCTCTTCGAGCCGTTGTCATACAATGCTCATTAATGATGGTCGTGATCACTAGTGAACTTGCTGACAATGATATTTCGACATCATCAGCCCCGACGGCAATGCCTAAGCGGCGACTGACATCAGAAACCAAACTACTTTCAGCTCCATGCTGTAATAGCATTTGCCCTGCTTTGGCTACTAAGCGGGATATCTCTCTTTGCTTCTCATCCATGTTTATTCGCAATGATTTATTAAATTAAAACCCATTCTAATCATTTCGATATAATGTTTACTGATTTAAATACAAAAAAACCGCAACAAGTGCGGTTTTTTATTATTATCTGTAATAGAAGCAGATTGAATTAGTCACGAACGTAAATTACGTGACCGTCATCTTCTTCATCATCCCAGTCATCGTCATCATCTTCAGTAACAACGTGTTGACCAGACATTGCGTCTTTATGGTAATCATCCCACATGAAGTCAACTTTATCAGCCGCTTTCTCTTCATCTGTTTGAATCTCTTTTGGTAGAGTATCCATAAAGTCAGACAGCTCATCACATACTTCTTGAGTACCTGTGCGGCTTACTGCTGCAATCTTAAAGTGACGATCATCCCAAGCAAGTGCTTCTAAGATCTCGTTGATCTTTTCATCCGCTTCTTCTTCTAATAGAAGATCGGTTTTATTGAATAATAACCAACGTGGTTTGCCCGCTACTTTCTCACTGTATTGCTCTAACTCATCAATGATAGTTAATGCATTTTGTACAGGATCACTGCCATCAATTGGAAGAATATCAATTACATGAAGCAGTACACGACAACGCTCAAGGTGTTTTAAGAAACGTACACCTAGGCCTGCGCCATCAGCAGCACCTTCAATTAGACCAGGGATATCGGCAACAACAAAGCTTTTGTTACCGCGAGCACGTACAACACCTAAACTAGGGATTAATGTTGTAAATGGGTAATCGGCTACTTTTGGTTTTGCTGCTGATACCGCACGAATAAACGTAGATTTACCCGCATTTGGTAAACCAAGCATACCTACATCAGCAAGAAGAAGAAGCTCTAGACGAAGTTCACGTACTTCACCTTTTGTTCCTAATGTCTTTTGACGAGGAGCACGGTTTACTGATGATTTAAAACGTGTATTGCCTAAACCATGCCAGCCGCCTTTAGCAACCATCACCTTCATACCGTGAGTCATCAGTTCTGCAACTTTCTCACCAGTATCGATATCAATAGCACGTGTACCTACAGGCACTTTCAACGTAATGTCTTCACCACGCTTACCAGTACAGTTACCACCGCTACCATTCTTACCACGCTCTGCGTCATAAAAACGATTAAAACGATAATCGATAAGTGTATTTAGGTTTTCATCCGCTTCTAGGTAAACATCGCCACCGTCGCCGCCATCACCGCCGTCAGGGCCGCCTTTAGCTACGAATTTTTCACGCCAAAAGCTAACTACACCATTACCGCCATCACCGGCATCTACTTTAATTGTCGCTTCATCAACGAATTTCATTTTCTTCTCCGAGCTGTAGCGTTGGTACTTATTAATAATCAAAAGCACTTACATAAAAAGGCATTCGAATATCAAGTACGGCTGATTTACTGTAGACCAGTGAATAAGGTCTCAATCGTTGATCGTCAATGATCTTTACGCTACGTATATATTAATATAGTCACTAGTTAAGTACTCTAACATTGATATCTATAAAGATGGATATAATTATAGATGAAGAGTGCTTAACTGGTGACTATCCATAAATAAAAAGCCCCGCCAATTGGCAGGGCTTTAGAATTAACTTATAAAGTTATTATTCAGCTTCGATAGAAACGAATTTACGGTTTTTAGGACCTTTAACTTCAAATTTCACTTTACCTTCAGATAGAGCGAAAAGAGTGTGGTCTTTACCGATGCCTACGTTAGTACCAGCGTGGAATTTAGTACCACGTTGACGTACGATGATGTTACCTGCAAGAACAGATTCGCCACCGAAACGCTTAACACCAAGACGTTTACTTTCTGAATCGCGGCCGTTACGAGTAGAACCGCCAGCTTTTTTATGTGCCATTTGTTATTCTCCTTAAATTAAGCGCTGATGCCAGTGATTCTGACTTCAGTGAACCATTGACGATGGCCCTGCTGCTTACGAGAATGCTTACGACGACGGAACTTAACGATTTTAATTTTATCGCCACGACCGTGCTGAACTACTTCCGCAGTTACTTTACCGCCAGCTACTAGAGGTGCACCAACAGTGATTTCTTCACCATTAGCAATCATAAGAACGTTGTCGAAATCAACTGTTGCGCCAGTCTCAACGTCTAATTTTTCCAAGCGAAGAGTTTGACCTTCACTTACACGGTGTTGTTTACCACCAGATTGGAAAACAGCGTACATATTTTACTCCGCTACTTTCGCACTACCATTTATTTTGTTTACTCAACAATTTTGGTGTGCGTTAAACTTGTCATCAATAGGGCGTGGATTCTACGCGAATGATTTCAATCTGACAACCCAAAAATGAAGAAAAATGATGAAAAGATCGCCGACGTGCTCATTAAGCTATAAGGAGATAATTTTCGACTGTATTGCTAACCCCATTTTAGTGTATTATTTAGTTAATCACTTATTATAATGAAGCCTGATTTAGGCCCTAACCTTGCTGGAAGAATAATGGATTTTAAAGCTATTCAAGCCCTAACGGCTGATGACATGGCAATCGTCAATGAGACCATCTTAGCTCAACTCAACTCAGATGTTGCGTTAATCAACCAACTTGGTTTTTACATTGTTAGCGGCGGTGGAAAACGCCTACGCCCAGTTCTTGCCATTTTATCAGCTAAAGCTCTTGGATATGAAGGCAAAGACCACACAATGGCAGCCGCTTTTATTGAATTTATTCATACCGCTACCCTCTTGCATGATGATGTTGTTGATGAATCAGACATGCGTCGCGGTAAAGCAACGGCAAATGCAGAGTTCGGAAATGCAGCAAGTGTATTGGTTGGTGATTTCATCTATACCCGCTCTTTCCAAATGATGACAAGCTTAGGATCCATAAAGATCCTCAGCCTAATGAGTGAAGCTGTAAATGTGATAGCTGAAGGCGAAGTGCTTCAATTAATGAACTGTAACGATCCTAATACGACCGAAGAAAGTTATATGCAGGTGATCTACTCTAAGACAGCTCGCCTATTTGAAGCAGCAACGCAGATCGGTGCGATCCTAAATGATGCTCCACAAGAGATCGAAACCGCACTTCAAAACTACGGTAAATATCTAGGTACTGCTTTTCAGTTAATTGATGATGTCATGGATTACACTTCTGATGGTGAAGACATGGGTAAAAACGTAGGGGATGATCTTGCAGAAGGAAAACCTACGTTACCATTACTACATGCAATGAAATATGGTAATGAAGAACAAGCAGCAATGATCCGTGAAGCAATAGAAAAAGGAAATGGGTTAGATAAACTAGAACCTATCCTAGCTTGTATGAAAGAAGTCGGTTCATTAGAGTACACAAAACAAAAAGCAGATGAAGAAGCAGATAAAGCCATTGCTGAATTGAACATTCTGCCAGAATCTGATTATAAAGAAGCATTAAAAGCGTTAGCTCATTTAGCAGTTAAACGCAGTAAATAAGATAATCTCGCGAATATAAACAGCAAGAAAAGATCAAAAAAAGGGCCGCTAATTGATTAGCGGCCCTTTTTTAATACATATTGTTCGTTAGTTATACCATTCTGGATAAGTCGTTGTTCAGATAATTGCGTAGGAAAAATCGATTAGAGCAAGGCATAAATTACAGTAACTAGTGGTTCTAATTACAAAAATTTATAACGCAGGTATAATCGATTTTAACAAGCAAGAATGATCAAATACTTATGTAGATTGGTATTATTTAACAAACTCTTCGCCAATTTTAATGTCGCCTCGTAGCGTATCTAGCATGCTTTCCAGTGCTTCTTGTTCAAATGCACTTAGCTCACCATACGATTGGATCTCTTCAATACCATTCTTGCCAAGAAGAATTGGCTGTGCGAAGAAACGAGCATGTTCACCGTTACCTTCAACATAAGCACATTCAACAACACCCTGTTCGCCACCTAGCGCTCTTACTAACGACAAGCCAAAACGACACGCTGCTTGTCCCATTGAAAGCGTTGCAGAACCACCACCGGCTTTAGCTTCAACAACTTCAGTTCCTGCATTTTGAATACGTGGGGTTAATGCTGCAACTTCTTCAGCAGTAAACTCAACACCTTCTACTTGAGAAAGAAGAGGTAAGATAGTAACACCAGAGTGACCACCAATTACTGGAACACGGATCTCGCCTGGATCTTTGTCTTTTAATTCTGCAACGAACGTTTCTGAACGGATCACATCAAGTGTTGTTACACCGAATAATTTATTTTTATCATATACGCCTGCTTTTTTTAGTACTTCAGCAGCAATCGCAACTGTTGTATTAACAGGGTTTGTAATAATACCAATACATGCTTTTGGACAAGTGACTGCAATTTTTTCAGTTAATGACTTCACAATACCCGCATTGATATTAAATAGATCTGAACGATCCATTCCTGGCTTACGAGCAACACCTGCAGAAATTAAAACAACATCAGCTCCCTCAAGCGCAGGAGTTGGATCTTCACCACAATAACCTTTAATAGATACAGGGGTTGGGATATGACTTAGATCTGCAGCAACACCAGGTGTTACAGGTGCTATATCATAAAGAGCAAGATCTGAACCCGCTGGTAGGCGGTTCTTAAGAAGTAGTGCTAACGCTTGTCCGATGCCTCCTGCGGCGCCAATAACAGCAACTTTCATGTTCGTTCTCCTTGAGTGGTAGAGGTATATTTTTATTATGAATTTACTTTCAAACTAAAAGCGACGTTATAGTAAGCTCAAATGAAATTCAATCCTATTCGCTTCGCTTTGCGACCTTACGCAATGACATGCCATTCGTGCTACAAATTCATCACTATTTTACTCCGACCTCACAACCATTCTTTCAAATTAACCAACAGAATAAAGGTCTATTGATAAAAAGTAACTAATCACAGAAATACGATTTTGATTTGGTTATAGATAAATAATTATGCGAGAATAGTAGGAATTATTGCAAAAAGAATCAAAACAGTATGCGAAATAATGAAAAGCAAGAACGATTAGTTAAAGAGTTTAAATCTATTCTTAAAGCGGAACGATTTGGTTCGCAAGGTGAGATTGTCGATGCACTTCGTATTGCAGGTTTCGATAATATTAATCAATCCAAAGTATCACGAATGCTAACCAAATTTGGTGCAGTTCGTACTCGTAATGCCAAAATGGAAATGGTGTATTGCCTACCAATTGAACTTGGCGTACCTACGGTTTCAAGCTCTCTTCGTGAACTTGTAATGGATATTGATTATAACAGTGCGCTTGTTGTTATTCACACAGGTCCAGGAGCTGCTCAACTTATTGCTCGCTTGTTAGACTCTTTAGGGAAAGCGGAAGGCATTTTAGGCGTTGTTGCTGGCGATGATACTATTTTTATCACCCCAACAAGAACGATTGATGTGACTGATTTATTTGATTCAGTGTGTGACTTATTTGAATACTCAGTTTAAACCTAAATAAATTCCTCTCAATATCAGAGCATTTTATAAATCAATAAAGTGCTCTTATTCATCATTCTACCGACTCCCCACAGTTCAAAATTTTATTAAACTGATGCTAATAAGCCGATAATAGCTATTATTAACCCTGTCATTAGTTAGTTATTTCACACTTTTGATAGTTTTTATTTAACATCATTTTAAAAGTAACTCATTAATTTGCTATCATTTGCTCGCCATTTCTGTAACAGGAAACGAAAACACTTAATTAAAAGTGAATAAATACTGATTTTTTATTTAATCTTGTCATTACAAGGTATGCAATTAAAAGTCATACAATAAAGGAAGGGAATAACATGGCACTAAGTAAAGCGATTAAAACCACAACTGTTGCTGCTGCAATGGTTGTAGCTGGTATGGGTACAGCAAGCGCTCAGGAATTTATCACAATAGGTACAGGTTCAGTGACTGGGGTTTACTACCCAACTGGCGGTGCTATTTGTAAATTAGTGAATAAAGATCGTAAAGAACACAATGTTCGCTGTTCTGTTGAATCAACTGGCGGCTCAATCTATAACGTAAATACCATTCGCTCTGGTGAACTGGATTTTGGTATCGTTCAATCAGATTGGCAGTTCCATGGTTACAACGGCACAAGCAAATTTGAAGCTCAAGGCCCTTACAAGAAACTGCGTGCAATGTTCTCTCTTCATACAGAACCTTTTAACATTATCGCTCGTACCGATTCAGGCATTAACAATGTTGCAGACCTTGAAGGTAAACGCGTAAACATTGGTAACCCTGGCTCTGGTGACCGCGCAACCATGGGTGTTGTAATGGATGCGATGGGTTGGACTAACGATAGCTTTAAGCTCGCTTCTGAACTAAAAGGGTCTGAGCGTTCACAAGCACTTTGTGATAACAAAATTGATGCCTTCATCTACATGGTTGGACATCCAAATGGTTCAATCAAAGAAGCAACCACTTCTTGTGATGCAAAACTAGTGTCTGCAACCGGTCCTAAAATCGATAAAATCGTTGCAGACAACCCTTACTATGCATATAGCACAGTACCAGCAGGTATGTACCGCGGTACTGAAGGTGATGTAAACAGCTTTGGTGTTGCAGCAACTATGGTAACAACTTCTGATGTTTCTGATGAAGTGGCTTACAGCGTAGCAAAAGCGGTATTTGAAAACTTTAATACCTTTAAGCGTTTGCACCCAGCATTTGCAACATTGAAAAAAGAAGACATGGTTAAGTCAGGTCTTTCTATCCCACTTCACCCAGGTGCTGTGAAATACTACAAAGAAGTTGGTCTACTAAAATAGCCTTTCTTCAACACTGCGCTACTCTTTACAGGTAGCGTAACTATCAACCAAAGAGGCCATGTGGTCTCTTTGGTTCTTCGCAATATCCCTGATCTTTCCATACAACGGATAACTACCAATAATAAAACGGATTTGAAGATCAGCTCTTTCTAGCCTACACATTGGCTTATATTCAGTAATCTAATGCTTAATAATTGAGTGTTAAATTCGAGCATCACTAAGGAAAAGTACATGACGCAGTCGTCAAATACGTCACAAGATGTGCAAGAAATGGTGGCCCAATCGGACACTGGTGCACGTTCACCACAAGGATTATCTGGCCGTATTTTATGGTTTGTTCCATTATGTTGGTCTCTGTTCCAACTTTGGTATGCTTCCCCTTTACCGTTCATTTTTGATTTCGGCATACTCAATGATACAGAGGCTCGCTCAATACATTTGGCTTTCGCCATCTTTTTAGCTTTTACCGCTTATCCTGCTCTTAAAAACTCACCAAGAGATCGTATTCCTACGATAGATTGGGCTCTTGCCTTTGCTGGCAGTTTCTCAGCTGCTTATATTTATATCTTCTATACTCAATTAGCTGAGCGTTCTGGCGCACCAACGACCCCCGATATTATTGCCTCTGTTGTTGGTATGATACTGTTGCTTGAAGCAACTCGACGTGCTTTAGGCCCCCCACTAATGGTGGTTGCAGCCGTATTCTTACTTTACACCTTTGCCGGCCCTCATATGCCAGATGTAATTGCACATAAAGGGGCGAGTTTAAACAAAGCAATGTCACATCTATGGTTAACAACTGAAGGTGTTTTTGGCGTTGCACTAGGTGTATCAACCTCTTTTGTTTTCTTATTTGTTTTATTTGGTGCCATGCTAGAAAAAGCAGGTGCTGGTGCTTACTTTATTAAAGTCGCTTTCTCTCTACTTGGTCATATGAAAGGCGGCCCTGCAAAAGCGGCGGTCGTGGCTTCAGGCTTATCAGGTTTAGTTTCTGGTTCATCAATTGCTAACGTAGTAACCACTGGTACGTTTACCATTCCATTAATGAAACGTGTGGGTTTTCCTGGAACAAAAGCGGGCGCAGTTGAAGTTGCAGCCTCCACTAATGGTCAACTTACTCCACCTATCATGGGAGCGGCGGCGTTCTTAATGGTGGAATACGTCGGTATCTCTTATGTAGAAGTGATTAAAGCCGCATTACTCCCTGCTTTAATTTCTTATATTGCGCTACTTTACATCGTTCATCTTGAAGCGTGTAAAGCTGGTATGACTGGCCTTCCACGTCGCCATACTCCAACCTTAGTCCATAGCCTGCTTTCCTTTACTGGTACTATTCTAGGGCTTTGTGTCATTAGTGCAGCGGTTTACTATGGTATTGGTTGGACAAAAGATGTCTTCGGTGATGCTGCAACACCGATCGTAACAATCGCATTACTGCTCTCTTATGTGGGCTTGGTTAGCATATCTGCAAAATACCAAGAGCACGCAATGATGGCGATTGATGAAGAGTTAACTGAAGTTCCTGACCCTGGTCCTACGATCAAATCAGGCCTACACTTCTTACTGCCTATCGTCGTATTGGTATGGTGTCTAACTGTAGAGCGCTTCTCTCCTGGTTTGTCTGCATTTTGGGCTTCCGTATTTATGATCTTTATCCTACTGACTCAACGCCCTTTAATTGCTTTCTTTTCAAAGCAAGGCAATCTCGTTGAACAAGTGAAACAGGGATTTGATGATTTACTAGAAAGCTTAGTCTCTGGTGCTCGAAATATGATTGGCATCGGTGTAGCTACTGCTGCTGCAGGTACGGTTGTAGGTGTTGTAACCTTAACGGGTATTGGCCTAGTCATGACTGACTTTGTTGAGTTTATCTCTGGTGGTAGCATCATTCTTATGCTGTTATTTACCGCAGTGATCAGCTTAATTTTAGGTATGGGATTACCAACAACGGCAAACTATATTGTTGTATCAACGTTAATGGCACCAGTTATTGTGACTCTAGGCGCTGCACACGGTCTGATTATTCCATTAATTGCAGTTCACTTATTTGTGTTCTACTTTGGTATTCTTGCAGATGATACACCACCAGTCGGTCTTGCGGCTTTTGCTGCCGCTGCTATTGCAAAATCTGACCCTATCCGCACCGGTATCCAAGGATTCACTTACGATATTCGTACCGCAATTTTACCTTTCATGTTTGTTTTCAATACTCAGCTTTTATTGATGGGCATTGATTCTTGGTGGCATTTAGCACTTACGATTATATCTTCAGTTATTGCAATGTTGACCTTCTCAGCAGCAACGCAAGGTTGGTGGTTCACCAAAACGAAATGGTGGGAAGTAGTCTTACTTTTACTAATCACATTCTCACTGTTCCGTCCTGGCTATTGGTGGGATCAAATCTATCCAGCCAAAGATTATCATCAAGGTATTGAGATCGCTCAAATAGCAGAAGAGCTAAATGTGGGACAATCACTGACATTAGAAGTAACAGGACAAAACCTCGAAGGTGATGTCATCAGCAAAACAGTTCGCTTACCTTTTGATGATCGAGCGGTTACTGGTGATGATCGCGTTAGCTCTATGGGTCTAATGTTATCTGAAGTGGATAATAAAATGATTGTAGATATGGTTGAATTTGGCAGTCCAGCCGAAGCTTCTGGAATTGATTTTGACTGGGAAATAAAGAATGTAGTGCTTGATGCTGACCGTCCTCTAAAAGAGTGGGTATTTGTACCAACATTACTTCTGCTGTTTGCACTAGGCTTTAATCAGCGTCGCCGAGCAAAAAAGGAAAACTTAGCGGCATAAATTAATGAATGGAATCTAGGGGAGTCACTCTCCCCTTATTAGGTAATAAAATCATGTATAAGCAAATATTGGTTCCAGTAGATTTAAATGAAAAAGGCTTTGCTGATAAAGCGGTTGAGTTAGCTGTTTGGCATGCAAAACAATCTAATGCTGAGCTGCATTTATTAAATGTATTACCGGGCATTCATATGTCGATGGTCTCGACCTACTTCCCTAAAGATGCCGCGAAAAAAATGAAAGAAGATGTCTCCGCTCAATTAAACGAATTTGCAGCAAAATTTGTTGATGAAGAAGTGGTATATAAAGTTCACGTATCTGAAGGAAAACCTTATGTCACAATCTTAGATTATGCTGAACGTTTAGGCGCTGACTTAATCGTTATGCCAAGCCATAAGCGCTCAAAAATCGATAAAGTGATGTTAGGTTCAGTCGCAAGTAAGGTCGTTGATAACTCAACAATTAATGTGATGGTTGTAAAGCCTCAAGGCTAAGCATTATGAAAAATTCAGTTCGAGATAAACCTCTCGAACTGAATATATCCAATACCATTCTGGATAAGTCGTTGTTCAGATAATTGCGTAGGAAAAATAGATTTTAACAAGCAAGAATGATCAAATACTTATGTAGATTTGTATAATTAAGATGATTTCAGTGTTTTATAATCTGGTAATTTTCTTATTGGATCATAAATAGAAAACATCATTTCTTGTGCTTCAGGATGAAAATCACAAGGGACAAAAATAGAACGAACCCAATCCGATTTGGGATGGTAAAAGCTCAATTCAGCCGCGTGCAACTCCAAACGAGAAGAGAAATTTTTCGCTTCCTCATTCGCATAAAATTCATCCCCTACTATTGGATGCCCAATAGATAACATGTGTACTCGTAATTGATGCGAACGTCCAGTGATTGGTAGCAACCGAACAATCGTCGTTTTCTCTTCACGCCTTACCACTTGATAGCGAGTTTGAGAAGGCTTGCCATGCTCAAAACAGACTTTCTGTTTCGGTCTTTTTTCCCAATCACAAATTAAAGGTAGGTCAATTTCACCTTCATCTTGCTCAATATGCCCCCATACTCGCGCATAATAAATTTTGTGCGTTAGGCGGTATTGAAACTGTTTTTTTAAATGACGTTCGCTGTATTTATTCATTGCAAACAACATTAACCCTGACGTAGACATATCTAAACGATGTACAACTTGAATATCAGGGAATTCAACCTTTAAACGGCTCCACATACTATCGTAGTGCTCAGGAGCTCGGCCAGGTACAGATAATAAACCAGATGGCTTGTTTACCACTAAAATAGATTCATCTTGATAAACAATATCTATCCATGGATCTTGTGGTGGTAAATATTCTAGCATTGCCATGTTTATACTCACTCTAGGCATGCTCTCTGAAACATACCATTCTTCAGAGAGCATTACGTTACTTAATTATGGCTCACTACAATTAGACGTAATGAATCTAATTGAACTTGTGCTTTACCAATATAACCAGATAATTCGCTGATTTGAGTTTCAATTTGAGTTAACTCTTCATCACGAATATTTGGGTTTACTGCTTTTAATGCTTGTAAGCGTTCTAGCTCTGCATTTAAGGCATTTTTCATCTCAGTATTCGCATCAACACGAACCGCTTCAATACGATCTTCAATACTTACTTCAGCCTTATCAATTAACGCATGAATTTCTTTTTGTACCGAATTGACAAGCTTACTTGCCATATGACGGTTTACAGGGCTTAACTGACGGTTAAAGCTTTCAAACTCAACTTGAGCAGATAAGTCATTCCCTTTACCATCCATCATTAGGCGGATCGGTGTTTTCGGTAAGAAGCGACCAATGCCACTTTGCTTAGGCGCTTGTGCATCCACCACATAAACGAGTTCAAGCAATAATGTTCCTGCAGGTAGCGCTTTATTTTTCAATAAAGAAACCGCTGTAGCCCCTACTCCTTCAGTTAATACTAAATCAATACCACCTTGGATCATTGGGTGCTCCCAGCTGATCAAGTTCATGTCTTCACGAGACAATGCTGTTTCACGATCAAAGGTAATGGTACAACCTTCATAAGGTAAACCTGGGTAGCTAGATACCAACATGTTTTCTGCTGGTGTTACTACAATTGCGTTTTCACCTTTATCGTCTTGATTTAAACCAATGGTATCAAACAGATTTAAAGCAAAGTTAACCAGATTAGTATCACCATCGGTCGCTGCAATTTTCTCTGCAATCTCTTTTGCTTTATCGCCACCATTAGAATGCACTTCTAATAAACGGTCACGACCTTGCTCTAACTGGGCTTTTAGCTCTTTGTTTAATGCTGCTGACTCTTCAATCAATGGCTCCAAACCATCTGATTTACCTGTCGCTAGAATTGAGATAATCGCATCTGAGAATTTATCATACACCGCACGTCCCGTTGGGCAGGTTTCACCAAAGGCATTCAAACCTTCATCAAACCAACGTGCTAGTAACTCTTGAGATGTACCTTGTAGGTACGGAACATGAATATCGATATCACGTTTTTGACCAATACGATCCAAACGGCCAATACGTTGCTCAAGAAGATCTGGGTTAAACGGCAAATCAAACATGACAAGTTGATTAGCAAACTGGAAGTTACGACCTTCAGAGCCAATTTCAGAACAGATCAGAACCTGTGCGCCGCCTTCTTCTTGTGCGAAATAAGCGGCTGCTTTATCACGCTCAATGATAGACATGCCTTCATGGAAAACCGTACCACGAATACCTTCACGCTCACGCAGTGCTTGCTCTAATTGCAATGCAGTGGAAGCACGAGATGCAATAATTAGCACCTTCTCATTACGGTTTTCTTTTAGTAATTCAAGTAACCAGTTAACACGTGGATCAAACTGCCACCACGTCGCACTATCACCTTCGAACTCTTGGAAGATCTCTTCTGGATAAAGCATCTTCATCGCACGCGCTTCATCCGTCATGCGACCGCCCATCATCGTTGCCACACGCATAGACGTTGCATACTGAGAAGGTAAAGGCATTGGCATTAAATTAAGATTACGCTGTGGGAAACCTTTAATCGCAGCACGAGTATTACGGAATAGCACTCGACCCGTACCATGGCGATCCATTAAATTATCAACTAACTCTTGACGAGCTTGCGCTTGCTCTTCTTCAGAAGTTGAGGACTCAATAATTCTAAACAGAGGTTCCGCATCTTGCTCAGAAAGCAGATCTGCAATGCGATTTTTAGATTCGTTAGATAGCGTATCACCACTCATTAATGCGGTAACCGCATCAGCAACAGGTTGATATTGGCGCTCTTCTTCAACAAACGCATCGTAATCATAGAAACGATCAGGATCTAACAAACGTAAGCGAGCAAAGTGACTTTCATGGCCTAATTGCTCTGGTGTTGCAGTTAGTAGTAAAACACCTGCAGTCTCTTCTGCAATTGCTTCAATTACTTGGTATTCACGACTTGGTTTAGTTTGGTTCCACTCAAGGTGATGCGCTTCATCGACCACAAGTAAATCCCAATCCGCTTCAACAACTTGTTCGAAACGACGCTTACTCTTACGAATAAAATCTAATGAACACAATACAAACTGCGCAGTATCAAATGGGTTTTCAGAATCGGCATAAGCTTCAACGCAACGTTCTTCATCAAAGATAGAAAAATGCAGGTTAAAACGACGCATCATTTCAACTAACCACTGATGCTGTAGTGTTTCAGGAACCACGATTAACACACGCTCAGCACGGCCAGACAGCACTTGCTGGTGAATGATCATACCCGCTTCAATCGTTTTACCTAGGCCAACTTCATCAGCCAATAAAACACGTGGCGCATAACGACGGCCAACTTCGTGTGCAATGAATAACTGGTGCGGAATTAAGCCTGCACGCATACCACACAAACCACGCATTGGGTTTTTATGTTGTTCGTATTGATTTTGCAGCGCACGGAAGCGCAGCGCAAAACGATCCATACGATCAATTTGACCTGCAAATAATTTATCTTGAGGCTTATTAAAGCGGATCTGATGGCTTAGTAATGTTTCACGAAGGACAACATTCGCTTCATCAGTATCGACACGAGTTCCGATATAAGTAAGTAGACCGCCATCTTCGATAACGTCTTCGACTTCAAGTGACCAGCCCTCATGGCTTTCAATTGTATCTCCCTTATTGAACATCACTCGGGTAACGGGTGCATCGTGTCTTGCGTATAAACGATTTTCTTCTGATGCGGCAAAAAGTATCGATACGGTTCTATCGTCAACCGCAACTACGGTTCCTAAACCCAAATCACTTTCTGTATCACTGATCCAACGTTGGCCCAAAGCAAATGACATAGTGGTAACACACCTCAAAATTAATTTATTTTATATAGAGTGAGAATTTTAGAACCAAGAATAACAGCCTAAAATGGCGAGGTTCAAAAGGGCGCTAATGTTACTGTATGACAGCACATAGGTCACGCCCATTTATCATAAAAATGAGTGTAGTAGATTATACTCAATTTGAGATGAAAAAGTTTATTTAACGGCCTTTAAATAACGAACTAATTCTGATGGATGCTCTTCCATGGCGAGTGCCGACACTTCACCAAAACTCAATACTTTGTGCTGACATACAAAAGCATAATGAGAAGCTAATGCCTTTGCATCTTGTAAGCTATGCGTCACCATTAAAACGGTTAATTGTTGCTCTTCAATCAAGCGTTGAATTAACCCGATCATTTCTTCTCTTAGCATAGGATCAAGCGCTGAAAAGGGTTCATCTAATAATAAAACAGGTTTCTTTTGCACTAAACAACGAGCTAAAGCCACTCGCTGCTTTTGCCCGCCCGATAACTGCTCAGGCAAACGATGCAATAACTCATCAACACCAACTTGTTGAGCAGCCTGAGTAACACTTCTTTTCTCTGTTTCATTTAAACGTAAATTAGGCTTAATACCCAAGCCAATATTGTCGAAAACAGAAAGGTGGGCAAATAAATTGTGCTCTTGAAATAGCATCGATAACGGACGCTGATGGGGCGCTTGTGATAATAGTGATAGATTATTAATTGTGATATCACCCGATTCAGGGCTAATAAACCCAGCCAACAAGCTCAGTAATGTACTTTTCCCCGCACCACTCGGCCCAAGAATGGCCACCACATTCCCTTTATTCACCTTTAAGTCAAACTCAAATAATTCTGAATGATAACGGTATTTCACCTCTGAAAAGCTCAGCATTACAATTCACCTTTATGATTATTTTTAGAGGAGAATAACCACTCTACGACACTAAATACACCAACACTTAATAACAATAAGCTTAAGGATACCACTGAGGCAGCTTCCATTTGATAGCTTCCTAATAATTGAAACAGATACAAAGGCAATGTTCTAAACTCTTGGCTACCAAATAAAGCTACCGCACTTAAATCACCAATCGACATAATAAAGGCAATGGCAAACGCATGAGCCATGGGTTTTCGTAATGCTCGCCATTCAATCAATCGAAAACGAGTAAAACCATAAAGCCCTAAACTTGCCGATAATAATTGATACTGTTGCGCTATATGCAATAAGGGCTGAGCGAGTGTTTTTATCACATACGGCAGAGCCATAAGTGCATTTACGACAACAACTATCCAAATAGCAATTGAAAATACGTCAGTCATGTTTCTCAATAACAAAAATAACCCGGTACTAATAACCAAACCTGGAGTGACTAAGATCATCGTTCCTATCAGATCTAATTTATCTGCCCATAAACGTTTCTGTTTTAATCTCAATGCTCGAGTGGTGTGCAATAACATCACACCAAATAGCATGGCTAATACCGCAGCCCCTAAAGCGACTATCAATGAATTAGCCAACGCTAACCAAAACGCCTGCGAGCCAAGCACTCTGATTAATTCTGAATTTAAGCCACTGAGTACGACCATCAGTAATGGGGGTAATAGAAAAAGTATTAATAATAAAATCCACCCTCTATCCCACCGCTTCTCTTGTGCTGAGTCTTGATACAATACAGCTTGAGAAATAGATGCCGAGTCAACCGCCACTGATTTAGAAAAACGTTGAATAAACAAGGAAAGTACGCCACATAGCAACATCTGCCATAAAGCTAAAATAGCCCCCGACTGCAAATCAAAATCAAACTTAATCGCTTGATAGATAGCCAGTTCAATAGTGGTTGATTTTGGTCCACCTCCTAGCGCCATTACGGTTGCAAAACTGGTGAAGCAAAGCATAAAGACTAAACCTGCCACATGAGGCAATTGTTGCTTTACTCTCGGCCACGCAACTAATCGATATTTATTCCAACCGATTAACCCTAAATGCGCCGCTAACTGATGCTGCTCTGTGGGGATCGAATCTAAACTTTGTAAAAATAAACGAGTCGCAAAAGGATAATTGAAAAAAACATGTGCGAGTAAAATGCCATTAAGGCCATAGATAGAAAATGGTAAGGAGTAACCAAACCACTGAAATAAATCGGAGATTAAACCGCTATTGCCATAAATAGAGAGTAAGCCAAAAACACCCACTAATGCAGGAAGCACAAGCGTAGTTGCACAAAGCTTAAGTAAAAGGCTTCGTCCTTTAAACTGACGGCGTGATAACGCATATGCAGTAGGAATAGCCAAACTAATGCTTAATAAAGCAGAGAGAAATGCTTGGTATAAGCTGAACTGAGTAATGTAGCGATAATAACGATCAGACCAAATTAAGCTCAAATCCAAACTTGGCGATTCTAAAAATAGAGCGCTTATCGCCCCACCAACAAAGCCAATAATGACAATTGCGATTACATATCCCAATAGAGGAACAGAATTATAAGAAGATTTTTTTTTCATCATTGCCAAAAGAAAGGAGCACATCTGTACTCCTTATATCAAATTAAAATGTTAGAGCGTGTTGCCACTCTCGGATCCATGATTTACGTTGTTGCGAGATCTCTTGAGAATTAAATGATAAGGCTTTACTAGGCACCGTCAGACTATCGAAACCTTGAGGTAATGCAACATCAGTCACAGGATACATCCAGTTTCCAGTTGGCATTGCTGATTGGAATTTATCACTTAAAATAAACGCTAAGAACTCATCCGCCAGTGCATTATTTTTAGTATTTTTTACTTTAGCCGCTACTTCAACTTGAGTGTAGTGCCCTTCTGAAAAATCAGCCGCTGTAAACTTGTCATCTTTTTCTGCAATCAAGTGATACGCTGGAGATGTGGTATAAGAGAGAACTAAATCAGACTCCCCCTCTAAGAACATGCTGTAGGCTTCAGACCACCCTTTTGTAACAGTAACGGTTTTTTTCGCTAGCTGCTTCCACGCTTGTGGTGCTTCATCTCCATAAACCGATTTCATCCAAAGTAATAAACCTTGGCCCGGTGTTGATGTTCTAGGATCTTGATAAATCACTTTTAGATCATCACGCTGCTCGACTAACTCTTTTAAGCTTTTAGGCGGATTTGCTACTTTTTCTTTATTATAAACAAACGCAAAGTAACCAAAATCATAAGGAACGAACGTAGTGTCATTCCAACCTCCCGGTAAAGTCACTGAATCTGTATTTACTTGATGCTGAGCTAATAACCCTGTTGCTTTCGCTTCTGCCATTAAGTTGTTATCTAACCCTAAGACGATATCTGCTTTGGCATTTTTCCCTTCTAATCGAAGACGATTTAAAATAGACACTCCGTCATCAAGTGCAACCAAGTTTAAATCACAGCCACATTGCGCTTCAAAAGCCGCTTCAACCGTTGGGCCCGGGCCCCAATCAGCCGCAAAAGAGTCATAGGTATAAACAGTTAACGTTTTGGTTTCTGCTGCTGAAACAGCAAAAGAAGTTGCCGTAGCCATCGCTAAGACACTTGGTAATAATTTAAGAGGAGAGGAAATAGAAAGAGTGTTCATTGTGTGCGCTTACATCCTTTTGAGCGGCACAGAATTAAGGTGATATTCTCTAAGAGGATGTCATCTCAATCCCTACGCCAGCATTATCTGAGTCAGGTAGTACGGGTTTAAGTAAGCATTATCCAACCCTTACTAATCTCAGCGAATACCAACTTAAATAAGCCGATATCTATTGCTCCCCGATGAGAAGCGATATTGTATGTGTGAATCAAGCAATGAGCCAGAGGTTTTCTCTAAGCATATTGATTATATCAACGGTGATCGTATCCCCAACGTGGAACTAATCCTTGTTCAACCCCAAGGTGGTCCAAAATTCTCGCCACCATAAAATCAACTAAGTCTTCTATTGATTGAGGCTGATGATAAAAACCTGGGGCTGCCGGCATGATCGTCGCACCCATTTGAGATAGCTTTAACATATTCTCTAGGTGTAATGTAGAAAATGGCGTTTCGCGAACAACTAGAATTAACTGCCCTCGCTCTTTTAACACCACATCCGCAGCACGCTCTATTAAGTTATCTGAAATACCATGAGCAATTGATGCCACACTCCCTGCCGAGCATGGACACACTATCATTTGTTTTGGTGCGGCAGAACCTGAAGCCACTGGTGAGAACCAATCCTCTTTGCCACAAACGGTTAAGTTATCTGCATTACAACCTAAGTGTTCAACTAACGCTGCTTTCATTGCATCAGGGCCGCTTGGGAGCTTCAAACTATGTTCTGTCGCCATCACAACACGAGCCGCTGACGATATTAAAAAATAAACGTGATAATCTGCCGCTAATAAACATTCAAGCAAGCGTAGACCATAGGGCGCACCAGATGCGCCTGTCATTGCTAAAGTAATCGCTCTCTTTTCAGATTTCATTGTTAGTTTAACTTCTCAAGTAATTTTCCGTGAATGCCTTCAAAACCACCGTTACTCATTACCAATATTTGATCGCCCGGCTGTGCTTCGGCCACAATCATATCAACAAAAATATCGATGTTATTATGGGTATAAGCAGGTTGAGCGCATTGTTGTGCAACCTCATCAACAGACCAAGAAATATTGTCTGGTTGGAAAAGATAAACCGCATCAGCCGCATGTAAAGAGGCCGCTAATGTATCTTTGTGTACACCGAGTTTCATGGTACTTGAACGTGGTTCTAATACCGCGATAATCTTCTTATCACCCACTTTATTACGTAGGCCACCTAGCGTTAGATCAATCGCTGTTGGGTGATGAGCAAAATCATCATAAACCGTCACCCCATTAACCTCACCTTTAAACTCTAGACGACGTTTAGTATTAATAAACTTACCTAACGCTTCACAGGCTAAATCAGGAGTAACACCAACATGGCGAGCAGAAGCGATAACCATCAATGCATTACTCACATTATGATCACCGACTAAATCCCAATTAACTTGTCCAACTTTCTCGCCTTCAAAATAAACGTCAAATACACTGCCATCTTTTTCTAGCTTTATTGCCTTCCACTGACCATCTTCGCCTGTAAATTCAAGCTCACTCCAGCATCCCAGCTCTAATACTTGCTCAAGTGGTTTATCTTGTTTTGGTGCAAAAATACGGCCTGTACTTGGAACCGTTCGAATTAAGTGATGAAATTGGCGCTGAATAGCAGCAAGATCATCAAAGATATCCGCATGATCAAACTCTAGATTATTCAATACAAGCGTACGTGGACGGTAATGCACAAACTTAGAACGCTTATCAAAAAAAGCACTGTCATATTCATCTGCTTCGACCACAAAAAACATGCTTTCGCCTAATCGAGCCGACTCTCCGAAGTTACCAAGCACGCCACCGACTAAAAAGCCTGGTTTATAACCACACTCTTCAAGCACCCATGTCAACATACTCGCCGTTGTTGTTTTACCATGAGTACCAGCAACCGCCATCACCCAGCGATCTTGCAACAAAAACTCTTGTAACCATTGTGGACCAGAGGTGTATTTCAGGTTCTTATCTAAGACATACTCAACACATGGATTTCCACGGCTCATTGCATTACCAATTACCACTAGGTCTGGTGCGGGGTCTAGCTGACTCGGATCAAATCCTTGGATAATCTCAATGCCTTGAGACTCTAATAACGTGCTCATTGGAGGGTAAACGTTAGCATCGCACCCAGTGACTTTATGCCCAAGCTGACGGGCTAATGTTGCAGCGCCTCCCATGAAGGTGCCACAGATACCAAGGATATGAATATGCATAATTACAACCGTCTTATTTATTAAATTAGTAAGCAACCTCAATTCAAAGTTACTTCAATACTCTTAAAAAGTTCTATGCTATAGAATGAATTACAGCAAACAGTAACACAACCACTGTAAAAATAAATCAGTACCTAACCCTACTTAGCATTGATATCTAATAACAGAGAATTAAAGGAATAACTATGTCTGAAATAAGAACCCTCGGTGAATTCATTGTTGCCAAGCAACATGACTTCCCTCATGCAAGTGGAGAACTCTCTTCCCTTATTGGTTCAATTAAATTGGCTGCTAAAATTGTAAACCGTGAGATAAATAAGGCGGGACTGGTTGATATCACTGGCGCATCAGGTGAAGAAAATATTCAAGGTGAACAGCAACAAAAACTCGATCTTTACGCTAATGATAAATTCAAGGCGGCATTAGAAAATCGAGGGCAAGTCTGTGGTGTAGCTAGTGAAGAAGAAGATGAAGCCGTTGCCTTTAATAAAGCATTAAATAAAGACGCTAAATACGTAGTATTGATGGATCCACTAGATGGGTCATCAAATATTGATGTTAACGTATCTGTAGGGACTATTTTCTCTATTTATCGTCGTATTTCACCAATTGGTACACCTCCTACAGAAGAAGATTTCCTACAACCAGGAAACCAACAAGTTGCTGCAGGCTATATTATTTATGGTTCATCAACCATGTTGGTCTATAGCACAGGAAATGGCGTTCATGGTTTTACCTATGATCCATCACTTGGTGTCTTCTGTTTATCTCATGAAGATATGAAGATCCCTAAAGATGGTAATATTTATTCTATCAACGAAGGAAATTACATCCGTTTTCCTGAAGGGATTAAACAATACTTAAAATACTGCCAAGAAATGAAGCCTGAAGATAATCGACCATATACATCTCGTTATATTGGTTCTTTAGTTGCTGACTTCCATAGAAATTTATTAAAAGGCGGCATTTATCTTTACCCAAGCACTCAAGCTTACCCAAATGGAAAGCTACGACTACTCTATGAATGCAACCCTATGGCAATGTTGATTGAAGAGGCAGGAGGTAAAGCGACAGATGGAGAACAACGTATTCTAGATATCAAACCAACAGAATTACATCAGCGTGTACCTTTCTTCGTTGGCTCAAGCAATATGGTAGATAAGGTTCAAGATTTTCTTGATGAATGGCAAGAATAATCAAATACTTATGTAAATTGGTATTACTCTTAAGTGATTTTACTACGTAATAAATAGACGATCTAATTAGTTACATTGTTATTAAATCGGAATAACAAAGAATATAACCGAAATACAATAGTACAGAAACAAAAAAACCGAGTCCTAGGACTCGGTTTTTTCTTGAAACTACTTCTGATTACTCAGCTGCAGCTTCTACTTCTGGGCGATCTACAAGCTCAATGTAAGCCATTGGCGCTTTATCACCTGCACGGAAACCGCACTTCAGAATACGAGTGTAACCACCAGCACGTTGTGCAAAGCGTGGACCTAACTCGGTAAATAGTTTTGCTACAACTTCGTTATCACGAGTGCGAGCAAATGCAAGACGACGGTTAGCAACACTGTCAATCTTAGCTAATGTAATCAAAGGCTCAACTACACGGCGAAGCTCTTTTGCTTTTGGTACAGTCGTCTTGATAATCTCGTGACGAACCAAAGAGCAAGCCATATTGCTAAACATAGCTTTACGGTGGCTGCTGTTGCGGTTGAGTTGACGACCACTCTTACGATGGCGCATGACCTAATCCTTCTAACTAGATAATTAGTGAACTGATTAATCTTCAGCGATAGACGCTGGTGGCCAGTTCTCTAGGCGCATGCCTAAAGAAAGACCACGTGAAGCTAGAACATCTTTAATTTCAGTTAAAGACTTCTTACCAAGGTTTGGCGTTTTAAGTAGCTCAACCTCAGTGCGCTGCACCAGATCACCAATGTAGTGAATCGCTTCTGCTTTCAAACAGTTAGCAGAGCGAACCGTTAGTTCAAGATCGTCTACAGGACGCAGTAGGATCGGATCGAACTCTGGCTTTTCTTCTTTCTCTTCAGGAACTCGTACATCACGAAGATCTACAAATGCATCCAGTTGCTCAGCTAAAATTGTAGCTGCACGACGGATAGCTTCCTCAGGATCAAGCGTACCATTTGTTTCCATATCGATAACAAGCTTGTCTAAGTCAGTACGTTGCTCAACACGTGCCGCTTCAACCGAGTAAGAAATTTTATCTACTGGGCTGTAAGTTGCATCGATAAGCAGACGACCAATTGGACGCTCATCTTCTTCAGTATGGATACGCGCTGTTGACGGTACATAGCCGCGACCACGCTCTACCTTGATTCTCATGCTGATTTCAGCATTGTCATCAGTTAAGTGGCAGATTACATGCTCTGGGTTCGCAATCTCAACATCACCATCATGGGTGATGTCACCTGCAACAACAGGGCCTGCACCAGACTTGTTAAGAGTAATGATAACTTCATCTTTACCCTCAACCTTAACGGCAAGGCCTTTAAGGTTTAGAAGGATTTCAAGGATATCTTCCTGAACACCTTCTTTGGTGCTGTACTCATGTAATACGCCTTCGATTTCTACTTCAGTTACGGCACAACCCGGCATTGAAGATAGTAAAATACGACGTAGAGCGTTACCTAGAGTGTGGCCGAAACCACGCTCTAACGGCTCAAGAGTTACTTTTGCGTGAGTCATGCTAACTTGTTCAATGTCAACAAGACGCGGCTTTAGAAATTCTGTTACAGAACCCTGCATTGTGTCCTCTCTTTATTTAAGCCTTACTTAGAGTAAAGCTCGACGATCAAGTGTTCGTTGATGTCGGCAGACAAATCAGAACGTTCAGGAAGACGCTTAAACGTACCTTCCATTTTGCCAGCATCTACTTCAATCCAAGTTGGTTTTTCGCGTTGTTCAGCAACTTCTAGAGCAGCTTTAATACGTGATTGCTGTTTAGCTTTTTCACGAATAGAAACAACATCGTTCGCCGCAACTTTGAAAGAAGGAACGTTAACTACTTTACCATTAACTAGAATAGACTTATGGCTAACTAGTTGACGAGATTCAGCACGTGTAGCGCCAAAACCCATACGGTAAACTACGTTATCTAGACGACCTTCAAGAAGTTGAAGTAGGTTTTCACCTGTGTTGCCTTTAATACGAGCAGCATCTTTGTAGTAGTTACGGAATTGTTTTTCTAAAACGCCGTACATACGACGAACTTTTTGCTTCTCACGAAGCTGAACGCCGTACTCAGATAGACGACCGCGACGAGCGCCGTGTACACCTGGAGCGTTATCAATTTTACACTTGGTATCGATCGCACGTACACCAGATTTAAGGAATAAATCTGTGCCTTCGCGACGGCTAAGCTTCAGCTTAGGACCCAAATATCTTGCCATGTTCTTTCTCCAATATTCCTAGAAACGAAACTTAAACGCGACGTTTCTTAGGTGGACGACAACCGTTATGAGGGATCGGAGTAGCATCAACAATATTTGTGATGCGGTATCCAGCAGCGTTTAATGCACGGATAGTTGACTCACGACCAGGACCAGGGCCCTTAACCATAACTTCAAGGTTCTTAACGCCATATTCTTTGGCCATTTCACCACAACGCTCAGCAGCAACTTGTGCAGCGAACGGCGTAGATTTACGAGAACCACGGAAACCAGAACCACCTGCAGTAGCCCAAGCTAGTGCGTTACCTTGACGGTCAGTAATGGTTACGATTGTGTTGTTGAAAGAAGCATGGATGTGCGCTACGCCATCCGCTACTTGCTTGCGAACGCGCTTACGAGCGCGAGTAGGTTGTTTTGCCATTGTACTCTCTACCTTATCCGATTATTTTTTGATCGGCTTGCGCGGACCTTTACGGGTACGTGCGTTGGTTTTAGTACGCTGTCCACGTAACGGTAGACTGCGACGGTGACGAAGACCACGATAACAACCAAGGTCCATTAGACGCTTGATGTTCATCGATACTTCACGACGTAGATCGCCTTCTACAGTGTATTTGGCAACACCATCACGCAGAATATCAATCTGCTCATCATTCAGTTCACTGATCTTAACATTTTCAGCAATACCCACTTCAGCTAAAATAGCTTGAGAGCGAGTCTTACCGATTCCGTAGATCGCTGTTAAAGCGATTACTGCATGTTTATGATCAGGAATGTTAATGCCTGCTATACGGGCCACTATTCACTCCTAGTACTTTTTCTTAAGAAGAGCCGCAACAAAGCCCGTTGAGGATACGTTGCGACTATAACTACTTCTTTTGCACACAAAAGGTAGGCCGAGAATAATACTCGGCCTAACTTAATATATCAAGTAAAAATTTCTGCTAATTAACCTTGGCGTTGCTTATGCTTTGGTTCAACGCAAATTACACGCACAACACCGTTGCGCTTAATAACTTTACAGTTGCGGCAGATTTTTTTAACGGAAGCACGAACTTTCATTGCTAAACTCCGTAAAATTGGAATCTGAAATTAACGGCCGTAGCCTTTCAGATTGGCCTTCTTCAACACGGACTCATACTGTTGAGACATCAGATGAGTCTGAACCTGTGCCATAAAGTCCATGATAACAACAACTACGATTAGTAGGGAAGTACCGCCAAAATAGAAGCGTACGTTCCAAGCTATCATCATAAACTCGGGAATCAGACAGATAAAGGTGATATACATCGCACCAGCTAAGGTTAGACGAGTCATTACTTTATCAATATATTTCGTAGTCTGTTCACCTGGGCGGATTCCGGGTACGAATGCACCAGACTTCTTCAAGTTATCTGCTGTTTCACGCGGGTTAAACACCAACGCTGTATAGAAGAAACAGAAGAAGATAATTGCTGCTGCATAAAGCATTACATATAACGGCTGACCAGGGCTTAACGCCATGGAAACATCAGTTAACCAACCGAATGTTCCTTCACCATTACCACCAAACCACTGAGCCAATGTCCCAGGGAATAGTATAATACTTGATGCAAAAATTGCAGGAATCACACCAGCCATATTTATTTTTAATGGAAGGTGAGTACTTTGAGCTGCAAATACCTTACGGCCTTGCTGACGCTTCGCATAGTTAACGACGATACGACGTTGACCACGCTCCATGAACACTACAAAGTAGATAACTGCAAATGATAAAACTGCAATTAGTAATAGAAGAAGCACGTGCAGTTCACCTTGACGCGCCTGCTGAATCGTTTCTCCGATAGCCGGTGGTAAACCAGCAACGATACCTGTGAAAATAATCAAAGATATACCGTTACCAATGCCACGCTCAGTAATTTGCTCACCTAACCACATTAAGAACATGGTACCAGTTACTAAACTTACTGTAGCTGTCAGATAGAACATCATGTCAGGGTTAGCAACTAACCCTGGAATCATGCTTGGTAGACCGGTTGCAATACCAATTGCTTGGAATGTAGCCAGCACCAAGGTGCCATAACGTGTGTACTGGTTAATCTTACGACGACCAGACTCACCTTCTTTTTTCAACTCTGCTAGAGGTGGATGAACAACTGTTAACAGCTGAACAACGATAGATGCCGAAATATACGGCATAATACCTAAAGCAAGAATTGAGGCACGAGACAGTGCACCACCAGAAAACATGTTAAACAGTTCAATGATGGTACCCTGTTGCTGTTCAAAAAGATCAGCAAGGACAGCAGCGTCAATCCCAGGAATTGGCACAAATGAGCCAGCTCGGAACACTAAAAGCGCACCTATAACAAATAACAGACGCGATTTCAGTTCAGCTAGGCCGTTCTGTGCACTACTTACTTCTTTTCCTGGTTTCTTTGCCATTGTACCTCATCCTTCGAGGATTATTCCTCGATCTTACCGCCTGCAGCTTCAATCGCAGCTTTAGCGCCTTTCGTTACGCGTAGACCTTTAACAGTTACAGCAGTAGCGATTTCACCAGAAAGTACAACTTTCGCGAACACAATGTTCTTAGTGATTACGTTAGCAGCTTTAAGGCTGTTTAGATCGATAACGTTACCTTCAACTTTAGCAAGTTCGCTTAGACGAACTTCTGCAGTTACTAGGCTCTTACGTGAAGTAAAGCCAAATTTAGGTAAACGTTGTTTCAGAGGCATTTGACCGCCTTCAAAACCAACGCGAACTTTACCGCCAGAACGTGATTTTTGGCCTTTGTGACCACGGCCACCAGTTTTACCTAGGCCAGAACCGATACCACGACCTACACGCTTCTTAGAAGGTTTAGAGCCAGCAGCCGGTGATAGAGTATTCAAACGCATTTCTGATTACTCCTCAATCTTAACCATGTAGTAAACTTTGTTGATCATACCGCGGTTACACGGAGTATCTTCAATTTCTACTGTATGGTTGATGCGACGAAGACCTAGACCTTTAAGGCACAAAATGTGCTTAGGTAGGCGACCGATAGAGCTTTTAGTCTGAGTTACTTTGATAGTTTTAGACATGGTACTTACTCCGAAATAGATTCAACAGTTAGACCACGCTTAGCAGCTACCATCTCAGGTGACTTAACGCTACTTAAACCAGCAATCGTTGCGCGAACAACGTTGATTGGGTTAGTAGAGCCGTAAGCTTTTGCTAGAACGTTGCGGACACCCACAACCTCTAGTACTGCACGCATAGCACCACCTGCGATGATACCTGTACCTTCTGAAGCAGGTTGCATGTACACTTTTGAACCAGTGTGGCGACCTTTAACAGAATGGTGAAGAGTACCTTCGTTAAGTGCAATCGTAAACATGTTACGACGTGCTTTTTCCATTGATTTTTGAATCGCTGCAGGTACTTCACGAGCTTTGCCGTAACCGAAACCTACACGACCATTACCGTCACCAACAACTGTTAGTGCAGTAAAGCTAAAGATTCGACCACCTTTAACCGTTTTAGAAACACGGTTAACAGCAATTAGCTTTTCGTTCAAATCTGTAGCTTGTTGTTGTTCTTTAGCCATCTTCCAACCCTACCTTAGAATTTCAGACCAGCTTCGCGAGCAGAATCTGCTAGCGCCGCTACTCGGCCGTGGTATTGGAAACCAGAACGATCGAAAGCAACATTAGTAATGCCTTTTTCGATAGCGCGCTCTGCAATTAATTTACCAATTGCTTGAGCTGCAGCTTTGTTGCTAGTGTTTCCAACTTGCTCACGGATTGCCTTTTCTACAGTAGAAGCGGCAGCGATAACCTCTGAGCCGTTTGGTGCGATTACCTGAGCGTACGTATGACGCGGAGTACGGTGTACTACAAGGCGAGTTGCACACAGTTCAGCAATCTTACGACGTGCACGTGTAGCACGACGGATGCGAGATGCTTTCTTATCCATAGTGATACCCTACTTCTTCTTAGCTTCTTTAGTACGCACGATTTCATCGGCGTAACGAACACCTTTGCCTTTGTAAGGCTCAGGCTGACGGTATGAACGAATATCCGCAGCAACTTGACCAACTACTTGCTTATCGCAACCAGTTAAAACGATCTCAGTTTGAGTTGGACACTCAGCTTTAATACCTTCTGGTAGAGCGTGCTCTACTGGGTGTGAGAAGCCAAGAGTTAGAGCTACAGAGTTGCCTTTCATAGCAGCACGGTAACCTACACCTTTAAGAGTTAGCTTCTTAGTAAAGCCTTCATTAACGCCGATAACCATGTTGTTAACTAGTGCACGAGCTGTACCAGCTTGAGCCCAAGCATTAGCCACGCCTTCGCGAGGACCAAATACAACAGTGTTATCTTCTTGTGAAACAACTACAGCACTGTTAAGTACGCGAGTTAGTTCACCTTTACCACCTTTAATAGTGATTTCCTGGCCGTTCAGTTTAACTTCTACGCCAGCAGGAATTACTACAGGTGCTTTAGCAACACGAGACATATCCTACTCCTATTAAGCTACGTAGCAGATAATTTCGCCACCAAGACCAGCTTTACGCGCAGCGCGATCAGACATTAGGCCTTTTGATGTAGAAACAACAGCAATACCAAGACCACCCATAACAGATGGTAACGCGTCGTTCTTCTTGTATACACGAAGACCTGGACGAGAAACTCGTTGGATTTGCTCGATAACTGGTTTAGCTTGGAAATACTTAAGAGTGATTTCTAGCTCAGGTTTGATTTCGCCTTCAACAGCGAAGTCAGCGATGTAGCCTTCAGCTTTAAGTAGTGCAGCAATTGCAACTTTAAGCTTTGAAGAAGGCATTTTAACAGCAACTTTATTTGCTGATTGACCGTTGCGAACGCGGGTCAGCATATCCGAAATCGGATCTTGCATGCTCATATGATTTACTCCAAATGATTAAGTGGCAATTACCAGCTAGCCTTACGAAGACCCGGAATCTCGCCTTTCATGCAAGCTTCACGAACCTTAATACGGCTTAAACCGAACTTACGTAGGTAACCGTGTGGACGACCAGTTTGGTTGCAACGATTACGCTGACGAGATGCACTTGAATCACGAGGTAGAGCTTGCAATTTAAGAACTGCATCCCAACGCTCTTCTTCAGAAGCATTTACATCGCTAATTAGAACTTTTAGCGCCGAACGCTTTTCAGCGAACTTAGCTACAAGTTTTGCACGTTTAGCTTCACGTGCTTTCATAGATTGTTTAGCCATAACAGTAACCCTTCACCTTACTTACGGAATGGGAAGTTAAAGGCAGCCAGCAGAGCTCGGCCTTCCGCATCTGTATTCGCAGACGTCGTGATAGTAATATCAAGACCGCGTACACGATCAACTTTATCATAGTCGATCTCAGGGAAGATGATTTGCTCGCGAACGCCCATGCTGTAGTTACCGCGACCGTCAAAAGACTTCGCGCTAACACCACGGAAATCACGTACTCGTGGAAGTGCAATAGAGATTAAACGCTCTAAGAATTCCCACATACGTTCGCCACGTAGGGTTACTTTACAACCGATTGGGTAGCCTTCACGGATTTTAAAACCAGCAACAGATTTACGCGCTTTAGTAATCAATGGTTTTTGACCAGAGATAATTGCCATATCGGCAGCAGCGTTTTCTAGAAGCTTTTTATCATTGATTGCTTCACCAACACCCATGTTTAGGGTGATTTTTTCAACCCTAGGGACTTGCATGACGCTTGAGTAGCTGAACTCTTTGGTAAGCTCAGCGACTACAGACGACTTGTAGTAATCATGCAGTTTCGCCATAGTAGAACTCCAAATTGCTTCTATCTATTAGTTAGAAATGGTTTCGCCGTTTGATTTGAAGAAACGCACTTTTTTGCCTTCTTCAAAACGGAAACCGATACGGTCCGCTTTACCAGTAGCTTCGTTGTAGATTGCGATGTTAGAAGCATCAATTGCTGCTTCTTTCTCAACAATACCACCTTGCTGACCAAGAGCCGGTACAGGCTTCTGGTGCTTTTTAACAAGGTTGATACCTTCAACGATAACTTTACCAGTTTCAAGAACCTTAGTTACTTTACCTTTCTTGCCTTTATCTTTACCGACAAGAACGATTACTTCGTCATTACGACGGATTTTAGCTGCCATCTTACCGCTCCTTACAGAACTTCTGGTGCTAGTGAAACAATTTTCATGAATTTCGCATTACGAAGTTCACGAGTCACTGGACCAAAGATACGTGTACCGACTGGTTGCTCAGTAGTGTCATTCAACAATACGCAAGCATTACGGTCGAAGCGAATGATAGAACCGTCTGGGCGACGAACGCCTTTACGAGTGCGCACTACTACCGCCTTCAGAACATCACCTTTCTTAACTTTACCGCGAGGAATTGCTTCCTTAACAGTAACTTTAATGATGTCTCCGATATGTGCATAACGGCGGTGAGAGCCACCCAGAACCTTAATACACATTACCTTGCGCGCACCAGAGTTATCTGCAGCGTCAAGTGTACTTTGCATTTGGATCATTGTTAGTGCTCCGCTAAATATTTAAAACTAGACCCATCACGGGTCGGGCTGCCTCTTTAAAAGGGATGGGGATTATATCACCATATTTTAAATAAAGGTAGTCTAAAAATAAACGGCTCCAAAAAAAGTTCGGAGCCGCTTAGAATCGCTATAGAATCAACAAATTAAGCTTTTGCTTTTTCTACAATGTTTACCAAAGTCCAAGATTTAGTCTTAGACAGTGGGCGACATTCACGAATCTCAACAGTATCGCCTAGGCCACACTCGTTGTTTTCATCATGTGCGTGAAGCTTAGTCGTGCGCTTGATGTATTTACCGTAGATCGGGTGTTTCACCATGCGTTCAATAGCAACAACAATAGACTTGTCCATTTTGTCGCTAACTACACGACCTTGCATAGTACGAATTTTCTCGCTCATTATGCGCCAGCCTTCTCATTCAGTAAAGTTTTAACACGTGCGATATCACGACGTACAGCTTTCAGAGTATGAGTTTGCTGTAGTTGACCAGTCGCAGCTTGCATGCGCAAGTTAAACTGTTCACGTAGCAAATTCAGAAGCTCTTCATTAAGCTCTTCAACGTTTTTCTCGCGTAGATCTTGTGCTTTCATCACATCACCTGCTTAGTTACAAAAGTAGTTTTGATAGGCAGTTTACGTGCCGCTAGGCGGAACGCTTCACGTGCCAACTCTTCAGGTACGCCGTTCATTTCGTACATAACCTTTCCAGGTTGGATTTGGGCTACCCAGTACTCAACGTTACCTTTACCCTTACCTTGACGAACTTCAAGCGGTTTTTCTGTGATAGGTTTGTCTGGGAACACACGGATCCAGATTTGACCTTGACGCTTAATGTGACGCGTCATAGCACGACGAGCCGCTTCAATCTGACGAGCAGTTAGACGACCACGGCCTACAGCTTTAAGACCGAAGTCGCCGAAGCTTACTTCAGTGCCTTTAGCAAGACCACGGTTACGACCAGTCATAACCTTACGGAACTTAGTACGTTTTGGTTGTAGCATCAGTCAGCTCCTTACTTACGGCTTCTACGCTGCTTCTTAGGCTTGTCAGCCTTAGGCTCTACTGCATTAGCAGCTGGCATACCGCCTAGAACTTCACCTTTGAAGATCCAAACTTTAACGCCGATCACACCGTATTGAGTGTGAGCCGAAGAAGTTGCGTAATCAATGTCAGCACGTAGAGTATGTAGAGGTACACGACCTTCACGATACCACTCAGAACGTGCGATTTCAGCACCGCCTAGACGGCCACCTACTTGTACTTTGATGCCTTTAGCGCCTAGACGCATTGCATTTTGTACCGCACGCTTCATAGCACGACGGAACATAACACGACGTTCTAGTTGAGAAGCAATGCTGTCAGCTACAAGTTGAGCGTCTAGCTCAGGCTTGCGAACTTCTGCAATGTTGATTTGCGCTGGAACACCTGCGATTTTTGCTACGCCTGCGCGTAGTTTCTCTACGTCTTCACCTTTCTTACCGATAACAACGCCTGGACGAGCAGTGTGAATAGTCACACGGATACTCTTAGCAGGACGCTCGATAACGATGCGTGATAGAGATGCTTTTTTCAGTTCTTTAGTAAGATACTGACGTACCTTGAAGTCGCCGTCTAGGTTGTCAGCGAACTCTTGGCTACTAGCAAACCATGTAGCATTCCAAGGCTTAACGATGCCAAGACGAATACCATTAGGATGTACTTTTTGACCCATTTGCTTAATCTCCTAGTCTTTAACGATCAGCTACAACGATAGTGATGTGGCTTGAACGCTTCAAGATGCGATCTGCACGACCTTTAGCACGAGGCATAATACGCTTCATGATAGGGCCTTCGTCTACGAAGATTTTAGCGACATTTAGATCGTCGATATCTGCACCTTCGTTGTGTTCAGCGTTTGCGATAGCAGACTCAACAACTTTCTTAATTAATACTGCAGCTTTTTTGTTGCTGAAAGTAAGAATTTCAAGAGCTTGGTCTACTGATTTCCCACGAATTTGGTCCGCAACTAAGCGAGCCTTTTGTGGAGAAATGCTGGCAAAACGATGTTTAGCAATAGCTTCCATATTCTACCTCCTAACGCTTTTTAGCTTTCTTATCTGCAGCATGGCCACGATAAGTACGAGTAGGTGCAAATTCGCCCAGCTTGTGACCAATCATGTCTTCTGTAACGAAAACTGGTACATGCTGGCGACCATTATGGACAGCGATGGTCAAGTTGATCATAGTTGGAATGATCATTGAACGACGGGACCAAGTCTTAATAGGCTTTTTGTCTCCGCTTTCCACCGCTTTCTCTACCTTCTTCAGCAAGTGTAGGTCAATAAAAGGACCTTTCTTGAGAGAACGTGGCATGGCGATTCCTCTTTATAGATTATTTGTTACGACGACGTACAATGTACTTGTCAGTAGATTTATTCTTACGAGTCTTGAAGCCCTTAGTTGGCATACCCCAAGGTGATACTGGGTGACGACCGCCTGATGTACGACCTTCACCACCACCGTGTGGGTGATCCACTGGGTTCATTGCAACACCACGTACCGTTGGACGAACACCGCGCCAGCGTGTAGCACCGGCTTTGCCTAGCTCACGTAGCATGTGTTCAGAGTTACCAACTTCACCGATAGTCGCACGACCTTCAGAAAGAACTTTACGCATCTCACCAGAGCGTAGACGTAATGTCACATAAGCGCCATCACGAGCAATGATTTGTGCGTATGCACCAGCAGAACGTGCAACTTGCGCGCCCTTACCAGGTTTTAATTCAACACAGTGAACAGTAGAACCTACTGGGATGTTGCGCAATGGTAAGCAGTTACCTGCTTTGATTGGCGCATCAACACCTGATTGTACTGTATCGCCGGCTTTAAGACCTTTTGGTGCGATAATGTAACGACGCTCACCGTCTGCGAACAGAACTAGTGCAATGTTTGCACTACGGTTTGGATCGTATTCTAAACGTTCAACGATAGCTGGGATGCCATCTTTAGTACGTTTAAAGTCAATTAGACGGTAGTGTTGCTTATGACCACCACCAACGTGACGTACTGTAATACGACCGTTATTGTTACGACCACCAGATTTAGAGTTTTTCTCTAAAAGAGGTGCGTATGGCTTACCCTTATGTAGGTCAGCGTTAACGATTTTTACAACGTGACGACGACCAGGGGAAGTCGGCTTACATTTAACAATAGCCATTTTTAACTACTCCTGTTATTCCGCGCCGCCAACGAAGTCTAGGTCTTGACCTTCTTTCAAGATTACGTACGCTTTTTTCACGTCTGAACGACGGCCTTGGCGTGCACCTTGACGTTTGGTCTTGCCCTTAGTGATAAGGGTATTTACAGACTTAACTTCAACTTCAAACAACTTTTCTACTGCTGCTTTAATCTCTTTTTTAGTTGCATTGATTGCTACTTTGAAAACAATAGTGTTATTGCCTTCAGCAGCCATCGTTGCTTTTTCAGAGATAATAGGGCCACGTAGAACTTTTAGTAGACGCTCTTCACTGATCATGCCAGCATCTCCTCAACTTGCTTAACTGCAGCTGCAGTCATTAGAACCTTGTTGAATGCCACTAGGCTTACTGGATCAATACCAGCAACGTCACGTGCGTCAACTTTGTAAAGGTTACGAGCAGCTAAGAATAGATTCTCATCTACTTCGCCAGTTACGATAAGAACATCGTTAAGCTCAAGCTCTTTAAGCTTAGCAACTAGCTCTTTAGTTTTAGGTGCTTCAACTGAGAAGTTGTCTACAACGATCAGACGATCTTGACGAACTAACTCAGAAAGAATGCTCTTAAGAGCACCACGGTACATTTTTTTGTTTACTTTTTGGCTGTGATCTTGTGGTTTCGCAGCAAAAGTAACACCACCTGAACGCCAGATTGGGCTACGAATAGTACCCGCACGAGCTCGGCCTGTACCTTTTTGACGCCATGGCTTAGCGCCACCGCCAGATACTTCTGAACGTGTTTTTTGAGCGCGAGTACCTTGACGAGCACCTGCTGCATAAGCAACAACTACTTGGTGTACAAGAGCTTCGTTAAACTCACGTCCGAAAGTAGTTTCGGAAACAGTTAGTGCCGCAGCACCTTTAACCATTAGTTCCATTACATACTCCTAAGACGTTATGCTTTAACAGCTGGTTTAACGATCACGTTGCCACCTGTTGAGCCTGGTACTGCACCTTTAATAAGAAGCAGATTGCGCTCAGCGTCAACACGTACGATCTCTAGGTTTTGAGTCGTACAACGCTCAGCACCCATGTGACCTGCCATTTTTTTGCCTTTAAATACGCGACCTGGAGTTTGACATTGGCCAATTGAACCCGGAGCACGGTGAGACAAAGAGTTACCGTGAGTCATATCTTGAGTACGGAAGTTCCAACGCTTAACAGCGCCTTGGAAGCCCTTACCTTTAGATGTACCAGTAACGTCTACTTTTTTGATTTCGTTAAAGATTTCAACACTTAGCTCAGCGCCAACTGCGAATTCTTCACCGCTTTCTAAACGGAATTCCCAAAGACCGCGACCTGCTTCAACACCTGCTTTCGCAAAGTGACCAGCTTCAGGCTTAGATACGCGGTTAGCTTTCTTAGAACCACAAGTAACTTGAATTGCGTTGTAGCCATCTGTTTCTACAGTTTTCACTTGAGAAACACGGTTAACTTCAACTTCAACTACTGTTACTGGGATAGAAACGCCTTCTTCGGTAAAGATGCGGGTCATGCCCACTTTACGACCGACTAGACCAATCATAATAATCTCCCCTTAACCTAGGCTAATTTGAACATCAACGCCAGCAGCAAGGTCTAAACGCATTAGTGCGTCAACAGTTTTATCTGTTGGCTCAACAATGTCGATTAAACGCTTGTGAGTACGAATTTCGTACTGGTCACGTGCGTCTTTGTTAACGTGAGGAGAAGTAAGAACAGTAAAACGCTCTTTACGAGTAGGTAGTGGAATAGGACCACGAACCTGAGCGCCAGTGCGCTTAGCTGTTTCAACGATTTCCGCTGTAGACTGATCGATTAATTTGTAATCGAATGCTTTTAGGCGGATACGTATACGTTGGTTCTGCATGAGACAGAGCTCCAATAATAAATACACAAACAATATCGCCACTCAATCCCGTAAGAACGAGAGAATGTCGATTGATTTATGTGAAACCATAGGTCCAAAATTAGGACACATTGTCAGTTAACTTATATTAGAATTTACATCTAACGATCACTCATTAGAGTAATGTCTAATAATATTAACCGCGAACATAAGCTGAGTATTCATTCTAAGTACTCACCCTACTCTGTAGGAATCAGCACTTTCCTCGCTGCTCATTGGTTCACAACTGGCTTAACCAGTGCGATGCATTATACAGATCACACTTTTAGTTGCAAGCGTTGTTTGAAAAACAAACGAAAAAAATTATATTTTCTTACAAGCAACAAAAAGGGAAGCCTAAGCTTCCCTTTTTTAGTCATGCGATTTATCGCAAAATCTTTAGCTATTAAGCG
>NZ_JARACS010000015.1:0-100077 GCF_028765525.1 Aliivibrio sp. S2TY2 | reverse complement strand
CACTTAGCGTTATCGCTTCGTCGTTTCAGGCTGCGTATAATATCGAGCCAGACAGTTAAGTCAAGCGTTATTTAAAATAATTTTAAACAACTCAAAACTAAATTCTCACTAGATGCTTAACTTCAGCTTTCCCTTGAGAACGGATGCGCATTATAGGGAGGTAGAACACTTACGCAAGTACTTTTTAATAATTCCTTTCTAAGTGATTATTTTCTACACAGATCACTTTTTTTCACACAAAAGGCCTACAAGAAATGAACAATGACTTAATTAGTTGGCAATTGATAAATAATATAAGTAGTATCGATGTGATTTTATTGTTAATTCATCATTTTCCATTTATTTACTAGACCTTACTTATCATGAAATCTACTAATTCAAATATTATTATCATTGCTATTGCTGCACTAGGTGCAGGTGCAATTTCTTTATTACCAATCGCTGTATCTCCGGCTTTTGCTTTCGCTTTTGGCGCAGTAATTACAGGTTTTACATTATTAACTATTAATAAATCTCCAACTAAATCAAGTACCACGATTTCTTCTGATGAAGATCAGAATACAGATCAAGCAAGTACTACCCTTTATGTTGGTAATTTACCTTATCGTGCTAATGAGTCAGACGTAAAAGATCTGTTTGCTGAGTTCGGTGACGTATTTGCAGTTCGTCTGATGAAAGACAAACGAACAGGTAAAAGAAGAGGCTTTGGTTTTGTTGTTGTTGCAAGTAAAGATGCGGATAACGTTATCGAAAACTTAAACAATAACGAATTTGATCAGCGTACGCTAAAAGTTCGTATTGCTAATGATCCTAAAACCTCGGGTAATCCAAATATTGAAGAGAATTAAACCCTAATTCTCGAAATGTTTTATTTAGTGCCTCTTCATTCTTTGTTGGGGCACTACAATAAACTTCTCCTTTTATCATCTCTCTCCTATCCTCTTCATGTTCTCCTAGTAACTGCTTTACTCTTCTTGCTATCGCTTCACCTGAATCAATAAGTAACACATTACCATTAAGTACTTTTTTTATTTCATTTCTCAAAAATGGAAAATGAGTACAGCCAAGAACAATCGTATCTACCTTATTTTGCCAAGGAGATAAAATATCTTTTAACTCTGTGAGGTCAACATCCACACCAATCATCTTTTCTTCCGCCATTTCTACCAATCTAGTTGAACCTAATAGTTGAACATCAGAAATCGGAGCAAATGACTTAATTAACTCATATGTATAAGTTCGCTTAACTGTTGCCGGAGTAGCAAGAAGTCCTATTTTAGTTGATACAAGAGCTGCAGGCTTTATAGCAGGAACAACACCAACCACTGGAATGGTTAACTTACCTCTAAGTGTTGGTAGCACAATAGTGCTGGCGGTATTGCAAGCGATCACAACGATATCTATAGCAAATTTCGTACAAAGCTGAGAAATGATATGTGTTGTTCTTTCTATTAGCACTGATTCAGTAAGTTCACCATATGGAAACGCAGCATTATCAAAAGCATAAATATACTTTGCTAAAGGTAATTGATATTGGATCTCTTTATATACAGATAATCCACCGATACCTGAATCAAAAATCAAAATATGTTTTGGCATAACTGAAACCACAGACTCTTTAAGTCGATATGAAGATTAGGCCCTAATCATACCGTTAATGCTATTTTTGTAAAACAGAAGCCTGATATCGCAAATAAGTAAATCGCTCTTGTTCATCAACTCTTATATCAGATAACGTTATAGAGCCACGAAAACAAGGAGCCTCTATTACTAACGTATGAAACTCCCCATCTTCTCCGCATGGATCAACTTGCACTGGTAATTCAGAAAGTAGCTGCATTGTGTATTCTTGGCCACAGAATTGATTATCTAACTGAGTTCCATCCGTTGTAACAAGGATGGTTTTAATTCCACAGCTGATGATCTCTTCTGCTAGCTCACGACTTGATTGTCCTACCAATGGAAAAACACACTCCCAACCGGCAGCTTCTATATAGCTTTTACGGTATTCGACAATGCCATTACAAAACATATCGCCAAAGGCAACTGCATCAAACTCAATTCCACATTCCTTTAAATCAGTTACGACTAAACTTTTATATTCATTGTTGGCAGGGAACACAGTAGGCAATTCAATCGTAATTAAAGGCAACCTCGCCAAGTCAGCTTGCATTTGAACAACTGAAATAGGCGTGACTTGAAAAGGTACTTCATTTGCGACATGGGTTGTATATAAAGCAACAACCTCATAATCAGAGTTTTGAAGTAGACGAATAAGAGTGAGTGTTGAATCTTTACCAGAAGACCAACTGATGATGACTTTCTTTTTCATATAAACCTCAGAAAAGAAAAAACCGCCGATTACAGGCGGTTTAGATATGTTTAAAATTGATAGTCTAAACTAACATAATATGAACGTTCTGCGGGTTTATACCCACCAGCCGTTTCATATTCTTCATCAAGTAAATTCTCAACTCTTCCGCGAACAGCAAGATCTAACGTGACCCAATAAGCAGCAGCGACACTCCACAATGAATATGGATCAAGATAAGCTGTTTCAACTCCTGGAGCTGAAGGTAAATCAGAGCGCTTTCCTGTGTAGATATAAGAGAGATTCAGATCTAAATCACCCAAGCTTATATTACCCATCCATTTATAGTTCTGTTTCGCTCTTCTTGCTAACTGTTGACCTTCAGTATCTTTATGGTCTTTATACTCAGCAATCAACGTATGAGAAACAACTCCAGTATCAAATAATAGCTCTAACTCAGCACCTTTAATATCAGCATCAACATTAGCACTGTAACCTGCAAAATTTGGAGCGTCATAATAAACGATCAAATTATCTACGCGATTCTTATACAAGGATAAATTAACATCAACTAAACTATATGCTGCAGCTAAACTCACATCAATGTTTTTTGATTTTTCTGGTTCTAAATCAGGAGCTGTCGATAAATCATAAAATGATGGCGCTTTAAAGGCAGTATTATAAGCTGTGCTTACTTTGTAAATATCATTAATTTGATAGCTCGCACCAACTCCCCACGTTGTATATTCATCATACTTATCGTGCTTATCAAATCGAGTATTGGCTTCTAACTTTAATTGCTCTAGTTGATATTGAGTTCCAAAATATACGCCAGTTGACGTTCGACTTTCACCTTCATTAATAATCACCTTATTTGACCAATCAGTAATGTCAGCTTTCACTTTCGCATCAGTCCAATCAACACCTGCATTAACTAACCAGTCATCCGTTAGTTTGATTTGGTTAGCCCATTGCATATTTAACTGATCAATTTTTTGCTCCGAATCGAGCTCACCATTCTCATGATATTCTAATGTTTGATCATCTTGATAACTGATACTTAAATTTGATGAAACCGCATCTTTATGAAAAGATAATTTTGAAGAGTAAACTGTAGATTCTGATTCTGAGCGAGATTTTGTATTTGTATAATGGTTATATTCTGATGTGCTATTAAACCATCTAACACCAGTGAAAAGACTAACATAAGAGGAAAGCTGATGCTCATAGTTCAGCATAAACTGGCTGTTTTCAAAACCATGTTTATCGCCATCATTTTTTCCCGGTTGAGGGTTTACGTTATACCCTTCAGTCTGAGTGAATCCGGCAGCCATTTTTAAATGTCCATTTTCGCCTACTTGAGTGTTAGCAGCAAAGTTTCCTTCTTTATATTTATCGCTACCTGCACCAATGGTTGCTGATTTCGACTGATTGTCAGGAGAAGTTCGGGTGATGATATTAATCACCCCTCCAACTGCATCAGAGCCATACATTACCGCTCCAGAACCGCGAATGATTTCAATTCTTTCGACTTGATTTACAGGGATTTTATTAATGTTCATTCCGCTTTTAATAGAACTGTTCATTCTAAAGCCATCAATTAAAATCAATACATGATCAGAGTTAGTACCTCGCATAAAAATAGAGGCGTTTTGACCAATACCACCATTGCTTGCGACTTCAACCCCAGGTTGCAATCTTAAAATGTCCGTCATCGTTTTTGCTTGAATCTGAACAATTTCTTCTTTTGTGACTACACTCATTGGCGCAATAACATCTTTAGCTGACTGCTCAAATCGATTGGCAGTAACAACCATAGTCTCATCAGTTTCAGTTGTGGTGTTTTGAGCAAATACAGGGGAAGTATAGGCGTGAGAAAGCAGCGACACTATTGCAGTCGCAAGGGCAGTTTTTTTCATTTCCGTTGTTTCCTAAAATCGCGTTAAGTCCATATAGCAATACCTTATGTATCGCATATTGCTGGCAGGTCTTCGGACTTGAGAGCAGTTAACCTACAGTACTCACTTCCCATTCCCCTTCCCTACAGATAAAGAAAAATAACAGTGTGGATTAATATGTGTACCTTCGTTCTCTCTTACCGCTGCGCGTCAGTTCTGGATTCTCACCAGATTCCCTTTTCAGGCTATTATCGAATATAAAAATAGCGCACCAACATGGCCGAAATAGTAATGACGTACGCTATACTTGTCTAGGCTTAGCTAATGAGTATTCCCTCTTTTACTCAATTAGTTTCGATCAATCACACACAAATACTGGACAACAGATCTCTATCGCATAAAATCGGCGCTCTTATTTTGAGCAGCGTGAGGCAAGACAATGACCCAACCCGTCATGAACCCAGAAAATTATCAAGTACAATTAGATGAAAAAGCAGAAGCACTGTCTGCAATGTTTTCTGAATTTGACGTTCCTGAATTGGAAGTCTTTTCTTCTCCTGCTGAAAACTACCGTATGCGAGCAGAGTTTCGAGTTTGGCATGAAGATGACGAAATGTATTACGTTATGTTCAACCAAGAAACCAAAGAAAAATACCGTGTCGATTACTTTTTGCCAGCCAGTCGTATCATTAATGATTTAATGCCATTACTGACTGAAGCGGTAAAAGAAAGCAAAATTTTGCGTCATAAGATGTTTCAAGTAGACTTTTTATCCACTCTAAGCGGTGAAATCTTAGTTTCAATGCTTTATCACCGCCAATTAGATGATGCTTGGAAAGAAGAAGCAAAAGCACTAAAACAACGCTTAAATAATGAAGGTTTTAATCTGAATCTTATTGGTCGTGCTCGTAAAATGAAGATTGTACTGGACCAAGAGTTTGTTATTGAAAAACTAAAAGTTAACGACGATATTTTAACTTACAAGCAGGTTGAAAATAGCTTCACCCAACCAAACGGTATTGTTGCACAAAAAATGCTAGAGTGGGCGGTAGACTGTACTCAAAACAGCCAAGGTGATTTATTAGAACTTTACTGCGGTAATGGTAACTTCTCATTAGCTTTAGCTAAAAACTTTGATCGCGTTTTAGCGACTGAATTAGCAAAACCTTCAGTAGAGTCAGCACAATACAATATTGCAGCAAACAATATTGATAATGTTCAAATCATCCGTATGTCAGCAGAAGACTTTACCGATGCGATGGAAGGTAAACGTGAATTTAGACGCTTAAAAGATCAAAACGTAGATTTAAAAAGCTATAACTGCAATACCATTTTTGTCGATCCACCACGCTCAGGTATGGATGAAGGCACTTGTAAAATGGTTCAGGGTTATGAACGTATTATGTATATCTCTTGCAACCCTGAGACACTAAAAGAAAACTTAGAAATTTTAGGCAAAACACATAACATAACTCGCTTTGCTCTATTTGACCAATTCCCATATACACATCATATGGAAGCGGGTGTTTTCTTAGAACGAAAATAATAAATAGAAAAAAGGCTCAGAACACTACATTCTGAGCCTTTTCTTTTATTAACTAATTAAGCATCTACGGGATCATCTTTCTTTTTTAAAAAGCCCATTTTTACCGCAATCCAAAGTAATAAGCTTAATGCAACAAGAATAGAGAAGAAGTTACCTCCCATTTCTGGGTATTGCGCCTTCACAAAAGCAGAATGACCAAATAAACCGACAAAGAAACAAGCGACAGCAATCAACGAAGTATCTTCACTTTCAGGTTGACGTAAGTATTCTTGGTACAAGCCTTGAGCAGCTAAAACCAATGCTATGATTGGAAAAATTGAAAAAGCCACTTCTGTTACTGTAAATCCAACCCAAACAGCATTCAGAGAAAGACCAGTTATCACTGATAGCACTAATGTTTTTCGTTCATTTCTACTATTTTCATTTGTCATGCTTTATTACCTCTTATAAACATTGATTCACTGCGATCAATGTAACTGTATTCTATTGATCATTTTCTTTACGATACCAATAGGCGCCTTTAGAAAGCATTCGTAACTGAAAAATCAACCTTTCTGATAATTCTTTTCTATGCACAGCATCCAGATCTAATGCCTCAGCACCAGAGCTAAATACTAACGTTACTGAAGCCTCAGACTGCACTAATGCATCTTCACGAGGCACTCCTGTTGTGGCAACTAAATATTCGCTTAGTTCCGCGACAAAATGTTGGATCTCTCTTGCTACTGCGGCACGAAAGGCCGGTGAAGTTCCAGAGCGTTCTCGTAATAACAAACGAAATACGTTGGGGCTACTTTCAATAAACTCCATAAACGTATCAACCGATGTTCGGATCACGCTTCCTTCAACCACAATTCGCTGACGAGCTTGGCGCATTAGTTGGCGTAAAATCAAGCCACCTTCATCAACCAGGGTGAGCCCTAATTCGTCCATATCTTTAAAATGACGATAGAAAGACGTTGGGGCTATTCCTGCTTCTCTTGTTACTTCACGTAAACTTAAGCTCGTAAAGCCTCTTTCAGCACATAGTAGACAAAAAGCTGCATCGATAATGGTTCGACGAGTTCTTTCTTTCTGTTGTGCTCTCACACCTTTTGCCGTTACTGGTCGCTTCACTTCTGATGCTACATTGAGATCATCAGCTTCAAATTCAGGATACATATATTTTACCGTATATTGCACAATTTAATTTAATGGGTATCACAAACTTTTCGCTAGTTCACATTATCGATTTCTATTTATCTATGTAAATAATGAAATCCATAAACCTGTCTATTTCCATAAACAACGTGATCCTCTCCACTCTATCTTACTCACTTGATTTACCAAACGAATGAAAAGGTTAAAATAGTTAACTAGCAATGTTGCGAGATTGATAATAATAAGGCACTAATAATGACTAACTCGACCCCTACACATTCAACCCATTTTGATGCCATTGTAATTGGAAGTGGCCCAGGGGGAGAAGGCGCCGCTATGGGGCTGACAAAAGCAAACCTAAACGTTGCTATTATTGAAAGAGAACCAAGTGTTGGTGGCGGTTGTACTCACTGGGGAACCATACCATCCAAAGCACTGCGTCATGCCGTTAGCCGTATTCTTGAATTTAATTCAAACCCTCTTTATTGTAAGAATAATACCAGTCTTCACTCTACTTTTTCGGATATTTTAGGCCATGCGAAAAGTGTTATTGATAAACAGACGAGAATGCGACAAGGATTTTACGACCGCAATCAGTGCTCACTTATCTTCGGTGAAGCCAGTTTTGTCGAAAAAAATACCATCGCCGTAACCGCAAAAGACGGCTCTATCGAAACTTATACCGCAGATAAATTCATTATCGCAACGGGTTCACGCCCATACCGCCCGGCTGGAGTTAACTTCAACCACAGCCGAGTCTATGACAGTGATTCCATTTTATCTCTGCAGCATGATCCTAGACATATTATTATTTACGGTGCAGGCGTTATTGGCAGTGAGTATGCCTCTATCTTTCGAGGTTTAGGAGTCAAAGTCGACCTGGTTAATACTCGAGACCGCTTACTTTCCTTTTTAGATAACGAAATGTCTGATGCTCTTTCATATCACTTCTGGAACAGTGGCATTGTTACTCGCAATGATGAAAGCTTTGAAAGCATTGAAGCCAATGATGATGGTATCGTGATGCATCTTGAGTCTGGTAAAAAAATGAAAGCCGATTGCATTCTATTTGCCAATGGCAGAACCGGGAATACGGACAAACTTAATTTATCAGCGGTAGGGCTAGAAGCGGATTCTCGTGGGCAACTCAAAGTAAATGGAAGTTATCAAACTATTGTTGATCATATCTATGCGGTTGGTGACGTCATTGGCTATCCAAGCCTAGCAAGCGCCGCTTATGACCAAGGCCGATTTACTGCCCAAGCAATCACAAAAGGCAAAGCAGAAGCACAACTGATTGATCATATCCCTACAGGTATTTACACCATTCCCGAAATTAGCTCAGTTGGTAAAACGGAACAAGAGTTAACTGCTGCAAAAGTCCCATACGAAGTAGGGAGAGCGTCCTTTAAACATTTAGCTCGCGCTCAAATTGCAGGAATGGATATTGGCAGTCTGAAAATTCTCTTCCATCGTGAAACTAAAGAAATATTAGGCATACATTGCTTTGGTGAGCGTGCCGCTGAGATCATTCATATCGGCCAAGCCATTATGGAACAAAAAGGCGACGCCAATACTATTGAGTACTTTGTAAATACAACATTTAACTATCCAACAATGGCCGAAGCTTATCGTGTTGCTGCTCTTAATGGATTAAATAGACTTTTCTAACCATCATCAGCAGCACAGAACGAAAATGGGATAAGCCTTAACTTACCCCATTTTCTATTTAACTATCAATACAATAAACTATTTGGCCTATCATAGGAAAATTGCTTTTCTCCATTGTATAAAAAAGGTAATTGCTAAGCTGATACCACGCATAGCCATAAAAGATAACATCGCAGCCCACAATGCATGGTTACCGTAATCTTGCATTAACCACCACATAGTAAAAAAGGTTAACATCGCAATAAACATGGAATTTCTCATCTCAGAACCTTTCGTTGCTCCAACAAAAATCCCATCCAATAAGAAACACCACATCGACACTAATGGCATAGCAACAAGCCAAGGAAGGTAAATAAGCGCCGTTTGTTGTACCGTTCCAATAGAAGAAATCATTGAAATTAATTGATAACCTCCAAGCCCAAAGGCTAAGCTAAGTATCAAACTAATAATGAAACTCCAAAAAGTCGTGCCGATTAAAGAATCAGATAACTGAGATTTACTCTTCGCTCCGATGGCTTTTCCTACCATGGCTTCCATTGCATAAGCAAAACCGTCCATACCATATGAAATCATCATCAAAAAGCTCATCAATACCGCATTAGCTGCCACAATATCAACACTAAGCGATGCCCCTTGAAACGTCATAAAAGTAAAGCACGCTTGTAGGCATAATGAGCGTAAGAAAATATCTCGATTCAATTTAAATAAACGCTTAAAACCAAAAAGAAGATTTGCAATTGGCATAATGAAACGAGGTAACGCTAATTTTTTGCTTTGCCTAAAGACAAAGAACAAGCCTGTGACCAAAGCCGAATAGTCCGCAATGACCGAGGCAAATGCTGCTCCTTCTACTTTCCAATCAAAGCCAACCACAAATAATAAATCAAGTACGATATTTATAACGTTAGTAATGATCACAAGCCACATAGGGTAACGAGCATTTTGCGTTCCGAGTAACCAGCCCATGATAACCAAATTACTCAACGCTGCCGGGGCACTCCATATACGGATAGAGAAATACTGCTCGGCATACAACTTAACTTCAGGTGCTGCGTCACTAAAAGAAAAAATAGCGTAAGAAAGAGGTTGATGAAAAAGAAGAAGAATAAAAGAAAAACAGAGCGCTAAAAAAATACCCTGAGAAAATGTTTGGCTCAGTAACATTTTATTTTCAGCGCCATACGCCTGTGCAGATAAACCTGTGGTTGCCATGCGTAAAAAACCCAACAACCAAAACGTCACGCTGATCATGGTGCCGCCTACTGCAACCCCTCCTAAATACCATGCGTGTTCGAGATGGCCAATGACAGCAGCATCAATTAACCCTAATAACGGAATAGTGATATTTGAAAGCACCATAGGAATAGCTAACGCTAATACCTGTCGGTGTAGAGAAAGGTTTTTTAGTGCCTGTAGCATAAGCTCTACCAAGATTGAAAAGTAATCGTATTATTACTTACTTCTTTTTGAACCTAAACCTTTGCTACTTTAATTTGTTTCACACATTCACCAATTCATATGAATTAGCAATGGCGTTACTCTGTGCTTAAAAAGTGGAAATTTAGACAACCAGCGCTGCCATACTTTCCATCGTGTACAATCATGCTCAAGAGGCGATGTCACAGATAATTTTTCTATCCACGGTAGCCACCCCGTAAAATGTTGCTTTGGTTGATATAAACCATGTTGATATTCAATACTGCCGAGCTTTTTGCCTATCATGGTATTACAGCGATCCCCCGCCACCACAAACAACGCCTCTGCATGATGAAAACGACGACCCAATAACTGGACAAATTTCGCTAACTGTTTTTCATTACATTCTAATAATGCATGCTCACAGACAATCATTACTGGTAAATCGTGTGGCACGGGAAGGTTATCTACCCAGCTTTCTTCTGTTGCAGAGCCACAGCGCAAATAATAACGCTCATTGGTATGAAACAGCTTTTGTCGCCAGAGAAGATTTTCATTGATATCAAGTTCCAGCCAATGACACCGACCGTTATCTAATCGATAAAAACGCGTATCTAGACCAGCACCGACATTCACCACCCACCCCGATGGATTAGATTTTAGAAATCGAGAAACGTATTGATCACATTGAACGGTAAGAGTGGCATGGAGTAATTGCTTTTGATCGATATCTCCAGAGAGACAGTCAGAAGAGAGGTGACAATGTCGACATGCAGCAGCTGCAATGGGATCGTAAATTAATCCGTTATCGATCATACTTTCACGGCTTCTTAACCACAGAGGTTGCAGTAGGCGAGAAGGAATTTTATGGCCGAGCTGTGTCATTATCATCTCCTATGAAAGAAACTAGATGATAATAACTATCATTACCACTTGTAAAGTTCTATTTCAGAAAAACAAGCGATAATGACAATTTAATAATATTCATTCCTAAGATCATCTAAATGAATAGTAATTATACGTAAGTATTACATCCAAGTTGTACTGCGGATAACACCAACAGCAAGACCTTCAATACTTAAACTCTGTGATGTTAAATCTACTTCAATTGGAGCAAATTCTTCATTTTCTGCATGAAGGAAAACCATGGACCCTTTACGCTCTAAACGTTTAACGGTTACGTCATCATCCACTCGTGCGACAACCACTTGTCCATCACGAACATCTTGCGTCTTATGAACCGCTAGCAAATCGCCATCCATAATTCCGATGTCTTTCATGCTCTCCCCATTCACTCGCAATAGAAAATCAGCTTGTGGTTTAAACATGCCAGGATCAACCTGATAGTGACTCTCTACATGCTCTTGAGCAAGAATTGGCTCTCCTGCTGCCACTTGACCAATTAAAGGAACACCAAGCTCTTCATTCTCTGCATCTTGTAAAAGAATTCGAATACCTCGAGAAGCGCCAGGAATAATCTCGATAACCTGTTTACGAGCAAGGGCTTTTAAGTGCTCTTCTGCCGCATTCGCTGAACGAAATCCCAACTCACGAGCGATCTCTGCTCGTGTCGGTGGCATGCCAGTATCATCAATTTTTGCTTTGATTAACTCAAAGACTTCTTGCTGTCTTGCCGTTAGCGGCTTCATAAATCACCTGTCTGTTTATACAGTTAACTGTGAGTATATACAGCTGTGCTATGCTTTGAAAGACCTATTGATTAAAAAGGCGGCAAAATTAACGACTTTTATGTCATATTACTCGTACTATTGTGGATAATCTGTTCATTTCTATTAAAAGGTTTGACCAGTTCTGCTATTCTTGCCGTGAAATTGTAAGCAACTATATAAACCGACCGATCGGTACATAACTAAGGCGTTATTGTCATTATGTCTACAGGACACACTATTTATCACTCTTTGCTAAAATTGCCATTATCAGTAATGGTGAAGAGTACTTCGATTCCATCGAACCCAATTGAAGACCTTAAGATCGATCTTGAGCGTCCAATCATCTATGCCCTGCCATTTCGCTCGCATGTTGATTTACTGACATTACAAAAAAGTGCATTAGAACTAGGGCTACCAGACCCTCTTTCTCCGATCACGATTGATGATGTGGAATACCCACGCTACGTGTTCACATCTATCGGACCTAAAATGTTCGATACTGATGACGACCTACCACAAGAGTCTCTAGATCTATTTAAAATCGTTCTAAAACATCACGAAGAAAACAAAGACGCAGACTTTCAACTGATCCCAACCTCAATTTTATGGGGAAGAAGACCAGGAAAAGAAGGAACGAGTAAACCTCATCTGATGCCTCTGAATGGCCCTCAAAAATTTGTAACCTTAATTAAAGCAGGACGTGATTCAACCGTTCGTATCAGCCCAGTGGTATCTTTACGCTACATGGCAGATAACCACGGTGCAGATGAAGCGATTGCTCATAAACTGGCACGAGTGGCTAAGATTCACTTCTCTCGTCAAAAATTGGCGGCCTCTGGTCCTAATCTACCTAATCGCCAAGCGCTATTTAATCGTTTATTAAAATCACAAGCGATTGAAAAGGTCATTCTTGAAGAAGCTAAAACGCGTAACGTCGATGTAGAAAAAGTGCGTAAAGAAGCCATGAACATCATGGAAGAGATCGCAACAAACTTCTCTTACTCACTGATAAAAAACGGTAACCGTATTCTTAAATGGCTATGGAATCGTTTATATCAAGGTTTAAACATTAATAACGCGTCTACTGTGCGTAAGCTAGCACAAGAAGGCCATGAAATTGTGTACGTTCCTTGTCACCGTAGCCACATGGATTACTTGTTGCTTTCCTACGTGCTTTATCATGAAGGGTTAGTACCACCACACATTGCAGCTGGCATTAACTTAAATTTCTTCCCTGCGGGTCCTATCTTCCGTCGTGGCGGAGCTTTCTTTATTCGTCGTAGTTTTAAAGGTAACCGTCTTTACTCGACAATTTTCCGTGAATACTTAGCAGAACTTTTTGCAAAAGGTTATTCAGTTGAGTATTTCAGTGAAGGCGGACGCTCACGTACTGGCCGTTTATTGGAAGCAAAAACCGGAATGCTAGCAATGACCGTTCAAGCTATGCTGCGAGGGTTAAACCGCCCAGTAACGCTTGTGCCAGTCTATATCGGCTATGAACACGTAATGGAAGTCACCACTTACGCTAAAGAGCTGCAAGGTAAGCGTAAAGAAAAAGAAAATGCAGGACAGGTATTACGTACGCTACGTAAACTGCGTAATTTCGGTAAAGGATACGTCAACTTTGGTGAGCCTATTTCACTAAACCATTATTTAAATGAACACGCACCAAATTGGTCTGAATCAATTAACCCGATTGAGCCACAAAAGCCAGAGTGGATGGTTCCCGTGGTGAATGGCATTGCCAATAAGATGATGACGCATATTAACGATGCGGCGGCAGCAAATGCATTAACATTATGTGCAACCGCGTTACTTGCAGCTCGTCAGCGCGCGCTAAGTAAAGAAGATCTAACTGAACAGCTAGATTGTTATTTACAGCTACTACGCAACATCCCTTATTCAGATACTGCCACTGTACCAATGGAAAGTGCTGAAGAGCTGTTAGAACATGCGATTGCTCTTGATAAATTCGTTATTGAAAAAGATACTCTCGGTGAAATTGTTTCATTAGACAGAAACCAGTCAATTTTAATGACATACTATCGTAATAACATTATTCATCTATTTGCATTACCGTCATTAATTGCAAAATTAGTTGTGCAGTCTCGTTCAATTTCTGTTGATGGTATCCAACAACAGATTCAAAAGATCTACCCATTCCTTAAAGCTGAGTTATTTTTGCATTATGGCGACGAAGGTTTGAGCGATGTGGTTAACCAACATATTGATGAATTAATTCGTCAAAAGTTAATCGTACTCGAAAATGGGCTTTTACAACTTAACCCAACCAATATTCGTAAACTTCACTTATTGGCTCATACTATTTCAGAAACACTACAACGCTATGCAATTGCTCTTACGCATTTACAAGCATCGCCTGAATTAGATAAGAGTGAATTAGAAGAGCAAAGCCAAATAATGGCTCAGCGCTTAAGCCGTCTGCATGGAATTAATGCCCCAGAATTCTTCGATAAAGGGGTTTTTGGTATCTTATTTAATAGTTTAAAAACCGAAGGTTATTTAGACAGCGATGGAAATGCAGTACTTGAAAAAGTTACGCCTTTTGCTCATGACATCTCAAAACTATTAACACCAGAGATAAAACTCACTATCCAAGCGGTAATGAACAAAGAAGATTAATTTTCTTTAAGATACAAAAAAGCCAGTATGAAATTTCTTATTGAAAGTATCATACTGGCTTTTCTTTTATCAGTAGTCGAAAACTTAAATTAACACGCTCATGCTAATCGCAATAAAGACTAAACCACCGACATAATTATTATTTAGAAAGGCTTTAAAACATGCTTCTCTTTCGCGACCTTTAATCAACCATTGCTGATAAACAAAAAATCCTGCTGCAGCTAACACTCCCCAATAGTACACACTCGAAAGAGCTAACTGAGAACCAAGAATAATCAATAACGTCAGTACACTTAACTGCAGTAGGCCTATGATGAGCTTATCGAAACGACCAAACAAAATCGCCGTTGATTTAATGCCAATCTTTAAATCATCGTCTCTATCTACCATTGCATATTGCGTATCGTAGGCAATCGTCCATAGCGCGTTAATCACAAATAACAACCACGCTTCAGGTGGCACTTGATTTGATTCTGCCGCATACGCCATTGGGATAGCCCAGCTAAATGCTAAACCTAGTACAAATTGAGGTAAATAGGTAACACGCTTCATAAATGGGTAAGCGATGGCAAGCACTATCCCTATTCCTGATAGCAGGATCGTTAACGTATTCATGGTTAACACTAATAAAAATGAACACACCACCAAAACAGCAAATAACGTAAGTGCCTCTTTAGAAGAAACAAGTCCAGAAGGTAACGGACGATTAGCGGTACGCTTTACATGGCCATCGACTTTACGATCAGCAAAGTCATTAATCACACAACCCGCAGAACGCATAAATAAAACACCGAGTACAAATACAACCAGAACATGCCAATCAGGGAGTCCATCCGCGGCTAAAAACAGTGCCCACAATGTTGGCCATAAAAGCAATAACGAACCGATAGGTCGATTCATTCGAGTTAATTGCCAAAACGCCTGTGCTTTTGACATGGTCATGATTCCATTTCCTTTGAGTAAATAGGTGCATTTGGTAAAAACAACTCTGCAACCAACATTGGTTTTTCATTCATCCATAAACGAGAACGACGAGCAAATAACTCCCCTTTATCCGTCATGACTTTTGCGACTTGTAGCTTGTCCCTATGGACACTCTTAGCGCTAAAGACCGTAATACCTAATGGTACATGACCTTGACGTGTTAAGTCGTGTGGTTGGTCTTGAAGCGATGATAATGGGATTAACGTGCGACCATACACCCAGGAAGTCTGATCGCCCTTTAAGATCACCTTTCTTCGCAGACAAACCTCTTTGCTAAGAAGGTTAGTTTCTTCTTCGGTTAATGAACTCGGATTAATATGAGTATTATCTAAAACCGATACAGACAGCACTTGGCAATGCTGCTCTAAACGGCGAGATAATGAGTCCAGCCCAAGCAACCAATATTGCTGCCATTCGTTACGACACTTAAAGCTATCGGCTTCTTGCCACTGCACTTTTTTCAGTACAGAAGCACACCAAGAATTGATATCTGACATATTCTCTATAAGATCTCTCACATATATCGATTATATTGAGAGATAACGGTTAATTTTTTCTCACAACTGCCGACTATTGTAACAAGTAATAAAATAAATTGACTGACGAATGGATTAGAAAATGACAAAGAAATCATTATTTGCAGGGTTACTGCTAATAATTAGCCAACTTTTTGCCCCTGCAGCTTTTGCAGAAGACGGTGTTGCCCCACAAATGGGCTACTTTACACTAGCACCAGACCTAACAACCAACTTTGTTACCCAAGGGAAAAGGCTCGGTTATATCCAGATCCGAGTTGATATCCTAGTGGCTGACAATCGAGAACTGCCTAACTTAGAGCATCACAATCCACAAATTAGAAATGCCTTAGTTGAGGTTCTAGGTCAACAACCAGAGCAACGAATTAAATCATTGGCTGGTAGGGAAGAAATTAGAAAAGAATGCTTAACGGCAATCAATGAACTTTTACTGGCCGAGACAGGAAAAACGCTCGCGGTAGATTTACTGTTTACTAAATATATTTATCAGTAACAGCGATACTATCGTAATATTTATATCAAAATAAAAATGAGCAAGGCACCAAGTGTCTTGCTCATTTCTTTATTCTCTTTATTTCTTTCTATGCGTTTTTCAGCTTACTGTCTATTGCCGCTATCACACAGCCAGTAACCAAGCCAGCAAGGTGCGCCGTATTCGCAATGGCCATAAAAGGTTGAGCATAACCTAGAATTATCCATGCCAACATAAAGCCAACAATCGGTTTAGAGACAGAAATCCCTCTCTCTGGAGCTAACCAACCAATAAACCAAGAATAGCCTAGCAATGCGTATACTACGCCTGATAACCCACCAAAGTTTGCCCCTTCTATCCAATACTGCCCTAATCCTGAAAATAAGGCGGAGAATAAAAACAGTTGAACTAACTTGGCTCGCCCCAAACGTAATTCAATGTCTCCACCCAACTGCCACCACCACAGTAAATTAAAGATGATATGCATTGCAGAGAAATGCAGTAATGCATGAGAAAACCAGCGCCATACTTCCATGCTTTGCTCCTGACTTGCAGGAAAATGCAGCGCTTGAAAAATCGAATTATTCCAACCTAGCTGCTGCAGTGCAAAAATAACAATACAAACCGCCATGATGAATAAAGTAAAGAATCCCGCTTTTGCTTTAATCATCTTCATGAGATCTGGCGAACCATAAGCAAACTTTGCTGTTCGTGTATCAGCCATATCCCAAGAGGCAGACTGATATTTCGTATTGTTAGGATCACTTAAAAAAGCCTGAAGTTCCGACTCAACTTCCAGTAGATAAGCATCATCAGATACCACCCATAACGCAAACTGACCATCTCCTTCTGGCATCATACGAATATCGATATGCCTCGATGCCATATAATCAATAAACGCCTGCCCTGCTCTTGGATTGGATAATGCGATTAATCTCTGCATATAATTTTATTTCTCCACAGGTAACCCTGCTTTATGCCAGCCTTCAAAACCACCATCAACACTATAAACCTCATCATAACCTTGGTTTAGTAAGTATTGAGCAGCACCTTGACTGCTGTGTCCGTGATAACACATCACTAATACTGGTTGTTCAAAATCCACTGTATTCATTAACTCAACAATGGTGTCATTAGTTAAATGAAATGCACCATCGACGTGCGAACGGGAAAAAGATTGGGGATCTCGAATATCGACGATCACCGCATTAAGATCTTTATTTTGTAGTTTATGTTGAGCATCGACTACTGAGATATGTTGAAACTGTTCCATTTTGACTTCCACTCTCTATTTTTTCTTTATTGTACCTCTGATTAACCACAAGAAAAACACAGAGTACGTAAGGATAAAAACAACTTATGCACAAAGTTATTATCCACATATTTTTATGACCAAACAAAAGCTGCTCACTTTTCGCTCACCTGTGGAAAACCTTGTGGATTGCGTTGATAAAGTGGTTTAAATAAAATAGATCCACTACATGTAGTAAGGATCCTTTTTAATGTGTGGATAGTAGTTCTTATCTTAATCCTTTATTTTATCTCGCTTTCTAAACCATATTGCAAGATCTAAACAGCTAACTCCCTAGTTATACACAAGATAAATAATCAGCTTAAACTATAAAAACAGCTCAAACTCACAGGGATTAAAAACAAAAAAGGCTGACCCCCAAAGAGATCAGCCTTCTATTTGATTCTTATTCTATGCTTATTAACTAAAGAACATCACCAACCGCATCTTTTAGTTTTTTCATCGCATTTTTTTCAAGTTGACGGATACGTTCAGCAGAAACTTGGTAAGTATCAGCCAATTCTTGTAATGTCACTTTCTCATCAGCTAACCAACGAGATTGCACGATATGTTGACTGCGATCGTCTAATGTTGCAATGGCATTTGCTAAACGATTATTGGTGTAATCTTCCCAATTATCTTCTTCTAAAGAATAAGCCACGTCAGATTGTTTATCTTCTAAGTAATAAACAGGTGCCGTGAAAGCCATATCACGGTCATCATCTTCTGCTGGTGCCTCAAACGTTGAATCTTGCGCTGCAAGTCGAGACTCCATTTCTCTCACTTCAGAAGGAGATACTCCAAGATCTTTTGCAACCGCTTCAACTTCACCGTTATTAAACCAGCCAAGGCGTTTTTTATTCTTTCTTAAGTTAAAAAACAGTTTACGCTGCGCTTTAGTCGTTGCTACTTTCACAATACGCCAGTTTCTTAGTACGTATTCATGAATTTCAGCTTTAATCCAATGCACAGCAAAGGAAACCAAACGAACACCCACTTCAGGGTTGAAACGTTTTACTGCTTTCATAAGACCGACATTACCTTCTTGGATAAGATCCGCTAAAGGCAAGCCATAACCAGAATAACCACGAGCAACATGCACGACGAAACGAAGATGAGATAAAATAAGCTCTTTCGCTGCTTCTATTTCTTCTTTGTAGTGTAAACGCTCGGCCAGTTCACGCTCTTCTGTCACTGTTAGCATCGGATAACTATTAACAGAACGCAGATAACTATCAATGCTATCTTGTGAAACGGCTGCCATTGAATACATCTCTTTCGACATTCAAATCCCCATTTATTTCTTGGTATTACTTAACTTAACCTTGCAATAATGTACTTAAAATAAGCAGACTGCAAGTGAAAGGCGGAGAATTATCCACACTTTATGGACTCACTTCTGTTAACTAAGTTCACTTTTTAACAAAAAAAACACAAAAAAACCGTTAATTCAAAGAATTAACGGTTTCGTAAGATCGTGATCAGATAAATGATCGTTCTAGGTTATTTGTGCATATAAACGCTATACCGGCTCAATTTCTTTTAAATGACGTAATACTGAAATACGCGCAGCAAATAAACCTAAAAAGGACGATAACATCAGTAATAACAAACTTTCATCCCATGTCAGTCCAACTAATCTAAATACACTTTCATATAATACCGCAACATTATCTACGGCCCCATTCAGCGTAACGGTAATGATGGCAGTAAATAGCCAAGCAATAAATCCACCCAATAATCCAAACCACATACCCGTATATAAATATGGACGTAAGATAAAAGTATTGGTAGCACCAACCAATTTCATTACTTGGATTTCATCTTTCTGCTCTAGCACATTAAAACGTAGCGTATTACCCACAATCAAGAAAACAGCGACAAACATAAGGATAGCGAGTGTTGTTGCAACGACTACAGCGACATGTTTAATCGCCTCTAATCGAACTAGCCAATCATCATCTAAACGTACTTCATTCACATACGACTGTTGCTTAAGGCGATTCACCAATTGATTTACTTTATCCTTATCTTGCCAATCACTCTTAGGAGAGACAATTAACACTGCAGGAAGCGGATTGCTATCAAGTAAAGTAAGTGCTTGCTCGAAGCCAGATTGCTCACTGAGTTCTTTTAATCCCTCTTGTGGAGAGATGTAGTTAACCGCCTCAACTTCTTTCCAGCCTTCAAGTTCACTTTTTAAATCTTGAACTTTAGACTCAGCAACTTCTTGTTGTAGGTACAAACTGACTTGTGAAGGCGCTTGCCATTTAGAAGCGACTATCGTTAAGTTTTTACCGACTAAATACATGCTGGATGGTAACGTCAATGACATTGCTATCACAGCAAGCGTTAATAAATTACCTAAAGGGCGACGTAATAACTCTTGAAAAGAAAGTTTAGCTTGTTTTTTGTGTGTCGCCCAAAAACCATCATTAGATGCTCCTTGGGTGTTTTTAGGTTTATGTTTAGCCATGATCTGCTACCTCACGCAAACAACCTTGATGTAAATCGAAGCGACGATATTTATTACCACCAATAAGAGATAAATCGTGAGATGCCATTAATACGCTAACACCAACACGGTTAAACTCTGCAAACAAGTTAAATACTTGACGAGACAACTGAGGATCTAAATTACCTGTTGGCTCATCGGCCAAAAGTAGCATTGGTTTATTTACCACGGCTCTAGCGATACCTACGCGTTGCTGCTCACCACCCGACAATTGCATCGGGTAACTTTTGGCTTTATCTAACAGACCTGTTTTATCCAACGCTGCAGAAACTCGGCGTTTAATGTCATTTTCACGCACTGACTCCACGCGCATTGGTAATGCTACGTTGTCAAAGATCGTTCTATTCATCAATAATTTATGGTCTTGGAATACAATACCAATATTACGACGTAAAAAAGGAATGTCTTGATTTGAAATTTTAGTAATGTCATGACCATTAAATAAAATTTTGCCATCACTTGGACGCTCAATAGCACAGATCAATTTCAGCAAGGTACTTTTACCCGCACCAGAATGACCACTTAAAAAAGCCATTTCACCTCGATTAAGATGAAAGTTTACTTTTTGTAATGCTGGACGACCGCCACGGTAGGCTTTCGACACTTGCTGAAATCGAATCACGCGTTATTCCTCACGACTAAATAATGCATCAATAAAATCTTGCGCCACAAATGGACGTAAATCATCAATTCCTTCCCCAACACCGATATAACGAATTGGGATTTGAAATTGGTCGGCAATAGAGAAGATAACCCCACCTTTTGCTGTGCCATCTAATTTCGTCAATGTAATCCCCGTTACTGGAGCAACATCGCTGAATAGTTTTGCTTGGCTAATGGCATTTTGCCCAGTACCGGCATCAAGCGTTAACATCACTTCATGTGGTGCCGTTGGGTCTATCTTCTGCATTACTCTCACAATTTTACGCAATTCTTCCATTAAATTGCTCTTATTTTGGAGACGACCTGCAGTATCAGCAATCACCACATCCACCTTACGTGCTTTTGCTGCTTCAATCGCATCATAAATCACTGACGCACTATCCGCTCCAGTGTGTTGTGCGATTACAGGCACATCGTTACGTTGGCCCCATACTTGAAGTTGTTCAACCGCCGCAGCACGGAACGTATCACCAGCGGCTAAAATCACTGACTTACCTTCACTTTGGAACTGTTTTGCTAACTTACCAATGGTCGTTGTTTTACCAACACCATTTACACCCACCATTAAAATAACGTGTGGCATATTTTTCTCATTAATTTCTAACGGTTGTTCCACTTTCGCTAGAATTTCTGACATTTCTTCTTTTAATAAGCCATATAGCGCTTCACCATCTTTCAGGTCTCGCTTACTGGCTTTCTCAGTTAAACTGTCAATGATCTTAACTGTTGTATCCATTCCTACATCAGCAATCAGTAGCTGTTCTTCTAACTCTTCAAACAGCTCTTCATCTATTTTTTTACCGCTGAATAACCCAAAGAAACCCGCACCAATATTCTCTTTTGTACGTTGTAAGCTACGCTTTAAACGAGCAAAGAAACTTTCTGTTGGTTTTTCTTGAACTTCTTCCACGGTCACTTCAACTGCAGGCTCTGGATTTACCAGCTCCATTTCTGTAATTAGTGACTCTGTTGCACTCTTTTCGCTTTCTTCAACTGAAGCTTTATTTTCTTCTTTATTTTCTTCAACTGAAAGCGCTTCAGTCTCTTTAGACTGTTCAAGTTGTGCGTCTTCCACTACACTCTCAACAATACTGTCTTCTTGAGACGGTGTTTGAGATAAAGTATCAGTGCCTTCTTCTGCTGATTGTTGCTCTATTGTTGGTTGTTCGGCTTTTTCTTCATCACCAAAACCTAACCAAGACAATAATCCGCGTTTCTTTTTGCCTGTCATTGGGAAATCCTAGAATTAAATTGGTACAATTTTCTCGTATACTATCACTTTCTGAGCGGTCACAATATCTATGCTTAAACGTAAACAACACTCATCTCGCACTTCTGGCACAAATGGTCGCTCTGGAAGCATTCGTATTATCAGCGGACGCTGGCGTGGACGCAAACTTCCTGTGCATGATGCTGAAGGATTAAGACCAACAACAGACCGAATAAAAGAGACGGTTTTTAATTGGTTAGCGCCAGATATTCCTCGCGCTCGTTGTTTAGACCTATTTTCTGGCAGTGGCGGTTTAGGCTTTGAAGCGGCTTCTCGTGGTGCGGAAGCTGTCGTCATGCTTGAACTAAATAAACAAGCTTACTCCCAATTAAAACAAAACGCGGAAAGTTTAAAAGCCGATAATATCGAGATTCATCATACCGATGCTCTCACTTTTTTAGATAAAACGGCAACCCCCTTTGATGTGGTTTTTATCGATCCTCCTTTTAGAAAAGATTTATTAGAAACAACGTTAACAAAATTAGAAAATAATGGATGGTTAGCGAAAAACGCCATGATATATATTGAAGCAGAAAAAGAACTCAGTGCCTTGCCGGTTCCTGCTCATTGGCATTTACATCGTGATAAAACCGCAGGGCAAGTTACCTTTAAATTGTATGAGAGAGAAGAATAGATGAAAGGATTGATCATTCTAGCCAAAATCGCTATTGGGTTTGTTTGGCTAATGCTATTACTTAACTTATTTATGCCCTTTCCAGGAACTGGAGCGATTGCGCTTTATATTCTGACTGCGTTTTTATTTATGATGCACGGATTACAAATGCTAATTTTCATTGGCGCATTTGGGGATAAAATATCAATGAGTCGATGGGAGAAGTGGTCCATTCTTATCTTTGGTGTTTTTGCCTTACTGGATATCAGAAAAAAACACATGATGGATAAATAATTTATCATTCATTAAAGGAGTACATGTTGCTCCTTTTTTACGCATTAATGTCACGCTTCTCCCCCATCTCAAATAAATATATATGTTATGATCTTACCCTACTTTTTATGATTTAAATTTTGGTACTCATTTATGGAAACTCTTTCCGCAGCCGTCATGCTTTTTTTGATCATGGATCCAATGGGTAACTTACCTGTCTTTACCTCTATTCTTAAACACGTAGAAAAGAAAAGAAGACGTATTATTTTAATTCGAGAGCTTCTTATTGCTCTTGCGATCATGATGTCTTTTCTCTACATGGGAGAGCAGATCTTAAATTTTCTAAGCTTAAAAAAAGAAGCAGTATCTATCTCTGGAGCGATTATTTTATTCTTAATCGGTTTAAAAATGATCTTTCCACCAGAGGGAGGGTTAGGCGCTAGCTTAGGGGCGGGGGATGAACCACTAATTGTGCCATTAGCCATTCCTATGATTGCAGGGCCATCAATTCTAGCCACATTATTATTACTTGCTCATCAAGAACCTGATCGAATGCTTGATTGGAGCTTGGCATTATTAGGCGCTTGGTCCTTAACTACCGTTATTTTAATGTTCTCAGAGCTATTCCAACGTATCGTCGGCGAAAAAGGCCTAGCTGCCATTGAAAGACTAATGGGAATGCTATTACTGATGATTTCAGTACAAATGTTCTTAGATGGCATTACAAGCTATTTTACTCATATCTAGAGACGCTATTTACTTATAAAAAAGGTCGCATTTATATGCGACCTTTTTGTTTTCATGTACTAAAGCTTGTTGCCTTTAGTGATGACAAATACGTTCTGGATTTGCCGTTAACCCAGAATCCAACTCTACAATTTTCTTTTTAGATAAAAGAAAATCAAGCAACTCAGTTAATGTTAGTCCTTGCTGACTGCACGTATGAAAACACACCTCACTACCAAACTCACTTTCAATCATCCCCTCTAACTGCAAACGAGAAAGCGGTTTTTCCGCACTCAATAAGAGGTTTAGTACTGTATGACCGTGAATATCTTGTTTCATGATTAACCTTAATACGTTAGATACAAATAATAGAATAGCAAAAACAGAAAAAGACTACCATTTACCTCTTTCCCCCTCCCTGCTGAACTACAGAATTACTTTACTATAAGGGCTTATCTCCCTCATACGCAGACTCAAATCACCAAAACGTCAACTAAGCTAAATAACGCTTAATTAGTCAACAGTTAAAAAACACAAAAAAACACAACTTACCTACTAATAACAATGAGTTATATAGGCTTAGATTATAATACCAAAATTAATGATGAAAAAAACACCTCATCGTAAAAGTAGGTTTAATCAAAATTATCAAACTCAAACAGGTTAGTAACATCAATATCAATAACAACCCCACCATATAGACTCTACAAAAAACAGAAAACAAGAGGTAGGGCAACATCAAGAAGATAAGCCAAGAAATAAGAACAAAAATAGATGCTCAATAAACAAACCATAAAAAAGACAATATTAACGATACAAATCAAGTGCTTATGTTGATTTTACATTTAAAACACACAAAAAATCATAATATCAACAGATAAAAACACACCTAAACAAGCGACCAAACTACTACTTTTGTCATAGAAAAGTTATTTTTTTAGGCTTTTGAGCAATATGCACTTGATCAACAACCAAAAACAGTGTTATTCTATTTGTCAAGCAATGATAGAAGACATTAAAGGAGCATAGTAATGATTACTTCATCGCAAAAACAAGGACTTATGATGATCGCAGTAGTTGTTGGACTAATGACCCTGCCAATGATGTACTAATATACATTCAAATAAGTTTATATAAAAAAACGGACGCATTTGCGTCCGTTTTTTTATGTCTGAAATAAATACCTCAAAACAAATGCTTTATATTATCCCAATGAATCAAATAGATAGCTAATGAAGCCAGCGTCGAAAGCAGTACAATACCGACAACGAGTTTCCATAAAAAACGACTCGCTCTAGGCGTTAAAATATCAGTCATTTCTTTACAGGTCTCTTTGAACCCCGATTTATCCTCTAACTTATACCCTTCTTCATGCACAACTTTATTTCTCATTGTTGCAATAAAGCGTAATCGACCAATCACCTCATGAGGTAAACGCTCCTCACAACTGGTAATAAGCTGATGAAGTCCTTTTCCTTCGGCGTGATAGTGTGTCCTTAATAAAGACTCAATTTTTCGACTTTGTTTTACAACAAGATCAATCTCAGACATACAATTCTCCTAATCCTTTACTTTGAATTTCTTGATTTCCTTTATACCACTCTAAAATCCGTTTCTCTTTCTGATCGTTGAGATTAATTCTTTCTATTTGGCACACACTCATCTTTTAATACTTTTCTCATCAAATAATAGGAGATCTTTAATCAATAGTATTCGAGCCAGATCTCAGTTCCTATCACATTTCATTCTGGAGTAAACAATATATATAAAATAACCGGAAAATCCGCACAAACTGGGAAAATACTCCTTATCTATCTTAATAAAAAAGTTAAAATAACCACGGCTCTATTTACTCGCACGTTTAAGGAAAATCATGCCTGCCATTTATATTGTTCTGTTGTTCATCTTTATTTTAGTTGCCGCACTCTTATTCCAACGATTTCAAACTAAGTTTATCTTGGGTGATAACGCTCCTGAAATGAAAACAGAAGTCACCATTCTGGATAAACAAATCGTAGAAATACCCGATGCACAGCAAGGAGAAGAAGATCAAGAATTCTGGATTTACGTTCAAAAAGGAAAATTTGGCCCCAAAAGAGAATTTGAAGTTGGTGTTCACTATTTTCATGCTCTAAACCCAGGAGATAAAGGTATAATGACCTATCAAGGGCGTAAATTTCATCACTTTGCTTTAAAGCGAGATTAATCTAGGGACCTCATTATGACCAACGCAATGCTTTCTGCTATTCCATTAACCTCTCTTTCTGGTGTTGGAGCCAAGGTAGCAGAAAAGCTCGAAAAAATTGGGTTGGTCAGCATTCAAGATTTACTTTTCCACCTTCCTCTTCGTTATGAAGACAGAACCCGTGTTTATCCAATGGCTCGTGTTCATTCTGGTTTATTTGCCGCCGTTCAAGGCAAGGTTATGTCTTGTGATATGCAATTTGGCAAACGTAAAATGCTATTGGTTAAAATTAGCGATGGTAATGGCACTATTACACTGCGATTTTTTAATTTCAATGCGGGAATAAAAAACAGCTTTAGTGAAGGAAAAGTGGTTCATGCCTATGGTGAAATTAAACGTGGCGGAAGTGGTTTAGAGATCGTTCATCCTGAATATCAATTCCATACTCCTTCTAAATCTTTGGATATAGAAGCCACGCTAACACCTGTCTATTCAACCACCGATGGTTTGCGCCAAAACACGCTACGTAGCTTGACCGACCAAGCATTAGAATTGCTAGATAAAGCCGCTGTTACTGAATTACTACCCCAAGGTTTGTATAACAACCAAATTACACTCAACCAAGCTTTGCATATTATTCATCGCCCTGATCCTTCAATTAATCTTGACGCATTTGATGAAGGAAAACACCCAGCACAACAACGATTGATCATAGAAGAACTATTGGCTCAAAACCTATCCATGCTTTCAGTGCGTAGTAAAGGCCAGCAAGAAGACGCACTACCATTAGCAACAGTGACGAATTTAAAACAGAAACTATTAGATCAATTACCATTTACGCCAACAGGAGCCCAACAACGGGTTGTAGCAGAAATAGAGCAGGATCTGGCTAAGCCTCACCCTATGATGCGATTGGTTCAAGGGGATGTGGGTTCAGGTAAAACCTTAGTTGCCGCACTCGCAGCCGTACAAGCGATTGAGCATGGTTATCAAGTGGTGCTAATGGCCCCTACCGAATTATTAGCAGAGCAGCACGCAGTAAACTTTGGCAATTGGTTTGAAAGTATGGGCATCCCCGTTGGCTGGTTAGCTGGCAAATTAACAGGTAAAGCAAAAGAGAAAGAATTAGCTCGCATTGCTAATGGTGAAGCGAAAATGATAGTGGGCACTCACGCACTTTTTCAACAGCACGTTGAGTTTCATCACCTTGCTTTAGTCATTATTGATGAACAACACCGCTTTGGTGTTGATCAACGTTTAGAGCTACGTGAGAAAGGTGAAAAAAATGGCGCCTATCCGCATCAGCTGATCATGACAGCAACGCCTATTCCTAGAACCTTAGCTATGACGGCGTATGCAGATCTAGAGACATCAGTAATTGATGAACTTCCGCCTGGTCGCACACCAATTCAAACCATCGCTTTACCAGACACAAGACGCGACGAAATCGTGAATAAAGTAAGAAATGCCTGCATAAATGATGGCCGACAAGCCTACTGGGTGTGTACCCTTATTGATGACTCTGAAGTTCTAGAAGCCCAAGCCGCCTCTGATACGGCTGAAGCATTACGATTACAGTTACCTGAACTGAATATTGGTTTAGTTCATGGTCGAATGAAATCAAAAGAAAAACAACAAATCATGCAGGAGTTTAAAGAAGGGAAACTGCACTTGTTAGTGGCCACTACGGTTATTGAAGTCGGGGTTGATGTACCTAACTCAAGCTTAATGATTATCGAAAATCCTGAACGTCTTGGTTTGGCACAATTGCACCAATTGCGTGGCCGAGTTGGTCGAGGCTCTGTGGCTAGCCATTGTGTTTTACTCTACCACTCTCCACTATCTAAAACCGCTCAGAAACGTCTGAGTGTTTTGCGTGAAAGTAATGATGGCTTTGTAATTGCTCAGCGAGATTTAGAGATCCGAGGCCCAGGTGAATTACTCGGAACCAAACAGACCGGATTGGCTGATTTTAAAATTGCAGATTTAGTGCGAGATCAGCATTTAATTCCTGAAGTACAACGTATTGCACGCCACCTACATGATAGCTACCCAAAAAATGCTAAAGCCATTATTTTGCGTTGGTTAGGTGAGCGAGATATCTACTCAAATGCATAAATAGTCTTATTCTCATAAATAACAGACACAAAAAAGGTGAGTATCTACTCACCTTTTTAACTCATGGGTTAAGCTAAACTCTTAGTAATAAGAGTGCTCACCACGATCATGCTCAGTTAAATCTTTAACTGCGGTTAGTTCACCTTCAAATTGAACCAACAATTCTTTTTCGATGCCTTCTTTTAGTGTCACATCAACCATTGAGCAACCATTACAGCCACCACCAAATTGAACGATTGCAACACCTGCATCAGTAATTTCCATCAAGCTTACGTGACCACCATGGCCAGCAAGTTGTGGGTTAACTTGAGTTTGAATTGCATACTCTACACGTTCAAATAAAGGCGCATCATCATTTACTTTACGCATTTTTGCGTTTGGTGCTTTCAGAGTTAATTGAGAGCCCATCTTGTCAGTAACATAATCGATGTCAGCATCTTCAAGGAAAGGTAAGCTTAACTCATCAACATACGCTGATAATTTTTCAAACTTCAGCTCAGTATCATTCGCTTCGATTGCTTCAGGTGGACAGTAAGATACGCCACACTCTGCGTTTTGAGTACCCGGATTAACCACGAATACACGGATGTTTGTCCCTTCTGGCTGTTGTGCTAGAAGTTTTGCAAAATGCTCTTGGGCACTTTCAGTAATATTGATTGAAGACACAAGTAATACCTGACTAAATTAGTATGATTAAGGATTGTACTCTGAAACACAATTTTTTTCGAGCAGAATTCTGTTCAAGTCACATAGTTTTCGAGTTACATTCTGACATTATAACAAGCTTAATAATTTATTTATCAAGAGTAGATCTTATTATTTGCACGTTAAAATTTGATCCCACGGCAAATTTTCATCGCCTAATACGATAAAGTTAGGATTCTCTAGCGACTCCCTTTCATTATAAGAAAGAGGGACTAGTTCGGTTGATAATATACGACCACCCGCTTCTTGAACAATACACTGTGTCGCCGCTGTATCCCACTCTCCGGTTGGGCCTAAACGTAAATAACAATCCACTGCGCCTTCAGCAACCAAGCAAGCTTTTAATGCTGCAGAGCCTAAAGGCACTAAATCATAATTCCACTCAGCACTCATACAACGAGTAATATTATTAATGTTCTGACGGCGACTTATCGCGATGGCTATGGGTTGCTTTTCTTCTTCATGCTTTAGGGTGCTGATACGAATGCTTTCATCCATATCTGGAATTTTCCATGCCCCTTTGCCTTCATAAGCATAGTAAGTCACGCCAGAAACAGGGCCATATACGACTCCCATCACTGGGCGATTATTTTCAACTAAAGCAATAATAGTGGCAAAGTCGCCACTGCGAGCAATAAATTCTTGCGTGCCATCCAGTGGATCTACCAACCAATAGCGATCCCATTGCGCTCGTTGTTCTAGCGCAATGTCAGCATCTTCCTCTGACAGAATTGGGATCTCTGGAGTCAGTTGAGAGAGCTTTTCTATAATTAATTTATGCGCAGCTAAATCAGCACTGGTTACAGGTGTTTGATCCGATTTAGTAAACTCTTCAAAATCACCTTTCTCATAGATATCGAGAATAAGTTGCCCTGATGCACGTGCAATATTGATCACTTCAGGAAGTAGATGTGAAAGTGTTAAATCCATCAATATTACTCCTTAGATAAAAATTGTTGAGCAAGCAAGAGTGCACTAATGCTTCTTGCTTCTGAAAAATCCAAATGATGTAGCAACTCAGAAGCTTGAGCTAAAGGCCAACGAACGATGTCTAACGGCTCTGGCTCATCGCCTTCTAACTGTTCAGGGTAAAGACCTTGGGCAACAAAAAGAGTCATTTTGCTTGAGAAATAAGAAGGCGCAAGAACCAGTTCTTTTAATGGTGTTAATGTTTTAGCACCAAACCCAATTTCTTCTTTTAACTCTCGGTTTGCCGCTTCTGATGGTGTTTCACCTGGATCAATAAGTCCTTTGGGAAAACCTAACTCATAGCTTTCTGTGCCTACTGCATATTCTCTGACTAATAACAGATCACCTTGTTCAGTAATAGGCACCATCATCACAGCATGACGACCACTTGGTTTCATTCTTTCATAGGTACGCTCCACTCCGTTAGAAAAGCGTAAATCCACCGATTCAATACAAAACAACTTTGATTGTGCTTCAACGCGTTTATCTAAAATTGTCGGCAATTGTTTTTTAGCCATTGTATTTCCTTACAGACGTCCTGAATAAGTCACTCTATATTGCCCTTTTGAATCTGGCTTGCCTAGCCATTTAAGTTGGCTTCTTAAACTAGATGGGAAGCTGGCTTCAGGTTTGAACCACCCATTAACCTGATAAGAACGATTTGGGTTCAACACAACATCAAACTCGCTGCCCACATCTTCTGATGATTGTTTACTGCTCAAGCTCACCTTGTTATCAACACAAGTGACATCAGCAATCGCTGTATTTGGGTCAATATTCCCTAATGGGGAGATTATCTTACCTGCTGACCAAACCACTTCACCCGTAGCTTGTTTACACCAAGGTTGTCCTTGTTGAAAATAACTAATGCTAATTTCTGCTTGCCCTTGTAAAGACACCGGTAACGCCATCGGCACTTGATTCATAATGCTAGCGACAGGAAGTGAGACCACCATGTTTTCAGCATAAGCCCCTTTTGATACGCTATAACCAACCGTTCCTTTACCACGTAACTCTAACTCACTACCACGACCAAAACGTACTGAAAATACCGCATGGCCCTTTAATATCGCCATAGGGTCAATCTGCCATTGCAGTTGACCATAGTTCACTCGTTGCCATGACAGTGAATCAACCTGTCCTTTCCATGGCGTACCAGATAAACCAACCAACGCTAACCCTCTTACCTTTGGGGCTTGCTCAACAACCCACTGAATAGGCATGTGCAGTAATGCACTAAAAGTAAAAAAGGTAGAGAAGACCGTTGCGATTAATAATTTAAACTTCATGATCACTCTCTACTTAATTGAAGGCGATTTACTTCAACCATGCCTTCAACATCGGTTTTATTTAAATCTAAAAATTGAACGTGAATACCTTGAGTATCTCTCAGATAGGCAAGCCAATTAATTAATGAATTAAAGGGCAGAGGCTTTACCCACACTTGCATTTGCTCACCGCGAGGTTGCATACGGACCAATTCAATTTTAAATTGACGAGTGCTGCTTGGGATCACTTGATTCATCGGTTGATTCGCTACTTGCGAACCTTTTGATGATCCGCCTCTTAAGGTCACAATCGTGTCCGCTTTCTTCTGTACCCAAGTTAACAAACTGCGTTCACTGTTAATGCGATTCTGTGCTAGATCTGCTCTATCGTTTAGGGGTTTAATGCCACCCCAATAAATAGCAGCAATAATTAACGCAACACTACCACCACTAACTAGCATTCGCTCTCTTGGTGAAATACTTTGCCACCATGTCATAAAGGCTTTCATTATTTTCTCCTAATAACAATCGCACCAAAGACTTGGTCTTGGTTTTTATTAAGTTGACCCTGTTCAACCTCAAATTGTCCACTTAACTCTGACGTTAGTTTTTCAAAGTAAGGAAAATCTGACGCACTGGCTTGCAGTCGCAACTCATCTCGTTTGCCATCAAATTTTAAACTCTGTAATTTCACTTGAGGCACTTTTGCTAAATATGGCGCAAGCTCTGACATCCAAGTCAGTAAATCGTCACCACCTGAGCCACCTTGCAAGCGCGCTTCTTCATTTTTCATTTGAGACTTTAAGTAGCTCATTGTTGGGATCTTGCGTTTTCCTGGGAATACATCTCTAAAGATTCGTTCACTCTCAGCTCTCAACGCAATACTGTGTTGTTCTAATTTTTGAACTTCAGCAATGTGTTGAGCCACAAAAACCACCATAACCAAACCAAAAGCCAAGATGACTTTTTGCCATACACGCCAATGCTTTCGCCATGACGATTGAGGGCGATATTTACCACTTAACACATTCACTTTAGAAGCAAGCGCTCCCTCAGCCAATAATTGCATCACCAACTCAGGTGACTCTTTAATGTGTTTGGTATTCGCTACATCGATCTCACAAGGCGAATAGCTATGAAGCGTATAAGCCAATGAATCTTCATCCGACCCTTCTTCACTCGTTTCTTGCTCTTTGTCACCAATAGAGGATTTAGCGGCATCAGCAACGAGGCCATCCAATAACATCGGCAACCATTCTTGCTCAGCAATCGCGCCTTGATACTCACTAAAACGCAGTAACCATTGTTGATTAAACTCAACCATACTTGCGCCATCATGATGAAAAGGCAGAGCTAATACGTCAGGCAAGAAGCGTTTTGTGTAGATACCCGCTTCAGTTAATTGTTCTAACCACCGCTCCATTTTTTGATGTTCAACAATCGCAACCTGAGCGATTTTGTTAGTTTTCTGCAAGATAACAATGTGCAACTCATCCACATCTTGCGCTAAATCATCCTCAACAATAAAAGGGAGCATAGAGGAAAATTGTCGAGCTGCGCCTTCTGGTATTGCTACCTCACGCAATAATACATCGCTGCTGGGTAATAGTGCCGAAACGGTACGTTGATCGCTGTATTGCGATAACGAAGACAGTTCTTCCGCAGAGTTTAACTCTCCAGATGCTATCACTTCTTTATTTTCTGGTGACCAGACTATCCATTGAATGGGATCTGATGGCTGACTATTCAGCCTTATTATCAGATGTTCGCTCACTCATTCCTCCATACTGGCGACGGATAACGTTCACCACTTTTTTATCACTACTATGCAATAAAGAACGCACACGTACGCGCGAATCTTCTACTAATACTTGAGCATCTAACTCAAAAAACTGACTGTCTATCGATAAATACGCTTTTGCCTGCTTACGAGTATTGGCATCGACTTGACTTATTGGCCCTTCAGCTAAAAAATCATCAACACTACTCCAACCATCAAAAGGCCTGTTCTCTAATACTTCCCGAGCGTTATCTTCGCTTAATCCAGGAGAAAACAGAGCGACTAAAATATTGGCGTTTTCAGGAGCCACGGTATTTACATTCAAATAGAAATTACTGCTTGGTATTGCACATACTAAAGGTGAAACAGCCTCAACGACTTGAGCGGTTACCCCATTAATTGCTCGCAACTCACTAGCATCACCAATCCAACCGTTTGGCGCTAAATAAGCAGGCTTAAACGATTGATAAGTACTGTCTTCGACGCCTGAAATTGACTGTACCGTATCATTCTCATCCATGTATTCCCATGTCGAATCCGCAATGACTTCAGCAAGGTAATTTTCAACCTCTACCGATTCCAATAAATTCATCCATACTTTAACTAAAAATGGACGCTGAGATGGGTCGCTATTCGCTTTAACACTGCTCAATGCATTCAGATTAAAACAGGCTTGCTTATCTTTTACACCACCAAACGCTTCGCCATAATCCAGTGGATAAGTCGTTTCTTCCGTTGCCCACGCTTGGCTTAAATTAATGGTATCGCCATCTTTATAGGCCTCTTCAATACCCGCTTTTGCTAATGCTTCAACCCCAACAGAATACCAATAGGCCTGTTGATGGTTCACTTGATTTTGTGCTCGATGGAACTGAATAAACAAACGTTCTGACATTTGAGCCGCAATGGTCACCATAATCGCAAGCAACAACAAAACCACAATCAACGCAACACCTTGCTGTTTTCTTGAGTGATGAGCTAAATAGTTTCTTTTATTTCTCATCATGACTCACCTTTATCTTGCGATGTACTGTCATTTTGATTTGCGTTTTCTTCGGCTTTAAATCCTGAGGTTAAGTAGATTCGTTCGACATTACCATAATCTTTAAAGGTAATAATAACCTTAGTTGCTTTAGGTAATTGCTTCTTAACGTCCCATATTTTTAACCATTTATTACCATCATAAAATTCAAATTTAAGCGCTTCGACCCCATCAATTAATGGCGTAACCACCGGCTCTTGCCCTACAGGTGTGTCAGGATAACGCCACCACAAACGCTCAATGGTATTTTCAACTAGGCGATAGCCGACTTTGGTGATCTCACCACGAGGAAAAGCCTGTTGTGGGTTCTTCCATCCTAAACGAACGAATAAAATACCTTGAGATTCAGAGTCCAATAAATACTCATCCGCAGACAATAATTTATCTGACGCTTTTTCGCCATTGGTTCGAAATGGACGAGCTACTATTTGACGAAAATCGTTATCTAAAAAGACCAAGCTGCGTTGAAGTTGCTTAATACGCTCGCTTTTATCTAAAGATAATTCATTACTACGCTGAACTTGATTCACCACTTGATACGCTGAAAAGCTCAAGGTAGCAAAAACCGCAATGGCGACCATCACTTCAATCAACGTAAAGCCTTTAGTTAAAGAGCGGGAGGCATTATGGTGCAACATACGTTCGCACCGTGATTAATGGGGATTTTTGATCTTTATTGGTCGATACCGACACATCCACTGACTTTAAAATATCAGAGGTTGTTTTTACCGGAGATACCGTCCAATACCACGTTCGTCCAGCTAATTCTGTTTCCCCTTTTTTGGTCACTGTCGGTGGTTTATCTAACATCATCAGCGTCATTTGATTATCTACTACTATTCCCGCGAATGTTTTTTCTTCTAGGTAGCCTAAGGTATTAATATGCTGAGTCACTGACCGTAAAACACTCAAAGCAGCGGTCGCAAAAATAGCAAGTGCCACGAGTACTTCCAACAGAGTCATACCTTGCTTGGTTTTTCGTAAAGAAAAGTTACGCTTCATCTCGCTCATCTCCCGGTGCAAACAAATGGATCACACCAGATTCATCAACTTTTACTTCCCATGTTTTATCATCAAGATTACCGCGTTCATTTCCAGGAAACAAAGTCACGACAAAAGGCGTCACTTCTCCGCTCGATAACACCATCACTTGCGGTGGTATTGGCTTTTTATCTTCTTCGAGATCAGCAAACATCTCTTCATCAAACAAGGATCCCGGCTCAAATAAGCGATCATCATCAGCCCATGCTGAACCACCTAGCTCCATCTCAAATTCAACAGAGGTATCTTTCATTTTCACTTCGGTAAAAAAGCGGTTTTTCTCAAGAGGCTGCCAGCCATCTACCGTTAACGTCATAAAGCGATATTCTTGTCGCTCTTGGTTAAAGTAAATACCGTAATCCATCCCATTGAGCAAAGCATCTTCATTAAGAAGCTGAACTAACTGATAAAAACGTGAGGCTTGCTCTTCCATCTGGTCATCTTGACTATCAGGAAGGCTCATGATGACTGCCATCGAACTGACCGATAGCAATACCAATACCAACATAATTTCGATTAGGGTAAACCCAACCTCACGTTTTATCTTCATCATTATTCTTATCTAGCGCTTATGACTTATTGAAAGTCTTGCATGTTCCAGTTACCAATATCAGCATTGGCACCTTCACCGCCTTCTTGACCATCAGCACCTAATGAGAAGATATCAATTGTGCCGTTATCACCAGGGCTTAAGTATTGATACTCGTTACCCCATGGGTCATTTGGTAAACGACGAATATAACCATCTGCGCGGTAATTACGAGGTTCAGGGCTTGATGTAGGCTTAGTAACTAATGCTTCTAACCCTTGGTCTGTGGTTGGATAAACACTACTATCTAGCTTGTACATATCTAATGAATTTTCTAATGCCACGATATCAGTGATCGCTTTTTGTTGATCGGCCTTCTCTTTGTTACCAAGTAAATTTGGTACGACTAAACTGGCTAAAACACCAAGAATAACGATAACAACCATCACTTCTAATAGGGTGAAGCCACCTTGTTTACGTTGAGCTGAATTGACTTGCATGGAATGACTCCTGAGATTAAAAATCAATATATTAATAAGAAGAAAAAAGGATAGTAACTACTCACTATCCGACTAAATTATTTAATTCAATGATTGGCATTAAGGTCGCGACAACAATAAAAAGTACAATGCCGGCCATAAAAACAATCAATAAAGGCTCAAAAATACCCAAAGCCATATTAACCAGTGATTCAAAGTCACGGTCTTGGTTATCAGCCGAACGCGTTAGCATTTGTTCTAATTCACCACTTTGTTCACCACTGGCGATCATATGGAGCATCATTGGCGGAAACAACTTTGTTTGTTCTAGCGAGATACGTAAGCTCGCCCCTTCACGTACGTTATCTGCCGCTTCTAACACCTGTTGTTTAAAGTATTGATTGCTCATTACATCCGCTGCAACTTTCATCCCATCCAATAATGGAATCGCACTTGATGTACAGATCGATAACGTACGTGCAAAACGCGACGTATTTAACCCACGAACCACCTTACCAACAACAGGTAAGCGTAAGATTTTTTTATCCCACGCTAAGCGTAAATGTGGTTTAGTCAGTAACCACTTCACACCAACAATCAATGACACAACCACAACGATAACAACAAGGCCCCAGTTCACTACAAAGTTACTGGCCGCTAATAATACCTCGGTAACCGTCGGTAAGCCTTGTCCCATTTGCACAAACTGATCGACAATTTTAGGAACGACCGTTGCAAGCAAAAAGGAAATCACAGCAATAGCAATTAACGTCAACATGATTGGATAAATCATCGCTTGTTGTAATTTACTGCGCATCTTTTGACGATTTTCAGCATAATCAGCCAAACGGTTTAACACCGTATCCAAATGGCCTGATTTTTCACCGGCAGCCACCATTGAGCAAAACAGTTCATCAAAAACATGAGGATAATCGGCAAAGCTTTCTGCTAGCGGATACCCTTCTATCACTCTAGAGCGAACTCCCATCATCATACTGCGAATATGGGCTTTTTCTCCTTGTTCAGCGACGGCTTTTAAACACTCCTCTAAAGGCATACCCGCTTGAACTAAAGTGGCTAATTGACGGGTAATTAGCGATAAATCATTCACACTAATTCCGCGCTTAAAACTTAATCCTTGAGAAGCGCTTTTCTGTTGTTTTGATTTGGTTTCAATCACTTCAACCGGAATAAGACCTTGCTCTTTTAACCGTTGGCGAACTTGGCGAGCATTATCGCCTTCCATGACGCCTTTTTTTTGCTTACCTGTTTTTTCTAGTGCTTTGTATTCAAAGGCTGCCATTTACCCTTCCCGAGTGACTCGCATCACCTCTTCCAGTGTTGTGATCCCTTGCTGTACTTTTAATAAACCATCTTGCTGAATACCACGAGTGTTCTTGCGAACTTCTTTTTCAATTTCTTGTTCGCCCGCTTCTTTGTGGATCAACTCTTGAACTTTTTCATTCACAACCAGTAATTCATGAATACCTGTTCGGCCACGGTATCCTTTACCATTACAGTGATCACAACCATTTGGCTTATAAAGAACTAAGCTATCCGAAGCGGATAAATTAAAGCATTTTTTCTGCTCGTCATCGGCTTGATATGGTGTTTTACACTCCTTACATAAAGTACGAACCAGACGCTGAGCCAGTACACCAAGTAAAGAAGATGAAATTAGGAAAGGCTCTATACCCATATCACGTAAACGTGTTATCGCCCCCACCGCTGTATTGGTGTGAAGCGTCGACATCACTAAGTGACCAGTAAGTGACGCTTGAACGGCGATTTCTGCGGTTTCTAGATCACGGATCTCACCTATCATCACCACATCAGGATCTTGACGTAAAATGGCACGTAACCCACGAGCAAACGTCATGTCTACTTTTGGGTTAACTTGAGTTTGCCCAATGCCATCGATATCAAATTCGATTGGATCTTCTACAGTTAAAATATTTGATTGAGAACTGTCTAATTCACCTAAACCGGCATACAGCGTGGTTGATTTACCTGAACCCGTTGGGCCAGTAACCAAAATAATGCCGTGAGGACGTTTGATGATGTGCTGGAAGTTTTTATGGTTCTCAGCCGACATACCTAAGCTGTTTAAGTCCAAACGAGTCGCATTTTTATCTAATAAACGCATTACCACACGCTCACCATGAGAAGACGGCATCGTAGAGACACGAACATCAACGGCTCGGCCACCAATGCGCAGTGAAATACGACCATCTTGCGGAACACGCTTCTCTGCGATATCAAGCTTCGACATTACTTTTACACGCGAAACTAGCAGTGGTGCCAACTTACGGCTTGGACTCAATACATCGCGCAAAACGCCATCGACACGAAAACGGATCGACAGCACTTTTTCAAAAGTCTCTATATGAATATCAGATGCGCCCTCTTTGATCGCCTCGCCTAGCATGGCGTTGATCAATTTAATGATGGGCGCATCGTCTTCTGATTCCAATAAATCATCATTATCGGGCAACTCTTCAGCCAGTGAGAAGAAGTCGTCATTATCGGCACCAATATCTTCCATCAGTTGTTGCGCCTCTGATGAATTACGTTGGTACACTTGAGTTACTTTAGTATCAAAGGCTTCTTTGGTTAATTGGATTAACGAAAAACCTGATTTACACACTCGACGAATTTCACACAACACCATTGGCGAAGGAGTAACAGCATAATACAGCACCCAACCCTCGGAGCCTGCTTCAATAACGACTGAATGCCTTTTTGCAAAAGAAAAAGGCAAACGCAGAATGACAGGAAGATCTGGAAATAAGGTATCCGCCATTATTTTTCCTTATTTTCACTAAACTGTTCGTAGAACGCTTGGATCTCTGCTGGGTGATTAATGTCTTTACCAAACTTAGGCAACACTGGAATGTTGGCATCATCCATCAACTTCAAGCCTTTTTCTGCGTTATACAGTTGCTCTGCTCGAATGTAGTTATATTTACGCTGAGTAATGCCATCCGCTGTCATACCATCACGAATAATGGTCGGCTTGATAAATACCATTAGATTTTTCTTCTCAACTTGCGTACTGGTTGATTTGAATAAGTAACCTAAAATAGGGATATCCCCTAAAAACGGAACTTTTGATTCACTCTCAAGTGCACGCTCATCAATCAAGCCACCTAACACCAACATTTGGCCATCTTGTACCATTACCGAGGTATTTAGCTGACGTTTAGCAAAACGCACATCCACCGCACCATTAGCGCCCAATACGTTAGACACTTCTTGCTCTATATCTAAACGAACCGAATCACCTTCATTGATCTGTGGAACCACTTTAAGCTTGATACCGACTTCTTTACGATCAACCGTTTGGAATGGATTGTCATTATTAGAACCTGACGTTGAGCCCGTTAATACCGGTACTTCTTCACCAACAATAAATGACGCTTCACCATTATCCATTACCGTAATGCTTGGAGAAGAAAGAATGTTTGAGTTGGAATCGGTCGATACAGCCGTTACCAATGCAGCCCAATCTCCCATCATGATACTAACCGCCGCACCTTGAACGCCACCAAGCGCAGAAGCTAGCGCGGTATAATCACCTTCTTCAGTAATATCTTTATAGCCTGTCTGGTTACCTGCTGAATCATAAATTTTTTCAGTCGTTGTAGAGCCTTTCGCTTCTTCCAAACCAACCATAGTGGCACCGATTGAGGCACCTGTATTGCTGTATTGGATCATTGCACCCGTTTCCAGGTTACCCCACTGCACGCCTAAATTAACGCCATCACCTTCAGCTAATTCAACAATCAAAGCTTCAATCAATACTTGTGCACGACGAATATCCAACTGAGCAATGACGTCTTGCATCGCTCGCATTACATCAGGCGGCGCAGTAATGACTAAAGCATTGGTATCTGTATGTGCTGAAATCATGACATCACTACGGTTATTCGAAGAGCTTCCTTTCGAGCTTGAGCCATTGCCAGCCGTTAAGTTATCCGACACCCCTTTAAGTACATCGACCAAGTCTTCTGCTTTGGCATAACGTAAGTAAACTACTTGGTTATTACCCTTGGTTGCCATTTCAACATCAAGTTGTTTAATCAGCTTTTTAAGACGTTGACGTACTTTAGGATCACCCGAGATTAAAATTGAGTTAGTGCGTTCGTCTGCAACCAATTTAGGCTGTAAAAAAGCAGGGGTGTTTTTGGCGTCGGTGGTTTTATTTAACGCATCAACAATTCGTACCATTTCCGCTGCCGAAGCATTTTTTAAATCAACCACTTCAACTTCTTTATCACCCGCCTGATCAACACGCTCGATGATTTCAGCCAAACGATTTACCACCGCTGCACGACCGGTGATCATAATGATATTTGCAGGATCATAATGCACAACGTTACCCGCGCCAGCATTATCATTAAGTTGACGTAGTAGAGGAGATAATTCACGTACCGATACATTACGAACCGCAATAACTCGAGTAATTACCGCATCGCCAGTGATGTTATCTTTTGCTCCCAATACCGGAACGGCTGAAGTTTTTGCATCTTTATCTTTGATGACTTTTAAAATACCGTTGTCCATTTCAACAACCGCATATCCATAAACTTCAAGTACACTTAAAAAGAACTGATAATATTGCTCTTCATTTAATAAATCATAACTACGCACATCCACTTTGCCACGAACAGATGGGTCAACAATAATCGTCTTTTCTAAGTTTCGACCTACAATATTGATGAACTCTTGAATGTCCGTACCTTTAAAGCTCGCGCTAAAGTCATTTGCCAGTGCTGATGTCCACATCATGCTACCCGCAAGCAATAAGGCTCCCTTACCTATCCACTTTTTCACAACATACCCTTAGTCATTTTTCTATCTGCCGTTATAAACCGATAAAAATGTCATGTAATTGTCCATCTCGTTGGACGGTTAAATTAAGCTCTGTCATTTCTGACATATTTTTCCACAATGAACTCATTGCGGCAGGATCGGTTAAATCAATCCCATTTAAACTGGTAGCGATATCTCCAGGCTTTAAGCCAACAGAATCAAATAATTTACGGTCTTTACCCGGATTCACTCGATAACCCGTAATTTTCCCATTATTAGAAACTTGAGAAAGGCGGATGTATTTCAATACTGATTGTGGATTTTTAGCCATCTCTTGACGGATCTTATCCAGTTCGTCTTGATTTGAATTTTGGCGATTATTTCCTAACACCGTACCAGAACTACCCGTCGCATTTCTTTCTGTTGATATCTTGGTGTATTTTACCCCTTCCAACATTAACGTTTCATCACGGCCATTATTGGAAATAATAATGCGATCTACGCTAATCGCTTTTACGGTTGCTCGCGTTCCATCAATGGTCTCATCGATACCATAAGTATTCTGTTTTCCTCGGTTAGCGATAACCGCAAGGCTCAGTGATGGGTCAGAGCTAGCAACAATACCCGATAAGGTTAAATTTAATCGTGTTTTTGGGGCATTCTTTACTTCTACTATCTTTGGTTGCTCTACTTTTTTCTCAGTATTAAAGTGACCAAATACTTGGCTATTTAATAAATCAGATAACGAATCACCTTCATTGTTGTTTTGCTTATTAGTGATGACTACCGCCTTTGGTTGCCATTGAGGAACCGACGTTTGCGGTACGAGCATCGCCCAAAAAAGAGAGCCACAAATCCACGCAAAACACGCAACTAAAACAACCGTTACCCCTTTTGAAATCGCAGATTGATATATTGACCAATATTGAGAAATTTTTTCGATTTTCATATTAGCTATCATTAGGGCCAGATCTTCCTTTTACTTTAAGGGCTATTAACTGTTTTAAGTCTTTAAAAATTATAAATTAACACGGCATTATTGCTGTAAATAATGCCGTTTTCTTACATTACTCGCAGGCATATCACGTAATTCAGAGAAAAGAACTCATATTAGAGCATTATTTCTCATTAATGACTCTAGTTGGTAATGAATTTTGATTAATTCTGCTCAAAAGATTGAAAAAAAAATTCCAGACACCATTAAATAAGCAGAGAAGTAAGACATTAGGTATACATAATGAGTTCCAAATCCAATACTAGCGATGGCATCAGACTCGATAAGTGGCTCTGGGCAGCTCGTTTTTATAAAACCCGTTCCATTGCTCGCAACATGGTTGATGGCGGAAAAGTTCAATATAACGGTCAACGCTCTAAGCCAAGTAAATTGGTTGAAGTGGGCGCTGAAATAAAGCTTCGCCAAGGCAACAACGAAGAGATCACCGTGATCATAGAGATCGTATCTGATCAGCGTCGTGGCGCACCTGTTGCACAAACTCTTTATAAAGAAACTCCAATCAGCATCAAGCAGCGTGAAGAGAATGCAAAACTACGCAAACTTAATTCACTTGGCAGCCCACACCCTGATAAGCGTCCAGATAAAAAACAGCGACGTGATATCATGAGATTCAAGCAACAATAACCGCTATACTGTGCGTAATGACAACCCTTAATACAATTGCTGGAGTATTTCATGGCAAATAACACACTGCATCGTTACCTATTTGAAGATTTATCTGTTCGTGGTGAATTAGTTCAACTAGATGATGCTTACCAACAAATCATTTCTAGCAAGGAATACCCTAAGCCAGTTCAAAACTTATTGGGTGAGCTATTGGTTGCAACGACTTTATTAACTGCAACGCTAAAATTTGAAGGTTCAATTACCCTTCAATTACAAGGTGACGGTCCAGTATCCCTAGCGGTTATCAATGGCGATAACAACCAGAAAGTACGTGGTGTTGCTCGTTTTAATGGCGATATTGCAGAAGACGCAACCTTGCATCAACTAATGGGTAAAGGTTATCTAGTTATCACTATCACACCAAAAGATGGTGAGCGTTATCAAGGTGTTGTTGCACTAGAAGGTGAAAACTTAGCACAGTGTTTTGAAGGTTACTTTGAGCGTTCAGAGCAACTAAAAACGCGCTTATGGCTTCGTCTTGGTGAATTTGAAGGTAAACCTCATGCTGCTGGTATGCTTCTACAAGTCATGCCTGATGGCACTGGCTCTGCTGATGACTTCGAGCACCTAGAGCAATTAACTGACACCATTAAAAACGAAGAGCTGTTTGGCTTAGAAGGCGAAGAAGTTCTGTATCGTTTATACAACCAAGATAAAGTACAACTGTTTGAACCTCAACAGGTTGAATTTTTCTGTGGTTGTTCGCGCGAACGCAGTGGCGGTGCAATCATCACTATTGAAAAAGCAGAAGTTGATGACATCATCAAAACTGAAGGGAAAATCTCTCTTCATTGTGATTACTGTGGCACAAGCTACGATTTTGACAGTATTGATGTTGCAAATCTTTTTGAACAAGCAACAAAAGGTAATGACACCGTTCATTAATTTACCGCATAGAATAAGTCTCTTATTTTGTCTCAAAGCCAGCCGCTAGGTTGGCTTTTTTTATAACTAAATTTGATATAAACCACACTTTTTATTCCACTTATCCACACTTAATTTTGCTTAAATAATAATCAATTACATCTGGCGCAAACGATTTCATTAAGAGTAGAATAGGACTATTGCTATTTTGTGATGGCGATAAAATAACCACTACTACTTTATGGTTATTTTATGATTCATCTCCCTGTTTTCAATTTACCGCATTGTTAGCATGCTTAGCAGAACACAAATAATTACAAATAAATTAAAAGTCCCTACAAAAAATTCCTCTAAGGAGCACCTATGACTGTTATGGAACACAAAAAGGCTGCACAACTTGATCTTACTCAACATGGCTTAACTGATGTTACTGAAGTACTCCGTAACCCTAGTTATGAACAATTGTTTGAAGAAGAAACACGCCCAGATTTAGAAGGTTATGAGCGTGGAGTAATGACAGAGCTCGGCTCAGTTGCGGTAGATACTGGTATTTTTACTGGTCGTTCACCAAAAGATAAATACATCGTAAAAGATGAGACAACCAAAGATACATTATGGTGGTCAGATCAAGGTAAAAACGACAATAAAGCCATCACTCCTGCAGTTTGGGATGATCTAAAATCCTTAGTAACAAAACAACTCTCTGGTAAACGTCTGTTTGTTATCGACGGTTATTGTGGTGCTAACCCAGACACACGATTAAGTGTTCGTATTATTACTGAGGTAGCATGGCAAGCACACTTCGTAAAAAACATGTTTATTCGACCAACAGAAGAAGAACTTGCAACATTTGAACCCGATTTTGTAGTCATGAACGGTGCGAAAACCACTAACCCTAACTACGTAAAGCACGGATTAAATTCAGAAAACTTTATTGCCTTCAACTTAACAGAGCGAGTGCAAATCATTGGTGGTACTTGGTACGGCGGTGAGATGAAAAAAGGCATGTTCGCAATGATGAACTACCTTCTTCCGCTAAAAGGAATTGCTTCAATGCACTGCTCTGCCAATGTGGGTGAAGAAGGCGATGTAGCGGTATTCTTCGGTTTATCAGGAACCGGAAAAACCACACTCTCAACCGATCCAAAACGCCAGCTTATTGGTGATGATGAGCACGGTTGGGATGATGATGGTATTTTCAATTTTGAAGGGGGTTGCTACGCAAAAACCATTCGCCTATCTAAAGAAGCTGAACCTGATATCTACAACGCAATCCGCCGTGATGCACTACTAGAAAACGTTACTGTTCGTAGTAATGGCACGATTGATTTTGATGACGGTTCGAAAACCGAAAATACGCGTGTTTCTTACCCTATTTATCACATTGATAATATCGTTAAGCCGGTATCAAAAGCGGGTCATGCAAATAAAGTGATCTTCTTAACGGCTGATGCATTTGGTGTGCTACCTCCTGTAGCAAAACTAACGCCAGAACAAACTAAGTACCACTTCCTTTCAGGTTTTACTGCTAAGTTAGCAGGCACTGAACGTGGTATTACTGAGCCGACACCAACGTTCTCAGCAGCATTTGGCGCGGCGTTCTTAACACTGCACCCAACACAGTATGCAGAAGTACTGGTTAAACGAATGGAAGCCGTTGGTGCAGAAGCGTACATTGTTAATACGGGTTGGAATGGCACAGGTAAGCGTATCTCTATCCAAGATACTCGTGCAATTATTGATGCTATTTTAGATGGCTCTATTGACCACGCTGAAACCAAAAATATCCCAGTTTTTAACTTAGAAGTTCCAACATCACTACCGGGTGTTGATACTTCAATCCTAGATCCTCGTGATACTTACACTGACCCACTACAATGGGACAGTAAAGCAGAAGATCTGGCCCAGCGCTTCATTAAAAACTTCGCTCAATACACTGATAATGACGAAGGAAAAGCACTTGTTAAAGCGGGTCCTCAACTTAACTAAGTGAGCAAGATTATCCACCGATAACGTCAAGCCCTTCCCTTGTGAAGGGCTTTTTTATGCAATCAGTTCAAACAAGAGTCCAAAACAGTGATTACCTCTGAGTAAACCATCACAATAACTTGATTGCATCTGATTTTTACTCCACTCTTTCTGTTCCTATTTTTCTTTTGGAGTTAACAATGTATACCACACTGAAAAGCCTTGGTTGGCTTATCTCTTTTTGCCTGCTACTTGTGGTCGCATTTTTATCCCTTTTACATACGCCTTACGCACAACCAATGCTAAATCCATTGGTGCAAAAACTGACGCATCAAAAGATCTCATTTGGAGATATTCATTACTCAATCCAATCACCTTTACACCTAACTCTGTCAGATGTTGCTATTGAAACAGACAGTGAATTAAACATTCAAACCGTCGATTTTTGGCTCTCTCAGCACCCAATTCAAAATAATAAATTAGCGTTTGATAGCATCAAAGTCGATGGTCTTAGTCTACAAAAAGGACTGCCTGATACACAAAGTATCGATTGGATTTCTATTGCTCAATTTAGTATTTCAAATTTAGATTTTGCCAATGACGACATAGTGCTGCGTGATGCTCAAATTCAATTAGAAAATTGGGCAATACAAAAAGAAAATTCGTTATCTTTTGAGGGGGATTTTCAATTCTCAGCCAAACAACTGTATTGGCAGGGAGAAGCCCTAGATGAGGTATTAGTTGATGGCTATTACACTCAACACTACACCGCTCTTCATGGTATTTCTCTTACTTGGCGCGGCAGTACGATTACCGCACAAGCAGAGCTTAAAGAAAATAAATTATGGGTTATTCCACAATTCACACTACGTAAATTTAATTTAGAATCAAGTAATGCGGACATTATTAACAAGCCAATCGAATGGCTATCTCAACACAATTTTACTTATCAATTTGAACGTATTGATCTGTTAGATATCAATATTGAACTACCACAATTTGTGGTTAATAACTTAAGTTTATCTGCTGAAAACGTACTGCTTCCTTACCATTTATGGCAGCAAAATAACGCAAATATATCGTTTAATGCCGACAATTTGGTCTGGAATGAACATACTATTAATAACCCCATTTTTAGCTTAACGCTTAATGGTCAAAAAGCCGATATATCGACGCTTTCATTCGAAATTTTTGATGGCCACATTCAACTTACTGGCAAACTATCACCAACAAGCATAAATTTAAATTCGTTGAGTATTGACCAAGTCAAATGGGCCATAACTAATGAAGAAGCAAGTGTGTTAACTCAATACGTAAATCAATTAGAGCAAGTAAAAATAGCCAAGCTAGACGTTAATAATACTCAATTAATTCAATTAAATGGTCAGTACCCATATCAATTATCAGGGGTAAATATGGAAGGCCACGATCTCGATTTACTGCGCTTAGAGCAATGGGGATTATGGGATGGTACACTTTCGATGAGCGCCTCTAATGCGAGTTTTAATTATCTATTAAGCCAACAATTATTAGTAGAAATGAAAACCGAAGATGGTTTGTGGACAGTAGAGCGAGCACTGCTACCTTTATCTGAAGGGCTTGTTGGTTTTAATGGCAGCATTCACTTAACTCAGGATAGCCAACCTTGGCAGTTTGAGGCCTATGGTGATGGATTGCCTATCAGCTACCTAAGCCGTTTCTTTCCAAACCCTATCCCTATTGATGGTATTACTGAGTTTACTTTTAACGGTAATGGGTTAGCAGTAAATCAAGACAGCTTTAACTATAGCTTTAATGGTGAACTAAACATGACTCCAAGAGACATGACTACCACTAAAACAGCTCAAGAACTGTGGCAATATAAATTGGGATTGGTTCCAGATAACGAACGCCCTGACACATCAACAATAACAACTGATAGTTCTAAGAAAAAAGAAGCTATCGCGCAATACCCAATACACGTTGACCCAATAACAGTAACCGCCAACCGTGGTCGTATATCTATTGAACCTATAACAATTATTGGAGAAGGCTTTAATTACAATATTGAAGGTGATTACGACTTGGTTAACCCAGAACAAGGCGAAGCCATCACTTCGATTACTCAGGAATGTCACCAAATAAAACAAAAACTGTTCTCTGAAGAAGTCCATATCATCAACTATTGTCAGTAATCACAATCTGTACTTCTGACAATAAAAAGCCCCACCAAATGCTGACCTTACGATAGTAAGCGATACACTTAATGGGGCTTTTATTCTAATTTAGGTTTTATACCAATCTACATAAGTATTTGATCATTCTTGCTAGTTAGATTGACATGAGATCATTTGATACCACTTCTCTGCATCTTGATATGTTTTCTCTACGGTTTTTGGAGAGAACCCAAGCAGTCGACTGGTTTGATCAATACTTTTCCAATCTCCTTTATCAATACCTTCATACAGCTCTAGCATAGAACCCAATAAGCCTTCTCTGAGCAAGATAGCTTGTTCTATTTCTCGAGCTAATGATAGCTGCTCTAAAACATCATCAATCTTACGATCAAGTAAGGCATCAAGTAGAGAGAATAATCCAACAATAAATGCTTGCTGTCCTGGAGTGCCATTTTGAATACGGCAAATCATCAACTCACAAAAACGCCCTTTCACTAAAGATTGTTTATACAATTCCTTGGGTTTATTGAACGCTGCATGCGCCGTCGCAATCAAGGTTACAAACATTTTTATTTGCTCTTCGCCAAGATAAACTAATGCTTGTTTAAATGATGAAATGGGGTTTTCAAGTCGTACTGATGCTGTATTTACAAACTTCAATAACTGATAAGATAAAGAGACGTCTTGCGCGATCAACTGCTCTATTCGAGAAAAATCCACTTCTTCACGACACACTTCTTGATATAGCTGCATCGTAAGAAGTTCTTCTGGTTTTACAACGCGATTTTTTATGATCTCCGGTTTACTAAAAAAGTAGCCTTGATAAAAATGGAAGCCGGCGTCAAATACCTGTTGAAACTCATCATTAGTCTCAACTCTTTCTGCTAAATAATGTCGCTTACAACCCTGAAGTTTACGTTGTTTAACGTATTCACACGCCACATCAATGCCTAATTGCATAATGTCTAACTTAACGATGTGTGAATAGGGTAAAAATCGATCCCAAACGGCATCCAAACTAAAGTCATCTAACGCAATAATATAACCCATTCGATGTAAATGCTTAATCGCACTAAATAGCTCATCATTAGGAATACAGGTTTCTAATACTTCGACAACAATTTTTCGCTTAGGAAATGCCGTCGGAACCAAAGATATTAATGACTCTTGGGGGAAATTTATAAAACTACGAGGAGATTCTAGCGCAGGGTTACAACCTGTCGACATAAAGTTTTCAACTAGTAGCCGACTCGTTGCTTGATTTGCTTCTATATTAGGAAACGCATTACTTTCACCGTCACGGAAAAGTAGTTCGTAGCCTATCGTTTGTTTCTTCCGACTCAGGATCGGTTGTCGGGCAACGTATGCATACATAACTTAAAAGCAATATCCTATTACAAGTACAAATGTCATAAAGATTATTATCGGCACAATCATCATATTCTTAAGAAAAAGAACGACAAATGGTAAGTTTATTTATACGCATGATAATCCAATAGCATAAGAAAAAACATACATTTGGTTAATTAACACCCAAGAAATAGACAGAATATGTGATTATGACAAGATAAATGAGTAATACCATTCTGGATAAGTAGTTGTTCAGATAATTGCGTAGGAAAAATCGATTTTAACAAGCAAGAATGATCAAATACTTATGTAGATTGGTATAAGGTAGCGAATAAGAAAGTTCACTCTTTTTCTTAAATAATAATAGAAGGGTAAGGTGCTCATTTCTCCTCCTCAAGAGAACTTAGTATATAATAATATCAACCCACTTATTTACTGTCATGTTGTGAGCCTAATGAACAAAATCGCCTTTACTCAAGAATCACATTATCTTGAAACAATGCAAAAGCACGTCACACCATTTTGGGAAAGGCGTCAGCACGGCTTTTATCAAGGCGAAAAAGAGACGCAACTGCATTGGGTGAGTTTTACTAGCCCTGCGAACCGTAAAGCCATCATGGTGGTTAATGGTCGTATTGAAAGTGTTTATAAATACCAAGAACTGTTTTATGACCTATTTTGTCAAGGTTATGATATTTATTCTTTTGATCACCGTGGGCAGGGACTTTCTGAGCGACTGACTACCAATCGCGATATCGGTCATATTGAAGAGTTTAATGATTACATTCTTGATCTAAACAGCATGACTCAGCACTTAATTGCGCCTGAAGATTACCAAGATTGCTATTTACTTGGCCACTCTATGGGCGGCGCAATTGTAACTCAATATGTGGAAACTCATTCACACCCATATTCCGCAGTAGCATTAAGTGCGCCAATGCACGGTATTCATATTCAACCTTGGTTAAAACCCATTGCGGGTCCTATAAGTCGTTATTTAAGTCGCTGGGCCTCACAACCCTCTTATGCTTTAGGGCAAGCTCCCTACCATGCAAAACCCTTTTTAGATAACACATTAACCACCTGTGAAATTCGCTATCAATGGTTCCGTGAGTTATACGATCTAAAACCCGAACTTCAGATAGGTGGACCAAGTAATCACTGGGTAAATCAAAGTTTAAAAGGCTCAAAACTCTGCGTAGAACAAGCCGCTTCTTGCTCTGTCCCTGTGTTGTTACTTCAGGGAGAAAACGACCGTATTGTGGATAATAATGCGCATACTACTTTTCAAAAAAATGCCCCCGATTGCCAATTAATCACCATTAAAAATGCAAAACACGAACTGCTTTTTGAATCTGATGTTTGCCGAAATCAAGCGCTCTCAAATATTCTCGACTTCTTTCAGCAACATAGATCGCCATTAGAAATGTGATGCCTAGCTAAAGTAAAAAGAGGAAAAGCAATATTGTTATCTTTACCCTCTTTTTTCTTTATAAAGTGACGTAAACTGAACTCAGTTATTTTTGAATCTATTCTTTATTCCTGAGGCTTTATGATTACTATCGTTGCATCTGATCTTGACGGCACACTACTTACACCTGAGCATAAAATTGCAGACTTTACTAAAAAAACACTAAATAAACTGCACCAACAAGACCTTACTTTTATTTTTGCAACGGGCCGTCATCACATTGATGTCGGTAATATTCGTAAAGATGTCGGCATCCCGGCTTACATGATCACTTCTAACGGCGCTCGTGTTCATGATGCCGATGACAATCTTATTTACAGTAAAAATCTTCCTGAAGCTTTTATCCCACAAGTACTAAATCTATTAAAAGACGATGAATCTTTATCTATTCATATGTACTCAGACGATAAATGGTTTATGCATAAAGAAGACGAAAGCCTAAAAGATTTTCATGATAATGGATTCACTTACACCTTATTTGATGCAAATAACCCCCCTGTTGAGAATATCGCAAAAATCTTTGTAACCATGCCAGAGCATGACTACTTGGTAGAATATGAGACCAAGCTAAAAGCACAATTTGGTGATGAGTTAATGGTGGCTTTTTCTACGCCTTGGTGTTTAGAAGTAATGGCCGCTGAAGTATCTAAAGGTGCCGCATTAGAAGCGGTTGCTAAGTTACTTGGTAAAACGTTAGAGAACTGCATCGCTTTTGGTGATGGCATGAACGATTACGAAATGTTAAGCATGGCAGGCAAAGGGATTGTGATGGGAACATCGCATGAAAAAGTAAAAAAAGCCCTACCAAATAATGAAGTTATTGGCTCATCTGCAGATGAAGCAGTTGCTCATTACTTAGAAAATCTACTACTAAAATAAGCTTACAGATTACTTGGCCTATCATAGGCCAAGTAGTTAACTACTATTTATTTTTTCTTTGCTCTTGGATGCGCTTGGTCGTACGCTTGAGCAAGATGTTGAAAATCTAAATGGGTATAAATTTGCGTAGTAGAAATATTTTCATGCCCAAGTAATTCTTGAACAGCACGTAAATTACCACTCGACTCCAGCATATGTGTCGCAAATGAGTGACGTAATTTATGCGGACTAATATGACTATTGACTCCTTGTTTCATTCCCCACTCAGCCATTCGCTTTTGCACATTTCGATGCGAAATGCGAACACCCAATTTAGAAACAAATAATCCGGTTTCTTCTGGTTTAGCGAGTTGATTTCGAACTTGCAACCAATGCCCTAACCACTCTTTCGCTTGACCAGAAAAAGGAACTTTACGTTCTTTATTCCCTTTACCAATCACTCGCAATTCACCTTGGCGTAATTGAATGTCACGAACATCAATACCCACTAATTCAGCCAAACGTAAACCGGCACCATACATCAATTCCATCATGGCACGATCTCGAATCGATAATGGGTCATCTTCGTTTACTTCGAGTAATTGCCCCATTTCATCAACATCGATATTTTTTGGTAATGGGCGTGACTTACGAGGTGCTGACACGCCTTTCGCAGGATTAGCGGTTAATACATTACGTAATACCAAAAAATCAAAAAAACTGCGTAGTGAAGATAAACGCGTTGATAAGCTACTCGCTTTTAGCCCCTCACGCATGCCTTTACTGGTAATTTGACGCACCCAGCCCGCATCAACCTCTTGCCAAGATTCAACGCCCAGCTCAATCAATTGCTCGGCAATCGTGGTGAGTTGGCGTTTATAGCTGCGTTGGGTGTAAATACTTAGGCCTTTTTCGTTACGTAAGAACTCATAGAAGGCATCAAGATGTTTGGAGTATTGAGCAGGTAATACATCACTCATGAGAAGATTTCGACCATTGCGTTAATAAATAATGAAACACACTAACCAGCTGATCTAAAAACAACGTGTCCATATTTGGTTCAAAGTGACCGCCATCATGGCTAGCAAACGCAATAATCCCCATTGGCGTCGATTGTCCTAATGGAAGAACAGCAAATGAACCAAGTTCGGTACTTGAATGATTAAGCCCACCATAAGCCAGTAACTTATCACGTTCCGCTTGGCGTAAACGCCCTAAATAAGCAGAGTGCCCATTCAAAAACTTTTTACTGAAATTATCGAGTGCCATTTTCTCGATATGGTATTTAGGATGAGAATGACCAATGATCTTTATGTGCGCAGTTAAATTAAGAGATAGTGCCTTTTGCTCAATCACTTTCGCTGCTTGAGAAAAATCTTCGCACATCAGTAATTGTTTTTGTACATTAGCAAAATCATGAAATAGACGATCGTTTTTTGCAGCCAATGACATCAGTTGAGTGATTTCTTCTTCTAAATCACCAATGCGATCACGCAATTTACTGACTTGCACTTCAACTAAAGACACCACACCACGCTCAGGCGTATCGACTTTAATTCGTCCAAGTAACTCTGGATACTGCTGAAAAAAATCAGGGTGGTCCATTAAAAATTGAGCCACAACATCTTCCGTTATTTGTGTTGGTTGCGGCTCTATTGATGTCACTTTATTCATATTGATAATTGGCCATCATAAACATGTGTTGCAGGGCCTGTCATAAACAACGGGTAACCTGGGCCTTTCCATGAGATCTGCAAATCACCACCGGGCAGAGAGACGTTAACCTCTTCAGCTAATAATTCTTGCATGATACCAATAGCAACCGCGCCACACGCACCACTTCCACACGCTTGAGTTTCACCAGCACCGCGCTCATAAACTCGTAATTTCACTTCATTAGGTGACACGATTTCCATAAAGCCTGCATTCACACGCTCAGGGAAGCGATCATGACCTTCAACTAATGGTCCGTATTTATCAACGTCATAATTATCAACATCATCCACGACCGTCACACAGTGTGGATTACCCATACTTACTGCACCACAGAAAAGTGTTTTATCGTCTGCTCGTAATAAATAGGTTTTCTCAGCTTGAGTCGCTTTAAATGGAATTTTATTTGGCTCAAATACTGGTTCACCCATGTTTACCGTTATTTGATCATCATCTTCCACTTTTAAGGTCATCTTGCCTTTTTTGGTACTGACCGAAATACTGATTTTATTGGTTAAGCCTTTCATTCGTACAAAACGAGCAAAACAACGCGCACCATTGCCACACTGTTCTACTTCAGTGCCATCCGCGTTAAAAATTCGATAATGGAAATCAGTTTCTGGATCATAAGGGGCTTCAACCACCAAGAGCTGGTCAAAACCGATACCACGGTTACGGTCGGCTAAGCGACGGATCAGATCTGGCGAAAAGAAAATATTTTGAGTTAAGCAATCAACAACCATAAAGTCATTGCCTAGCCCGTGCATTTTAGAAAAATGAAAGTGCATAGTTGTTCTTCTTATTTTTTCTTTTAGGTTGAATAGCAAAAGAGCAAGTCGCCTTAGGTTCCCTGCTCTTTAAATCTAAGTTAATTCGGTAAGATGGATTCTAGCTCCCAGAGTGAGTTTAACTCTTCTCTTTTACGAACAAGATGCACTTGCTCGCCATCCACCATAATTTCTGCTGCTCGCGTACGCGTATTATAGTTTGATGACATCACAAAACCATAGGCTCCAGACGAACGAACGGCAAGTAAGTCATCCGCTTCGAGAACTAAGTCACGATCTTTACCTAAGAAATCACCGGTTTCGCAAATAGGCCCAACTAAATCATAGCTTTGCGCTTCACCTTCACGAGGCGTTACCGGCACAATATCTTGCCACGCTTGATATAATGCAGGACGCATTAAGTCATTCATTGCCGCATCAATGATGGCAAAGTTTTTATGTTCTGTGTGTTTTAGGAACTCAACTTTAGTCACTAAAATACCGGCATTTGCAGCAATGGCACGGCCCGGTTCAAAAATCAGCTCAAGATCTTCACGACCCGCTAAGCGACTTAATAATGCGGTTGCGTACTCTGATGGTTGTGGCGGTAATTCATCACGATAAACCACACCTAAACCACCACCCACATCAAGATGGCGAATATTGACACCTTGCGCTTTTAAATCATCAATTAAGGTAAGTAGACGATCGGTTGCGTCGATAAATGGGGCAATATCAGTCAGCTGAGAACCTATATGGCAATCAATACCTTGGATATCTAGGTTCGATAAAGTTTGTGCAAATTTGTATACTTCAGGTGCGCGATCAAAGGCGATACCAAATTTATTATCACGCAACCCTGTTGAAATATACGGGTGTGTTTTTGCATCCACATCGGGATTAATACGTAATGAAATCGGCGCTATAACCCCCATTTCAGTAGCAACGGCATTTAAGCGCTCAAGCTCTGGTTCTGATTCCACATTAAAACATTTAATATTAAGTTCTAACGCACGACGCATTTCGTCAGCCGTTTTACCTACACCAGAGAAAACGACTTTTGTTGGGTCGCCACCCGCTGCCACAACGCGCTCAAGCTCACCTTGAGACACAATATCAAAACCTGAGCCTAGACGGGCAAGTGCATTCAACACACCAATATTTGAGTTTGCTTTAACCGCATAGCACACAAGGTGAGGTTGCTCACCGACAGAGCTATCAAAGGCATTCCAATGACGCTCTAATGTCGCGCGAGAATACACATACAATGGCGTACCATACTGTTCTGCTAATTGTGCAACGGGTAACTCTTCAGCCCAAAGTTGTCCATCATCCTTATAATTGAAATAATCCAATGTCATCTTCCTTGTCTAGTTCAGTGTTTATTAGCCAGTGATTATTCAAATACACTGACTACAAATAAATTATTCTGCTACTTCTGTTTTTGGTGCTTCATCTGCTGGCATGTACAACGATCCTGTTTGACCACAGCCAGCCAGTGTTAAGGCACTCAATAGCATTAACGCCATCACTCTTTTTTGCATAAGATTTTACCATTAGTGTTAATATCTGGTTATGCTCTCTATAATCGCACCACAGCCAAGAAAAGCAATAGGATAAACAAGATGAATAACACTGAATTTCACGAACTAGTCGATGAAAAACTGCAATTAATCGAAGATATGATCGATGATTCAGGTGCTGATATTGAACCGGTTATTACTGGAAACGTATTAACACTAGAGTTTGAAAACCGCAGCCAAATCGTAATTAACAAACAAGAACCAATGCACGAGATCTGGTTAGCGTCAAAATCTGGCGGCTTCCATTTTGCTTATACTGATGAGAAATGGACATGTTCTAAGACGGGCATGGAGTTTATCGAGATGGTAAAAGAGGAGTGTCAGAAGCACGCAGACGAAGAGATTGAGTGGGCTTAAAAGCAGAGTTCAGATCGGTCGCAAGCTCCCTTGAAGAGTTCAGAGGAGCTTGAGATTCAGGATTCAGGATTCAGGATTCAGGATTCAGGATTCAGGATTCAGGATTCAGGAGGATTTTATTGCTCTTTCTGAACCCTGCAAGCGAAGCGGCCTGAAACCTTAAGCTCCAATACCCGCATGACGCAGCATCGCATCCACTTGTGGCTCACGGCCACGGAAGCGTTTGAATAATTCCATAGGCTCTTCACTACCACCCATCTCAAGAATATTATTCAAGAAACTTTGGCCTGTTTCTGTATTGAAAATACCCTCTTCTTCAAAACGAGAGAACGCATCCGCTGATAATACTTCTGCCCATAGGTAGCTGTAATAACCCGCACCGTAACCACCTGCAAAGATATGGCTAAAGCTGTGAGAAAAACGGTTCCACTCAACACTTGGTAATACCGCGACTTTCGCTTTTACTTCAGCCAGCGTTTCTAATACTTTTGCACCTAAATCAGGATCGTAATTTGTGTGCAGCGTGAAATCGAACATGCCGAACTCTAGCTGACGCAAAATAAACATCGCTGATTGGAAGTTTTTCGCCGCAAGCATTTTATCTAGCATCTCTTTTGGTAATGGCTCACCCGTCTCATAGTGACCAGAAATAAACGCCAATGCTTCTTCTTCATAACACCAGTTTTCTAAGAACTGGCTTGGCAATTCAACCGCATCCCAAGGCACACCATTGATACCAGACACTGACGCCACATCAATTTGCGTTAGCATGTGGTGAATACCGTGACCAAATTCGTGGAATAAAGTAACCACTTCATCATGAGTAAACAGCGCTGGTTTACCACCAACAGGCTTACTGAAGTTACACGTTAGGTACGCCACTGGCGTTTGCAGTTCACCATTTTCAGTAATACGACGCACACGACACTCGTCCATCCATGCGCCACCACGCTTGTGCTCACGCGCGTATAAATCTAAGTAAAAACTACCACGCAAGGTATTGGTAGAATCAAAGATATCGAAGAAACGCACTGACTCATGCCATACGTCAACACCTTCACGCTCAACTACCGTCATACCAAACACACGGTTTAAGACCTCAAATAGGCCAGACACGGCTTTTGATTCAGGGAAGTAAGGGCGCAATTCTTCATCAGAGATTTGGTATAGCTTTTGTTTTAGTTTTTCAGAGTAATAAGTCACATCCCACAGATCTAACTCATCAATATCAAACTCTTCTTTTACAAAAGCTTTTAACTCTTCAACTTCACGCTCACCTTGTGGTTTCGCTTTCGCTGCTAAATCATTTAAGAAGCCAAGTACTTGCGTTGGGCTTTCCGCCATTTTGGTTGCTAGTGACTTTTCACTGTAAGAAGCAAAACCTAATAGACGCGAGACTTCATGACGAAGTTGCAGCTCTTCAGAAATTAAATCGCTGTTATCCCACTTTCCGGCGTTTGGACCGCGATCCGATGCACGAGTCACGAACGCTTCGTAAATTTCACGGCGCAGTGGTTTATTATCAGCATAAGTCATGATTGGAATGTACGATGGCATTTCTAGTGTCAGTAACCAACCGTCTAATTCTTTCGCTTCTGCCGCGGCTTTTGCTGCTGCCATTGCTGATTCTGGTAACCCTGATAATTCCGCTTCATCGGTAATGTGTTTTGACCAACCCATGGTTGCATCAAGCACGTTATTGCTGAAGTTTGAGCTTAGTTCTGAGGTACGTTTGCTGATATCACCGTAGCGCTTTTGTTGATCAGCCGGTAAACCAATGCCTGATAATTCAAAATCACGCAGCTCATCCACGATTGTTTTTTTCTGAGCTTGAGACAGGGTTGCAAACGACTCGCTCTCTTTAATTGATTTATACGCCTCGTACAGTCCTTTGTTTTGACCAACCCACGTGCCGTACTCAGATAACGCAGGTAAACACGCTTCATACGCTTCACGCAGTGCTTCACTGTTTTGTACTGAGTTCAAATGACTTACTGGCGACCAAATACGACTAAGACGGTCATCAGTTTCAGCCAGAGGAACAATAATGCTGTCCCATGTAGGGGCTGCGTCAGAAGCTAATACTTCTTCAATTTTTGCGCGACAATCGGCAATGGCTTGCTCTACCGCAGGCTGAATATGCTCAGGCTTAATTTGAGAAAACAGCGGTAAATCAGTAAAGGTAAGTAACGGGTTAGACATATTCATTCCTTTTCTATTTTTCGTTTTTAGGATCGGCTTATCCCTTAAAGATGGTGCTTAATGGATAAAATTTCAATGGCTGGTACAAGAGTACACACATTGAGCGATAAACTTGGGTATAATCATGTGATTCCAATAGTGAGAGTTCATCCATGCTAAGTTATCGTCACAGTTTTCATGCAGGCAACCATGCCGATGTGGTTAAGCACATTGTTCAAAGTCTTATCCTTAATTCATTAACGCAAAAAGATAAGCCATTTGTTTATCACGACACCCACTCAGGGGTTGGTCGTTACGATTTAACGCATGAATGGTCTGAAAAAACCGGCGAATACAAGCAAGGTATCGCTCGTCTTTGGGAGCAAACTGACCTTCCTGAAGAGATCACAAGCTACCTAAATGCCATCACTGAATTAAACGACGGTGAAGAACTGCGTTACTACCCAGGTTCACCTCGCGTTGGTCGTGCTCACCTGCGTCGTCAAGATCGCATGGTATTAACCGAGCTCCACCCTGCCGATCACCCTCTGCTTGAGCAAGAGTTTCACCGTGATCGCCAAGTGTCTATTTATAAAGAAGACGGTTTTGCACGACTAAAAGCAAGTCTTCCACCAAAAGAGCGCAGAGGATTAGTCTTAATCGACCCACCTTATGAGCTTGCAAAAGAATATTACGATGTAGTTAACGCTATTGGCCAAAGCCACAAACGTTGGGCAACAGGTATTTACGCGATTTGGTATCCAGTCGTTAACCGTCATGACATCGACGATATGATTAAGGGCCTTAAAAAATTAGACATCCGTAATATTCTACAAATTGAGTTGGGGGTTTCTGCGGATACTAACGAGCGTGGTATGACTGCATCTGGCATGATCGTGATTAACCCACCGTGGAAATTAGAAAGCCAAATGAAAGAAATTTTGCCTTTCTTGAAAGAAGCAATTGCACCAGCAACAGGTCACTTTAAAGTCGAGTGGATTGTTCCAGAGTAAAAAAATAAGGGTTCAGGCCGGTCGCAAGCTCCCTCAAAGGATTCAGGAAAAAGATAGCATTGCTCAGTTTTATCTCCTTCCTGAAACCTGCAAGCGAAGCGACCTGAAACCTCGTAGACCTTGAAAAAGAAAAATTTGGTCGCATTTCATACATAGTATGTAAAAGAATTAAAAATTTATTGGAGAGAAAGTAATGGCTACGCATTTTGATTATATCTGTATCGGCGGTGGTTCTGGCGGTATCGCATCAGCAAACCGTGCGGCTATGCACGGCGCAAAAGTTGCTCTTATCGAAGCACAAGATCTTGGCGGTACGTGTGTAAACGTAGGTTGTGTTCCTAAAAAAGTAATGTGGCACGGCGCTCAAGTTGCTGAAGCGATTAACTTATACGCTGAAGATTACGGCTTTGATGTTGAACTGAAACAATTCAACTGGGGCAAAATGATTGAAAGCCGCCAAGCGTACATTGGTCGTATTCATGAATCTTACGATCGCGTTCTTGGTAACAATAAAATCAATGTAATTAAAGGCTTTGCAAAGTTTGTTGATGCAAAAACCGTTGAAGTGAATGGTGAACACTACACAGCAGATCATATCCTTATTGCTGTTGGCGGCCGTCCATCAATCCCAAATATTCCAGGTGCTGAGCACGGTATCGATTCAAACGGTTTCTTTGAACTGATGGAGCAACCAAAACGTGTTGCTGTTATTGGTGCAGGTTACATCGCAGTTGAAATCGCGGGTGTTCTTCACTCTCTAGGCACTGAAACTCACCTGTTCTGCCGTAAAGAATCTCCTCTTCGTAGCTTTGACCCAATGATCATCGATACGTTGGTTGAAGTAATGAATACTGAAGGTCCAACACTTCATACTCACTCGGTACCAAAAGAAGTGGTTAAAGAAGCCGATGGTAGCCTAACGCTTCACCTAGAAAACGGTGAAACACAAAACGTTGATACCCTAATTTGGGCAATTGGTCGCCACCCTGCGACTGACGCTATCAACCTAGAAAAAACAGGCGTAGCTACTAACGATCGCGGTTACATCAAGGTTGATGAATACCAAGAGACTAACGTGAAAGGCATCTATTGTGTAGGTGATATCATGGAAGGCGGCATTGAGCTAACGCCTATCGCAGTTAAAGCGGGTCGTTTACTGTCTGAGCGTCTATTCAACGGTCAAACAAACGCAAAAATGGACTACACATTAGTTCCTACTGTTGTGTTTAGCCACCCACCAATTGGCACGATTGGTCTAACTGAACAAGAAGCTGACGAGCAATACGGCAAAGACAACGTAAAAGTGTACACATCAGGCTTCACAGCAATGTACACAGCGGTAACTAAGCACCGTCAGCCTTGTAAGATGAAGCTAGTATGTGCGGGCGAAGACGAGAAAGTTGTTGGCCTACACGGTATCGGTTTTACGGTTGATGAAATGATCCAAGGTTTTGCAGTAGCAATGAAGATGGGCGCAACTAAGGCTGATTTCGATGCCGTTGTCGCTATCCACCCAACAGGTTCTGAAGAATTTGTTACCATGAGATAGTCTATTTTTAGACTGTTTTAACGATAAAAAAACGCCGCCAATGGTTAATATTGGCGGCGTTTTTGTTTTATTGAGTCACGTTTAATTCAATTAGACAGTTAGTGGCATTACTTACCCGACTTTTCTGCGATTTTAGCTTCAACCATGGGTGCTAATTTTTCATAAGGTAAATAGCCCGGAAGAAGTTGACCATCGATCAACATAGCAGGGGTTCCTCGCACGCCTAAATCCGTAAATAATTGGTAGTTCTTCGCTACCATATCTTGAACTTCGTCATTCGTTGATACGTACTTTTCCGCATCATTTGCTTTTGCGACCTTCATGATAGAGCGCATATTGTGAATTCCCGGTTTACTTAATAAAGTCTCATTGACCTTATTGAATTTATCAGGGCTTTCTTTCCATACTCTTAATGCAAAAGTTGCCGAGTTAGCCGGATTTGAACCTTCTTTAAGCGGCACATAAATATTTATCACTTTAAGATCATCGGGATGCTCTTCGACCAACTTCATTAATACTGGGTCTAATTTTTTACACCAAGGACAACTTAAATCCGTTAGTACAACAATGGTTAATTTAGGATCTTTCGCACCAAACCACGGTAGATTTGGGTTGTTGTACATATAGTCATGATAATCTGCCAGTGTCTGCTCATACTTCCCCTGTTGAACAATATACATAGCTAAACTTTCATGAAGACTATCAATGATTGCAGGATTACCTTTAAGCATCTCATTGATATCTTGAATTTTCTCCGACTGAGTCATTGCAGAAGCAAGAGGAGAAAATAAGCATGCCATTACCAGTGTTGTGATTAATTTCGTTTTAAATTTCATTTTTATTGTCCGTATATATTTGTTTAGATAAGCCATAAGCGAGCAAGTAATCCCATCGGAGTTGTTATCCCCGTGGTGATGTTTTTTATCTCGCCTTTATCAATAATGACGATGGTTGGGGTCACTCTAATGCCCCATTCTCTTGAAATATTGCCGCGCGTATCATTAATATTTTTAAAGGTATATTCGTGAGTTCTCATATAACCAGAAACTCTTCTGTCCTCTCCAGAACTCGTACTCACGCCAACAACTTGATAAGCATCGCTGAACCAATTAATGGTTGGCGTTACAAATCGACACGCTGCACACCACGTCGCCCAAAAATAGACCACCACAGGTTTTTCTTGGCTCATCGCAATAACATCTATCGACTCTCCTGTTGTGCTAATCCCTGCGACTGCAGGAGTTGCATTAACAGGCATATCCTTGGTTCTCCACGCATCAACAGCAAAGCTAAAAATAATAATCACCAGAAGGTAAATCAGTGTCTCTTTACCCCAGCGCTTCATTTTTTGTTTTTTCCCCATTACAGTTTATTTCCTGCTTTTTTAATCGCATCCATAACGGCTTTTTCATTCAAAATAACCGGAAGTTCGATGCCGTTTGGCGCACTAGGGCCATAAACCACGTTAAATGGCACTCCAAATCGTCCATGTTCTTGTAAGTAAGAGGTGATTTTTTCACTCGGAACCGTCCAGTCTCCCTGCATAGGTACAACATTGGCGCTGTTTAACTCGCTATAAACCGGCTCTTGAAGCAATACACCGATTTTGTTTGCCTTACAGGTCACACACCAATCAGCAGTAACATCGACAAAGACCACTTTTCCTTCATCCACATATTGCTGAATAGATTCACTCGACAGCGGAACCCATTTAGGCTCTTGAGGCAGTAGATCAGTTGACGTCATGCTGTCTATCACGGTGCCAAAGCCAAATGCGATCGCAAACAAAATACTCAGCCACCCCGCCGCTTTCTTACTATGCACTTGAACCGTCCGCAGCAAAATTGCACCACCTGCTATCACGGCAATGGCATAAACCCAAAATTCAGAGAGATGATTAGAAAGCAAGTTCAGTAACCAAATGCTAGTAATGAGCATCATTGCACCAAAGAGATACTTCACCTTGCTCATCCATGGGCCGGGTTTAGGCAATGAAAGAGCAATCGATGGGAAGAGGGCAACCAATATCCATGGTAGAGCCATACCAAGCGCTAACGCAGTAAAAATGCCGTACATGGTTGGGATGTTTGTTGCTAAAGCAAAAGCAACCGCAGTTCCTAAGAAAGGTGCGGAGCAAGGGGTAGAAAGTAAGGTGGCAAACATACCTTGAATGAAATGACCAAAGTACGAGTTGTTTCCTTTTGATGCGATCCAAGTGTTGGTGTTTGATGATAATCGGATTTCAAACAAGCTCAGCATATTGGCACCGAACAATGCCGTAATAAGCGTCATGACTCCAATAAACCATGCACTCTGAAATTGAATGCCCCACCCAATTGCATTACCCGATAATTTGAGCGCAACTAAAAAAGAAGCAAGAAGCCAAAACGAAAAAATAATCCCACTTGCAGAGGCTAAAAACTGCAATTTAATCTGTTTTTTCTCAAGACCTTGGGCTGAGATAACACTACTTAATTTCATTCCCAACACAGGGAAAACACATGGCATTACGTTTAAAAGTAAACCTCCAAATAAAGCAAATAGAATCATTTTTACGATGGATTGGAATCCATTACTGCTTGTGATCATTCCATCGCGAATACTTGCAGGTTGTTCAGCAATGAATTCCTTATCTTTTAAGGTAACACTGATATTTTCACCGATTAGATTAGGAGTTCCCATCCAACTGCTGACATCGAATGTTGCGGTGATATCATCACCATCCACATCAATCTTTGGACGAGAGAAATTATCATCCTGCATTTCATCGGAAGGGCCATCAACCAAGACATCAGGCGCAATCCACCCCATGTTTTTGGTTGCTGTAACCTGAAGCTGCATTTTTGTGGCATCCCACACCGCTTTTACATCACTGATCAATGCCGATTCTTTTGGAACCTGACTTAGCCCTTGGGCATAAACGTGCATCGCTTCTTTGGAAAGCGTTAGATCGGTAGGAGTGAACGTAAGTTCAAATGGATAGTCAGTCAGTACGCAGATAGTAGTACAAGATGACAAGGTGAGATCAGCCTTAAAGGTAACAGGCTTATTGAGATCATCAATATGAAGTGTCATAGGGAAAATCACACTTCCCTTATAGCCTAGGGTTTCAATCCCAAGTAAATCGAAGCGTTTCGGATATGGCCAATACCAATCGATACTGCGAATGTTTTGAGAATCTTCCCACGTCATGCTCGGGGCTATTCCCCCTTCTCCAGGACTTCTCCAATAGGTTTTCCAATCACCGGCAAGACGAACTTCTAAGAATCCGGCAACGGTTTGGTCTACTTTATTGATTTGCCCTGTAAGAACAAAACGCGTTTCAATCGGGGTATGATTTGGGTTTTTAAGCCATCCAGTATTCGGTGTTTCTGCTTGAGCAACGGATATAAATACGCTGCACAATACCGCAAATAGTCCAAATAAGACTATACGCACTGTCATTGCTGATTTTTGCATGTGTGTTTCCTTTAAAAATAAATATACGTCGAATGTCGATAAAACATTCGATTATTTATTCTCTAAAAACACATAACTTGAGGTGAAGCCGCCTTCCTTTATGAAGAATAGGCTCGGTAAATGAAGAGGTATAGCTGAATGATAAACACAGTCCTATTACGAGAAGAACCGTAAATATCTGTACAATAAGTGCATGTTCGCCAACTTGATGTTGTTCGAAATGGACTAAGTGCTCCGAAAGATCGCATTTGTCGGTTAGCCCATTTTTATCTTGTTGTTCTGCCTGTACTTGCTGTGCAGAATTAGATACTGACTCTCCTAACGGTAAAGAACACGAACTCAATAAACCAATATTATTTGCCGCACAGACAAAGATAACCCAACATACAAGAATGAGGGGCCATCTAAAAAAATCATGTCTGTGAAACGCAAATTTCATCAACTGGTTAACTACAAATAATAAAGAACGAGTGCAATTAGGACATACGCTCTTTTAAATAGTTTCCTAGTTTACCTATTTAAATTTAATGCGAGTGATCGTGATGATGGTGATGACCACAGCCACAAGTCGGTGCAGCGATCACACTTTGTAGGGGGTGAAACTCCATTTTTTCTTGCAGAGCTTCTGGTGTTAGTGAATTAATTAACTGCATGTTTTCCATATTTACGACATCTACATCGCCTAATTCACGCTGTGCTTTTGTTACCTCGATAAACTGACGGCTTAATGCTTCAGGTAACGTAAATTCACGAATCGCACATAATAAATTGGTTGCAGTATCTACAGCTATCATCGAAACAGACAATGTTTTATCTTCAGTCAATGTGAAGTAATCGTCAGGAATAGCCGCTGAGTTTAATTGCATCTCAAACGCTAAATCACCAAAGCTTGCCACAACCAAACAACCGCCATTATCAGAAGTAATGACACCAAGTTGCGCGCCAGTTTGACCTAAAATCGCCTGTTCATCAGCGGTGATATTACCAAGACCAACATAAAGCATATTTGGTAAATCATTACGGAACAACTCAAGCATTGCACCATCACCTTCTTGGAACGGGTGATCTGTAAACGTGTGTCCAACTTGAAATTGCGGAGTGTTGTGTTCAGCCATAATGATTACCTTCTATGCATTAACTCGATTTGATGAGACTAAGTGTAAGCTTTATTTGAAAAATGACTATCCCAGTAAAAAGCAAATGACTATTACGTGAGTGTAATAATTAAGGTAACTATCTAAAAATAAAGAAATTATGCAAGCTTTCAATATTCATACAATATAGTCACCTTTAAATTGACTTGGTAACCTAAAGATATAAAATATGCCAAACTTATAAAAAATACACTTCCTCAATGAATAAGTCAGCTTTTCGGCTAGCGACTCTCCTTATTGGATTATTAAGCACACCAACCTATGCAAATGACATCGGCCATCTTTATTTTGGTGCAGAGCTTAGTATCAACAATGAAACCAAATTAAATGGCTTTTTAGTTCCTCTTAGCGAAGTCTCCGACATTGGTTACAACGCTCATTTAGGTTTTCTATTTCATACACACGAATTAGTACACTTAGGTATTGAAGCAGAATATCGCCAACTGGGACAAAGTAATCATTCAAATGTAATGATTTACAAAGGGTCTGCCACTTTTATAAATATAAAACCTAAATTTGTTAATTCAAATACACAACTTTACTCAGCGGTATTACTAGGGATAGGGAAAGTGGATTCTCATTTTCAAACCTATGACGCAACAATGAACTATCGCAGCACTGGCTATCAGTACGGTATTGAAGTTGGCTATGATTTCAAATCAGGGATCTCTTCCTTCCTCGGGTATAAAGCACTAAAAATCGATGAAAAGATCATTGAATTAACCAGTGCTGGCCCTTATGCCGGAATGAGCTACTCATTTTAATACCATAATAATAAGAAAAAACATGGCTCTAGGTAGTACAGTAACAGATATTTTCTATCAATTAATGGATTATGACTCTGTACAAAAGCAAGACTATTTACAACAACTTAAAATCACCAACCCTGCACTCTATCAAGAATTATTACCCCTTCTTGACCAAGAAGGATCAGAGCAGGTAGCTGAACTGTTTCAATTTTCCATCCAAAAAACAGATCTTAATGATTGGGATTTTAGCAATCAAGTAGTTGATAAATACAAGCTTACTACTGAATTGGGCCGTGGCGGTATGGGAGTGGTTTATTCTGCGCATCGTGCTGATGACACCTTTGAGCAAGAATTAGCCATTAAATTCATTCAGCCTATGTTAAATAACGTATTAAGTAAGCATGCGCTTTTTGAAGAAGCGCAACTATTAGCACGCCTGAATCATCCTTATATTGCCAAGGTATTTGATGGTGGTCGATATGAAGAGTGTATCTATGTGGTTATGGAAAAGATTCATGGCTGCACATTAGATGCTTATCTTGCAAACACCATCCCATCGAAAAAACAAAAATTGACCTTATTTCAACGCATTTGTGAAGCGATTGAGCATGCACACCAACACCAAGTACTGCATGCGGATTTAAAGCCTGAAAATATTTTAATCGATGCACAACATGCACCCAAATTGATCGATTTCAACTTAACACAAAAAGTGCAACACCATTCAAACCCAGAGCATTCTGCGATACTGGCTTACAGTGCTGATTACGCCAGCCCAGAGCAAATGGCCGGAGATTATCTAACACAGCAGAGTGATGTCTTTTCTCTGGGTAAGATTTTAACCTTGTTGTTTCCAAATGAGCCACCACATTCCGATATTCTGACTGTACAGAACAAAGCAACCCAAAAAAAATTGGAATCGCGCTATATTTCTGTTTTTGAGTTACGCCAAGACATTACAAAAGTCATAGAATATCGACCGCTCGCTGAGAAAAAATCGATACCATTTTACACTTTACGCTGCCTGTTAAGACGCCGGCCGTTACAATCTTTTTTAGCGGCGACATTAATCGCATTAATCCTAAGTTTCTCTACAGTGCTCATTTTACAAAACCAAAAATTAGAACAAGAGAAACAAGTTGCCGAAAATATGATGTATGAGGTAACTCGTTTATTGTTTCATGCAAAAGGCACAGAAGCTGCACAGGTTTCTGTGGGATCAATCTTAGAACTGACTCGTCGCCGTATTCTATCAAATCCAGATTTGCCCACTCATATCAAACAAAAAATGTTACTAGCAATGATGACTCCCGTCCCCAAAAAAAATATGGAACAGCAAAGTAAAAAACAAAACAACCACTCATATTTAGAAGAATAAATCATGAAAAAAATGAAATGGATGCCATTTATACTCTTGAGTATCACGACTTCTAGTCATGCCAATTCAGGCATTAAGACCGGTTTTTTTATTGATTCACCTGTGACAGGCCTTTATTACGAGACCAGTTCTAATCTTTCCGGTGTTACTAGCAAGGGGGCTTTTGATTATCGCTCTGGTGATGTGGTGCGTTTTTTCTTAGGCAAAGACAATTCTGGATATTTAATTAGTACTCTATCCGCTCAAGAAGTGGTTACTCCAACTCTTGCCAGTACCACTCCGAGTAAGAGCATTAATCTTACACGTTTATTACTCTCATTAGACAGCACACCAAATAACCGTGATGAGATCACCTTAGCCAGTCGAGCATTATCCGATACGGATTTTCAACAACAACTAAAGCAGATAGATCTTTCTACGCTTGACCAGTCTGCACAACAATTAGATTTAGACCTCGTTTCTATCAAAGACGCGGTACATCACCTTAATCAAAGTCAAAGCTATATTGAAAAAAATTTCACCTCTAACGAAGTGATTTATCGCCCTTTAAATAAGCGGTTAGTCTCTGTTTATATTCAAAAACAAGACTGGAGAGGCCGTCGTTGCTATTACGACTTAAAATACAAAGATCACCCTAAATACTCACCACCATTAGGAAGAATAGAGTATTCGATCGGGACAGAATACCTCACACAATATCCAAGTATTGGAGATTACTTTAACGGTTGTCAGTTAATAAAAGAAAAAGCCTTATCTCATGATCAAATCCCAATCCAAAAAGCTTTGGGTTGGGGAGGCCTTATTGCTTGTTCCGTATCAGGTTGCACTCGTAGCGACCTGAATGGATTTAGTGTTGAGAATCGCCAAGATGAAGACAGTTGGAAGTATCGTTCTGTTGCTATGAACTTTGATCCTGAAACCCAACTATACATGAGTAAAACACAAGGATTAGGAAAGAGTGAACATATTCAATACCTAAATAAAGGCGAGTCATTTGGTTTTGTTTATGAAAAGACAAAAGGAAGTACTATCGCCTTCGAAGGTGTTTGGCAGCAGACTCAATATGAAGGAGAAAAAATAACGCAATCTTGTCTACTGATTGAAAATAAAAGAATACTGACCACCCAATCAAAAAAAGAAATTTGTTCTACGAATAAAACGTCATATACAAACGACGTAACCGAGCGGTATGGGGATATGTGGTGGGTACAAAACCCAGAACCTTATGCCGAATTAGAACAAATGAATTTACTTGTTCGTTGGCATGAAAAAGGAAAAAAACCACAGTACACCTCCTGGGAATACCTTCCTGCCGGTGCGACATGGGATAAAGGCTTACTTTATCGCTACCAACAAGAGAAGTACAGATACCCTAATGGGTCAGAAGAGATGAATACTTTCCGGATCTCCGAGTTTAGAAAAATAACAGGACGAACATAATGACAAACTCATCAGAATTAACTCAAATAATTCATCAGTGGCAATCAGGAAATAAAGAAGCAGAAAATCAATTATATCAATTTGCTTATTTACACTTGCGCCGCATCGCCAAGGAAGAACGTCTACGTAGTGCTGAAAAATACGGTGACAATAATCATGTCATCAATGACAGCATGAACAGCACAACGGCCTTAATTCATGATGCTTACATCAAATTATCCCATTCGGATTTGGAAGGTATAAGCTCAAAGCGTGAGTTTTTTCTCATGGTTGCTAAAATTATGCGTCAAATCCTGATCGATAATGCGCGTACTTTACAAGCCCAAAAACGCCAAAAGACCACCACTATAGAACAAGATAATGACCGCTTTGAGTTATTTGTCATCATGGATAAAGTGTTAGATAACTTTAGTATTCGATATCCTCGTCAATCGAACGTCATCAAACTCAAATATTTAATGGGCTTACACAATAAAGAAATTGGTTCACTCTTAGAGTGTAGCATTAGTTTGATTGAAAAAGATCTCAAATTCTCTCGTTGTTGGCTACAGTCAAGAATGGCATGAACCCATTACTTATCTCTTGTTGTATCTCTTACTTTTTAGGTCTTTAAAATGGCTGTTCGTTTTTCATTACCGTCTATCTATTGGGTTAGTTTTGCCATTGTTTCACTCACAAGCGGCTGTTTTTTTTATATGGGCCCGACGTCAATCACAGAAAAAAAACAAGAGACCAATGCAATTAAAAATGAAGAAAATCATAAAGATGAAGCCAGAAATTCCAACTGGCCTACTATAGGACAAGTACACTCAAGCTCTGATGGGATAATGACAAAAAAGAGAGAACAACAAACATCAACACGACTGCCTATTACTACCTCTATAAATAAAGACAATAAGAATAAGGTGCCACTAGCCTCGTTTTTAAGTGATGCTAATTCATCCACTACGATCTCAACACCATTAGAAAATAAACCATCTTTTTCACAAGAAAATCAAAAACCAGACATAAATGAAAATATACAACAACGCCTTCAAGAACACTTAAACCATTGGGAGTTTATTGAATCAACACCTGTAAATTATGTATTTAATTTTCATGGATTATTTATCGACGCCGAGAGAGATTTTATTACTACTCGTGTAACTTTTTTCTCTGAGGGCTTAAGCCTAAAAAACCGAGGAGCGCTGCTCATTACCGGAATACCAAAACCAAGTGAGAAACCAAGCACTCTTATTATCTCCGCCAGAGATGAACAACATGGCGATAATGAAGAGGCTTGGGTTCACGTTAATTTTGATCTTCCAATACTCGGTGACGCTCCAATCACAGAGAAAAAACATCCTCTTTTAGATCAAATATGGTACCGATTAGAAAGCAGTTATTTCTTTTTAGATGAAGGGTTTGAGTATGAAACTGTTTATTGTGAAGCGTTTAAGTTTAGCGATAATCAGGCTTATTATGCCAAAAGTACCACAAAGCAAACCTGCCCTGACGCTGAAAAATTACAACAAATTGGCACCTATCATTTAGAAGAAAAAACACTGGTAGTGACTAGTAACCGCTCTGTATTTGATAACAATTTAATTTGGGATATCAAACATTCATACCTATCAACAAAGGGGAAAGGAGAAAGCCATTTAACCACCGTGTCCAGTGGTAAACATGTTGAAACATATACGCTATTAAAAGACAAAATAGCAATGGAGAGTCGCTTAAACATCACTACCGGACAGGAACAATATCAAATGGAAAAATTTGAATATCTCTTGCCTATACGGAATAACCAAGGTACTCCCATACAAAATAAATACACTTATTTACCGGTCACAGCAGGTATCTACATTTTTGATAATAGGGTAATTGATTCACTCTATTATCAGGCAGACTCTGATCTAAACATTAACTCTCAAACTCATGATATGAAGTGTGAAGACATCACTTACTTTTATCAAAGTTCCACAATGGGAGGACAAGGGGGATTCAGTGAAATTATATCGACCTCAATCGATATTCAAAATAACCACCCCATTGAATGTGAAATGAGAACCGACACAAGCATCAACAAAACCTTTGCATATTTAGATTTAGATTACGACGACTACCATGAATTTGTAGAAGGTGAAGTGTACAGCTACATTCTCAAACCAAAACCTGAATACGCTCATATGGTAGAAGAGCTTAAATTAAATTTGATTTATCACGACCCAAATAAATAAGACTAATAATAGAGACACTCATGATAAAAAAACGTATTCTTTCCATTACTATTCTTTTCGCCTTAACAGGGTGTAACGATGACCTATTGCTTGATACTGCACATCAAACCGTGCCGGCAATGCCAAACTCCATTATTTTTGATGATATTAACCATAATGGATTGCAAGATATTGACTCGGAACCAACATTAACTACAACGGATGCCAAGGGGCGATTCCGTCTATCAACTACCACTACATTACAAGGTGACCTCGCAGTTAAGTCGCAAGATGGAACCCTAGTGTTACGCACCCCTAACGATGAAAAAATCATCTCATCACTGACGGATTTAGTCGTGATAGAGATGAATAAAGAGAGAAATCAAGCAAGAACAGCCAAAGAAGAAGTGATACTAAAGCAAAACGCAATAAATAAAGTTGGATCAGAATTAGGGATCGCAAACACAGAAAAAAGCCCCCTTTTCTCCCACTTTATCAATGAACAAAATAATGAACTTACAGATACCGCTGAGTATTTAACTGCAACTAAAATCAGTGACCCAATAGCCTATGAAAAGAATTCATTACTTATTGCATCAACCGCAAGTCAGTTAGCAAATAATCCTATTAAGTGCAGCACAGAACAAACTTTAAGTATTACCGCCGAGGGAGAGATAGTCTGCAACGCCCCGATTACTATCAACTCTAGCCTTGCAGCCTATTTACAACAAAGTTTACCAAGCCCAATAAAAGGCATGGCTTTTGAGGGATTCGAGGCATCGCTTTTCGATTTATTTAATAACGATAACGATCTCGGTAGCAACAGTAACTCATCGCCAATAACCCTTTATAGTCCGACCTTATCGGCGACGGGTATTACGGCAAGTATTCTATGGGGAAGCAACCTTAAATTATCATCGACTAACCTCGTTTCAGGTGGTGGAACACACCTTATCACCTTAATGATGGATGACATTGGGCTGAATTTAGGTACCCTTGATAACCCCAAAAGTAACTACGAAAAAGTCAGTACAACGAGTGTCACCTTTGAATTTACCATCTTAGAGGATGATAGAAATATCAGCATTAATGTGGAGAGCCACACTCAGCTACAAAACACCATTGCTCAGTGGGATTTGTCGGTTGATGATCCATTTAGCGCCACACTCACATTAAGCTCATTATTTCACGACCCAGCAGATACCTTTAGCCATGTTGAGCTAAAACACATTGATATTCATGGCCTTGACTCTTTTGACCAAAACACCTCATCAATGACTATTGAGGGAACGCCTTTATATGCGGCCGAAGCAGGGAAAGCCCTGATTATTTCAGGAGTAGATAAACAAGGTGAGCATGTTGACGCCATTTTTTCTCTTCCAGAAGTAAAGTCAAATTACTTACCACCAGAAATAGAATACGGTGCTAATCTTGAAGATCGCTTTATTTATATCAAACCCATTGAATCGTTAAGAGATGACTCAGGAAATCACCTTGGATCGGGCGTGGTGTGTGAAATTCGCTACTTTAACTCTCTTGATTCGAGCCTGTATTCTTACGCCCGCATCTTAGAAAGTTATAGTGAGTGTCCTGTTTTTCCAGACGGCACTATCCCAAGTGAAAGTAATGGGTTTGAGAATTATGGTCAATATACGCGAGAGCAGCCCTCAAACCGCATTACTTTTGAGCTAGAAGAGGATGGTGAATTTATGACAATAACTTATCAAGCCCAAGAGATATCCACTAATGGTGAGCCACATTTACTGATGCATAATAGCGAAAGTATGGGCAATGAGAGTATGTATAGCCTCAATACTGGCTATTTATCCACTGAAATCATTAATTCGGTGCTCGTTAACCCGCTCGATACGGACATTAACAGTCAGGTGAGTTTTTTAGATGATGATGCTCAACCACAGCAATTAAGCGTAACGGCCTCTATTCCCTCTAGAGTACCAGCTGGCGAAACGGGCAGTGCTGATGCTAATTTAATTTTACATAATATGACATGTGACCAAGCAACCAGTATCTATTCATTTACCGCTGACTATTCCATTGCGGGTAATCCGATGATGTGGGATTTAGATACTACATATGAGGATAAAGGGGACGATTGTAATGTGGATTTCTCAAGCCAATCACGACTCTCTTCAGCTATTCATACTTTGTATGGCGAAGTAAATACACCGTACGCGGCAAAATATGAAGAGATATCTTTTAGTTTTAATAACTTAAAAGATTAATCTACGCGAACTTCATTGCTCTAATATAACAAACCCCGATGCCATATTGGGGTTTGTTTTACTTAAATATGATTAAGATATTAGTACTTAGCCTACCGCAGGCTAAAAGCTCCAAAGCGCCTGTAAACCGGTACTAAATGTATAAATATCCGCTTCTGGTAGTGTTGCAAAACCACTTTTGGTTTCACGCTCAGTACAGACGCCTTCTACCATTGTTTTACATGTCTCAGACTGTACCGCTTGTCGATCTGTTTCAAAGCGTTTTTCATAACCAAGCATGGCATACCATCCGAGATGAAGCCCTTTCATAATCTCGTAACTCACAGTCCCCTCAATCATTGTTCTGAATCCAAAATCAGTAAAACTAGCATCTTCAAATTGGGTGTTTTTTGTCACGCTGTAAATAGGTAAACCAAACACGGCTCGTCCGCTGATTTTCCATTTATTATCATTAAATAGCGTTCCATTATCATAAGCTACACCAAGGTCAACAAAGATGTCGGTTGAGGTTTCATCCCAAGTGCCATAAAACGCTTTATTGACGAAACCATTATGATTCTTCATGCCATAACGAGTGTATGTTTGATAGGTTAATGCCGGCCCACCAATTACTCGCCATGCTTCATCTAATTTATAATGAAGCTGAATATTGGTTGCTGTTTTTAGGTATTCAAGCTGATTAGTTTGGCTCAATACGCCGTTATTTTGCCAACTTTCCGTATCGGATAATGGAGAAAATGACGCCAGTGCATCAATAGAGAAATCAAACGTGTCGTTAATGTAATACAAACCGCCACTATTTAGCACAGGATTCATAATGGTGACATTTGAGCTCAAATTAGAATAATGTTCTTGATAGGTCACATTTTCTAACCCAAAAGTAAAATACGAATAACCGTAATTTTTCTCGCTCTCATGCGCCATCACCAAACTCGGTAGTAATCCTAACCAATATATTTTTTTCATTTTTTATTTCCACCCATCATTTTTGAGCCGAAATATGAGCGATCAATACAAAAAAACCAAGCGTACTAGTGATAAAAAAATAAAATAAATTTTACGGTTTTTTTTCTATTTCTCGTGTCTTGTGTTAACCCAAAAGAGGTAGTAAAAGTATCGCGTTTTTGAATTTATAAATAACATGCTGGGTTCGGCTACCCGACATTACAAAGGATTAAGATAAAAATGAAAAAGGTAAGTTTACTAGCAGCGTCAGTGGCATTAGCGTTAGTGGGTTGTGGCGGCTCAGATGGTAGTTCAGATACTAATACAGGTACTCCTTCAGCTGGTGGTATCGTTATTACGGGTTTTGATGGTTACTTTAAGAATGCGGTTGTGTTTGATGATATGCCTGTAGCCACACGCACATCAACAGTTGGCAAACTAGATTCTAACGATATTATTTTTGGCTTAACTGATGGAAATGGTAAAATTACCCTCCCAGAAAATACTGATATTAAAGGTACTTTGAGCTTACAAACCATTACTCCTAATGGTGATGTGCAAACAATGCTTATCGCTCGTGACCCTAATAAATTTGCAGGTATCTATACCATTGATATGGATCATCCTACTCAAGCAATGGCACACGAAGTTTCTTTCCGCACCCTTCAAGGTGAAAAAATTATCTCTCCTTTAACTGACCTTGTAGCAGCAAAAGCAGGTGTAAATCCAACGCCTGCTGAAATCGAAAAAGCGAAGGAAGAGGTAAATAGCGCTCTTGGATTAAGTGCAGAAAATACTGATATATTTTCTGATGTTATTGCTGCAGGCGATCACGCCCTACACAAAACAGCACAAATCTTAACTGAATCAAAAGTAGAAGCTGGTGATAACTATACGCCAACGACAGCTATCGCTATTGCCGTAAAAGCGACAGAAATAGTTAAAGACCCTGAAAATGCAGACAAGCTTGACCAACCTAACTTCAAACCAACGATTCCGGTAGATAACTCAGGAACTGTCGGTGAGGCAATTATTAATAATAAGCTAGTTGTAAGTAAAAGTGTTTATGACAATCTTATCAAGCAAGTAAATAAAGATAAATTTACTGATGTTACAGAAATTTCTCTGATCGATTTACCTATCGCTGAGCTATTTGTAGATACTGATAATAAAAATGACATTACTCCAACAGTAAAGATCACCACTAAAGATAGTGTCGATGTTACCGCTGATTTCGAAATTACTAAAACAGCGACAGAATTAACTATTTCAGCAAAAGATAGCATTACAACTGTTCGTAATATTTATATTGTTACATTAAGTGCAACAGATATTGCTGCTAATAATAAAAATATGGGCATAGTTAGTACGACTTTTGAAATCAAGGTTGAACTAGAAAACGCAGCTCCTACATTGAACCCACAAGTAAGAAATACATTACAAGAGTGGTTAGGTAGTTTAGAACTACAACAAAATGTTGCTGTATTTAATGAAAAAATGCGTATCAGCGAGTTATTTGCAGATGATCAAGATAAACTAACTTATAACGCTTATAGCTCTGTTGCCGGTTTAGAGTTTTCATTTCCACCATTCCTAGATGGCGGCACTGAACTAGAGATAATAGGTAAGCCAAGTCATGCGTACCCAGCTGGTGAAACGATTACCATTTCTGCAACAGATGGCACTAATACTGTCTATGAAGCATTTACATTATCCGCAATTGCAAAAGCTGGTATCACAGTTAATGAAGTTAAATATGCAGCACTACAGGAAAAAATCGCTGATATAACCTTAAAGCAAAATACTCCTGTAATAGAAGCTCAACTGAATATTACAGAACTGTTCAATACTGAAAGTGTAAACGGCTTAGGTGCTATTGAATATTATGCGGGCTTAGAAGATAAAGCTCCAGGGCCTAATGGCGAGAACCTTCATGAAGGTTTCACTACTGTAGATGGTGTTAACGTTAATGTTGACACTAATGGTATCCTTACGATTTCAGGTGAACCAGGTAAAGTTATTAAAGGTGGTTATTTCTACCTTATGACTGGTATCAATGATGATGCTCCAGATGCAATTATCTCTGAAATGGTAAAAATCACGCTGCCTGATGTGAAACCTGCTGAGGAGGTTATTCCACCAACGGATACAAAACTTGAAGATATTACATGGTATGTAGCTGAGTATGGCACAGTGAACGGTTTCGATTCAAATACAGGCCATGACCAAATTTGGTGTGAATCAATTAAATTTAATAATGGAAAAGTCTTCACCAACACTCGTTCAGCAACAAACTTAAAATCTTGTTCAGAAGCAAATGTAGAATGGGACGGAGCTACGTACATTGTATCCGAAGACGGAAAAACAGTTGATGCTTCACTTCCAATGGAAGAAAATAATGAGATATTCACAGCAAAAATGCGTTATGCATTAACTCAAGTAGAAGACGAAATTTCAAAAGGTTCTGCTACGGTGTATATGCAAGAGTTGGATGATCTTAAAGAAATCATTCATTCACAGCGTTATACATTCTTTAGCGAAAAAGCTGATTTAGAAGCACGTTTAAATATTCAATCTAACTCAGGTTGGGAAGGACGTGTATTCCCAATGTATTTGCCTAGTGCATCAGGTCCAAAATTAGGTACTGTAACTTTATCTTTAGAAGAAAACACAAATAGTAATGATGATGGTTCTTTCGATGCTGATGTTACTTTTGATCTTCCAGGAGAAAGCATTACCTGTGAAATGGTTCGTGGAGTATTCCGTAGCTTCACCTTTAGTGACGGCAACGATATAACATCACCATCTTTTGAATGCTATAACGGACAAGATGATGGTAGTGAGATTCAACACGCTACTGTAGATTTTGATTTACCAAATCTTACTGTTAACGATGTATACAGTATTTTAGGTAAAACAACAGAAAGTGGTCGTTCTCAAGTTGAACTTATTAAATTCAATATCGAATGGACAGGTGTAGGTAATAACGAATAATTCTAATTATTTACAATCAAAAACCCCGGCACTCGCCGGGGTTTCTTTTATCTACAAACTCAAACGGTTAAAAACCATATTAACCGCGCGGCTTAAACTCCAGCACCGGAGCTTTCTCACCGTCATTGACATCTTTTGGATTATTAATAACCAAAAAATCCAGTGCTCGTCCGGTTGGGCTTAATAACGCTAACTCTTCTTTATGTTCATCTTCTAAACAAATATTCAGCGTTATATTTGATAGCGCTTTTACCCCAAACTCATCTTCTAATGTTTCTAATGCTTCTTGTAGATTTTCCGCCAGAGACTTACTGTCCCAACGACCTTTAAATTGGATTTCCAACGACTTTATCCTCTGCTTTTTTCGTACACATCACATTCAACATGGATGCATTTTTTAATTCTCTTGTTGCACCGTCTTTAAAGAGGCCTAAATTATCAGCGCCCCAATAAGGTAATAATATTGGCCATTTATCTTCTTTCATGATGTTAGAATCAATCAATATTTGCCATTGTTCTTTTGATACTAAATTCATATCTATACGCTGACAAATCTCTTGGCTACCTTTTGAGCTTGCTCGCAGCCAAGGTTGAGAATCTTCCATATAAAAACCATAATCATCACTCTGAATAAATGGCACTGCAAATTGCTCGCCATTAATAATGACTTGTTTGCGAATAGTAACAGGATCAGGTGTTGGCTCAACGGCTATTTTAGGTAATTCACTTTTTTCAGCTTTCAACGCAATCTTAGGCAACGAAGCAAGAGCGACTTCTCTTAATGCTGATTGCCTAAATAGTGGATCTTTTTGTAATGCTTTTAATTGCTTTTTAGCGACCGAAAAATCGTTATACGGACCAATTAAACACCGCTTACCTTTACTTTCTTCTTTCATGTTTATTGGTGCGTCAACTTTCGATTGGATTCTACTCACCTTCTCAGCGCCAAGTGGTTTACTAAATACACCACATTGGATCCAAAACTCACTCTCACCTTGTGCTAATTTTGCACCTTGATTACCCCAAAGTGCTTCTCCAATAGGGCAAGAATCAGGCAAATAACCCGATGTGGAACAAACAGAAGTGAGCGCACTATTATTGCTCTCAAGATACTGAGTTAACTCATCAGCCGCCTTGGCTTGAGATATTGTCGCCAATAACATTAACGGCATTACTAACGTATTTGTTTTTTTAACGATTGCCATTATGGAAGCACCTTAAAAGAAATGTATCTATTAATGTTAGCAAAAAGTCAGTTGAAAATCTGAGATTCTACTGCGTATTTTTGTTTAAAAATCACGCTTATTTTCAAAATATAAACGCAATTCAGATAGATATCATCATGATGATAAACTACACTAAATCCTTACTTTCTATATTACTATCGAGCCCTACATGGAAGTTGAACTGCTAGAGATCCAACACTTTTTATCCCAATACCCTCCTTTTAATTTACTGCCTGAAGAGGCGATAAAAGAAGCGGCCCAAAGTGTCGAAATTTCTTATTATCGTGCAGAAAGCATGGTGATTGGCTTTGGTGATGAGATCAAAGATTTATACATGGTTCGTAGTGGCATTATCGAGGTCTACCGCCGAAACGGTGAGCTCTACAATCGATTAGATGAAGGCAGCATCTTTGGCCAAATGGGGCTATTGATGAATAATAAAGTGCGTTTTCCAGCGAAAGCTTTAAACGATTCTTTATTATATTGCATCCCTGAATCGGTATTTGATGATTTCTGTGAACGTTATGACGAATTCTCTGACTTTGTTGAAGTTGAAGATGCAACTCGCCTAAAACAAGCAGTAGAAAATAACCATGATGATGCGAATGATTTAACCACTTCGAAAGTAAAAACCTTACTGACTCGTGAAGCGGTTATGATCACCAAATATGAAACCATTCAATCCGCCGCAAAAACAATGGCGGAAGAGAATGTATCCGCAGTGTTAATTACCGATCCTGAAATCGATACTGAAGAAGAAGATAATGACTTTGTCGGTATCATTACCGATCGAGATCTATGCACAAAAGTATTGGCCTGTGGTTTGGATTCTAACACACCAGTTTCTGAGGTAATGTCGACAGAGCTTATCTCACTCGATCATAATGCATATGTATTTGAAGCGATGCTGATGATGCTTCGCTACAACGTCCATCACCTTCCTGTGTTGCGAAATAAGCAACCCATTGGTGTCCTTGAGGTGTCCGACATTGTTCGCTATGAGTCTCAAAACAGCCTGTTATTTGTAAGTAGCATCTTCCAACAACAAACCATTGAAGACTTGGTGATTTTATCGACTCAGCTTAAAGATTGCTTTATCCGAATGGTGAATGAAGACGCAAACTCACACATGGTTGGTAGTGCTATGTCTGAGATTGGTCGAAGCTTTAAACAACGATTATTAGAACTCGCAGAAGAGGAACTTGGTCCACCGCCAGTGCCTTATTGTTTCTTAGCGCTTGGATCTATGGCTCGTGATGAGCAGTTAATTGTTACCGACCAAGACAACGCAATTATTTTAGATAATGACTACAACGAAAAAGAACATGGTGAGTACTTCAAAGCGTTATCTGCTTTTGTTTGTGATGGCTTAGCAGCTTGTGGTTATACCTATTGCACTGGCGATATCATGGCAACCAACCCTGAATGGCGTAAAACTCAGTCAGAATGGGAAGAGTGCTTTGCTGATTGGATTGATAACCCCGATCCTCAAGCCTTATTAAACAGCTCTATTTTCTTTGATTTAAATGGTGTTTATGGTCGTACAAAATGGGCAGAGCAACTTAATGGATTTATTGTTCGTCGAGCGAAAAAGAATAATCGCTTCCTTGCCTGTCTTGCTAGAAATGGATTGCGTCGAACACCACCATTAGGATTCTTTAAAGATTTTGTGATGGAGAAAGATGGTCGTCATAATAACTCTATCAATCTAAAACGTCGTGGTACTGCTCCGCTAGCAGATTTAATCCGAGTTCATGCCTTGGCTATTGGGTCTCAAGCACAAAACTCATTTGAGCGTTTAGACGATATTATTGAAGCGGGTATTTTACCAAAATCAAAAGGCAGCGATCTTCACCATGCCATGGAGTTAATTTCGTTAGTCCGTTTACGACACCAAGCATTAGATGTAGAAGCGGGTAATGAGCCAGATAATAATATTGAGCCTGAAAACATGTCGGATTTTGAACGTCGAAACTTAAAAGATGCGTTTCAGGTACTGAGTAATGCTCAAAACTTTTTAAAATATCGCTATAGCGCGAATAAATTTTAGGAGTTAATGATGTTTCCCCATTCTCCTCAAGAAATTTTAAATTGGTCTTCTTTTTTTGATCACAAATTTCAAATTAGTAAAGATAAAAGGCTGAAGAACTTCTATAAGGCTGGTACTTACGATGAAGACACACCACTCAATGAGATTGATTTTGTGGCACTGGACTTTGAAACCACAGGATTAGATGCCAATCAAAATAGTATTATTAGTATTGGTCTTGTTCCTTTTACCCTAAAGCGTATTCGTTGTCGTGAATCACAACATTGGTTTGTAAAAGCACAAGATAGCTTAGAGGAAGAGTCCGTGGTAATTCACGGTATTACTCATTCTGATTTACAAGATGCCCCTGATTTACGCCGTATTTTAGTTAAAGTACTCGACGCCTTGGCTGGGAAAGTCGTCGTGGTACATTATCGACGAATTGAACGTGATTTCTTTGATATTAACTTAAAAAATTTGATTGGTGAGGGCATTGTCTTCCCTGTTGTTGATACGATGCAAATCGAAGGTAACTACCAACAAGAGCAATCAAAGGGCCTAATCAATTGGCTTAAAGGAAAACGACCAGAGTCAATACGCTTGGCAACAACTCGCTTACGCTATGGCTTACCGGCTTACCCTCCTCATCATGCATTAACAGATGCAATTGCAACAGCCGAACTGTTTCAAGCACAAGTTCATTATCACTTCTCACCGGGTGACCCAATTAAAAAGCTGTGGTTATAAACACAAAAAAGCCGATGAAGACAATTATTCTTCATCGGCTTTTTATTGCGTTTTTACTTAATATGAAGAACTGTTGTGCTTCTCTGTTCTCATACCCATAAGTAAGCTGACACACATTACTAATAAAATAACGGTGAATGGTAGAGCTGTTGAGATAGCACCTGCTTGTAATGCTTGAATTGCTTGAGTACCACCAACCCATAACAGAGCTACCGCAATAGCACCTTCCATGAAGGCCCAGAATACGCGCTGTGGAATTGGCGCATCCACTTTACCACCCGCAGTAATGCTATCGATAACCAATGAGCCTGAGTCTGATGAGGTAATAAAGAACACCAAAACAAGAACAACAGCAATCATCGAAAGAATATTACCCATCGGTAAAGCATCAAACATTTGGAACATGGCTAAAGATACATCAGTTAACCCTTCTGAGCCCAACGTACCGATATTATTCACGACTTGATCAATCGCTACACCGCCAAAAATTGACATCCAAAGAACAGTGAAAATCGTTGGAACAATTAATACTGCCGTTAAAAACTCACGAACAGTACGCCCACGTGATACACGTGCGATAAACATACCTACAAATGGAGACCATGAAATCCACCACGCCCAGTAGAACACAGTCCAACCGTGCATCCACGCTTCATCTTCACGACCATGAGGGTTACTTAGAGGAATAATATTCTCCACATACCCCATGATGGTTGTTGGGATAGTACCCATAGAAACAGCAAACGTTACTAGGGCAACAAAAGCCACCAATACAATCGCAATGATCATATTAATGTTACTGATCACTTTAACGCCACCATCAATACCGCGCATTACCGAGATAACCGCTAATAAAGTAACAACAAAAATAATCGCAACTTGAAGCCCTAGACCACCATCAATACCAAATACATGGTGGAAACCACTTGCTGCTTGTTGAGCACCTAAACCTAATGAGGTCGCCAGACCAAATAAAGTCGCTAATACCGCTAAAATATCGACGATATGCCCTGGGATACCCCAAGTTCTATCACCAAGAATTGGATAGAAAATTGAACGCATTGAAAGCGGTAAACCTTTGTTATAAGCAAAGAACGCTAACGACAAGGCAACAACTCCATAAATAGCCCAAGGATGAAGACCCCAATGGAACATAGTCGCACCTAATGCAAGCTTTGCCGCTTCAGGTGTATTCGCTTCAACACCTAATGGCGTTTCAAACCAACCAGTAAAGTAAGCAACAGGCTCTGCTACTCCCCAGAACATAAGCCCAATACCCATGCCTGCAGCAAATAGCATTGCTAACCAAGAAACCATAGAATAGTCAGGTTTTGCTTTATCTCCACCAAGACGAATCTTACCAAATGGTGATACGATCAATGCTAAACAAAAAATAACAAAGATATTTGCTGACCACATAAATAAACCATCAAATGCGTTGATGATTTTCCATTTAAAGCCATCTAAAACCGTTTTTGCTGCTTCAGGGTCGGTTACCGCAACGGCAATTAAGAAGAGGGCGATCAGACCAGCACTGATGCCGAAGACGGGATTGTGAACATCAAACCCCCATTTTTGAACGTTATCCTGTCCAACAGTATAGTCCGTATTATCTATACTGTATTTGTCCTTATTTCTACTCATTATTCCTCACTTCGAGTTGATACTCTCTGTTTTGGTTTAATTCAAATACTCACTGTAAATATTTAAACACACTCTTAGATCCTAACAACTGAGTGAATTATTGCCAGTAAAAGCGACAAATTAGTCAGAAAAACAACAAAATATGCCTAAAATCGTCAATGTAATACATGAAGCATGTTTTACAGACGAAAAAAAAGCGATGAGTAAACCACCGCTTTTTTATTCATTTTATGCTATTTAGCCTTTGTAAATTTTCGGGTTAAACACATCTCTTAACCAGTCACCAAGCAAGTTAATGACTAACACTAACGTCACCAAAACTAACCCTGGAAAAGCAGTAATCCACCACGAACCAGAAAAAATATAGTTAAATCCAATACTGATTAATGATCCTAACGAGGGTTGATCAACTGGCAAACCTAACCCTAAGAAAGAGAGTGCCGCTTCTGACATGATCGCATTCGCAATCTGTACCGTTGAAATAACCAAAATTGGTGATAAACAGTTAGGTAGAATATGACGGAACATAATGCGTGGAGAACGAAACCCCATCACTTTTGCCGCTTCTACATACTCTTTCTTTTTCTCAGCCAGTACCGATGCTCGGATAGTACGTGCATACTGTGGCCATTCAGCAACACCAATAATAACCACTAGCATCACAACAGCATATTGACTGAAAAACTCTGTACCAAAACTGGCTTTAAAGATAGCTGAAACAATAATCGCCACCATCATGGTTGAAAATGATAACTGCACATCGGCAAAGCGCATTAAAAAGCTATCAATTCGTCCACCAAAATAGCCTGCAGACAATCCGATAATAATACCGAGAGTTAACTGTACCGCTACCGCTAAGAAGCCAATCGTCAATGATAAACGTGAACCGTATAAAATGGTTGATAGTACATCACGACCTTGGTCATCCGTTCCAAGAAGGAAACGTTCATCTCCCTCCTCCATCCAAGACGGTGGAAGTTCTGAATCCATGATATCAATTGCGCTTAAATCGTATGGATTGGTTGGCGCAATGACGGGGGACAATAGCGCCCCAAGCACAAAAGTTAGAAATACGGCAAAACTAAACATGGCGACTTTATCGCGCAGGAAGTAATACAGAAAATCCGATGACTTAAATCGTTCCCAACGTGTTGGAACGTGGTTTGTTGTGGTATCCATGATTACGCTCCTTTCCCTGTAATATCTACCGTTGGGTTAATTAATCCATATAACAAATCAACAATGGTGTTTGTTACTACAAAGATTAAGCCCACAAAGATGACGTAAGCGGTAATCAATGGCGTATCTACACGGTTAATCGCCTCTAAGAATAAGAAGCCTGTTCCCGGCCACTGAAATACGGTTTCAGTAAGGATGGTATAAGCCACCATAGTGCCAATCTGAACACCACCTACAGTTAATACTGGCAGCATGGTATTTTTAAGAGCATGTTGGTAATAAATTTTATTTGTTGCAATGCCTTTTGCTTTAGAAAATTTAATGTATTCAGAACTCAGCACTTCTAGCATTTCAGAGCGAACCAAACGAATAAAAAGAGGAAGCATGATTGAAGCAAGGGAAATACAAGGCAATACCAAGTGAGCCAATCCATCAATGGTAAAAAAGCCTGATTCCCAACCTAATAAATTATAGGTTTCACCTCGTCCATAAGACGGTAGCCAATTTAATTCGATAGAGAATACGTACATCAACATAATTGCCGTTAGGAACACAGGTATCGATATACCAATACTACTGAACGCCATTATCGCTTTTGTGAAAATACTTTTTGGATGAATAGCCGAATAAACACCAAGAGGTATCGAAAGAAATACAATAATAATTGCCGCCCCTAATACTAATTCGAGGGTCGCGACTAATTTATCAAGAATCACTTCTACCGCTGGTTTTTTGAAAAAATATGACGTGCCCAAGTCACCTTGAACCGCATTAGTAATAAAACGAGTGTACTTTGTGATAAATGGGTCATTTAACCCTAAATCGTCTCTCAGAGCTTGACGCTCAGCTTCTGAAACGGATTGCCCAACCAATTCACGTAACGGGTCACCCAAATTATCTTGGATGGAAAACGCAACCAGACTGATCACAAACATCACTATCAGTGCCTGAAACAGGCGCTTGACCAGAAACGTAAACATTCCTTGTCCCCTTCTTAATCCTAAAAATGATATAGAAAATATATCCATATCTAACAAATTGTTGGTATTACTTTTTTATCAATGAATCTCTTATGACGAATAAAGGTTGCCCTGAATATCAGGACAACCTTTTTACAGACAGTTACTTAACGACTAAATCGCCAAAGTATGGGTACTCCATTGCATTTACGATTGGTTTGATATCAATATTAGATTTCGCACCCCACGCAAGATTTTGCCAATGCAGTGGAACAAACGCCGCATCGTTATACAGTGTATCTTCTACTGTTTTTAGCATTGCGCTACGTTTTGCAGGATCCGTTTCCACATTTGCCGCTTCAACTAAACGGTCAACTTCTGGGTTTGAGTAATGACCACAGTTGTACTGACCTTTACCTGTTTCTTCATTACGAGTCATTGTTAGGAACTCAGAGAAGTTTGCTGAATCTTCAGTATCTGAATGCCAACCGATCATCATCATGTCAGCAGAACACAAATCAAACTCTGGCCAGTACTGCGCTTTTGGTAATGTTTTTAAATCAACCTTGATACCAATCTTCGATAGCATCGCTGCTGCTGCTTGAGCAATTTTTGCATCATTAACATAACGGTTGTTTGGTGCCATCATGCTAAGTTTGAAGCCTTCTTCGTAACCCGCTTCTTTCATTAGTTGTTTTGCTTTCTTAAGATCGTAACGTGGCACTAAATCAGCATCATAACCTGAGTAACCAGAAGGGCCTTGTTGACCAGCGGTTGTTGCAAAGCCTTTCATGATCTTCTTAACAATACCTTCATTATTGATTGCATGGACGATTGCCTGACGAACACGGACATCTTTTAGTGCTTCATTACTGTTCTGGTTCATTTGGAAAGTGATAATACGAGTACCAGGTAGCGTAACTAACTCAATACCTTTGGTATTTTTCACTCGTTTGTGATCATTTGGAGCCACTGGAGCGATAATATCTACATCACCTGAAAGTAAAGCAGCAACACGTGTTGCATTTTCTTTTATTGGAACAAGAGTTAATTCATCTACGTTACCAGGTGAGTTGGTATCCCAGTAACCATCGAAACGATCAAAAACAACTTTTACGCCTTGTTCACGAGATTTAACGACAAATGGACCGGTACCAGAGATGTGCGTTGAAGCGAATGAATTACCGTGTTTTACGATTTCAGACTTATCTTTACCCTCTTCTGTTTTTCCAGAATAGAACTTACTGTCCATTGGGAAAAGGTATGTTGCTGTCTGTAAAACTAACGGATAAGCGCCTTTAGAAACAAGCTCAACGGTGTAATCATCAATTTTAACTAGCTTTTCATACGGTTCAAAAATCGCTTTAAAATCAGGCGAGTCTTTTAGACGATCAAAAGTCCAAACAACATCATCAGCTGTCATTTCATTACCTGAATGAAACTTAACGCCTTTACGTAGATTGAAGCGGAAGGTTTTGTCGTCAATACGTTCCCACTTTTCAGCAAGACGCGGTTCAAAGTCGAATGACTGCGTATAACGAACTAGGGGATCAAACACCATATGAGAAAGCTGTAGCGTACCACCGGATAATTGCTCATGCGGATCAAGCGATACAGGATCGGCATCATAAGCAACGGTAATATCTGCTGCTGCCGCACTAAAACTTAGGCCTGCTGCCATCAATGCGATAGCTAATTTTGTCTTCATGGTTTTCATTGCATAACTCCTTATGCGGGAATGTTTCCCTAGTTTGTTGTATTTGTACTTATTATTAGACGGTTTACACCGCAGTTGCGTTCTCTCTTAAACCTTTAAATTCAGGCATAAGTGAAATTAATTGTTTGCTGTATTCATGCTGAGGGTTGGTATAAAGGTTTTCTGTTGGAGCCACTTCTAATAAGGTTCCCATTTGCATCACACCAACGCGATCACACATTTGACGAATAACAGGTAAATCGTGACTGATAAACAACATGGTTAGATTTAACTCATCCTGTAAATCTTTTAATAAGTTGAGGATCTGTGCTTGTACCGATACATCCAAAGCTGACGTTGGTTCATCACAAATTAATAGACGCGGTCGTGTAGCTAACGCACGAGCAATAGAGATACGTTGGCGCTGACCACCTGAAAACTCATGTGGATACTTCAAGGCCGCCATTCGACCCAAACCAACGTGATCCAAAAGATCATTAACGATCTGTTGCGTTTCTGATTCTGAACGCGTTAATTTATGGAAGCGAATTGGCTCAGCGATGATATCGAAGATTTTCATGCGTGGATTCATTGAGGTGTATGGGTTTTGAAACACCATCTGCATTTGACGACGCATTGGGCGACGTTCTTTTTCAGATTTTAATGCGGTTAGATCAATCCCTTCAAAAGTGACCGAGCCAGAGTTAGGCGGATATAATCCTGAGATAATACGCGCAATGGTAGATTTACCTGACCCAGACTCTCCCACAAGACCAAACGTTTCACCTTCATGTATTTCAAAGCTGACATTATTTGATGCCTGAACGTATTCACGACGGCTTTCAAAAAATGAATCTTTGGTTATAAAGCGAAGGTTTACATTTTCAACCTTTAATAGAGGGCCTGTATATTCTCGCTGATCTTGGCTTTGTCCTAGCCAATGGTTTTTTACATCAATCGGCTCATGCTCAACCGCCTCTTCGATATAACTAACAAGAGGAAAACGATCTAATTTGATGTCTGAACGAGGAACCGCGGAGATAAGACTGCGTGTGTATGAATGGTCAGGATCACCCAGAACTTTCTCTGTCTTACCAAACTCAACCAAGTCGCCACGGAACATTACTGCGACTTTATCAGTGACGTTCGATACGACACCCATATCATGGGTCACTAGCATACAACCTACGTTTTTCTTAACACATAAATCACGGATAAGACTTAAGATCTGATCTTGAATCGATACATCGAGTGCAGTCGTTGGCTCATCAGCAATAATAAGATCGGGCTCACCTGCTAAGGCTATCGCAATAACAACACGTTGGCGCATACCACCTGAAAATTGGTGTGGGTATTGTTTTAAGCGATTCTCTGGTTGTGGGATACCAACTTGTTCCATTAACGAAAGTGCACGTGCATAAGCTTCTTCTGCTGATACTTTTAAATTTGCGTGGATCGTTTCGGTTAACTGTTGTTCAACGGTGAATAAAGGATTGAGAGAGGTCATTGGGTCTTGAAAAATAAAACCAATTTTAGAACCTCTAACTTTACGCATTTCTTCAGAAGTTAATCCTGATACTTTTTCGCCATCAAGAAAAACATCTCCTCCTGCAATAACTCCTGGGGGGCTCAGTAGATCAATAACGGCATTACCGACTGTCGACTTACCGGCTCCTGACTCACCAACAACACCAACAATCTCACCACGCTCAATTGAAAATGACAGTGACTTCACCGCAGCATGAACGCCATGACGAGATGGGTATTCAATACGTAAATTTTTAACTTCTAAAAGTGACATTATCAGACTCCGACTACTCGACAGCATCCTGCCCTGTCTGCACATTGATTCCATTCGAAACAACAATAAATGTTGTAACTTAACTAGGAAACCAATGTAGTCAATTATTCACATAAAAGCAACAATTAAAGAGCTTTAATCTATTTAATGCTAATTAAATGAATAAAAAATCATGGAGCATGAAAATAAACCATTCAATCTCACTCTTAACACTCATTAGTGATCTAGATAAAACAAGAACTTAATGACAAAAACAAAAATACTCATACAGTGATAAAATATTCAGGAAACCAGCATGATTTACATAATTAATCTTAACATTTTTAACAGTGTGATATTTTAATATGAGATAACCATTCAACAATTCATTTTGCATATATGTAAAGTATCGATATATATAATGGATTTTATATACATAAGAAGATGGTATAACTACTTTAATCGTATTAAATAAGAAGAAGAGAAGAGCAAAATAATATAGCGATAATGTGATGATGGTGAGAATTTTCTATCTATCAGAAATGAAAAAAGCCTCGTCATTTCTGACGAGGCTTTTAATGTGGTCGGTGAAGAGGGATTCGAACCCCCGACCCTCTGGTCCCAAACCAGATGCGCTACCAAGCTGCGCTATTCACCGATGTTTTTGTTTGATTTCTGGGATGTTACTTAAATCAAACTGGAAACTTATAAAAGCTACCAATAAATTAATGGGGTGGCTAACGAGATTCGAACTCGCGACCACCGGAATCACAATCCAGGGCTCTACCAACTGAGCTATAGCCACCACTAATTTTTTATATAACCGCTTATCGCGATTATTGAAATAGTGGTCGGTGAAGAGGGATTCGAACCCCCGACCCTCTGGTCCCAAACCAGATGCGCTACCAAGCTGCGCTATTCACCGACTTGTTTTCGTCTCGATTCTTGGGATGTTGCTTGAATCAAAACTGGAAACTTATAAAAGCTACCAAAATAATGGGGTGGCTAACGAGATTCGAACTCGCGACCACCGGAATCACAATCCAGGGCTCTACCAACTGAGCTATAGCCACCACTACTTTTTTTGCCGTTAATTTGTAATCCGGATGGCACGCCCGAAAGGATTCGAACCTTCGACCTTTGGCTCCGGAGGCCAACGCTCTATCCAACTGAGCTACGGGCGTATACCCTATCGGCGGAGAGGAATAATACGGATCTGCGTGACCTTCGTCTAGTGTTTTTTTTACTTTTTTTGTCGTTTGGTCTCTTTTTCAACAATTCCTTGGTATTTATCCTCATTTTCTTTGGGTATAGTGGTTTATTGCAACAATTTAAGCAGATATAATCACTCAATATTTACACGAAGTTAACGAAGCTGTTTAACTAAATTCGTTTTTCTGCTCGGTAAATACAATAAAACGGGCTTAAGCCAATAATAATAACTGGGAGTGTAAAGTGAGCTTTATGGAAAAATCTATTCGTAACATCATTATTGCAACGGTTGCTGCATTAACTTTTTCAACTACCTCTTTTGCAGCAGGTAACTCTGACGATGCAATTGCTGAGCGAATTAAGCCAGTTGGTCAAGTTTATCTAGCAAGTGACGTGCCTGTGGTTGAAGAGCCAACGGGCCCTCGTTCTGGCGAGCAAGTTTACAGTACTTTTTGTATTGCATGTCATGCCACTGGCGCAGCTGGTGCCCCAAAAACACAAGATGCAGCGGATTGGGCACCTCGTATAGCTAAGGGTATCGATACACTCAATAACCACGCTCTTAATGGTTTTAATGCAATGCCAGCTCGCGGCTCTTGTATGAATTGTTCTGATGATGAAGTTATTGCGGCGGTTGAGCATTTAATTAAAGGCTTATAACCTGATTATTATCTTCATTTAGCTCAATCATAAAAAATGCCCACTGTGTTATCAGTGGGCATTTTTGTGTCTGTTTACTTCTTAAGCATGGCTCTAAGATTAGCGATGTTTGCTTTTCCTCTTTCCATTCTTTCTTCTTGAGTCGGCTTTGGTTTTTTCATTTCCCAATCCAGATCATCATGTGGAAGCTCTTCCAAGAATCGACTTGGTTCTGGTCGAATCAATTCACCATACTGACGACGTTCTTTACATAATGTAAAGGTGAGTTCTTTTTGGGCTCGAGTGATCCCTACATAAGCCAATCGTCGCTCTTCTTCTACATTATCTTCATCAATACTTACTTGGTGAGGCAAAATCCCCTCTTCAGCGCCAATTAAGTAAACGTATGGAAATTCAAGGCCTTTAGAGGCATGCAAAGTCATTAGTTGAACTTGATCTGCACCATCTTCGTCTTCACCGCGCTCCATCATGTCTCGAAGTGTAAGGCGCTGCACTACCTCTTTTAATGTCTTCTCTTCATTATCGTAATTATCACCTTCTAAATCGGCAACAATCCATGAATACAAATCAGAGACGTTTTTCATTCTCATCTCTGCGGCTTTTGCACTGGTTGATGTTTCATACAACCAGTCTTCATAATGAATGTCTTTTACTAACGAACGCACCGCTTCTACTGTATTACCTCGCTCAGCATTTTCAGAAATAGACACTATCCAATGAGAGAATCGACGTAAAGATTCTAAACCTCGCCCAGAAAGCGTTTGCTCTAAACCTAGCTCAAAACTGGCTTCAAATAAGCTTTTTCCTCTCATATTGGCATAGGTACCCAATTTTTCTAGAGTTACAGGGCCAATTTCACGACGAGGTGTATTCACTACTCGTAAAAAAGCATTGTCATCATCTGGATTTGTCAGTAAGCGTAGATAAGCCATGATGTCTTTAATCTCTGCACGTGCAAAAAATGAGGTCCCGCCTGAAATTTTATAAGGTACTCGGTTTTGCATTAACGATTTTTCAATCAAACGTGACTGATGATTACCTCGGTATAGCACCGCATAATCTTTGTAGTCTGTTCGATTCAAGAAGCGATGTGCTATCAACTCACCAACAACTCGCTCCGCTTCGTGCTCATCATCTTTAGCGGTTAAAACCTTAATCTGCTCTCCATCTGGGATTTCAGAGAATAGACGTTTTTCAAATACGTGTGGATTATTGGCTATCAATATATTAGCCGCTCGCAAAATTCGGCTCGTTGAACGGTAGTTTTGCTCTAACTTTATGACACGCAAAGCTGGGTAATCTTCATTTAGAAGTACTAAGTTTTGAGGCTTTGCTCCACGCCATGAGTAAATTGACTGATCATCATCGCCCACCACGGTTAATCGCCCTCTTTCACCCACCAATAACTTAACTAATTCATATTGGCTTGTATTGGTGTCTTGATATTCATCAACCAGAAGATAGCGGATCTTCATTTGCCAGCGCTCTCGTACCTCTTGGTTATTACGAAGTAGAAGAACGGGAAGTGAAATTAAATCATCAAAATCAAGAGCGTTATACGCTTTCATTTGAGTGAGGTACATTTCATAGCAAAAAGCAAACAGCTGATCTTGCTCTGAACGCGCAAAACCTTTGACTTGCGCTGGTGTCAGCATGTCATTTTTCCAATTCGAGATACTACTCAATAACTGACGTAATAAATCTTTATCTCCATCGATCTGTTTTTCTGTTAATTCTTTTAATAGAGCAAGCTGGTCTTGATCATCAAATAATGAAAAACCAGCTTTTAAACCTAATATTTTGTATTCACGACGAATAATATCCAACCCAAGCGAGTGAAAGGTTGAAACCATTAATCCACGAGACTCTTGTTTACTAAGGGTTTGACCTACGCGCTCTTTCATTTCTCGAGCTGCTTTATTGGTAAACGTCACAGCAGCGATATTTCTCGCCTTATAGCCACACTGTTGAACTAAGTAGGCAATTTTATTGGTAATTACGCGAGTTTTACCCGAGCCTGCACCAGCCAATACTAAACATGGTCCAGAGACAAACTTTACGGCCTCATCTTGCTGTGGATTAAGTCTCATTAATCACCTATTAAATCGTTAATGAATATTTGCGCCTATAATAAAGCTGTCGTTGATGGAATACCATGTAAACCATCGAGGAAAAAGCGTGATCTTTACGTTTCTTGACACAAAAACAGATTACATTTTATTCATCGTAGCCTAAAATAATGAATGAACGTTCATTCATTTCATAAGGATCAGTTTATGAAGGAAAAGCGTCAGCTCATTCTTGAATCGGCTGAGCAATTATTAGCGACAGACGGGTTTCGTGGCTTATCCATGCAGAAGGTCGCTAACCAAGCCGGAGTTGCTGCTGGCACGATATATCGCTACTTTGATGATAAAGAAGCATTAATCGAAGAAATAAAATTGAATGTTATGCGACGTGTTGCATTTGCTATCCAAGAAAATGTACAAGATTCAGACCCAATTAAAGTCCGATTTCGTACTATGTGGCTTAACATTTGGCACTTTGCTATTTCAGAGAAGAATACTTTTTTGAATCGTAATCAATACGACTCACTCCCTTCTTCTGATCTAGTAAAATTTAAGGAACTAGAGGAAGAAATGTTTGCCCAAGTAAACCAACTCTTTATTGATGGACTTGAGCAAAGCGTATTTAAACCTCTAAGTGTAGAAATATTAACTGGCCTGAGCTTAGAAGCGAGTGTTTGTTTAGCTCGTAAGCATGCTCAAGGTTTTTTTACTTTAACAAACGATGATCTCGATGCGGCTATTGAAGCTAGCTGGGATGCCATTATCAAACACTAATTCGGAGTTCTAATCAGAATGAAAAAGTGGACTTTCTTTATGTTGCTTCTTGCACTACTTCTTTTCGGTAGTGTGATTGGTTTTAACATGTTTAAACAACAAAAAATCGCTGAGTATATGGCTAACCGACCAGAGCCCGAGTTCCCTGTTACGGTTGAAACCATTGCTTCATCTCATTGGACTCCAACTATTGAAGCTATCGGCTTTATTGAACCTAACCAAGGTGTCACGTTAACAACTGAAGTTAATGGCATCATTGATAAAATTTCGTTTGATTCTGGCAGCCAAGTAAAAAAAGGCCAAGTATTAGTTTCTCTTGATTCTAAAGTAGAAAAGGCAAACTTAAAGAGTACTGAAGCGCGCCTTCCTGCAGCTGAAGCTAAATATAAACGTTATAAAGGCTTATACAAGAAAGGTTCTATTTCAAAAGAAGCATACGATGAAGCAGAAGCAAATTACTTCTCTCTTGCTGCTGATATTGAAGGCATGAAAGCATCTATTGATCGTCGTGAAATCAAAGCGCCTTTCAGCGGTGTAATTGGTATTCGTAATGTATATCTTGGCCAATATTTACAACCAAGTACTGACATCGTTCGTTTAGAAGATACAAGTATCATGCGTTTACGCTTTACTGTTCCTCAAACAGACATCTCACGCATTAATATTGGACAAGAAATCGATATTTCAATTGATTCTTACCCTGCGGACATCTTCAAAGGCTCAATTAGTGCTATTGAACCTGCGGTAAATATTCAAAGTGGTTTAATCGAAGTTCAAGCTGATATCCCTAATAACGGTGGAAAACTGCGTAGTGGTATGTTTGCTCGCGCTGAAATTATTCTACCTACATTAGAAAACCAAGTGGTAATTCCTCAAACTTCAATTACCTATACGCTTTATGGTGATAACGTTTATCTTGTCACTGAAAAAGACGGCGTAAAACGCGTTCAACAGCACGTTGTAAAAGTAGGTGAGCGTTCAGAAGCAATTGCTCATATTCTTGAAGGTGTTAAACCTGGCGATGTAGTTGTAACTACAGGTCAAGTTCGTTTAAGCAATGATGCGAAAGTTCGTATTGTGGAAAGCGACGCGACAACACCACCTGCTGAAACACCAATGCTGTAATCGGAGGAACTATGCGCTTTACTGATGTTTTTATTAAACGTCCAGTTTTAGCGGTATCGATCAGCTTTTTGATTGCTTTGCTTGGTATTCAAGCAATTTTCAAAATGCAAGTTCGTGAATACCCTGAAATGACGAATACCGTTGTAACGGTAACAACCAGCTATTACGGTGCGAGTGCTGACCTTATTCAAGGCTTCATAACTCAACCCTTAGAACAAGCGGTTGCCCAAGCAGATAATATTGACTTTATGACCTCACAATCGGTAATGGGACAATCAACCATTACGGTTACGATGAAGTTAAACACTGATCCAAATGCAGCCTTGTCTGATATTTTGGCTAAGACAAACTCTGTACGATCTCAACTACCAAAAGAGTCTGAAGATCCAACAGTAACCATGTCTACAGGGTCGACAACTTCTGTTCTTTATATTGGTTTTACAAGTGATGAGTTAGTATCGAGTCAGATTACCGATTACTTAGAGCGAGTTGTTAACCCTCAACTATTTACTGTTAATGGTGTATCAAAAGTAGATCTTTATGGTGGTATGAAGTACGCACTGCGTATCTGGCTAGACCCAGCACGTATGGCTGCTATTGATATGACGGCAACGGATGTTATGGGTGTTTTAAGTGCCAATAACTTTCAATCTGCTGCAGGTCAAGCTACGGGGGAATTTGTTCTTTATAACGGCAGTGCTGATACTCAAGTTTCTAATGTTGAAGAATTAGAAAATCTTGTTATTAGAACGAGTGATGGGGAAATTGTTCGCCTGAGCGATATCGCAAAAGTTTCTCTTGAAAAGAGCCATGACGTTTATCGTGCAAGTGCTAACGGACAAGAAGCCGTTGTTGCTGCGATAAATGCCGCTCCAAGTGCTAACCCGATTAACATTGCCGCTGATGTACTTGAGCTTCTTCCTCAATTAGAGAAGAACTTACCAAGTAATATCAAAATGAACATCATGTATGACTCTACGATTGCAATTAATGAGTCTATTCATGAAGTAATTAAAACTATCATTGAAGCTGCATTAATCGTACTGATCGTTATTACGTTATTCTTAGGTTCTTTCCGAGCAGTTATTATCCCGATTGTAACCATCCCATTATCACTTATTGGTGTGGCAATGGTAATGCAAGCAATGGGATTCTCTTGGAACTTGATGACTCTATTAGCAATGGTTCTTGCAATCGGCTTGGTGGTAGATGATGCTATCGTTGTTTTAGAAAACGTCGACCGTCATATCAAGTTAGGCGAAACCCCTTTCCGAGCGGCAATTATCGGTACTCGTGAAATTGCGGTTCCGGTTATTGCAATGACATTAACACTTGGTGCGGTATATGCTCCAATCGCAATGATGGGTGGTATTACAGGCTCTCTATTTAAAGAGTTTGCACTAACGCTAGCAGGTTCGGTATTTGTTTCCGGTATCGTAGCACTAACGCTGTCTCCGATGATGTGTTCTAAAATGCTAGTGGCAAATGAAGAGCCAAATCGCTTTGAGAAAAAAGTACATCATATTTTAGATGGCATGAGTGATCGTTATGAGGTAATGCTAAACACAATCATGACTCGCCGCCCTGTAATTATTGGTTTTGCTGTTATTGTTTTTGCTACCCTTCCATTGTTATTTAAGTTCATTCCAAGTGAACTGGCACCATCGGAAGATAAAGGGGTAATCATGTTGATGGGTACAGCTCCTTCAACAGCAAACCTTGATTACATGCAGAATACGATGAATGATGTAAATAAAATTTTGTCAAATCAACCAGAGGTTGCCTTTGCTCAAGTATTTACAGGTGTGCCTAATGCAAACCAAGCGTTTGGTATCGCATCAATGGTTCCTTGGAGTGAGCGAACAACAAGCCAGGCTGAAGTAGCTAAACGTGTTGGTGAGTTAGTACAGGATATTCCTGGAATGGCAGTAACAGCCTTCCAAATGCCTGAACTACCAGGTGCTGGTTCTGGTCTTCCAATTCAATTTGTTATTACAACACCAAATAGCTTTGAAAGCTTATTCCAAATCGCCACTGAAGTACTAACAAGCGTTAAAGGTAGCCCACTGTTTGTTTACTCTGATCTTGATTTGAATTTTGATTCAGCAACAATGAAGATCAACATAGATAAAGATAAAGCTGGCGCTTACGGTATTACCATGCAAGATATTGGTATTACACTAAGTACAATGATGGCAGATGGTTACGTTAACCGAATCGATCTTAGCGGACGTTCGTATGAGGTTATCCCTCAAGTAGAGCGTAAATACCGTCTTAACCCTGAATCAATGAACAACTACTATGTTCGTTCAACCAGCGGTGAAGCAGTTCCTCTTGGCAGTTTAATCTCTATTGATGTTGTTGCTGAACCAAGGTCACTGCCTCACTTCAACCAATTAAACTCAGCGACTATTGGTGCAGTACCCTCTCCAGGTATCGCTATGGGTGATGCGATTGTATGGTTTGAAGATTTGGCGGCTAGCACACTACCAAGTGGCTATAACCATGACTATATGGGTGAAGCTCGTCAATACGTAACTGAAGGTAGCGCACTATACGCTACGTTTGGCTTGGCACTAGCTATCATCTTCTTGGTTCTTGCTATTCAATTTGAATCAGTACGAGATCCATTGGTAATCATGGTTTCTGTTCCACTCGCTATTTGTGGTGCTTTAATCGCTCTTGCATGGGGTGCCGCGACAATGAATATCTACTCTCAAGTTGGTTTGATTACGCTTGTAGGCTTGATTACTAAGCATGGTATTCTTATTTGTGAAGTGGCAAAAGAAGAGCAACTCCATCACCTCAAGAATCGTATGGAAGCCGTAACTGAAGCTGCTAAAGTTCGTCTACGTCCAATCCTAATGACGACTGCGGCAATGATTGCAGGTCTAATCCCACTGATGTATGCCTCAGGTGCAGGTGCTGCTCAACGTTTCAGTATCGGTATTGTTATCGTTGCTGGTTTAGCAATTGGTACGTTATTTACATTATTCGTACTACCTGTCATCTACAGCTACTTAGCAAGTGAACATAAACCATTACCTGTTTTTGAAGAAGGTAAAGAGATTAAAGAGTCTTAATGACGATTTAAAAATTAAAGGCTACTTCGGTAGCCTTTTTTTTATTTGACTAGCGACAATTGGCAAGGCTTTACTTAGAATAAAGAAAAGTATTCAATTAAGGGTAAATGATGTTTGATCCAAAAAAATTAGAGCAAGTTGCAAAACAAATTCATGACTCAATGCCTCAACCAGTTAAAGAGTTAGGCAGTGATGTTGAACAAAAAGTACGTCAGGTTATCCAAGGGCAACTAAACAAACTTGATGTGGTAAGTAGAGAGGAATTTGATGTTCAAACTCAAGTCCTACTGCGCACTCGTCAAAAACTAACAGTAATGGAACAAAAACTTGCTGAGTTAGAAGAAAAACTGTCAGAAAAGTAGTTTTGATATGTTCATAATTTACACATAAAAAAATGGCTTAACCATCATAGGTTAAGCCATTTTTATGTTCATTTGGTACTAATTAACCGCCAACTGCAATGCGTTTCATATCACTCATATAGCTGCGTAGCTCTTCACCAATATATTCAACTGGGTGGTTACGAATTGCTTCGTTAACAGCAATCAGAGTTGCATTATCTACCTGGTTTGATGTTTCACCTAAACCACGACCAATAACGTTTGTTTCAACTGAAGGCATAAACTTCTCACGAAGTAATGGTGTTGCTACATTAGCGAACAGATAGTTACCGTATTCAGCCGTATCAGAAATAACAACATTCATTTCATATAGACGCTTACGTGCAACTGTATTTGCAATCAGCGGCAACTCATGTAGAGATTCATAATAAGCCGATTCATCAATGATACCAGAAGCCGTCATTGCTTCGAATGCAAGCTCAACACCAGCGCGAACCATCGCAACTAAAAGAATACCATTATCAAAGTATTCCTGCTCTGAGATTTCTACATCCGATTCTGGGTAATTTTCAAATGCTGTTTGGCCTGTTTCTTCACGCCAACCTAATAGGTTTACGTCATCATTAGCCCAATCAGCCATCATTGTACGAGAAAATTCACCTTGGATGATGTCATCCATGTGTTTATTATAAAGAGGACGCATTAAGTCTTTTAGTTCTTCTGAAAGCTCAAATGCTTTTACTTTTGCAGGGTTTGATAAACGATCCATCATATGAGTTACGCCACCAAACTTTAGTGCTTCAGTGATTGTTTCCCAACCGTACTGAAGAAGTTTACCGGCATAGCCTGGTTCAATGCCATCAGCGATCATTTTTTCATAAGATACAATAGAGCCAGCTTGTAACATACCACACAGGATAGTTTGCTCACCCATTAAGTCTGACTTAACTTCAGCAACAAAAGAAGACTCAAGACAACCAGCACGGTGACCACCAGTACCAGCAGCCCAAGCTTTCGCTATATCCCAGCCTTCACCTTTAGGGTCATTTTCAGGATGAACAGCGATTAGTGTTGGAACACCAAAGCCACGCTTATATTCTTCACGTACTTCTGTACCAGGACACTTAGGAGCAACCATAACTACTGTTAAGTCTTTACGGATTTGCATACCCTCCTCAACAACATTAAAGCCGTGAGAATAACCTAGCGCTGCACCTTCCTTCATTAAAGGCATAACCGTTTCAACAACATTTGTATGTTGCTTATCTGGAGTTAGGTTAACAACAAGATCGGCTTGAGGAATTAAATTTTCATAGCTATCTACTACAAAATTATTTTCTTTCGCGTTTTTATATGACTGGCGCTGCTCATCAATTGCAGCTTGACGCAATGCATAAGCTACATCTAAACCTGAATCTCGCATATTAAGACCTTGGTTAAGACCTTGTGCACCACAACCTACAATAACCACCTTTTTACCTTTAAGGTAATCAGCCTCTGTTGCAAATTCTTCGCGGTCCATAAAGCGACAACGACCTAGCTGATCCAGTTGTTCACGTAAATTTAGCGTATTAAAGTAGTTAGCCATGATAAAACTCCATAAATATCATTTAATCCATTAGGATGATCTTGTGTATAAAAAGATAATAACGAAAGATTAACATTGTCAAAAGTGATATATTAGCAACACATGATTGCAAAATTGACAACATAAAATGAATATAAAACTTTTACAAACATTCCTACATCTTTGCGAAAGTCATAGTTTTACTCAGACATCAAAAGCAATGCACCTGAGTCCATCAGCATTAAGCCGGCAAGTTCAAAAGCTAGAAGATGAAATTGGACATCCATTATTTATTAGAGATAATCGAAGTGTTGAATTAACCACTGCGGCAAAACAACTTATTCCAGTAGCTTTGAATATCTGTTCAGAATGGAGTGGCTACAAAGCAAGTTCCAATATTGTAAATAATACCCTCAAAGGACAACTCAATTTATTCTGTTCAGTGACAGCTAGCTACAGTCACCTCCCTCAATTATTAAATGATTTTAAAGTTAACTATCCACACATTGATATTAAGCTATCTACTGGAGATCCTGCTCAAGCAATTGATAAAATTGAATCCTCTGAGGTTGATATTGCTATTTCTGCACTACCTGAAAAATTATCAAACAAACTCGCTTTTGAAATTATTAGTGAAATTCCACTCTCCATCATCGCTCCAATAGGCAATAATCATTTTATTAGTGAAATTAATAAAGAAACAACAAACTGGAAATCATTACCATTTATCCTTCCAGAATCAGGGACTGCAAGAAATAGAGCAAATCAATGGTTTAAAGATCAAAAGATTAAACCAACTATTTATGCACAAGTATCAGGACACGAGGCAATTGTTAGTATGGTCGCATTAGGATGTGGAATTGGTATAGCACCAGACGTAGTAATAAATAACAGTCCAGTAAAAGATAAGGTTCAGCGTTTAAACATATCACCAATAGCGCCTTTTAAATTGGGCTTATGCTGTAAGAAGTCAAAATTAAATGACTCAGTCATTCAGGCGCTATGGCAAGTAGCCGAAAATACATTTATTTGATGGTTAAAACGAAAAAAGGCTTCCCAATGGGAAGCCTTTAAGAATTTGAGCCTAGCGATGTCCTACTCTCACATGGGGAAACCCCACACTACCATCGGCGCTATTACGTTTCACTTCTGAGTTCGGCATGGGATCAGGTGGGTCCATAACGCTATGGTCGCTAAGCAAAATCTGTTAGTAAATGGTGCTGATACCCAGACTCGAACTGGGGACCTCACCCTTACCAAGGGTGCGCTCTACCGGGCTGAGCTATATCAGCAATACTATTTACTTATGTAATCGAAAAAAAGCCATCCAAAGGATGGCTTTTTTA
>NZ_JARACS010000014.1:0-105377 GCF_028765525.1 Aliivibrio sp. S2TY2 | reverse complement strand
AGCTGACGAGAAAACAAAAATCGAAACAGCAATTACAGCACTAGAAGAAGTTAAGTCTGGTAATGATAAAGAAGTAATCGATGCGAAAACTCAAGAGCTAATGCAAGCAGCACAAAAGCTAATGGAAATCGCTCAACAGAAAGCTCAAGCACAACAAGGTGCTGAAGCGGGTGAGCAACCTAAGCAAGAAGATGATGTAGTAGACGCTGAATTTGAAGAAGTTAAAGACAAATAATTGAGATTTAGTCGCTAGAAAGCTCGATTCCTGTGTCGGAAGTGCTCATTTGCGTTCGCAAACTCCGCGCTTCTTCCTTGGACTCAAACTTTCTAGCTTATAAATCAACAATTATTTCTAATTAGAAACTGATGTTTTTTATTAGAATTCTTCGTTGAAAATATATTGCGGGCGTTGGAGTTTTCTCTACCGCCCGCAAATTTGTAATTAGGTCAATCTAGATAATCACTTTCGGTTTGTGCTGATCCTAATTATCTAGATTGAACTCATACTGATGGTGTCACTGCCGGCAGTATCAAAAGAATTGGTGACCAAAGCATGTCTAAACGTGATTTTTATGAAGTATTGGGCGTAAGCCGTGATGCTTCTGAGCGTGATATTAAGAAAGCCTATAAACGTCTAGCGATGAAATTCCACCCTGACCGTAATCAGGGCGATGAAACAGCGCCAGAAAAGTTTAAAGAAGTAAAAGTAGCGTATGAGATCTTAACGGATGCTCAAAAACGTTCAGCTTATGATCAATACGGTCATGCAGCCTTTGAACAAGGTGGCATGGGCGGTGGCGGCTTCGGTGGCGGTCAAGGTGACTTTGGCGATATCTTTGGCGATGTGTTTGGTGACATCTTTGGTGGCGGTCGTCGTGGCGGTGGTCAACAACGTGCACAACGCGGTTCAGATTTACGTTACAACATGGAACTTACGCTAGAAGAAGCGGTTCGTGGTTGTGATAAAGAGATTGAAGTACCAACATTAGTGTCTTGTGATCCATGTGAAGGTACTGGCGCTAAGAAAGGCACTTCTTCATCAACGTGTAGCACTTGTCATGGTCATGGCCAAGTTCAAATGCGTCAAGGTTTCTTTGCGGTACAGCAGGCTTGTCCTACTTGTCATGGTAAAGGCAAGATCATTAAAGACCCATGTAATTCTTGTCATGGTGAAGGTCGCGTTCAAAAAACGAAAACACTTAATGTTAAGATCCCATCAGGTGTTGATACTGGCGATCGCATTCGTTTATCTGGCGAAGGTGAAGCGGGAGAGCACGGCGCTCCAGCAGGCGATCTATACGTACAAGTGCACGTGAAAGAGCATAATATCTTTGAGCGTGACGGCAACAACTTATACTGCGAAGTGCCAGTAAGCTTTACGATGGCGGCATTAGGTGGTGAAGTTGAAGTTCCTACTCTTGATGGTCGTGTAAGCTTAAAAGTACCTCTAGAAACGCAAACAGGCCGTATGTTCCGTATGCGTGGCAAAGGTGTGAAAGGCGTTCGTACGCACAGTACGGGAGACTTAATTGTTAAACTGATTGTTGAAACACCGGTTAAACTTACCAAACGTCAAAAAGAGCTTCTTCAAGAATTCCAAGAATCTTTTGATGGTAAAGATGCGAAAAAGCACAATCCGAAATCTGAAGGTTTCTTATCAGGTGTTAAAAACTTCTTTGATGATTTAACTAAATAAGTTTATTGCTCAACGAATAAATTGAAACCTAATGATATTAATTTTATATCATTAGGTTTTTTTTATGCCAAAAACAAATGATAAAGTACGGTTTATTTACACCTTTTTGACCGTTACTTATACTTCTCGTTTATTATGTAACCAATTATGTTTTTAGCTTCTTAATAGATGAGAGAGTCGACATGGTGTTATTTAAACGGACATTATTACTGTTTATTGTTTTATTATTTGGTTTAGCTTCTGCTAATGCAGAAATCATGCAAGGTGGAAAAACAGTACCAAGCTTCAAGCAGGATGCGGCGTCTATTCGTCATACTTATGAAACCCAACTCTATACTCTATCGGCATTTAAAGCTGGCCACTATGGTTTACGCATGTATCGTCAAACGATGGACCCTAAATATTCAGCGGCGGTTTGGTCTGATATGGCGCGAGTGGCAAGTCGACTTAATCAATTCTCTTCGGAAGTTCATACACCCGAACAAATAGATATCTATGCTCAAAAGCGATTAAGTAGCTATGTTGATGACACTGACATTCGCAGTACTTTACGTTACCAAGCGACAAAAAATATGCCTGAGTATTTCTATCTTGGTGTGGATTTACTTGGCTCAATGGCTCGTGCTAATGAATATGGTTTAAAGCATCGTAACGATAAACAGTTGCGAGAAATTATCCGTCGTTATGATTTTAAAAAATACGCGACTAATGAAGCGATGATTAAAGCATGGGCAGCTCAGCTAGCGAACCAAGTTTATTGGTTACGTCAATTAGGTGAGCAGGATGTGGTTGATGAGTTTGTTGAAGCATTCAAATTAGCCTACCCAGATAATAAAGATGCAGCGCTTTCTAAGCAGCAGTATGGCAATAAAATCTATGGCTTAACGCATATTTTATTAGCCGACTCTCAATATTATCAATACCCCCTAAAAGAGTCTGATCATCAATGGATATATGATTATCTGCGTAATAATATTGATACTATTTTAGAAAGAGCCAAAGAAGACATTATTTCAGAAGTAGGAATTACCTTCTTATTGGCAGGGTTAGAAGATGACCCTGTAGTCTATAAAACACAAAAACACATTCAAGATGCGATTAACCGTGAGAAGAATATGGTGCCATCAACATCAAATAGTACTGATTTAACTGATGGTGAGCACCGTAATGTATTAGCGATAATGTTACTCGATTGGCAAACGCCACATGCCGCACCGACGATTCAAAATGAACCAAAGGTATTCAAAAGTAAACCGTATGGTCTTGTGAAAAAGTAATACCATTCTGGATAAGTAGTTGTTCAGATAATTGCGTAGGAAAAATCGATTATAGCAAGGCATAAATTACAGTAACTAGTGGATCTAATTACAAAATTTATAACGCAGATATAATCGATTTTAACAAGCAAGAATGATCAAATACTTATGTAGATTGGTATAAATAACTACTTGATGTTATAAGTTACTGAAATAAAAAACGCCCAGAGATAGTGATATCGCTGGGCGTTTTTATTTGAATCAGATCAGGTGATTAGAGATTATTACGCTAGGCCTTGAAGCTTAACGAATTTCTCTAATAACTCTTCATCTGTTTCTACGTTGTTTGGATCTGAAATAACGCAGTTACTGATAGGGCAAACTGACTGACACGTTGGCGCATCATAGTGGCCTTTACATTCAGTACAAAGGTCTGGATTAATTTCGTAAATCTCATCACCCATACTGATTGCTTCATTTGGGCACTCAGGTTCACACATGTCGCAGTTAATGCATTTCTTATTGATCAATAACGCCATTACTTACTTGCCGTGTGGATTACGAGTATCTTCACCCGTGTGTAAGTTACGCATTAGCAGGCCGTATTCTAGATCAACGTTTGCAGGAACAGGAATGAAGACAAAGTGACCATTGCCTTTTGCTTCATCAACAGCTTCACTCTTACGGTTTTCCATTACATCTAGAGTCAGTGTCAGGTTACCTTGTGGTGTCATGATCTCTACAGAGTCACCGACTAAGAATTTATTCTTAACATCAACTTCAGCTAAATCACCACGGCGTTTACCTGTGAACTCACCAACGAATTGTTGAGAATCAGAGATAGAGTAACCGTAATCGTAGTTTTGGTATGCATCGTGTGTATGACGACGTAGGAAACCTTCTGTGTAACCACGGTGAGCTAGGCTTTCTAGCGTACCCATTAGGCTTTCATCAAATGGTTTACCTGCAACCGCATCATCAATCGCTTTACGATAAACTTGCGCAGTACGTGCACAGTAGTAGAAAGACTTAGTACGACCTTCAATTTTAAGAGAGTGAACACCCATCTTAGTTAGACGTTCTACGTGTTGGATAGCACGAAGATCTTTAGAGTTCATGATGTAAGTACCATGCTCGTCTTCAAATGCTGCCATCTTCTCTTCTGGACGGTGTGCTTCAGAAAGAAGAACTACCTCATCCGTTGGTTTACCTAAGCCTAGTGTGTTGTCTGGACGTTCGTTTTGAACTTCAACGTCTTGGATCTCAACACCTGTAGGGTTAGCTTCAACGATTTGACCGTTTTCGTCTTCTTTTGCTTCTTCCGCTTTGTATTCCCAGCGACATGCATTCGTACATGTGCCTTGGTTTGGATCACGCTTGTTCATGTAACCAGATAACAAGCAGCGACCAGAGTACGCCATGCATAATGCACCGTGTACAAAGATTTCTAATTCAGTATCAGGACAGTGCTCACGGATCTCTTCAATTTCTTCTAGTGATAATTCACGAGATAAGATCACACGCTCAACACCTTGAGTTGCCCAGAATTTCACTGTTGCCCAGTTAACCGCATTGGCTTGAACTGACAGGTGAATAACTACTTCAGGGAAAGCTTCACGAACCATCATGATTAAACCAGGATCTGACATTATCAATGCGTCAGGACCCATTTCTACGATTGGCGCTAAATCACGAATGAAGGTTTTTAGCTTTGAGTTGTGTGGTTGAATATTACATACCACATATAGCTTCTTACCTTGCGCATGCGCTTCATTAATACCGATTTGTAGGTTTTCGTGGTTGAATTCGTTGTTACGAACACGAAGGCTGTAACGTGGCTGGCCTGCATAAACGGCATCTGCACCGTAGGCAAACGCATAACGCATATTTTTAAGGCTGCCCGCAGGCGAAAGTAGTTCTGGCTTAAACATGATTGCTTCCCAATGTTGTATTCTGATCTCAGGTCAGGTCATATCACAAGGATATGAAGGAGGCCGGATTTTACATGGAAAGTGAGAGAAGTGCTAGGGTATAAAGAAAGGTTTCAGGTCGCTTCGCTTGCGATTCGACCTGAACCCTGCTTTTACTCTTTCTCTTCAATGCCACCAAGTGCTTTGAAAAGATCAGGTAGTAGAGCATCAAGCTCAGAACTCATTAGAGAGAAATCTGCATCAAAGCGTGCTGCTTTGTCTTCAAAACCAATATCTTCGTTTTGGTCTTTAATTTCGTCGCTGAATTTTAGGCGTTTTAGAGATAGGTCATCAGCAAGGATAAACTCTAAACGTTCCTGCCAAGTTAGCGCTAACTTAGTAACCATTTTGTTTGCATCAATGTGAGCGTGGATTTCATCACATACTAATTCTTGCTGCTTACAACGGATCACGCCGCCGTCTTCTAAAATTGCTTTTAGTTCCGCTTCTTCACCCATCTCAAAACCTTGAGGCGTAGTACCTGTTTTAACCCACTCAGTTAATGCATTTTCAATAGGTTGAGTTGAAGTTAGAGGAACTACAGGCAAGCTGCCGATAGATTTACGAAGCAACGCTAATACATCTTCCGCTTTTTTGTAACTGCCAGCATCAACAATAATAAACCCAGCTTCTGGAAGAATTAATGCATAGGTTTGTTGGTGCTTGCTAAATGCTCGTGGAAGAAGATCAATAACGATGTCATCTTTGATAGAGTCTTTCTCTTTTTTCTTAAGAGGACGACCTTGCTCAAGTTCCATGGCATCAATTTTTGCGTTCATTGATTCTTTAATCACTGACGCGGGTAACATTTTTTCTTCTTTTTTAGCACAGATCAGAATATTTTTGCTTGCGACGTGAGTCAGCATATCACCATGACGGCCCATTGCAGTTACCCAGCCAAACTTTTGCATATCTTGGCTACCACAAGGTGTGAAACGGAAATCGTTCAGTTGTTTTTCAAGTTGCTCAGGGTTGAGATCAACTTCTTTAGTAAAACGATAAATTAAACAATTTTTAAACCACATCATGCTGCTGAATTCCTGTCTTTTTTAAGTGCGCTTATGATAGGAGATTTTGTTGAATATTGCTTGTATAGATTTCAGGTTCTTGGATAAATGACACTGAGATAGTATTTCATTGATGAGAATATGAACTTTTCTTTTCAATAGTCACAAAAGTGTCATAATTAGCTTTAATAATAGCGTTATAAATTTTGTTGGCTAATTTAGGTAAAAAGAATGTCTAGAAGGATACTTGTTGTAGAAGATGAAGCGCCAATCCGTGAGATGCTGTGTTTTGTATTAGAGCAGAAAGGATATGAACCGATAGAAGCAGAAGATTATGACACTGCACTTGGTTTACTCTGCGAACCTTACCCTGATTTAATTTTGTTGGATTGGATGTTGCCAGGTGGCTCAGGCATCAATTTAATCAAACACCTTAAGCGCGATGAATTTACCAAAAAAATCCCAGTAGTTATGCTAACAGCTCGCGGCGAAGAAGAAGATAAAGTTCGCGGCCTTGAAGTGGGTGCAGATGATTACATTACCAAACCATTTTCACCAAAAGAGTTAATGGCGCGCTTAAAGGCCGTTATTCGTCGAGTATCTCCAACCTCTGTTGAAGAGTTGATTGATGTTCAAGGGTTAAAATTAGACCCAGTATCACACCGTGTTACAGCCAATGATAAAGCATTAGATATGGGTCCGACAGAATTTAAAATGCTGCACTTCTTTATGACTCATCAAGAGCGTGTATACAGCCGTGAACAACTATTGAATAATGTTTGGGGTACGAATGTATACGTAGAAGATCGTACGGTTGATGTTCATATTCGTCGTTTACGTAAGGCATTAGAAATGGAAGGGCATGATCGCTTAGTGCAAACCGTTCGTGGCGCGGGTTATCGTTTCTCTGTTCAAACGTCTTAATTCTTAAATATAAATAGAAGCAAAAGGTAAAATACATGGTTGAACGTCTCTCATGGAAAAAGCTCGTTGGAGAACTGGCGTTTTTTTACGTACCTTGGGTGATTGTTGGGTATTTATTTGATGCGCTATGGCCACTATTATTCCTTGCTTCATTTATTTTATTAATTTGGCATTTACATAATCAAATCAAAATGTCGCGCTGGCTGCATGAGGGAAGAAAAGCAACACCACCGTCAGCCTCAGGGAGTTGGGAGCCGATTTTTGATGAGACTTATCGTTTACAAAAACGCCATAAAAAACGTCGTAAAGAGCTGTCTGCGTTAATTCGTCGCTTTCGACAAGGGGCAGAAGCGCTGCCTGATGCTGTAGTGGTATTTCGTCACGAAGGTAATATCGTATGGTGTAATAGCCTAGCTCAATCGCTGCTGGGATTCCGTTGGCCTGACGATTCAGGACACCCTATTACCAACTTAATTAGAACCCCTGATTTTGTGCAATATTTAATGGCGCAACAGTTTGATATTCCATTAGATATGCCATCACCAATTAACACGGATAAGACACTTGAAATACGTATTGTGCCGTATAGTGATGGTGAGTTTTTAATGGTGGTCCGTGATGTGACACAAGTTAAGCAACTAGAAGGTATGCGCCGCAACTTTTTTGCTAACGTTTCTCATGAACTACGTACACCAATGACGGTGCTTCGTGGCTATTTAGAAATGTCTGAAGACCCAGATATGTTGGTTGGCCCAATGTGGAATCGAGCGCATGGGGTGATGACTGAGCAATTATCACGCATGGAAGGCTTGGTTGAACAATTACTGACGCTGTCGAAAATTGAAGCCGCAGCGACGTCTCAATTAGAAGATCATGTTGATGTGCCTTCTATGTTAGATATTTTAGAGAAAGAAGCCATCGCATTAAGTGGTGAGCGTAATCACAGCATTCGTTTTGATGTCGATCCTCGCCTTAAGGTATTAGGGGATGAAGATCAGTTACGCAGTGCGATTTCAAACTTGGTTTATAACGCGGTAAAACATACTACTGATGGCGCAGATATTAGTGTTGAGTGGCAGGCAACGAACCTAGGGGCTAAATTAAGCGTAAAGGATGGTGGGCAAGGAATTGAACCACAGCACATTCCTCGATTAACAGAGCGTTTTTATCGCGTAGATAAGGCGCGTTCAAGAGATACTGGTGGTAGTGGACTTGGACTGGCAATTGTAAAACATGCACTTAGTCATCATGACTCACAGTTAGAAATACAGAGCCAATTGGGTAAAGGAAGTACTTTCTCGTTTGTTCTCCCTAAAAAATTGATTTTAAAGTAATGGAATAATGAAGAAGACGCAGTATAAACAGCAGCGATGGTTTAGGGTATTAATTCCCGTGGGATTGCTTTGGCTGGGGTTTATATCAAATGCGTTTTCTTATGATGGAAAACTCGCTCCCTATGAAAGAGTTGCCGGAATTTCTGGTAACTTATCCTCAATAGGCTCAGATACGTTAGCGAATATGATGACTTTATGGGCTGAAGATTTTCAACGTATTTATCCTAATGTAAATATTCAAATTCAAGCATCAGGATCGTCAACGGCACCGCCAGCATTAATTGAAAGTACGGCTCAGTTTGGCCCTATGAGCCGGCGGATGCGGCAAAGTGAAAAAGCCGCATTTGAACGCCAATTTGGTTACCCGCCAACTGAAATCCGAGTTGCTATTGATGCGCTCGGAATTTTTGTGCATCAAGATAACCCAATAAAAGGACTTAACTTTAGTCAGCTCGATGCTATCTTTTCGGCAACATTACGATGTGGTTCTGTAAAACCCATTAATCGTTGGCAAGATTTAGGTGTAAACAGTAGTTGGTCTAAACACCGAATTCAATTATTTGGTCGAAATTCAGTCTCTGGTACTTATGGTTACTTTAAAAAGAACGCCTTATGTAACGGTGACTTTAAAGTGAATGTCAACGAACAACCAGGATCGGCATCCGTAGTTCAAGGTGTTTCGGCATCATTAAATGGCATTGGTTACTCCGGTGTTGGTTATCACATGTCGGGTGTAAAGCTGTTGCCAATTACAAGGGAAGGGACGAACTATATTGAACCAAGTACTGACAATATTATTAGTGGTCAATACCCTTTAGCTCGTTTTTTATATATTTATATCAATAAGCCACCAACAGCCAAACTGCAGCCTTTAGAAACCGAATTTATTCGTTATATGTTGTCATTAGAAGGGCAGAAAAGAGTTGAGCAGGATGGCTATATCGCATTATCGGAACGTTTTGTCTTACAAGAGCTTTCTAAATTAGATCTCCATTAAGTTGTCATTATAGTGTCATTCCTATACTGAAAAATACGTAAACAATCATTTAATAAATACAGAGGTTATCTCATCATGGCATACGCCAAACCTAATCAGATTATCCGAGACAGGCAACGCTATGTTGTCGATCTGATTATGCGTATTTGGGTGAAATCCAGTGGCATAGGGATCATCGCAGCTCTTATGCTTATCTGTTTTTATTTATTGGCGGTTATTGCGCCTATTTTTACTTCTGTAACGGTTGAACCTTTATCTCAATATTCAGCATCATATGATAATGCCACCCTTGCTATTGGCTCTGATGAACAAGGAAAAATGGCTTACCGAATTGATGATAAAGGCCGAGTTCAGTTTATAGATCTTCTTAACAAGAAGCAGGTCAGTGAAACACAAATTATCACGAATCCCACGGCTTTTGCTGCCACCATTGAAAGCCAAGATTGGTTCGCTTTTGGGGATGTAAAGGGCCAAGTGCAGTTTGCTCAAATTGGCTTTCAAACTAATTACAAACAAGGGCTTCGCCAACTTATTCCTTATGTTGAAAGCTTTACTCCATTTCCTCTGATTCAAATTGATGAACAAAAGAAGGAGCTTACACAAGTTGCGCTTAGCTTAACGGCAACCGAAGGGGTTGTTTTAGCACAAACCAAAGATAAGCGATTGTTAGGGGTAGAACTTGATAGTGTGATTAACCAAATGACGGGTGAGTCCATTTGGAAAGCGATCCCGATTGAGTTTGAAGGGGATGCGTTAGATAAGACGAAAAAATTATTATCCATGGTGATCACTCCAAATAATGATTTTTTGTATTTCTTATATCAACATGAGCTACAAGTTTGGACATTAAAAGATCATAAAGCCAATTTACGAGAGCGTATTGCATTAAAAGAGTCGGCACAGAAACTGACGTTATTATCTGGCGCTCATTCAGTTTTGGTCCAATTTGACAATGGTAGCTTATCTCAGTGGTTTGATACGATTAAGGATGAAAAACGTCAACTAACCTTAATTCGAACCTTTAATGTCGATGCTCCGATCAAGAAATTAGCACCAGAGGTGTACCGTAAAGGCGTGACGATTATTGATGCTAAAGGCAATGTATCTTTAGTTCATACGACAACAGAAAAAACGCTGTATAGCCAGCATCTGTTTAATGAAGAAGTATTGGCGGCAACTCAGCCTCCCAATGCAGAGAAGCTTATTGTATTAACTCAAAAAGGGTGGCAATGCTTTGAGGTAACCAATCCGCACCCTGAAGTCAGTGTTCAATCGGTATTTGGAAAAATATGGTATGAAGGCTATCCGGAGCCTGCCTATATTTGGCAATCGACAGCAGCGAACGATGATTTTGAATCTAAATTCAGTTTAATGCCATTGGCTTTTGGAACCTTAAAAGCGGCTTTTTATGCGCTTATTTTCGCAGGCCCAATAGCCATTGGTAGTGCCATTTATACCGCTTACTTTATGTCTTCTAATGTTCGCCGATATGTAAAACCGACGATTGAGATAATGGAAGCACTGCCGACGGTGATCATTGGTTTATTAGCGGGTATTTGGTTAGCTCCTATTGTTGAGAATAATCTCGTTGCCGTATTTAGCTTATTTGTACTCTTTCCATTAAGTATGATTATTATTGCGTTCATTTGGCACATATTGCCATCGCATATCATGCGAAAGCTCCCGCGAGGGCAGCATGCAATATTATTGATCCCGGCCTTGATAGGGGTTGGGTATCTGATTTTTCAATATGGGTACGTTATTGAAAATTGGTTGTTTAATGGTGATTTACGTAGTTACCTTGGTGATAACGGCGTGGGTTACGACCAGCGTAATGCGTTAGTGGTGGGGATTGCCATGGGCGCCGCGATTATTCCGACAATTTATACCATAGCGGAAGACGCTATTTTCTCAGTACCAAAACACTTATCTGAAGGCTCGTTAGCATTAGGGGCAACGCAATGGCAAACATTAACCAAAGTGGTGTTGCTAACGGCGAGTCCAGGTATTTTCTCAGCGGTAATGATGGGATTAGGGCGAGCAGTTGGTGAAACCATGATTGTATTAATGGCGACCGGAAACACCCCGATTATGGATGGTAATATTTTAGAAGGAATGAGAACCCTTGCCGCAAATATTGCGATTGAAATGCCAGAATCAGAGATAGGAAGCACTCACTTTAGAATGCTTTTCTTAGCTGCATTTTTACTGTTTGTGTTTACTTTTTTTGTGAACTCTTTGGCTGAGTGGATACGCCAAGGGTTGCGTGAAAAGTACCGTAGTTTATAGGTTTGATCTGAATGAAGGTAAATAAATGAAGCATTGGATTAAATCAGGTTCACCTTGGATATGGCTAACCGCAGGCTCTGTGAGCATTAGCATGATTGCCGTTCTTGGTATTTTGTTATTAATTGGTTGGAAGGGCTTATCCTATTTTTGGCCTACAGCATTGCAAGAATGGCACACAACAGATGGACAAGTGATTGTCGGGCAGTTGTATGATGTTGAAAAGTTTCATGGGAAAAGTTCAGAGAACCAAGAGCGTTTAATTATAAAAGTTGGGAATCGAGATATTAATGGATTCGATTTTATTAATATTAATCAGGATAAGATCCAATCGGTTACCAAACCTAAAGATCTTGTTGTGGTTGATCGACTCCAACATGGTAAATATTTTGGCACTATTATTGAAACATCGAATGGCCTTGAGCTTAACCGACAACAGGTAGAGGCATGGGTTAGAAGTGAAAAAGCGAAAATTGATTTATTAGAACAAGAGCAATATAAGCTTTATCGTCAACTTGATGCATTACCAAGTTCTGGCTTGCCTAGTAATGAGCGTAAGCAACAAGAAAGTGTGCTTAATGAACAAGTAAAAACAATTTCAACTCAATTAAGTTATAGTTATTTAACGTTAAAAGACAGTCAAGGAAAGAGCTATAAGTTAAGCAGTGATAATGTGGTGGATATCTGGTTTCCCAATGCGATGTCACTGCAAGAAAAAATAGGCCATTGGTTTGATGAGTTGTATGACTTTGTTTCTGATAGTCCGCGAGAAGCGAACTCGGAAGGCGGTGTTTTCCCAGCTATTTTCGGTACTATTTTATTGGTTCTTCTTATGTCTGTTATTGTGATGCCATTAGGGGTTATTGCTGCGATTTATCTTCATGAATATGCAAAACCTAATATGTTGACTAGGTTAGTTCGAATAGCTGTGATAAACCTTGCAGGTGTGCCGTCCATCGTTTATGGCGTGTTTGGTTTGGGGTTCTTTGTTTATGTGGTGGGTGGAACGCTCGATCAGCTGTTCTATTCTAATGAGTTGCCGACCCCTACATTTGGAACGCCTGGTTTATTATGGTCGGCATTAACCTTGGCTATTTTAACATTACCCGTCGTTATTGTTGCAACAGAGGAGGGGCTCAGTCGTATTCCAAACTCAGTACGTCATGGCTCCTTAGCATTAGGTGCAACTCAGTTTGAAACCTTATGGAAGATCGTTTTGCCTATGGCAAGCCCTGCTATTATGACGGGATTAATTTTAGCGGTAGCAAGAGCCGCGGGAGAGGTCGCGCCTCTTATGTTAGTTGGTGTAGTAAAACTGGCTCCTTCTTTACCCGTTGATAACATTGCGCCCTATTTACACTTAGATAGAAAGTTTATGCACCTTGGTTATCATATTTATGATGTTGGTTTTCAGAGCCCCAATGTTGAAGCGGCAAGACCTATTGTGTATGCAACGGCCTTTTTATTAGTCACGGTTATCATTGGATTAAATTTAACGGCTATCGCGATTCGTAATAATTTACGAGAGAAATATAGAACATTGGAGTTATAACTGTATGTATTCATTATCACCGGATCTCTCTTTTCTATCGCCAATAGACGTAAATAATTTATCAGATGAAAATACAGCCATAGAGATTAATAATCTTAGTTTAAATTATGGTAAAACGTCAGCACTATCGAATATTGAAATGCGTATTCCTAAGGGGCAGGTAACGGCGTTTATTGGGCCGTCCGGCTGCGGTAAATCAACCTTATTACGTTGTATTAATCGCATGAACGATTTGGTTGATAATTGCAAAATTAAAGGGGCAATTAAGTTGTTTGGTGATGATATTTATCAACCCAATACTGATATCCCTTCACTGCGTCGCCGTGTAGGAATGGTCTTCCAAAGGCCAAATCCGTTTCCTAAATCAATTTATGAGAATGTGGTTTACGGTTTACGTTTACAAGGGATTAAAGAAGCGCGAGTATTAGATGAAGCGGTTGAAGATGCGTTGAAAGCAGCTGCATTATGGGATGAAGTCAAACATCGATTACATGAAAATGCCTTTGGGTTATCAGGCGGTCAGCAGCAACGCTTAGTTATCGCTAGAGCTATCGCTATTGAGCCAGAAGTATTATTACTCGATGAGCCAACGTCAGCATTGGATCCTATTTCTACTCTGACGATTGAAGAGCTTATCTATGAGCTAAAAAGTAAATATACCGTTGTTATTGTGACGCATAATATGCAACAAGCAGCGCGAGTGAGTGATCACACCGCTTTTATCAATCAAGGTAAATTGGTTGAATACGGTAATGCAAATACGATTTTCACATCGCCAGTACATAAGCAAACAGAAGACTACATTACAGGCCGTTATGGATAACCTCCTACGATAGGCTAATAATAAAATAAGGACATACCATGCAACTTGGTCGACATATTTCAGGCCAATTTAACACAGAGCTTGAAGCCATTAGAACTCATGTATTAACCATGGGTGGGATGGTGGAGCAGCAGCTTACCTATGCATTAGAGGCATTGCATAATCACGATGCTGATTTAGCAAAACGAGTAATGCATGAAGACCATAAAGTAAATGCTATGGAAGTTGCAATTGATGAAGCGTGCACTCGCATTATTGCTAAGCGACAGCCGACTGCCAGTGACCTGCGTTTGGTTATGGCGATAATCAAAACCATTACCGATCTAGAGCGTATTGGTGATGTAGCTTCTCAAATAGCAAAAGTATCACTAGAAAACTTTTCGAATAAACACCAGTCGTTATTGGTTTCTCTTGAGTCTCTAGGTCGTCAATCCGTTAAAATGATGCATTCAGTGTTGGATGCTTATGCTCGAATGGATGTAAAAGCAGCCACAGAAGCGTATAAGTTTGATGATAAAATAGACGCGGAATATGATGCTGTTATTCGTCAGTTAATGAATTATATGATGGAAGATCCAAGCTCTATTCCAAGCGTGATGAAAGTAATGTGGGCGGCTCGTGCAATTGAGCGAGTGGGGGATCGTTGCCAGAATATTTGTGAGTACATTATTTATTTTGTTAAAGGTAAAGATGTGCGCCATATTGGCGATCAAAATATAGATGATGTGATCAAGTAAGGATTTGGCTTAAAAATAATAATCATAGTGTTACTTTTTGAACTATGCTGTATTTATCAGAATTAATGCGTATATTATGAACTGTCGTACTTATTATGCGATGAATGATACAAAAAAAGATTCAGTTAATAATCATAAATTACAGTAATAAAGGAATATATTATGAAGAAGATTTTAGTTGGTACTTGCGCGGCGTTATCTATGGTTTCATCATTCGCTATGGCGGATAGTACACCTGTGATGTTTTCATCATTGAATGGATTTAACGCACCAGCAGCAAGTGAAGTAAAAGGCGTTCGTTTAGCGGCTCTTCATGGTAAAACTGGCGATGTAACCGGTGTCGATTTTGCTCTTGGTATGTCAGAAAGTGATAATCTAACCGGTGTTAACTTCCCGCTATTTATTGGTGCAAACAAAGTTAATGGCAACATGACAGGTGCATCTTTTGGTCTGTTTAACTGGCATATGGGTGATGACTTAGGTGCGAACCTAGGTTTTGTAAACATCACGAATAATGTTAAAGGTGCAAACGTATCTGCAGTGAACTATTCTGAAGGCTACACCATGGTTGATGTGGGTGTTGCTAACCTTTCAAATGATTCACACGTTCAAGTTGGTTTCTTCAACATGACATCTGACATAAAAGGCGTTCAGGTTGGTTTGATTAACTGTGCAGAAAATGGTTTCCTACCTTGTTTCCCAATCGTAAACTTTGCGATGTAATTTGATTCAATTCGATATTAAATAAAAATGGCGCTGTTTAAATAAACAGCGCCATTTTTGTATCTGAACTTAATGTGATTGGTATAATTATACCAATTCCAGTAATTCTCTAGTCATTATTACTGGTTAAATCACATAATAGCTTCGTTAAAAATTATTTAAGTAGAATAACTACTTATCAGAATTTTTGCCTTGCTCTTAAGTGGTTTCCCTGCGTAATAAATAGACCATTTAATTAATGGCAATGGTATTAAAAAGTGAATGTCATACCGATATTGAAGTTAGTTGATAAATCATAAGGAATATAAGTATCACTCATTGGAAAGTAGTTTAAGTCAACACCGGCTCTTAGTCCTAAATGGTCCGTTGCTTGGAAAACATAAGATGCGCCAATGCTTGAGCCTAATGCACTTTCTTTTGTAGTTTCGCCACTTTTAGTTTTCTTTCCATCATAATCGGCAAGACCGACCTCAAGCTGCATACCATGCATTTTTGATGCGCCAAACATCTGCTGAATACCAAAACGGTATGAATCTATGGTTTCGTCATACATAGAACTGCTATAAACCGTACGTCCATAACTGATAAATGCAGCATCAAAGCCAAGTGCGTCAGTCACACCTGCTTGAATACCAAAGCCGCCGTAAGGACCGATTTTAATTTCAGGAGAAAGGTGGAAGTCATTAGCAAAAGTGTTTGCGCTAAATAGGGTTGCAATAGCAAGAACTAGGTGTGATTTTTTCATAATGGATACTCTCTCATAATCGTTTTAAAAAAGCATCCGTGCTTTGTTTGATCTTTAATTGTTTTGATGGAGCTATAGTAAGAAATCCTTGCATACATCACTAATCACTAGTGTTTATCTCATTCATAACCAGAGCTTATTAATGAGGAGGGGAGTTTTAGGCATAAAAAGTAAAAAGCCCCTGCACCAAGTTACCTATGCAGGGGAGAGAGTTACCAACAGGTAATTATTTATCTTGTAGCATTGATTTTATTGATATAAATAAAATAATTAGAGGGAGTGAAAGCATAATTAAGAAAGTCATAAATCCCCAACGTTTTAAAAGCGTAAATTGAATCCAACTTCATAACTGTTTTCTGTTCTTGTTTTATCTAGCCAATCAGAAAAAAAACAGATTCGCGCCATTCGTGAGAAGTATATGAAATGTACAAAAAATCCTCTAATCCCTTAAAAGAATAGAGGCTTTAACGTTGAGTTATTAATGAGAGAAATGAATAAGACTAATAACTAGTGGTTATTATTGAGCAAGGGTTGCAGTATGTTTTTTAACCATAGCATGGTCGGGTTATTTCTATTTTTATGATGATAATAAGCACAAACTTTTGGATTAATATCTTGATTATCAAAGAGTATTTTTAAACTTCGTAATTGAGTCTGATGTTCAATATCTAAAAATTTTGAGGCAGGAAACATCATGTCAGAGTTATGAATAACATCAATAACGGCTGATGGTAATTCAGATCTAAAACCAATATTTGCTTCTAAGCCTTTAATCTTTAATATTTTTTCAGCTAAAGATTGATGAGAATTCCAATCAACAGCAATGACAGTTGCTAATTCAAAATGAACGCCATCTTTTACTTCAATACTGTTACCTTCATATGGGTGGTCTTTTCTTACATAGCCAGTAAAACGGTCTTGAGCGATTGGTTTTTGAATTAACTCTTTTGGTGCGTGGCCTATCTCATAATTAAGGCCTAATTGAACTTCATCATTAATAATGTCGGTCATTGTTGATTTGGACCAGTTTAATAATTGTACTTGAACATTGGGTGCTTCAGCTCTGATTGCTTGAAATAACTTATTGGCAATAGCGCTTAAAAGAAAAGGAGATAGCGCTAGTTTTATAACACCTTCAAGTTCTTGAGGGTTAAACTCATTACTTTCATTTAATGTAGAAGAAAGCTCATCGAGTATTGGGGATATGCTTTCCGCTAGCTGATTTGCGTATTCAGTTGCACGCAGCCCGTGATGGGTTTTGACAAACAACTCATCATTAAAATGATCACGTAAGCGTTGTAAAGCTTTACTGATTGCAGGCTGAGATACAAATAAGCGATCAGAAGCTTTACGCATATTTCGTTCTTGATGTAGAACGATAAATGTCCTTAAGAGGTTTAAGTCTAAACTGGAGAATAAATCTTTAGCCATAATATCAATCCTTTGATTTTTTATTATTTGAACAAAGAAATTAAGAAGGGTAAAGAAAAAAAGCCTCTGTATGAGAGAACAGAGGCGATACTACCGGTATGGTGAGTTGTCAAAGACAGAAATAGAGTTGCAGTAGAAATCTATTACTAATTTGGTATCAGTATTAGATAAAAGTGCCCTACCAATCCTTAGTGGGGGATTTTAGACATGATACATTTGAAGTAATGTTAAGTGCTCTCTAGAAGTTAAGTTAGGTTTTAATAAGAGAAGTGAAATGTAAAAGATAGCAATTATTGATAGCGTCAATGCAACTTTCTTCATCTAATATGAGTCTCAATATTAATTATCTGTTTCCGTTTGATGGAATGAATAATATTGAGATAGGCGATTGTTTTCTAATCACCTGTAATTATATTGGTTATAAGTATTACTTATTTCTTCGGTTTATTTTCGTTCTTGATTATAATTTTTCTTTAATGTTTGCTTCTGATAATAAATCTGTAATCAATTGATTTATCCAATGGTGTAGGGCATTTTTTTTATGCCTTTGATGGTAGTAACTATAAATAGGATAGTTTAATGGAATATCATCAAAACAGAGGTCAATACGTCTTAAGCCTGAATATTGATGTATAGGAAAAAGTGAGGTAGAAGGGAAGTACATATCCGTATGCTGAACCACATCTATTAATGCCATTGGAAGTTCTGAGCGAAATCCTATTTTGTGTTCAATATCCATATTGGTTAGAACTTCACTCGCTAAGCTTTTATTATCGTTCCAGCCAGGGATGATTAATGATGCAAGTTCATAGCCTTCAAAATCATAAGGTGTCGCGATAGTTTTCTTTATTGGGTGATCCTTCCTAATGATTACGCAACCTGTTATTGTCATTAGGTTTTTTGAAAGTAATTCTTTTGGAACCTTGTCATATTCGTAATTGATTGCCATATCTAACTTGCCTTTAGAAAGATCATCAAAAGTTGATGCTGACCAATTTACAAGTTGTAGATCGACATTGGGTGCCTTTTCTTTTATTTCATGAAATAACGCGCCAGATAAGCAGGTTAATACTTGAGGTGCTAGAGCTATTTTTAGCATTTTATTTAAATTTGCGGGCTGAAATTCTTGAGAGGCGTTTAATACTGAAGATAAACCATCTAAATAAGGCTGGATATTTTCAGCTAACTCTTCAGCAAAAGGGGTTGGTTTAAGACCATGACGAACTTTAATGAATAGCTCATCATTAAAATGGTTACGCAGTTTTTGTAGCGCTTGGCTGATTGCCGGTTGTGAGACAAATAAGCGTTCAGAGGCTTTGCGCATATTTAACTCTTGAGAAAGAATTAAAAAGGTTCTCAATAAATTTAAATCTAATGTAGTGAACAGATCTTTTGCCATAGTGAATTATTTCCTTATAAATTTAAAATTATTTAATCACTCTTCACGCTTCCTTCACGATCTATCCTCTATAGTACCTACATAACGAATTAAGACCAAGCTTAACCCCATGATTATAGGATTGAATTTATAATGAAAAAGTATTTATTTTTGCTAATGACTGCAACTTCAACAGCAACGATTGCGGCACCATACGTTGGTTTAGAATATGGTGTAACAAACATGAGTCATGATTACTCATCTACTTTTTCAGAAAATACTGGAGATATTACGCTAACTCCTGATGATTCAAGTTCAGCCTTTGGTGGCTTTGTTGGCTATCGTTTTAACGATTTTGGTCTAGAATTAGGTTATAAGAAATTTGAGAGTGATGACTCGAAGGGTAGCGGTAAAACGTTATCGACCGAGAAACCTGGCTATACAGAAGAACGTGAATGGGATGCCGATTTAGATGCGAGTCAATTTACGTTTAAACCAGTCTATTTCTATAATATTAATGAAAAGCTACAGTTAAAAACGGGCTTAGGTTTAACGTATACTCAATATAAATTTGACTCTTCAGCTTATACTGAACATGAAAATGATTTAACAGATCATGAGTATACAACGGATTATGTTCCAGGTAATTCTAAATCAGAAAGTGCTTTAGGTGGTATTGCAAGCATAGGTATTGAATACATGGTGATCCCAAACCTAGCTCTAGGTGCTTCAGCAAGTTATCAAGCGGATAGCGTAGCTAATTCTACATCGTTCATGTTGAGTTCAGCTTACTACTTCTAATATAGCGTTATCAGTATTTAATTATAAATTTCGGACACAATAAAATGAAAAAAATTATCTTAGCAAGCACATTAGTATTAGCATCTTCAACAGCATTTGCTGCACAAAACGCCCCTGTTACAGGTGGATTCAATGGTCCTAGCTCTGTTTCAGTAAGTACTGTGCGTTCAGCGTTAGATTCAGATGATGATGCAGCGGTAGTATTGACTGGTTACATTACGTCATCACTGGGTAATGAAGAATACCAATTTAAAGATGCTACTGGTGAAGTAAGAATTGAGATTGATAATCAAGATTGGAACGGTATCGAAGCAACACCAGAAACGAAATTAGTTATTCATGGTGAAGTCGATAAAGAGTGGACAGAGACGATGATCGACGTTAACTCTGTTCAACTAGCAAAATAGAAAACGCAGTTATCTAATAATAAAAATGCCAGGGATAAAGTCTCTGGCATTTTTTCATTAGCGTAAGCGGTTATTTAATTATTTGTCTTACAGCATCAATTTTTTTAGCATCAGTAACTGGAACAATAAAATCATCCAAATCGCCCGTTCCCATTTTTACGCCGTCTAATACTAATTTCATTTTACTTGGACGAGTTGATTTTCCAGATAAATGAATTTCAGTTATGCCTGTCTTTTCAATGATCTCTTTTGCATTGTCAGCGGTGACGCCTGCTCCCGCCAATATTTCAAATCGCCCATTTGCTAATTTAACCATTTCAGTCAAAACGTTAATACCATCGTAGGCATTCGCTGCAAGTCCTGAGGTCAGAATGCGTTCACATCCAAGCTCTGCAATATTTTCAATCGCTTTTTTATAATTAGAACATTGGTCAACGGCGCGGTGGAAGGTAACGCCTAAGTCATTGTCATTAGCGATTTTCATTAGCCGTGCAGACAATGGCATATCAATATCGCCATTGGCTTTTAATACTCCAAAGACGACACCCTGTAAGCCAGCTAATTTTGCCGCATGAATATCTTCAATCATGGCTGATATATCGTCGTTGTCATACAAAAAATCGCCTTGGCGAGGGCGGATCATGGCATAAACAGGAACAGAAGAAATAGCGGCTGCTTTTTTCATAAAACCAAAGCTTGGCGTTAAGCCACCAAGAGCAAGTGAAGAGCAAAGCTCAATACGATCAGCACCACCACTAATGGCATTATGCAGTGATTCTAAGTTATCAATACAGACTTCAATTTTAATAGACATGATGTGTAGAAAAAATAATTGGGAATAGAGTAGTGTAAGGGATATTCAACCTTAGATGTGTGAAGAGGTCGTCAGAATTACGTGCGAGAACAAAGAAAAAGCCCCGAAGATAACTTCAGGGCTTTTAGTATTAGGCAAACTTTCTGATTTTAGGCTACTGCGTTTATACGCTTTTAATATTCTAGCCACATGCACCGTTGAGCTTAGGTGCAGTTGAGTATTTGATGTAAATACTCTAGGTTAGCAATTACTTGCTTAGGTCGTCAGCGTGTTCAGATAGGAATGCTGCAACGCCTTTTGGAGATGCGTCCATACCTGCTTTACCTTCTTCCCATTGTGCTGGACAAACTTCACCATTCTTCTCGTGGAAGTTTAGTGCGTCAACCATACGTAGCATTTCGTCAATGTTACGACCTAGTGGAAGATCGTTAACTACTTGGTGACGAACAAGACCGTCAGCATCGATTAGGAAAGAACCACGGAAAGCAACGCCAGCTTCTGGGTGCTCAACGTCGTATGCTTTACAGATTTCGTGCTTAACGTCAGCAACTAGTGGGTACTTAACTTGACCAATACCGCCATCTTCGATAGCAGTGTTACGCCATGCGTTGTGAGAGAATTGAGAATCGATAGAGATACCGATTACTTCTGCGCCTTTAGCTTGGAAGTCAGCTAGACGGTTGTCAAAAGCGATTAGCTCTGAAGGACAAACAAAAGTGAAGTCTAGAGGGTAGAAAAATACTACCGCTTTCTTACCTTTAGTGAATTCTTTGAAGTTGAAGTTATCAACGATTTCGCCATTACCTAGAACAGCTGCAGCAGTAAAGTCTGGTGCTTGACGACCTACTAGTACCATTTTTGAATCTCCTAAAAATTAGATTTCCCAAACTTCGTGTTTGGCTTTGTTTTTGAAAACAATAAATTGTTTCAACAGGACAAACTATAGTACAAAAGGTATGATTGAAAAAAGCGAATTAAATAGATTAATGTAATCGAGAAAAACGATGAACAAATGGCCATCATTAAAACAGTTACACTACTTTATTACCCTGCATGAGACTCGCCATTTTGGTGACGCAGCAGAAAAGTGTTTTGTCAGCCAATCAACATTAAGTAAAGGAATACAAAATCTTGAAGAGTTAATTGGTTGCCCTTTATATGAACGAGATAAAAAGACACTCGTGTTTACACCTATTGGTGAAAAAGTAGTAGAGCAAGGACGAGAGCTATTAGCTAAAGGCCAAGATTTAATTGAGCTAGGGTCACTTTGCCAAGGTGATGCGATGCAAGGGCAGCTTCGAGTCGGTTGTATCCCGACTATTGCGCCTTTTTTGTTGTGCGATTTAGTTCAAGAAGTGAATCAAACCTACCCACAACTAACTCTCTTACTAAGAGAAGACACGACAACTAATTTATTAGCGGCGTTGAGACAAGGTCAGTTGGATGTTCTTATTCTTGCTTTGCCTGTTGATATCGGTGGAATGGAGAGCCTAATTGTAGGGCATGATCCGTTTAAAATGGTCATAAGTAAAGATCAAGCACGCTCAATCTCCACTCCGATTCATTATGATGATCTCCCGGATGAATACGTCTTCTTATTAGAAAAAGAACACTGTTTAACGGAACATGCTGTCTCTGCATGTAAATTGACGAAAAAAGAAAAAATTAATCCATTCACGGCAACCAGTCTGCACACTTTGGTTCAGATGGTTGCAAATGGATTAGGTACTACCTTTATTCCTCAAATGGCGATTAAACATGGTTTATTAGATAACCAAAACCTTGTGGTGGTTGAGCCACCGGGTCAAGAAGCGTCGCGAGCTATTGGCTTAGTTTGGCGCCCAAGCTCTTCTCGTTTACAGGCTTTTCATCAGTTAGCTGATATTGTTAAGCATATTTTATAGCTTTATTTTTGTACTTAAGGCACTTATTTATTGATTTAAATAGGTGCCTTTCTACTTTTGAATGATAGGGCAATTAGTGACCAGATTCTCACTTTTCTATATTTCTTATTAAACAGATCTGACCAGTTTATTTCTTCTCTTCTTGTTGTATATCGCCACTTTCTTTTTACTCCCCTCTAAATAAGCTCAAGTGTTATCAATTTTTTATGCTATCCCGCTGTTTTCTTTGTGAAATTAAAACTGTGAATTTTACATGTTCAATTTTACAAGTTTAATTTGTGTAATTTTACAACGTAAATAGCAGATCATCCCCTGATGTCCATGTTATCAGTTTGTAAAAATTAAACTTTGACAATTCTCTTTATAGAGCATTTACTCATAACTCAACTTTCTGATTTATGTCGACATCTTATTGAAATATCAAGGCAGTATTAGCCTTTAGTAGGGGTTGTAATTCATTCGCTCTTTCGAGAATGTAATAGACGTAAACAGCAAGAACGATAAATAGGATGAAACATGAATACTGATTCGTAGTGTTTTAGTTACAAATGTAATTTTGCCGGAGGCGCAGACCATGACAGATACCATGACGACGAAAGAACAAGAATTATCCATTATTGGGCCGAGTCTTCCTCAAGTTGATGAAGTATTAAGTGCAGGAGCGATTCGCTTTCTTACCCATCTTGTCGAAAAGTTTGCGCATCGAGTTCCTGAACTTTTAGAAACCCGCAAAGTAAGACAGCGAAAAATAGACGCAGGACAACTGCCCGATTTTTTAACGGAAACACGTTCAATCCGAGAATCTAAATGGAGTATTCAAGGTATTCCAAGTGATCTTCAAGACCGACGTGTTGAGATCACAGGCCCAACAGACAGAAAGATGGTAATTAATGCATTGAATGCAAATGTAAAAGTATTCATGGCTGATTTTGAAGATTCATTAGCACCGTCATGGGAGGCGGTACTTAATGGTCAAATTAATCTTCGAGATGCAATGAACGGCACAATCCAATACACCAACCCTCAAACTCAAAAGGTATATCAGCTTAAGCAAGATCCTGCGGTATTGATTTGTCGAGTTCGAGGTTTGCATCTTCCAGAAAAACACGTGCTTTTTAACGGTGTTGCAATTCCCGGAGCTTTGTTTGATTTCGCGCTTTATTTCTATCACAACTACCAGACGTCATTAAAAAAAGGCAGTGGCCCGTACTTCTATCTTCCTAAACTACAAGCCTACCAAGAAGCGGCGTGGTGGAGTGATGTATTTACCTTTGCTGAGCGTGAGTTTGGTTTAAAGCAAGGTACGATTAAGGCGACAGTACTGATTGAAACCTTACCTGCTGTGTTTGAAATGGATGAAATTTTATACAGTTTGAAAGAACATATTGTTGGATTGAATTGTGGCCGATGGGATTACATTTTTAGCTACATTAAAACCTTGAAAAATCATCCGAATCGCGTGCTACCTGATCGCCAAGTGGTGACCATGGAAAAACCGTTTTTAAATGCCTATTCACGATTACTGATCAGAACGAGTCACCGAAGAGGAGCGTTTGCGATGGGAGGAATGGCCGCCTTTATCCCATCGAAAGATCCGGTAAAAAATGATTGGGTGTTAAATAAAATTCAAACCGATAAATCACTGGAAGCCAATAATGGACACGACGGTACTTGGGTTGCTCATCCTGGGCTAGCTGATACTGCAAGAGCGGAATTTGACAAGGTTTTAGACTCGCGGATCAACCAATTGGATATTAGCCGAGAAAATGACCATCCCATTACCGCAGAAGAATTATTAGCACCTTGTGAAGGAGAGAGAACAGAAGAGGGCATGCGTCATAACATTCGAGTCGCGGTTCAATATATTGAAGCGTGGATCACAGGTAATGGGTGCGTGCCTATTTATGGATTAATGGAAGATGCTGCAACGGCAGAAATATCACGAACGTCTATTTGGCAATGGATACAACATGGGAAAACCTTAGATACAGGCGCTGTTGTAACGGCTGATTTGTTTAGAACCATGTTATTAGAAGAGATGAAAGTTATTGAACAAGAATTGGGAACAGAACGCTTTGATTCTGGCCAATTTACTCAAGCAGCAAAACTGATGGAGCAATTGACCACCAGTGATCAACTAACAGACTTTTTAACACTACCTGGCTATGAATACTTATAAGAGAGGGAACTATTATGACGACATTTAAACCGCAAACTCGCCAACAACAAATTGATGCATTGGAAAAAGACTGGGCAGAAAATCCACGTTGGGATGGAGTAACTCGTCCTTATACCGCTGAAGAAGTTATTAATCTTCGAGGATCTTTTGCACCAGAAAATACCATTGCACAAAAAGGGGCTGACAGGCTATGGGAGCTGGTGAATGGCTCATCAAAAAAAGGGTATGTAAATTGTCTTGGCGCACTAACGGGTGGACAAGCAGTTCAACAAGCGAAGGCGGGAATTGAAGCTATTTATTTGTCAGGTTGGCAAGTAGCAGCGGATAACAACACTGCATCAACCATGTATCCAGACCAATCGCTATACCCGGTAGATTCGGTACCTTCGGTAGTGAAACGTATTAATAATGCCTTCCGTCGTGCGGATCAAATTCAATGGTCAACAGGAACAACACCTGAAGAGGGAATTGATTATTTTCTTCCGATTGTTGCCGATGCAGAAGCCGGTTTTGGTGGTGTACTTAATGGCTATGAGTTGATGCGTAATATGATTGAATCAGGTGCGGCTGGGGTTCACTTTGAAGATCAGTTAGCGTCAGTAAAAAAATGTGGTCACATGGGAGGCAAAGTATTAGTACCAACTCAAGAAGCGGTACAAAAACTAGTAGCTGCACGACTAGCAGCCGATGTGGCAGGCACAACGACATTGGTTATTGCAAGAACCGATGCCAATGCCGCAGATTTGCTAACCTCAGATTGTGATCCTTATGATCAAGAGTTCATTGAAGGGGAGCGTTCGGCTGAAGGTTTCTATAAAGTGACCGCAGGTATTGATCAAGCCATTTCTCGTGGTCTGGCGTATTCACCTTATGCTGATTTAGTGTGGTGTGAAACCGCAACGCCATGTTTAGAAGAAGCGCGTAAATTTGCAGAGGCGATTCATGCAGAGTATCCAGATCAACTGTTAGCCTATAACTGTTCGCCATCGTTTAACTGGGAGAAAAACCTGGATTCAGAAACGATTGCTAAGTTCCAACAAGAGCTGGCAGACATGGGGTATAAATACCAGTTCATTACGTTAGCGGGTATTCATAACATGTGGTTTAACATGTTTGAACTAGCGCACTCTTATGCACAAGGTGAGGGAATGCGTCATTATGTTGAGATGGTTCAGCGTAAAGAGTTTGAAGCAGCAGATAAGGGCTATACTTTTGTTGCACACCAACAAGAAGTAGGTACAGGCTACTTTGATAAGATGACAAATACCATTCAAGGTGGAAATTCATCAGTGACCGCACTAACAGGCTCAACAGAAGAAGAGCAATTTAAAACCAACGCTTAATTAATGCTAACCCCATATCCACATAATAAAAAAGAGTCGAATTATCACGTTTTAGGGAGAATGGAGTCTCCCTTTCTTTTTTCCTGTTAATTATTGCTATTCATCGATCTCCATAGGGTCGACTTCCTCTTGCAGCTCTAATAGATTAATGGCGATGGTCACAAAATCTGAGTCTGTAATTATTCCTACCAACTTCCCATGGTCAACAACAGGTAAACAACCCACCTTGTGCTTTTGCATAAATAAAGCCGCAGATTTTAATCCACCGTGCGGAGAAATACTCATTACATTTTCATGCATAATGCTATTTAGAGGGATATCAAGCACAGAAAACTCTTCTAATGTTGGTTTCTCTAAACAAGAAGATTGCGCAGACAATAGATCTCGTTGAGTGACGAGGCCAATTAATGCTTGGTCTGTATCTACAATGGGTATGTGCCTAATACAGTGTTCGTCCATGAGTGCTTTAGCATCTTCTAAAGAGTTGGAGCGAAGCAATGTATGAGGGTGAGTCGTCATCATGTCTTTAACGGTAAACATAGTGTGCTCCTGCTATCGATAAGTCCTACAGTAAATATAGTGCGAGATGAAAGAGAAAAGTGAGAGCTAAGTTGATTTTTGAAGAGATAAAAAGATTGATGCGACTTTCTCTGTTTAATGTCAATTTCATTAGTTAAAGTACATGTTTATTGAAAAATTGAGAGGTATATTGCTTCATCTCTTGCTATTGCTCTGGGCGTGAATATACTACTCTGTCTGCCATTTTTGATGAAGAAGTAAACCATGCAAGTATCCGATTTCCACTTTGAATTACCCGATGAACTTATTGCTCGCTACCCTCAACCAGAGCGTACGGCAAGTCGCCTATTACACCTAAATGGTAATAGCGGTGAATTAATTGATGGTCAGTTTACTGATGTGCTTGATTTAGTACAGAGTGGTGATCTTGTTGTATTTAACAACACTCGTGTTATTCCAGCTCGTATGTTTGGTGTTAAAGCATCAGGTGGCAAGCTAGAAGTATTAGTTGAACGAGTGCTTGATGAGCATTCAGTATTGGCTCATGTTCGTTGTTCTAAATCACCAAAACCGGGTAATCAACTATGGTTGGGTGAAAACCAAGAATACGAAGCGGAGATGGTCGCTCGTCACGATACCCTGTTTGAAATTCGCTTTACTTCAGAGAAAAAAGTATTAGATATTTTGGACGAAATTGGCCACATGCCATTACCTCCTTATATCGACCGTCCAGACGAAGACGCGGATAAAGAGCGCTATCAAACGGTATACAATGAAAAACCGGGGGCGGTTGCTGCTCCAACGGCGGGTTTACACTTTGATACAGAGATTTTAGAAAAAATGAAAGCAAAAGGCGTAGAATTTGCCTACGTTACGCTTCATGTTGGTGCAGGAACATTCCAGCCTGTACGTGTCGATAATATCTTAGAACATCACATGCATTCTGAATATGCAGAAGTATCTCAAGAAGTGGTTGATGCCATTAAAGCAACCAAAGCTCGTGGTGGCCGTGTTGTTTCTGTTGGAACGACTTCGGTTCGCTCATTAGAAAGTGCGGCGCAACATGCATTAAAGCAAGGCACAGAGCTAGCACCATTTTTTGATGATACTGAAATTTTTATCTACCCAGGCTATGAATTTCAAGTTGTTGACGCTTTAGTAACAAACTTTCACTTACCAGAGTCTACACTTATCATGCTTGTGAGTGCATTTGCAGGGTATGAAAATACAATGAAAGCTTACGATCAAGCGGTGAATAATCAATATCGTTTCTTTAGTTACGGTGATGCGATGTTTATTACGAAGAAAACCGCGTAATAAAGAGTCGATGGCTGTATTAAAGCCAGTAATATACTAGATTGAAATTTCACTCACGGAGCCAGTGAAAGTAGGAAAACAGGACGTTTTCGACCATATAAACTGCATTATTTGGTTTTATGGAGGTGTGGCATTAATGTTTTATTAATGTCGCAAATTAAACAAGTTGTCAGATTGTTTCTCTGGCTTATTGGAGGTTTCGTGAAGTACGAACTACTCAAAAAACAAGGCCGCGCACGTCGTGGTCAATTACAATTTGACCGTGGTACGGTTGAAACACCAGCATTCATGCCTGTAGGTACTTACGGTACTGTTAAAGGGATGACTCCGGAAGAAGTGAAAGGTACTGGTGCTGAGATCTTACTAGGCAATACGTTCCATTTATGGTTACGCCCTGGTCAAGAGATCATGAAACTGCACGGTGATTTACATGACTTCATGAATTGGAAAGGCCCTATCTTAACGGATTCAGGCGGTTTCCAAGTATTTAGTCTTGGTAAAACACGTAAGATCACTGAAGAAGGTGTACATTTCCGTAGCCCTGTAAACGGTGATAAGGTCTTTATGGATGCTGAGAAATCAATGCAAATCCAATACGATCTTGGTTCTGACGTAGTTATGATTTTTGATGAATGTACTCCGTACCCAGCAACGCATGACGAAGCGCGTATCTCAATGGAGCGTTCTATTCGTTGGGCTGACCGTAGCCGTAATGAATTTGATCGTCAAGAAAACCCGAATGCACTGTTTGGTATTGTTCAAGGTGGTGTATACGAAGATCTGCGTGATGTGTCTGTTGAAGCGTTAACTAAGATTGGTTTTGATGGTTATGCTGTTGGTGGCCTAGCAGTAGGTGAACCAAAAGAAGACATGCACCGCATTTTAGAGCATACATGTCCACAATTACCTGAAGATAAGCCACGATACCTAATGGGTGTTGGTAAACCAGAAGACTTGGTTGAAGGCGTTCGTCGTGGTATTGATATGTTTGACTGTGTTATGCCAACTCGAAATGCACGTAATGGTCACCTATTTGTGACTGGCGGTGTGATCAAGATCCGTAATGCGAAACATAAAACAGATACAACACCATTAGATCCTGAGTGTGATTGTTATACTTGTCAGAATTACAGCAAGTCTTACTTACATCACCTAGATCGTTGTAATGAAATTTTAGGTGCTCGTTTAAATACGATCCATAACTTACGTTATTACCAACGTATTATGGCGAGCATTCGTAAGGCTTTGGAAGAAGAGCGCTTTGAGCAGTTCGTAGAAGAATTCTACGCACGTCGCGATCGTGAAGTTCCGCCATTAAAAGACCTTTAAAAACAGAGTTATCACCCATATATCTACTAGATATGTGTATGGTCACATTTTAGAAACTGGAAATTAAAATTAGATACGAGGACGTTATTAAATGAGTTTTTTCATCTCTCAAGCTCACGCAGCTGGTGAAGCACCACAAGGCGGTGGTATGCAAATGTTTATCATGCTTGGTATGTTTGCAGTTATCTTCTACTTTATGATTTATCGCCCACAAGCGAAACGTCAAAAAGAGCATAAGAACCTAATGTCTTCTATGGGCAAAGGCGATGAAGTTCTTACTGCGGGTGGTTTAGTGGGTAAAATCACTAAAGTATCTGAAGAAAATGATTACATCGTAATTGAGCTTAACGCAAATAACGAAGTAACAATTAAGAAAGACTTTGTTTCAGCTGTTCTGCCAAAGGGCACTCTGAAATCACTATAAAAATTGTACCCTCTAACTTCGGTTAGGGGGTATTTTTCGTTAAGGACATCGCTGTGTTAAACCGTTTCCCTTTATGGAAGTATTTGATGGTAGTTTCAGTACTACTTATCTCAGCTCTCTATGCACTTCCAAACCTTTATGGTGAAGATCCAGCAGTTCAAATCACGGGTAGTCGTGGTACAGAGGTTCAAACCTCAACGCTGGATGTTGTTGCTGAAAATTTAAAAAATAATGACATTGCGTATAAGTCTATTGCATTCGAAAATGGCAGTGTTCTTGTTCGCTTTAACGATACTGATTCCCAAATCAGTGCTCGAGATATTATCAATGAATCGTTAGGTAAAGATTACATTGTTGCATTAAACCTTGCTCCGCTTACTCCTGATTGGTTGACATCTATTGGTGCTGCACCAATGAAGCTGGGTCTAGATTTGCGTGGTGGTGTTCACTTCTTAATGGAAGTCGACATGGATGCGGCAATGACTAAGCTAATTGGTCAACAAGAAGAATCTTTCCGTACTGATCTTCGTGAAGCTAAGATCCGTTACCGTGCGATTCGTGATTCTGGAAAAGATGTGATTGAAGTGGTACTTCGTGATCAAGAGCAATTAGCTGAAGCCAAAAAAGTATTGTCTGATGTTCATCGTGATATGACCTTTGTAGAATCTGAATCAAATGGTCAATTCAAATTAACAGCAAGATTTACAGATCAGCGCCTACAAGAAATTCGTAATTATGCAGTTGAGCAAAACATTACGATTATTCGTAACCGTGTGAACGAATTAGGTGTTGCTGAACCGCTTGTTCAACGTCAAGGTGCAAGTCGCATCGTAGTTGAGCTACCGGGTGTACAAGATACAGCGCGAGCAAAAGAAATTTTAGGTGCAACAGCGACTCTGGAATTCCGTGAAGTGGATGATAGAGCGGATCTTGCTGCAGCTGCAAATGGTCGAGCGCCAGCAGGTAGTGAGATCAAAGAAGATCGTAATGGTCGTCCAGTTGTTCTTAAAAAGCGTATCATTCTTGGCGGTGAAAGCATTACAGATGCAAGTTCAAGCGCTGATGAGTATGGCCGTCCTCAAGTAAACATCTCACTAGACAGTGAAGGTGGCAGCAAGATGACTGCGTTCTCTCGTAAAAATATCGGTAAGCTAATGGCGACGGTATTTACAGAGTACAAAGACAGTGGTCGTCGTACACCTGAAGGTCGCGTTATTCTTTCTAAGACGGAAGAAGTGATTAACCAAGCAACGATTCAATCAGCACTTGGCCGTAGCTTCCGTATTACCGGTATCGACTCTCAAGCTGAAGCTCATAACCTAGCACTTCTACTTCGTGCTGGTGCTCTGATTGCACCTATCTCGATTGTTGAAGAACGTACGATTGGTCCATCAATGGGTCAACAGAATATCGATATGGGTATTCAAGCGTGTATTTGGGGTATGGTTGCAGTAATGATCTTTACTTTGGTTTATTACCGCGGTTTTGGTCTTGTTGCGAACTTAGCCTTAATGGCAAACTTGGTATTAATCATTGGTGTTATGTCGATGATCCCTGGTGCGACGATGACGCTTCCTGGTATTGCCGGTATCGTATTAACGGTAGGTATGGCAGTCGATGCTAACGTACTTATTTTCGAGCGTATTCGAGAAGAGCTGCGTGATGGGCGTAATCCACAACAAGCGATTCACCAAGGTTATGCGAATGCCTTCAGTACGATTGCCGATGCGAACATCACAACGTTAATTACGGCTATCATCCTATTTGCTGTAGGTACTGGCGCAATTAAAGGTTTTGCTGTTACGTTATCTATCGGTATTTTAACGTCAATGTTTACTGCGATTGTTGGTACTCGTTGTGTGATTAACTTAGTTTACGGCGGTAAGCGCGTAGACAAGCTGTCGATCTAAGGACTCATTATTATGTTTCAATTAATGAAAGCAGAGAAAACGATCGACTTTATGCGTTGGTCTAAAGCTGCCTTTCTTTTCTCAATGTTGATGATTGTTGCTTCTATCGCAACATTATCGACAAAGTGGTTAAACTGGGGCTTAGACTTCACGGGTGGAACTCTGATTGAAGTGGGCTTTGAGCAGCCAGCACAACTACCAGATATCCGTAGTGCGTTAGAAGCGAAAGGTTTTGGTGATGCAACGGTTCAAAACTTTGGTACTGCACGTGATGTTATCGTTCGTCTTCAACCTCGTGAAAACGTAAAAGGCGAAGAACTAGGCAACCAAATCATCAGTGCAATTAAAGAAGGCACTGGTGAGCAAGTAGAGATGCGTCGTATTGAGTTCGTTGGTCCAAATGTGGGTGATGAACTGACAGAGGCGGGTGGTTTAGCTATTCTCGTTTCTTTGTTATGTATTTTGGCTTATGTTTCGATGCGTTTCCAATGGCGTTTAGCTGCTGGTGCGGTATTGGCATTAGCACATGATATTATCATTACGTTAGGTATTTTCTCTTTCTTACAAATTGAAGTTGATTTAACGATTATCGCGGCACTGTTAACGGTGGTGGGTTATTCCTTGAATGATACCATTGTTGTATTTGACCGTATTCGTGAAAACTTCTTGAAAATGCGTAAGGGTGATTCTAACGACATTATTAATGATGCGATTACACAAACATTAAGCCGTACATTAATTACATCAGCAACGACGCTATTTGTAGTTATTGCATTGTTCACTCAGGGCGGTGCGATGATCCATGGCTTTGCGCTTGCATTGCTATTAGGTATCACGATCGGTACCTACTCTTCTATCTATGTAGCATCAGCATTGGCTCTGAAATTAGGCATCACTCGTGAGCACCTAATGCCAACACCTGTTGATAAAGAAGGTGAGGAAGAATTTGAGCAAATGCCGTAAAGGACTTGCTTGATATTGAACTCATAAAAAATGGACCTTAATCGGTCCATTTTTTTATTTTGGTATAACAGCAATTATAGTTTGTCTAAATCACGTTCGATTTCTTCAATTTTGCTTGCAACAACTTTCTCTAAATGGCGAAGATCTTTCAATATTTTCTTTTTTACATCCGCGGCTGTTTCTTTTTCTGGACGAGTGATTTTATTTAGCTCATCGATAATAAGCGTTAGATTACGATTAATTTCAGTGGTTTCTTTATAGCGATGACTGCCGCCATCAACAAGAACATTTTTTACTTGGCGCGGGTATTTAAATTTTACACTCTTTGCAAAAAGTTCGCCTTTTTGCTTACCAAAGTAAATTTTTAATACGTCTTTTTGTGCTTCTTGTCGTAGAGAGTAACGCTCTATTTTCTCAGGATCTGATATTCCAAGGTTAATTAAGTGTGGGTACATAGCTAACTCCATTATTATTATGCAAAAACATTAATTGATAAGGTTATCAACATTTTCAATTAATGCTGCTTTTAGTTCCGCTTGCTTTTCATCATCTAGTCGTCCGCCCAGATCTGAGGTTAATATAAATAAATCTTCAGCTCTCTCACCAATGGTTGTGATTTTTGCAGCATGAAGATTAATGCCAAGCTGAGCGAAGGTAGCGCCGACGGTAGCGAGTAATCCAGGTGTATCCAATGCAACAAATTCCATCAATGTTCGCTTTCCTGTTCTTGTAGGTAAAAACTCCATACGTGTTTTTACTGTAAAGTGTTGTAGCTGACGTGGTGGGCGACGTGTTTTGATGTGAGTTTCTTGGGTTTCAAGTTCAACGGCATACAGTTGAGCAATCAAGCGCTGTTGTCTTTCTTCATCTATAGGGTCATCGTTTTGATCTAAAACCATGAAGGTATCAAGCGCGTAACCATCTTTACTCGACATGATTTGAGCATCATAGATAGTAATACTGCGTCTATCCAATTCCGCTGCAACCGTGGCAAATAGGTGAGCTTTATCTTTACTGTAGATAAATATTTCTGTGCCACCACGAGTTGGATTTTTACTGATGAGAATGAGTGACTTCTCTATGTCTGAATGATTTAGAAGGTTGCTTGCGTGCCATGCAATTTGTTGATGGGTATGACGCAAGAAATAATCAGCTTTAAAGCGACGCCATAGATCTTCAATTTGCCATTGCGTAAATCCTTCAGATCTAAGTTGAGCTGAAGCCATGTGTTGATTATGGCGAATACGATCACGCAGGTCGGGTGGGTTTTCTAACCCTCTACGCAGGGCTCTTTGAGTCGCATTATATAAATCAGCAATTAGAGAGCGTTTCCAGCTGTTCCAAAGATCAGGATTAGTTGCACAAATATCGGCAACGGTCAGGCAAACTAAATAGTCGAGACGTTCTTCATCTCGAACTTGTTTGGCGAACTCGGTTATCACATCAGGATCATAAATATCACGGCGCTGTGCAGTGACAGACATCAATAAATGACTTTTTACCAACCAAGAGACTAAGTTTGCTTCGGGTTTTGAAAGTCCATGAATAATACAAAACTCGTAAGCATCGACGGCACCTAATTCTGAGTGATCTCCCCCACGTCCTTTGGCGATATCATGAAAGATAGCCGCGATGATTAATAGTTCTTTTTTAATCATTTTTGGATAGACTTCGCAGCAAATAGGGTGTTTTTCTCGGTTTTTTGGGTCTGAAAATTTATTAATGTGTTTTAGTAAGCGAATACTATGTTCATCTACGGTATAGGCATGAAATAAATCAAACTGCATTTGTCCAACAATGTGGCTCCATTGAGGTAAATAAGCAGAGATAACACCTAACTTATGCATTGAACTAAAGGCATTATGGAGCGCATTTGGGTGTTGAGTTAGTTGTAAAAATTTTTCACGTGCTTCTGGGATATCACATAAAAAACGATTCAAACGGCGTCGAGCTGTGCGTAATTGTCGCATTGTTGGAGGGGAAACGCCTTCAATACTAGAATCACTGGCCATTAATAAGAACATATCCAGAATGGTATCAGGACGAGCTTGGAATAAAGCAGGCTTTCTTGCTTCAATAAGACGACCGCGACGTTGAAAATCATTATTGATAATAATGGCTTTGGTTTGTTCACCTTGGTTAAGGATAGCTTGGTCGAATATTTTTAATAGCATGCTATTAAGTTCTGCAACACGTCGTAAAGTGCGGTAGAACTCTTTCATCATGCGCTCGACACCACGGTTGCCTTCACCGATAAAACCTAAATGTTCAGCGACAGAAGCTTGATGGCCAAAGGTGAGCCGATTATCGTAACGTTTTAGCTCAATATGCAAAGCAAAGCGAACGCGCCATAAGAACTCTTGGCATTCTAATAATTCTCGATACTCCGCGTCTGTTAAGAAACCAGCTTGGCTCATCTCAAGCAGAGAGGTAGCACCAAAATGACGTCGAGCAATCCAGCTAAGGGTGTGAATGTCTCTTAGCCCACCAGGACTTGATTTAATATCGGGCTCTAAGTTGTAAGTGGTGTCGTGATAGCGACTATGGCGTTTTTTTTGCTCATCAATTTTAGCTTGATAAAAGGATTCACTTGGCCAGAAACTATCTGAGTGAATATTCAGTTTCAATTGATGGGCAAGTTCTTTATCTCCGCAGATATAACGCGCTTCTTGTAAATTGGTCGCTACGGTTAAATCGCTTTTTCCAATTTCGATACATTCAGATAAAGTTCGAACACTATGACCGACTTCTAGCTTTAAATCCCAGAGTAAGGTAACGAAATGGCTGACTTTTTGACAAAATCCCTCGTCAGTATTTCCTTTGGTAAGCAATAGGATATCAATATCAGACAAAGGGTGAAGTTCACTGCGCCCATAACCACCAACAGCAATGAGCGAGGTGTCTGAGGTGTCATTGAATGCAAAGAAAGCCCAAAGGCGAGAAAGTAATTGGTCAAAATAATCAGCACGTTGTAGCACTAAGTCTGACACTGGTAAACTTTGATGGAAACAATCAATTTGATATTGAGAGAAAAGGGCAAGCTGATGTTTTAGCTCTGTAATCGTGAGTTGCTGATCAGATAAAGCAAGAGGAGATGTATAGTTCATAGCAATCCTTGCTAATGTAAAACAGAAGACCGAAGCCTTCTGTTTATTTTAATGTTTGATTATTTATTGTTCATATGACGAGGGATACTTTCTTCAGCGCGAAGTGTTAATACTTCGCAACCGGTTTCTGTAACCAAAATAGTATGTTCCCACTGGGCGGTATTCTTACCATCACCAGTATAAACTGTCCAACCATCATTATCGTCTTGTAGGCAACCAAATTTACCTAGGTTAATCATTGGTTCGATAGTGAAGGTCATGCCTTCTTTTAAAATGGTTCGATCGTTATTCTTATAATGAACAATTTGAGGCTCTTCATGGAATTCAGAGCCAATGCCGTGACCGCAATAATCACGAACAATTGAACATTTAGGTGTTGTACCTTTAATGTATTTTTGGATAGCAGTGCCAATCTCACCAAGTTTTACACCCGGTTTCACTTTACGCATACCAACATATAAGCTTTCTTGAGCGATTAAACATAGACGCTTATCGGTAGCGCTTACGTCACCAATTAAAAACATCTTAGAAGTATCGCCATGATAGCCATCTTTAATTACAGTAATGTCGATATTAAGAATATCACCATCTTTTAAAACCGCAGGTTTTACGAAACCATTGTATTGCTCATCTTGTGTTGCTGGAATGCCGTGACACACAATATGATTGATTGATGTGCAAATAGATTTAGGGAAGCCATGGTAGTTCAGTGGTGCAGGGATAGCCCCTTGCACTTCAGTAATGTGCTTATGGCAAATTTGGTTAAGTTCCTCAGTGGTAACCCCTGCTTTTACATAAGGTTCAATCATCTCGAGTACTTCTGCGGCCAGTTGACCGGCTATGCGCATTTTTTCAATTTCTGCGGCGTTTTTAATTTTTACTGACATGGGCTTTTCTCTATCTAAAATAAATCGTATTAAACGATAATGGTTCTTAGTTTACCTAGCCAATCTTTATCTTTCAATTATAAGGTGAATTGAGAGCGTGGATCAGTCAAATGATCGTTTAATCGTAGTGAATTATGTGAAAAGGGTAGATTTTAGCCGCGTTTTTATGGTATAAAGCGCGCCGGATTGGTGAACAATTTGTTCTCAATACCGACTATACTTTAATTTTAAATCACACACATACCGTCACGCTGTCCGGGGTGCTCAACTTTTTTGATTTTTTATCAAATGGTTAGGGTCGGATTACAAGCGGGGTATGTGGAGGCTTAACCCCATTTAATAGAGGAATTCTCAAATGGCAACTGTATCAATGCGCGATATGCTTAAAGCTGGTGTTCACTTCGGTCACCAAACTCGTTACTGGAACCCAAAAATGAAGCCATTCATCTTTGGTGCTCGTAACAAAGTTCATATCATCAACTTAGAAAAAACTGTACCAATGTTCAACGAAGCTTTAGCAGAACTTGCTAAAATCGGTAACAAAAAAGGTAAAGTTCTTTTCGTTGGTACTAAGCGCGCTGCATCTGAAGCTGTTAAAGAAGCTGCAATCAACAGTGACCAGTACTACGTGAACAACCGTTGGTTAGGCGGCATGCTTACTAACTTTAAAACTGTTCGCCAGTCTATCAAGCGTTTAAAAGAATTCGAAGTTCAATCTCAAGACGGTACTTTTGAGAAAATTACTAAGAAAGAAGCGCTAATGCGTACACGTAGCATGGAAAAACTAGAGAAATCTCTAGGCGGTATCAAAAACATGAACGGTCTTCCAGACGCGTTATTTGTTATCGATGCTGATCACGAGCACATTGCAGTTAAAGAAGCAAACAACCTAGGTATCCCAGTATTTGCTGTTGTTGATACTAACTCAAACCCAGATGGCGTTGACTACATTATCCCAGGTAACGATGACGCAATCCGCGCTATCCAACTTTACCTAAACGCTGCTGCTGATTCTGTAAAGTCTGGTCGTAACCAAGACGTTGCAGCTGTAGCTGAAAAAGACGGTTTCGTAGAAGCTGAATAATATTTCGATTCGTCGAAAATATTATTTGCTCCTAGTGAGTCTTTTGGTTTCGTAGTAAACTAAAAATAGTTAGCAGGGGCCCAATTTGGCCCCTGATTTTTAACTTTATACCTATTTATATTGAGGAATTGAGAATGGCAACTGTAACTGCTGCTCTAGTTAAAGAACTTCGTGAACGTACTGCTGCTGGTATGATGGAATGTAAGAAAGCACTTGTTGAAGCTGAAGGCGACATCGAGCTAGCGATCGAAAACATGCGTAAATCTGGCGCAGCAAAAGCGGCTAAAAAAGCAGGCAACATCGCTGCTGAAGGCACAATCATCATTAAAGAAGAAGCTGGCGTTGCTGTTCTTCTTGAAGTTAACTGTCAAACAGACTTCGTTGCTAAAGACTCAGGCTTCCTAGCATTTGCTAACGAAGTTGCTGAAACTGCTCTAGCAGAACGTCTAGACATCGAAGCGCTTCAAGCTAAATTTGAAGATGCTCGTATCGCTCTAGTAACTAAAATCGGCGAAAACATCAGCATCCGTCGCGTTCAACTAGTTGAAGGTGTTGCTTTAGCTGCTTACCGTCACGGTGAGAAAATCGGTGTTGTTGTTGCTGGTGAAGGCGAAGCTGAAACACTTAAGCACATCGCTATGCACGTTGCTGCTTCTAAGCCTGATTACGTTAACCCATCTGACGTACCAGCTGAAGTAGTAGCAAAAGAGCAAGCTGTTCAAGTTGAAATCGCTATGAACGAAGGCAAGCCTCAAGAAATCGCAGAGAAAATGGTTATCGGCCGTATGAAGAAATTCACGGGCGAAGTTTCTCTAACAGGTCAAGCTTTCATTATGGAACCTAAGAAAACTGTTGCTGAAATTCTTAAAGAAAAAGGCGCATCAGTATCTAACTTCGTACGTCTAGAAGTTGGTGAAGGTATCGAGAAAGCGGCTGAAATGAGCTTTGCTGACGAAGTAGCTGCAGTACAAAAAGGTTAATCCTTTCGTATTGTTGATAAAAAAGACCGTGGCCATGCTGCGGTCTTTTTGTGAATGCTCAATAAATAATAAGTTATGATGATAATTGTGCCCTTTTGTGTATTTAAGTTCTAATATCAAAAGGCTACAGTTATTTCGACAACTCTTAGTGAAAAGGTAAGAACCATGACGACGAACCCGAAACCAGTATATCAGCGTATTCTATTAAAACTTAGTGGTGAAGCACTTCAAGGCGAAGAGGGTTTTGGTATCGACCCTGCAACACTTGAGCGTATGGCTCAAGAAGTAAAAGAACTGATTGAACTTGGCGTACAAGTTGGTGTTGTAATCGGTGGTGGTAACCTTTTCCGTGGTGCAGGCCTTGCAGAAGCAGGTATGAACCGTGTTGTAGGTGACCACATGGGTATGCTAGCAACGGTAATGAATGGCCTTGCAATGCGTGATGCGCTTCACCGTGCTTATGTGAATGCTCGTGTAATGTCAGCGATTCCACTTAAAGGGGTATGTGACGATTACAACTGGGCGGATGCAATCGCTCAACTTCGTCAAGGTCGTGTAGTGATCTTCTCTGCAGGTACTGGTAACCCATTCTTTACGACAGATTCAGCAGCGTGTTTACGTGGCATTGAAATTGAAGCTGACGTAGTATTAAAAGCAACGAAAGTAGACGGTGTATTCACTGCTGATCCAGTATCTAACCCAGACGCTGAATTGTATGATAAACTGGATTACAGCACAGTTCTTGAAAAAGAATTAAAAGTTATGGACTTAGCTGCATTTACTCTAGCTCGCGATCACGAAATGCCAATTCGTGTGTTCAATATGAACAAACCTGGTGCATTACGTCGCGTTGTTATGGGTGAAGCTGAAGGTACTCTAATCAGTAACGCTAAATAATAGTCCGAAATAAAAATAACAATTAAGGTGAAGTTGTGATTAACGAAATCAAAAAAGACGCTCAAGAGCGCATGGAAAAAAGTGTAGAAGCACTGAAAAACAATCTATTAAAGATTCGTACAGGCCGTGCTCATCCAAGTCTTCTTGCTGGTCTTTCAGTAGAATACTATGGTGCTAAAACACCTATTAATCAAGTTGCTAACATTATTGCTGAGGATTCTCGTACTCTTGCAATTACTGTTTTCGATAAAGAACTTGCTGGTCTTGTTGAAAAAGCAATCATGATGTCAGATCTTGGCCTAAACCCAATGTCTGCTGGTACAGTAATTCGTGTACCACTTCCACCGCTAACTGAAGAGCGTCGTAAAGACCTAGTTAAAATCGTTCGTGGTGAAGCTGAAAATGGTCGTGTTGCTGTTCGTAACATCCGTCGTGATGCTAACGGTGACGTTAAAGCGCTTCTAAAAGAGAAAGAAATCTCAGAAGATGACGATCGTAAAGCACAAGATGAGATCCAAAAATTAACTGATGCTGCCGTTAAGAGTATTGATGAAGTACTTGCAGTTAAAGAAAAAGAGTTAATGGAAGTATAATTTACTTTTATTACTCATTGTTCAGACTGATGTTTTTATTTAAATAATGATATGATATCCGTGATGAACACGATAAGAAGCGCTATGTGTAGACATTAGCGCTTTTATTTTTAAGGGAGTTATATGGCCAGTCAAATGAATAACGAGTCTTTATCATTAGAAGTATTACCCAAGCATATTGCGGTAATTATGGATGGTAATGGACGTTGGGCGAAAGCTCAGGGAAAGCCTCGTGTATTTGGTCATAAAGCGGGTGTTGATGCGGTAAGAAAAACCATATCAGCAGCCAGTAAATTAGGAATCCGTGCCATAACGCTTTTTGCTTTTAGTAGTGAAAATTGGCGTCGTCCTGAAGAAGAAGTTAGTGTTCTTATGGAGTTGTTTATCACGGTTCTTTCTCGTGAAGTAAAACGTCTCCATAAAAATAATATTCAATTACGTGTTATAGGTAATACTTCTCAATTTAGTACTCGTCTTCAGAAGAAGATTCTAGAGGCTGAAGCTGTAACTGCTGAAAATACAGGCTTAGTACTAAATATCGCGGCGAATTATGGCGGGAAATGGGATATCACCCAAGCAGTAAAACGTCTTGCTTATCAAGTAGAGCAAGGCAACTTACAGGCAGACAGCATTGATGAAGCTGCGATAGCATCTAAGTTAATGATGTCAGATTTGCCTGATGTGGATTTGATGGTAAGAACCAGTGGTGAGTGCCGTATAAGTAATTTTATGTTGTGGCAAATGGCATACGCTGAGTTCTATTTCACTGACCAATATTGGCCAGACTTCAACGAGCAAAGCTTAGCAGATGCTGTAGCTTGGTTTGTAAGTCGAGAAAGACGATTTGGGTGTACCGGTGAACAAATCCAAGCTCTAATGAACGAAAAGGATCAATAAAGTTTGAAACAGCGCATTATTACCGCTCTTATCTTAGCCCCTTTGGTTATTGCTGGCATTTTTATGTTACCAATGCAGGGCTTTCTTATTGCTATTGCTGCAATTACCTTAGTAGGATTTTGGGAGTGGACTCAGTTTACTGAATCAAAATCTCGTTATATCGCTTTAATTCCTTCTGTTGCGGCCTTAGCGGCATCTCTTTTCTTATTGCCTACCTCTACACTAGAACTTGCAATACCAAGTGATGGCCACCAAGCAGTACTGCTTATCGGATCAATTTGGTGGTTAATTGCATCAGGGTTAGTACTTACTTTTCCAAAAAGTAAAGCATTGTGGCAAAACAACCTTCCTTTAAAACACATTTTTGGTTGGCTAACCATGATCCCGTTTTTATGGAGTATTTTACTACTTCGTGCGGATCACTACGCTTTTGACAGTTTTTACGGTGCTAAATTAGTACTGCTAGTTTGTCTTTTGGTATGGGCTGCCGATAGTGGTGCTTATTTTGCTGGCAAATCTTTTGGTAAACGTAAAATGTCGCCAGCAGTGAGCCCAAACAAAACTATTGAAGGATTAATTGGTGGTATTATTACCGCGATTATTATTGGCTGGACAGCAGCATCTGCGTTTGATATTCGTTTTGAAAGCACCGCGGCAATGCTAGGTATATTTATCGCAACCATCATTATTTCTGTGTTAGGCGATCTCGTTGAAAGTATGTTTAAACGAGCGTCTGGGATCAAGGACAGCGGAACCATTATCCCTGGCCATGGCGGCATTTTAGATCGTATAGATAGCTTAACAGCAGCATTCCCAGTATTTGCTTTCTTATACTTCCTATAGACCAAGAGCTCTTCTTTATTGAAGAGTGAAATTAAGGTCACGGTAATTTATGCGGTAGATATTATAATCTACCGTTTTTCTATTTTTTCAATGGCAAATTATTATGCGCAAGTTAACCATTTTAGGAGCAACAGGCTCCATTGGCAGTAGTACGCTTTCAGTCGCAAAACATAACGCCGAACAATTTGAAGTTGTGGCTTTAGGTGCAGGATCTAATGTTGAGAAGATGCTGGAACTTTGTTGTGAATGGCAGCCAAAATATGTCGCAATGGCGTGTCAATCTGCAGCTGATGAACTAAAAGAACAATTTAAAGCACATCAGATCACAGCAGAAGTATTCTCTGGTGAAGAAGGCTTGTGTCATATTGCCCAGCTTGATGAGGTTGATACCGTAATGGCAGCGATTGTCGGTGCGGCAGGTCTACTTCCAACGATGTCAGCGGTTAAAGCGGGTAAACGTATTTTACTTGCAAATAAAGAAGCCTTGGTGATGTCGGGGCAATTGTTTATTGATGCGGTTGAACAATATGGTGCTGAGTTATTGCCTGTAGATAGTGAGCATAATGCTATTTTTCAATGCCTTCCGGAGTCTATTCAAACCAATTTAGGCCGTTGTGATCTTGATGCTCATGGTGTGAGCTCTATTTTATTAACAGGCTCAGGCGGCCCTTTCCGTTATACTGATGTCGCTGAGCTTGATACGGTTACCCCTGAGATGGCAATTGCGCATCCAAATTGGTCAATGGGGCCTAAAATTTCAGTTGATTCAGCAACCATGATGAATAAAGGCCTTGAGTATATTGAAGCTCGTTGGTTGTTTAATGCGAATAAAGAACAATTGAAAGTTGTCATCCACCCGCAATCAGTGATTCATTCAATGGTGCAATATAAAGATGGCTCCGTTCTCGCGCAAATGGGGCTACCAGATATGAGAACACCCATTGCATGTACCATGTCTTACCCTAAAAGAGTAAATGCAGGTGTTGAACCGTTAGATTTTACCAAAGTTGGTGAGTTTAGTTTCATCGCTCCTGATTTTTCTCGTTATCCATGTTTAAAGTTGGCGATTGATGCGTGTTACTTAGGCCAGCATGCGACTACTGGATTAAATGCTGCAAATGAACAGTCAGTTGCTGCTTTTTTAAACGGTGAAATTAAATTTACCGATATCGCTCGAATTAATGAGTTGGTTTTGAACAAAGTATGCGCAAACTTCCAAAACCTTGAGCTAGATAGCTTGGAAAGCCTGATTGACCTAGATAGAATGGCGCGTCATTATGCCGATGAGGCAATTAAAAAGGTTTAACTATGTCAGAACTTCTATGGAATTTAGCATCATTTATTATTGCACTAGGCATTCTTGTTGCCGTGCATGAATACGGCCATTTTTGGGTTGCGCGCCGTTGTGGTGTCATTGTTGAGAAGTTTTCAATTGGTTTCGGTAAAGCGCTTTGGAGCAAAAAAGGCAAAGACGGCACTGAATACAGTATCTCAATGATCCCGCTTGGTGGTTATGTGAAAATGCTGGATGAACGTGTTGATGAAGTTCCTGAAGAGTTAAAAAAACACGCATTTAATAATCGTCCATTATGGCAGCGCAGTGCCATTGTTGCCGCTGGGCCAATAGCAAATTTCTTGTTTGCAATTGTGGCATGTTGGTTAGCATTCATGATTGGTGTGACGGCACTTAAACCCGTCGTTGGTCATGTCGATAATGGTTCTATATTTTCTCAAGCAGGAATTGCATCTGGTGTGGAACTAAAAGCCATTTCAGGAATCCAAACTTCCGATTGGGAAGCGGTGAATATGGCCATTGTTTCTCATATTGGTGATGAATCAATGACGGTGACTTACAGCGATAAAGAGAATATCGGTGTTGATGTGACAAAACGTCTTGATTTAACTAACTGGGCGTTTGACCCAGAAAAAGACTCTCCAATGTTGTCACTTGGTTTTCTTCCGTACCGCCCAGCGTTAACTCTTGATGTTGCAAATGTTAGTAGTAACAGTGCTGCTGAAAAATCGGGTTTATTAGTTGGTGACCGCTTACTTTCAGCTAATGGTCAAACGTTAACTGAATGGCAAGGTATGGTCGATGTGATACAAGCAAATCCAAATAAAGCCGTTACTATCGCCGTTATGCGTGATGGTAAAGAGATTGCTTTAACTCTGACCCCAGACAGCAAAGAAACGGCTACGGGAGAGGTAATAGGCTTTGCTGGTGTTTCTCCGATATTTGAAGAGTGGCCAGAAGGCTATCGCTATGAGAAACAATATGGTCCAATCGTTGCTTTTGGGAAAGCGATTGAAAAAACAGGCAGTATTATTGATTTAACGTTAACGATGACAAAGAAATTGTTCACCGGTGACGTCGCTTTAAATAACTTAAGTGGCCCTATTTCTATTGCAAAAGGAGCAGGGACAACAGCCGAATATGGGTTAGTATCATTTTTAGGATTTTTAGCCCTAATTAGTGTTAATTTAGGTATTATTAATTTATTACCTCTTCCGGTTCTGGATGGCGGACATTTACTCTTTTTTGCTATTGAGGGCATTACGCGTAAACCAGTACCAGAACGAGTTCAAGAGATTGGTTATAAAGTAGGTACAGTAATGATCATGTCATTAATGGCTGTCGCTTTATTTAACGACTTTATGCGCCTTTAAGTAGTAGCAGGGAATTATAAAACGTATTATGGCGATGAAAAAATTGTTGATTGCTTCACTGCTGTTTAGCAGTGTAGCAGCGCAGAGCGCAGAAACATTTGTAGTGGATGATATACGCTTCGAGGGATTACAGCGTGTCGCATTAGGTGCAGCATTACTTAAAACTCCAGTTCGAATTGGCGACTCAATGAGTCAGCAAGACGTATCTCAAGTCATTCAAGCTTTATTTGCTTCAGGTAACTTTGAAGATGTAAAAGTATACCGTGATGGTAATGCATTACTAATCAAGGTTACTGAGCGTCCGACGATCGCGAATATCTCTTTTTCTGGCAACAAAGCCATTAAAGAAGAGCAGATGCAGCAGAACTTAGAAGCGTCATCGATTCGTGTTGGTGAAGCACTTGATAGAACAACCTTAAGTAATATTGAAAAAGGGTTAGAAGATTTCTATTACAGTGTTGGTAAGTATAACGCGACGGTTCACGCGGTTGTTACTCCACTTCCACGTAATCGTGCTGACTTAAAGTTTGTTTTTACTGAAGGTGTTTCGGCAAAAATCCAGCAAATTAACTTTATTGGTAATGAAGTATTTACCGATGATGAGTTATTGGGACGTTTTAATCTAAACGTAGATGTGGCTTGGTGGAACTTCTTAGCGGATGAAAAATATCAGAAACAAGTTCTTGCTGGTGATATTGAAGCGTTACGTTCATATTATCTTGATCGTGGTTATTTAAAGTTTCAAGTTGATTCAACTCAAGTCTCTATCTCTCCGGATAAAAAAGGCGTTTATATCACACTGACGATAAAAGAGGGTGAACCTTATACTGTTAGTGGCGTTAAATTCCAAGGCGAGTTAATCGGTAAAGAAAAAGAGTTTCAAGAACTGGTTCCTTTTGAAGATGGTGACGTTTATAACGGTTCTGCAGTTACTCGTTTAGAAGAAAATATTAAACGTATTTTAGGTGAAGCGGGTTACGCTTATCCTCAAGTTCGTACCATGCCTGAATTTGACGATGAGAACCAAACTGTATCTTTAGTAATTAATGTCGAAGCGGGCAATCGTATGTATGTTCGCGATATTAAATTTGTCGGTAACACCTCGACTAAAGATGAAGTATTGCGTCGTGAAATGCGTCAAATGGAAAGTGCTTGGTTAAACTCAAAGTCGATTGAGACAGGTAAAAATCGTTTGAATCGTCTAGGTTTCTTTGAAACGGTTGATGTACAAACTATTCGTGTTCCTGGTTCTGATGATCAAGTAGATCTGGTTTATTCTGTAAAAGAAGCCAACTCAGGTAGCGTAAACTTTGGTGTCGGCTACGGTACTGAATCAGGAGTCAGCTTCCAGGTTGGTCTTCAGCAAGATAACTTTATTGGTTCTGGTAACCGTGTTGGTATCAATGCGATGATGAACGATTACCAAAAGAACATCAGTTTAGATTACCGTGACCCTTACTGGAACCTTGATGGTGTAAGTTTAGGTGGTAAGATCTTCTATAACGAATTTGAAGCGTCTGATGCAGGTATTGTTGACTATACCAACCAAAGTTACGGTGGCAATTTAACATGGGGTTTCCCATTTGATGAGCTGAACTATTTTGAGATTGGTGTTGGCTATACTCATAATAAAATCGGTAACCTGGATGAGAATGAACAAGTAAGTAAGTTTAAAGAGTCGGTTGGTGATGCTTATGATGACAAAAACAATGAGTTAAACTTAAATGATTTTGATGTCACCTTATCGTGGACGCGTAATAACCTGAACAAAGGGTATTTCCCAACGGCAGGTAACTATCAACGTGCATCATATAAAATATCAACGCCAAACTCTGATGCTAAATATTTTAAAGCGCAGTATGAAATTCGCCAATACTTCCCATTAACCAAAAAGCATGAGTTTGCTTTATTAATGCGTGGTAAAGCGGGTTATGGTAATGGTTATGGGCAAACTGAGGGTAATGATAATCTGTACCCATTCTACGAGAACTTTTATGCCGGTGGTTTTACAACCTTACGTGGTTTTGGCTCAAACTCAGTAGGCCCTAGAGCGGTATATGCTCAAGGTTCAGGTTCTGCTGGAGGAAACAATCCAGAATATATCGTTACAGATGATTCAACCGGTGGTAATGCGACAGCATTAGCCAGTGTCGAATTGATTGTACCAACCCCATTTGCAAGCGAAGAAACTCAAAGCCAAATTCGAACTAGTGTGTTCTTTGATATGGCAAGCGTGTGGGATACGGAAGCGCAATATAGTGACAGCCAAATCGCAAGCGGTAGTCAATATTATTACGACTATTCAGACCCAAGTAACTTCCGTTCTTCATACGGTGCAGCGCTGCAATGGATGTCTCCAATGGGACCTTTGGTATTCTCAGTAGCGAAACCTGTGAAAATTTATGAAGGTGATGATGAAGAATTCTTCAGTTTCACCATCGGTCGAACTTTCTAAGCATTGATAGCTCTAATAGAAAAGTGTTAATGTAAACTGTATTAGTTTATATACGATAATAGTTAAGTAAGGATATGATTTTGAAAAAATTAGTGAAAGCAGCCGCTTTAGGCGCAGTACTGGTAAGTGGTTCATTTTTTGCTAATGCAGCAGAAGCAGCAACCAAGATTGGCTATGTAAATATGGCTCAGATCGTTCAACAAATGCCGCAACGTGAAGCAATTTCTGAAAAACTTCGTGCTGAGTTTAAAGATCGTATCGATGAGTTGCGCAGCCTTGAATCGAAAATCAAAGATAAAGTTGAAACGATCAAGCGTGATGGTGAATTACTTGGTGCATCAGGTCAAACTAAACTAGAGCGTGAAATCGCTTCACTTCAGTCTGATTACAAACTAAAAGCACAAGCTTTAGATGAAGATAACCGTCGTCGTCAAGGCGAAGAGCGTCAAAAACTGATTATGCAAGTTCAACAAACTGTTGAAAAAGTAGCAAATAAAGAAGGTTACGATATGGTTGTTGATGCAGCGACACTGCTTTGGGCAAAACCAGAAGACAACCTATCAGAAAAAGTTATTAAAGCAATTAAATAAGGTTCACCATGACACGTATTACGCTTGCTGAATTGGCAGAAAAACTTGGTGCAACAGTTCATGGAAATGGAGATGTTGTTGTTCACTCTATCGCTTCGATGAGTAAAGCTTCTGAAGGCGATATTACATTTCTTTCAGATGCTAAATACCGCAAGCACTTAGCAGAATGTAAAGCGTCTGCGGTGATAGTAAAAGAAGCAGATATTGAATTTTGCCAATCAAACGCATTAATAATGAAGGACCCGTACCTAGGGTTTGCATTAGCGGCGCAAGCGTTAGATACAACACCTGCACCAGCAACAAACATTGCCGCATCAGCTTACATCGCTGACGATGCCATTATTGGTGAAGGCGTTGCTATTGGACATAATGCAGTGATTGAATCAAAAGCAGTGATTGCTGATGGTGCAATTATCGGTGCGGGTTGTTTTATTGGACAAGAAGCCAAAATTGGTAAAAATACGAAATTATGGGCAAATGTCTCTATTTACCATCGTGTTGAACTTGGTGAATCGTGTCTCGTACAATCAGGAACCGTGATTGGTTCAGATGGTTTTGGTTATGCGAATGACCGAGGTACTTGGGTTAAAATCCCACAGTTAGGAACCGTGATCATTGGCGACAATGTTGAAATTGGAGCCAACACAGCGATTGACCGTGGTGCGATTGATAACACGGTAATAGAAAGCAATGTAATCATTGATAACCAAATTCAAATTGCGCATAACGTACAAATCGGATCTGGTTCAGCGATGGCTGGTGGTACTATAGTTGCAGGCAGTACTAAAATTGGTAAGCACTGTATTATTGGCGGTGGCTCTGTAATTAATGGTCATATCGAAATTACTGATGGCGTGACTATCACCGGTATGGGTATGGTGATGAGAGGCATTGATGAAAAAGGCATGTATTCATCAGGCATTCCACTGCAAACCAATAAAGAATGGCGTAAAACAGCGACTCGAGTTCATAAAATTGATGAAATGAACAAGCGACTAAAAGCCGTTGAGAAAAAGTTAGTTGATTAATATCAGCTTTACTACATTCTAATTAATAAGTATTGGTCTGCATTTTGCAGACCTTTTTCTATCTATTATTACTCTATTTGAGCTACACTATTGTTCAGATACGATATTGTTTTACAGGAATACTATTTTGACTCGTGAAAATAAAACATTAAATATTACTGAAATCCAAGAGTTACTACCTCATCGTTACCCATTTTTATTGGTTGATCGAGTAACTGATTTCGAAGAAGAGAAGTACTTACACGCGATCAAGAATGTGTCTGTGAATGAACCTCAATTTACAGGTCACTTCCCACAAATGCCTATCTTTCCTGGTGTATTAATTCTTGAAGCGATGGCTCAAGCAACCGGATTATTGGCGTTTAAATCATTCGGTGCTCCTGCTGAGAATGAACTGTATTACTTTGCAAGTATCGATAAAGCAAAATTCCGTAAGCCAGTAGTACCAGGTGACCAATTAGTTCTTGAAGTTGAATTTATTAAAGATCGCCGTGGCATCGCATTATTTAACGGTGTAGCTAAAGTTGACGGTGATATCGTTTGTTCTGCTGAACTTAAGTGTGCAAGACGAGAGTTTTAATTATGATTCATGAAAGCGCTAACATTCATCCATCAGCCGTTATTGAAGGTAATGTAACGATTGAAGCTAATGTATCTATTGGCCCATTTACTTACATTTCAGGCAATGTAACGATTGGTGAAGGCACGGAAGTGATGTCTCATGTTGTTATCAAAGGCGATACAACAATAGGCAAAGAAAACCGAATTTTTGCTTTTGCAATTATTGGTGAAGAAAGCCAAGATAAAAAATACAGTGGCGAACCAACAACGGTTGTCATTGGTGATCGTAACGTTATCCGTGAAAGTGTTCAAATTCATCGTGGTACGGTTCAAGATCGTGGTGTAACAACAATTGGTAGTGATAACCTACTTTGCGTAAATGTCCATATTGCGCATGACTGTATTGTTGGTGACAACATTATCATGGGCAACAATGCGACATTAGCCGGCCATGTAACAATTGAAGATTACGCGATTGTTTCTGCACTATCTCCAGTTCATCAGTTCTGTACTGTTGGTGCTCATAGCTTTATTGGCGGTGCTTCTGTTGTTGTTCAAGACGTACCTCCATTTGTTATGGCACAAGGTAACCACTGTAAGCCGTTTGGTATTAATATCGAAGGCCTAAAGCGTCGTGGTTTTGAGAAGCCAGAAATTCACGCTATTCGCCGAGCTTATAAAGCCCTTTACCGAAATGGTAATACGCTTGAAGAAGCAAAAGTGGAAATAAACAAAGAAATTGAAGCATTTCCAGTACTTCAAGGCTTCTTAGATTTGTTTGAGAAATCAACGCGCGGTATTATTCGTTAATCACGGCGTTTAGAAAAATATAAGCATATTATAAGGCCTATCAATGTAGGCCTTTTTTATTTTGGAGCAAAAATGACCAAACCATTACGAATCGGTATTGTCGCTGGTGAGCTTTCGGGTGATACGCTAGGCGAAGGCTTTATTAAGTCAATTAAAGCACAATACCCAGATGCTGAGTTTGTTGGGATCGGCGGACCAAAAATGATAGCTCAAGGCTGTAATTCTTTATTTGATATGGAAGAGTTAGCCGTAATGGGATTGGTTGAAGTGCTTGGCCGTTTACCTCGTCTATTGAAAGTAAAAGCAGAGTTAGTGCGCTACTTTACTCAAAATCCACCCGATGTATTTATTGGTATTGATGCCCCTGATTTTAACCTTCGTCTTGAAAAAACGCTAAAAGACAACGGAATTAAAACAGTTCATTACGTTAGTCCATCGGTATGGGCGTGGCGTCCAAAGCGTATTTTTAAAATTGATGCGGCAACGGATCTAGTGTTGGCTTTTCTGCCATTTGAAAAAGCATTCTATGATAAATACAATGTGGCTTGTGAATTTATTGGTCATACCCTTGCTGATGCCATTCCAATGCACAGTGACAAAACAGCGGCAAGAGATCTTCTTGGGCTAGAGCAAGATCGCCAATGGCTTGCGGTTTTGCCGGGGAGCCGAGGTGGTGAAGTTGCATTAATTGCCAAACCATTTATTGAAACCTGCCAGCGTATCCATAAACAACACCCTAAAATGGGATTTGTTGTGGCAGCGGTAAATGAAAAACGCCGTGAGCAATTTGAGACAATTTGGAAAGAAACAGCGCCAGAATTAGAATTTACTATTATTCAAGATACGGCTCGTAACGTAATGACTGCAGCAGATGCAGTGTTACTTGCTTCTGGAACGGTTGCTCTTGAATGCATGCTCGTTAAACGCCCAATGGTGGTTGGCTACCAAGTAAATAAACTGACTGGCTGGATCGCGCAAAAGCTGTCGATTACAGAGTTTGTGTCATTACCGAATGTACTCGCAGGTAAAGAGCTAGTTCAGGAATTTATTCAGGAAGAGTGTCATCCTGATTTTCTTTATCCAGCAATGGAAAAAGTATTATGCGGTGATAATCATGAACTGATTGAAAAGTTTACCGAAATGCATCAGTGGATTCAAAAAGATGCCGATAAACAGGCAGCTAATGCTGTTTTACGTTTAATTAATAAAGAAATTACAGAATAACCTCATGACAAAAAAAACAGACTCAAAAGAATTACCACCATTTGAATACCCTGAAGGATACCAGTTATTTGCCGGTGTTGATGAAGTCGGGCGTGGGCCATTAGTTGGTGCTGTTGTTACTGCGGCTGTAATTTTAGACCCGAATAATCCGATAGAAGGGTTAACAGATTCAAAGAAACTGACAGATAAAAAACGAGAACAACTGTTTCCCGAAATTCAAGAAAAAGCCTTAGCATGGTCACTAGGCCGTTGTGAGGCACATGAAATTGATGAGTTGAATATTCTGCAAGCGACAATGGTTGCGATGCAAAGGGCTATTGCTGGGTTAAAGATAACGCCTGATTTTGCCTTAATTGACGGCAATAAAGTCCCTGATTTACCAATGGCAGGTTTAGCGGTTGTTAAAGGCGATTTACGAGTTCAAGAGATCAGTGCTGCATCCATTATTGCAAAAGTAACCCGTGACAGAGAGATGGAGGAGTTAGATAAAGAATTCCCTCAATATGGATTTGCCAAGCACAAAGGTTATCCAACCAAAGCACACTTTGCTGCGATTGAAGAGCATGGTGTGATTGCTGAACATCGCCGCAGCTTTAAACCCGTTAAGCGTGTGTTAGGAATTGAATAATGTCTGAACCTAAATTCGTACACCTCAGAGTACACAGTGATTTCTCACTAGTGGATGGGCTTTCAAAAGTGCCACCATTAGTGAAAAAAGTCGCTGAGTTAGGAATGCCTGCAATGGCATTGACAGATTTCACCAATTTATGTGGCTTAGTTAAGTATTATTTTGCTGCACATGGTGCTGGTGTTAAACCTATTATTGGGGCCGATTTTAAAGTTCAGTCACCAGAGCTTGGTAAGGAACTGTTTAATTTAACCATCTTAGCTAAAAATAATGAAGGGTATAAAAACCTAACATTATTGATCTCCAAAGCGTATTTACGCGGACATGTTCAGCATACACCGGTAATAGATAAAGAGTGGTTAATCGAGCATAAAGAAGGCTTAATACTTCTCTCTGGTGGTAAAAGCGGTGATATTGGAAAAGCCTTATTAAAGGGCAATAAAGATCTCGCTCGTGACTGTGTCGCGTTTTATCAAGAACACTTTTCAGAACATTACTATTTAGAGCTAACGCGAACAGGCCGACCTGACGAAGAGAGTTACTTGCACTTCGCTGTTGAGTTAGCCGAAAATGAAGGCCTACCAGTTGTTGCCACCAATGATGTTCGTTTTATTAAAGCCGATGACTTTGATGCGCATGAAATACGCGTGGCAATTCATGATGGTTTTACTTTAGAAGATCCTCGCCGCCCAAAACTCTACAGTGAACAACAATACCTGCGCTCAGAAGAAGAGATGTGTGAACTCTTTTCTGACATACCAGAAGCACTAGAAAACAGCGTTGAAATAGCAAAGCGCTGTAACGTAACGGTACGTCTGGGTGAATACTTTCTGCCTAACTTCCCAACAGAAGGGATGAAGATTGAAGATTTCCTCGTTAAGAAATCTCAAGAAGGTTTAGAAAGACGTTTAGCCTTTTTGTTTCCTGATGAGAAAGTGCGTTTAGAGCGTCGACCTGAATATGATGAACGTCTACAGATAGAGCTTGATGTTATTAACCAAATGGGATTCCCGGGTTACTTCTTGATCGTAATGGAATTTATCCAGTGGTCAAAAGATAACGATATTCCAGTTGGTCCCGGTCGTGGCTCAGGTGCGGGTTCTTTGGTTGCTTATGCTTTAGACATTACCGATCTTGATCCTCTTGAATACGACTTACTGTTCGAACGTTTCTTAAACCCTGAACGTGTATCCATGCCAGATTTTGATATCGATTTCTGTATGGATAAACGTGATCAAGTTATTGATCACGTAGCGGAAATGTATGGCCGTGATGCGGTATCTCAGATCATCACTTTTGGTACTATGGCTGCTAAAGCGGTAATTCGAGATGTAGGTCGAGTACTTGGTCATCCTTATGGTTTTGTTGACCGTATTTCTAAGTTAGTACCGCCAGATCCAGGAATGACGCTAGCCAAAGCGTTTGATGCTGAGCCACAACTGCCCGAACTCTATGAGGCGGATGAGGAAGTTAAAGCGCTGATCGATATGTGTCGTATCCTTGAAGGGTGTACACGAAATGCAGGTAAGCATGCGGGTGGCGTTGTTATTTCACCAACGACGATTACAGATTTTGCACCATTATATTGTGATGCAGATGGTAATTTCCCTGTAACGCAATTTGATAAAAATGACGTTGAAACAGCTGGATTAGTTAAGTTTGACTTCTTGGGTTTAAGAACGTTGACCATTATTGACTGGGCACTAGGCCTAGTTAACCCAAAGCGAGCAAAAGAAGGTAAAGATCCAATTCGAATCGAATCGATTCCTTTGGATGATCAGGCGTCATTTAATGTATTACAAAACTCGGAAACGACCGCGGTATTCCAACTAGAATCCCGTGGTATGAAAGATCTTATCAAACGTCTACAACCAGACTGTTTTGAAGATATTATCGCATTGGTGGCACTATTCCGTCCGGGGCCATTGCAATCAGGCATGGTAGATAATTTTATTGACCGTAAGCATGGTCGAGAAGAGGTTTCGTATCCGGATGCAACGTGGCAGCACGAGTCGTTAAAAGAAACGTTAGAGCCAACTTACGGCATTATCTTGTATCAAGAGCAAGTAATGCAGATTGCACAGATCTTAGCGGGCTATACGCTAGGTGGCGCGGATATGCTTCGTCGTGCAATGGGTAAGAAAAAGCCAGAAGAGATGGCAAAACAACGTGGTACCTTTAAAGAAGGTGCAATTGCAAATGGCGTTGATGGCGAGTTGTCGATGAAAATCTTCGACTTGGTAGAGAAGTTTGCAGGTTATGGCTTTAACAAATCTCACTCTGCGGCTTATGCACTCGTTTCTTATCAAACCTTATGGTTAAAAACGCATTATCCAGCGGAATTTATGGCTGCAGTAATGACGGCTGATATGGATAATACGGAAAAAGTCATCGGCTTGGTTGATGAATGTTTCCGTATGAAGTTGAAAGTATTGCCACCAGATGTTAATGCGGGTTTATATCGTTTCAATGTCGATGAAGATGGTGCCATCGTTTATGGTATTGGTGCAATCAAAGGCGTTGGTGAGGGCCCAATTGAAAATATCATCGAAGCACGAAATAAAGGCGGGCATTTCCGTGATTTATTCGATTTTTGTGCTCGCATTGATACAAAGAAAACCAATAAGCGTGTTGTAGAAAAATTGATCCGCTCAGGTGCATTAGATCGACTTGGACCGCATCGTGCAGCATTAATGGCTTCATTAGAGGATGCCATGAAAGCGGCAGGCCAGCATCATCAAGCCGAAGCTTTTGGTCAATCGGATATGTTCGGGGTGTTAACTCAAGCGCCAGAAGAAGTAGAGCAAGCGTATATTCATGTACCAAGATGGCCTGAAAAAGTATGGCTTGAGGGAGAGCGTGAAACATTAGGTCTTTATTTAACTGGGCACCCAGTGAATGCCTATATTAAAGAGTTGTCTCGATATACTACTTGGCGATTGAATGATGCTCACGTTACGAGACGTGATCAAACAGTAACAGTTGCAGGTTTAGTGATTGCTGCTAGAGTAATGACCACTAAACGAGGTAATCGTATTGGTTTGATGACATTAGATGACAGATCTGGCCGAATGGAAGTGATGTTGTTCTCAGATGCGCTTGATCGATACGCTGATTTACTAGAAACTGATAAAATAGTGCTCGTTTCGGGACAGGTCAGCTTTGATGATTTCAATGGTGGGCTTAAAATGTCAGCCCGTGAAGTGATGTCATTGGGAGATGCACGAGAAAAATACGCTCGTGGGTTATCCGTTTCTGTTACCGATGCGCAAATTAACAACCAATTTTTTGAACGCTTTAGTCAAATACTAGAGCCGAACCGGGCAGGGACTGTTCCGGTAAATGTATATTATCAGCGAGCTGATGCTCGTGTTAAGTTGGTCTTAGGAACAGAATGGCGAGTGACGCCAACAGACCAACTGATGGATGATTTGAAATCGTTGCTTGGCGAACAGCAAGTCGAGCTTGAATTTAACTAGAATAAATAAGGCTACTAATTTGAGTAGCCTAGAACTAACAAGGATTCTTTAATGAGCCTAAATTTTCTTGAATTTGAAAAACCAATTGCAGAACTAGAAGCTAAGATTGAAGCGCTGCGTGATATTTCTCGTCGTGGTGGAGATAATACGCTTGATCTAGAAAAAGAAATTAAGCAATTAGAAGATAAATGTTTAGAGCTTAAAAAGAAAACATTTAGTGACCTAGGTGCGTGGGAAGTTGCTCAACTTGCTCGTCACCCTGAGCGTCCATATGTATTAGATTATATCGAGCATATGTTTACTGAGTTTGATGAATTAGCAGGCGATCGTGCTTTTGCTGATGATAAAGCGCTTGTCGGTGGTATTGCTCGTTTAGATGGTCGTCCAGTAATGGTTATTGGTCATCAAAAAGGTCGTGGTACAAAAGAAAAAGTAATACGCAATTTCGGTATGCCAAAACCTGAAGGTTACCGTAAAGCAAAGCGTCTAATGCAGATGGCAGAGCGCTTTAAAATGCCTATCATTACTTTCATCGATACCGCTGGTGCTTACCCAGGTGTTGGTGCAGAAGAGCGTGGCCAATCTGAAGCTATCGCAATGAACCTAAAAATCATGTCTGAGCTAAGCGTTCCAGTTATCTGTAATGTTGTTGGTGAAGGTGGTTCTGGTGGTGCTCTAGCTATCGGTGTTGGTGATTACGTGAACATGCTTCAATACTCTACTTACTCTGTAATTTCTCCAGAAGGTTGTGCTTCAATCTTATGGCGTGATTCAGATAAAGCGCCACAAGCTGCTGAAGCGATGGGTCTTGTCGCTCCTCGCTTAAAAGAGTTAGAGTTGATTGATACGATTATCGATGAACCGCTAGGTGGTGCGCACCGAGATCATAAAACGACCGCTGCAAATATTAAGGCACGTTTGATTGAACAATTGAATGAGCTTGAAGGTTTTGATGAAGAGGCATTGCTTGATCGTCGTTACCAACGCTTAATGAGTTACGGTTACTGCTGATAATTTTTGTCAGATAGAGTAAAGTGAAAGCGAGCCTGAGTGCTCGCTTTTTTATTATCTGGATATATTGTTTATGCTTTATTCTCAATTCTCATCTCAATTAGCTTCTTATCCTGTCGCTACACCACATCTTGTTGTTGCCTTAAGTGGTGGTATTGATTCAATGGTGCTTCTTCGGTTGGCATCTATTTATGCTAAAGATAAGCAATTAGAATGCATTGCCGTCCATGTTAATCATGGTTTAAGTCAGCATGCATTTGATTGGGAAGCCGTATGCCAAGTGCATTGTGATTCTTTATCAATCCCATTAAATATTGAGCGGGTTGAGCTTGTTGTGAGCGCTCAAGATAGTTTGGAAGAGGTAGCAAGAAAAGCACGCTATAAAGCATTAGATAAGTATATACAGGCCAATAGCTTATTACTTACGGGTCAACATCAAGATGACCAAGCCGAAACCTTTTTTTTGGCACTAAAAAGAGGCAGTGGACCGGCTGGATTATCCTCTATGCCATCAATTACGCCTTTATCTCAAGGTTATAAATGTCGGCCATTACTTTCTGTTTCTCGAGCTGAGATTGAGCAGTACGCACAAGATAACCAACTTGAATGGGTTGAAGATGAAAGTAATAACGATACACGGTTCGACCGTAATTTTTTACGTCATGATGTTGTGCCTAATTTGGTACAACGTTGGCCAAGTTTTACTTCTGCGGTATCCCGTAGTGCTCAGTTGTGTGCCGAGCAAGAAAGTCTGCTAAATGAATTACTTTCCCCAAAGCTGGTAGAGTTTCAAAATGCGTATCAAGGTATTTCTATTTTACGATTGATCCATGAATCGCCATTAGCTCGTAATATGTTGTTAAGATTATGGTTAAAGCAGTTTGCTATTCCTTTGCCAAGCCAAGCACAACTTGGTGTGCTATGGAATGAAGTGGCGCAAGCAAAAGAAGATGCGAACCCTACATTAGCACTTGGCTCTGTTCAACTTAGACGCTCCCAAGGTTATTTATACTGTTTGCCTCATTATGAAGAACTGTCTAAGTGGAGAAGTGAGCTAAAGGATAAGTTACTACTACCAGACGCCCTTGGGAAACTGACCTTGTTACCAGTAGTGACAGAGGATAAAGCCGCTACCATTACCTCTTCAAATCAAGAGGCTTTGTTATTAAGAGCACCTTCAGAAAACGAGAAAGTTGAAGTACGTTTTAATGTGGTAGGTTTAACGCCTCATCCTGAAGCTCGTCAGCACAGTCGAAAAATGAAAAAGTTATATCAAGAGTATGAAGTACCCAGTTGGCAAAGAACTCGAATGCCAATGGTTTTTTATAATGATGAACTGGCTGCTGTTGCGGGCTTATTTGTTTGTCAAAAATTTTCAGGCGAAGAATGTGAGCTACACTGGCATAAAACTGAATTTGAATAGACATTGATAACTAACTTGGCAAAATAACCAAAAATAATAAGGAGCAATGGAATGAAAAAAATAATTGTATGGGCGTTTTTCGCTTTATTTGCATCAGCACCAACACTAGCTGCAGGGGATGCGGCAGCAGGGAAGGCAAAATCGGCGATATGTGCTTCTTGTCATGGCGCTGATGGTATTGCGGTTATTCCAGGTTATCCAAACCTGAAAGGTCAAAATGCTCAATATATTGAATCTTCATTGAAAGCGTATAAAAATAAGCAACGAAGTGGTGGTAATTCAGCAATAATGCAACCAATGGCAGCAATATTAAGTGATACCGATATGGCAAATTTAGCAGCCTATTATTCGACAATGAAGTAATACCAATCTACATAAGTATTTGATCATTCTTGCTTGTTAAAATCGATTATATCTGCGTTATAAATTTTGTAATTAGATCAACTAGTTACTGTAATTTATGCCTTGCTCTAATCGATTTTTCCTACGCAATTATCTGAACAACTATTTATCCAGAATGGTATGATGTAATTCCTAGGTTGTATGTTCGCTTTGGCTCAAGGATAATAGGTGGATACTATTTATTAATGTTAAGGGACTAATATGAAAAAGATCGAAGCCATTATTAAGCCATTTAAACTTGATGATGTGCGTGAAAGCCTTGCTGATGTCGGAATTACAGGTATGACTGTCTCTGAAGTTAAAGGTTTTGGTCGTCAAAAAGGTCATACAGAGTTGTATCGTGGCGCTGAATATATGGTTGATTTTTTACCTAAAGTGAAATTAGAAATCGTAGTGACTGATGACGTGGTTGATCAGTGTGTTGATGCGATTATTGAAACGGCGCAAACAGGTAAAATTGGTGATGGTAAAATCTTTATCACAGATGTGAGTCGAGTTATTCGTATTCGTACGGGTGAAGAAGACGAAGACGCAATTTAATACCCACATAAACATGAGTATCTGCTAATCTAGTTAGCATTATTACTATTTAAGGAAGGAGTGATGATTCACTCCTTTTTTTGTTTATGAAAATGAAAACCCGCTTATTATCATGTGCTGCGATTGCTGTTGGTTTAACGTTGACGGCAAAGGCATTTATTTTCACTGTACCTACAGATCCTGAATTTATTGAGATCTCCTCAACACCAGAGCAAGTTGTTCCTCAATATAAATCCGGTTGTGCTCAGTTTGATGTTTCTGCACCGATTGACCGTAATGGTCAATTGAATGTATTGGTGTGGAATATTTATAAACAACAGAAAGTGGATTGGGAAAAAGCATTAAAGGCATTATCTGAACCATCAGATTTAGTGTTGTTGCAAGAAGCCAGTCTAACGCCTGAGCTAAAGCAATTTGTGATTGATAGATCCTACTCAGCAGAATTAGTGCGTGCCTTTGATGTGTTTGATACTAGCGCAGGTGTATTAACGTTAGCAAAATCGCCGGCAACCAAAGTGTGTGCGCATACCGCAATAGAGCCTTGGCTTCGCTTGCCTAAATCGGCACTATTGTCTGAATATAAACTCTCGAATGGTGAAAACTTGATGGTTGTTAATCTTCATGCAATTAACTTTACCTTAGGTACTGAAGACTATAAAAAACAAATAGAGTCGCTCTCTAAGGAGGTCGAAGAACAGCAAGGTCCTTTAATTGTTGCAGGTGATTTTAATACTTGGAGTGATGCAAGGTTAAGTGAATTAACCCAGCAAACTGAACGGTTGAATTTAAAAGAAGTGATCTTTACACCAGATGAAAGAATGCGTTTTATTACAGGCTTACCGTTAGACCATATTTTTTATCGTGGATTAAAAGTAAAAGAAGCGCACTCAATAAAGAGCAACGCTTCTGATCATAACCCTTTACAGGTAAGTTTTAGCCTGAAAACGCCGTAACAAAGCCCCACAATGTAAAGCAGCTAACCCAAGGTAGAATGGCAATGATAAGTGCCTTTGAGCGCTCTAAGTCTGTCCATGCGCCTAAAGCAGCATAGCTTAGCGCAATATACCAAGGCATTAGTAGTGGGAAAGAACTCGCATAAGCAGACCAGTGATCTGTCATTGGTAACTTCATTAAGCCATTTAAGCTGTTTAAATCGGCAGCGTAAGGCATGATATTCGCGTGATTAAGCAATAGGCTAGCGTAACTTGCTATATCACCAATTAATGCAGGGAACATCACAATGGTGCTGCCTGCTACCCATTTGAAGTAACCGTGCTGATATTGGCTCTGTTTTGTTGCCAGTTTGAACCACAATGCTAATAGCAGAATAGTCGCAGTTCGGCCCATAACATCGTTAATCACTTCGCCGGCCAGTAATATCTCTTTAGTTAACCATTCAGGTTGAACTTGCCCACCAATACTTTCTATTTGGGCGGTTAAGTTAGTGGTTACCCATTCGAAATTCACTAAATCGAAATAGGTTCCCCAAAACATGAATGGTGCGAAGACCAATAAAATATAAGGTAGCCATGCCCATTTGCCACGCTCGTATAGCGCGGCAAAACAGTCAGCAGGTGAGCGGAATATATCGACCAATAAGATCAATGGATTTGAAGAAGGTGTCATACGTTTACCTTAGTAACATCAACGTAAAGTTTTAATTTTTGACCTGGCTTAATGTAAGAGCCACGTTCGATGTTATTCCATTTCATAATATCTGTCACAGAGACACTGAATTTCTGTGCGATAGAGCTTAGGTTATCCCCTTGTCTGATTTGATAATGTACAGTTCGGATGATTGCGCCATCAGAGCTGTTTTTCCAAATCACTAAGTTCTGACCTACGCGTAATGAATCTTTTGGTGCCATGCCATTCCATTTTGCTAAATCACGGTATGAAATTGAGTTATCACGCGCGATGCTCCATAAGCTTTCACCGTCTTTTACTTTATGACTTAGTTTATATTTACCTTTGGCTTTTGCTTGTGTTTTCTTTAAGCGCTGAGGTGCACTTAATGCATAAGTTTTATTGCCTTGAGAAGCGGTTGGAATAAGTAAGTGTTGCCCAACACGAATACTAGAACCATTTAAATCATTGGTTTGTTCTATGATTTTTGTTGTTGTGTTGTGTTTTACTGCAAGCTGACTAATCGTATCACCAGGTTGTACTTTATAGCGTACAACTTTCATGGTTTTATCACCATTCTTCTTTAGGTTCGCATTAAATTGCGCTACATTTTCAATAGGTAGCAATAGGTGGTATGGACCATCTGGAGAGGTTGCCCATTGGTTATAAGCTGGGTTATAACCTTGCAATTCGGTAATTGAAATACCAGCAAATTCTGCAGCAATGGCAAGATCTAATTGTTGCTTAGGATCAACCATTTCTAAAACAGGTTTGTTTGAAATAGGTGGTAGCTCTACGCCATATTTCTCATGGTTTTTAATGATATCTGCTAATGCTAATAGTTTTGGAACATAGCCACTGGTTTCTTTTGGTAAATCTAATGAGAAGAAATCGGTTGGTTTGCCTAATCTTTTATTTTTCTTAATGGCTCTTGATACGCGGCCTGCACCACTATTGTATGACGCGATAGATTGCTGCCAGTTACCATCAAAGCGACTGTCAAAATATTCCATATAGTCTAAAGCTGCGTTTGTGGCTGCTGGTACATCACGACGACCGTCATACCACCAATTACGTTCTAGCTTAAAGCGATCGGCAGTTCCGGGTACAAACTGCCATAAACCGGCCGCACTGCCGTGAGAATACGCAAATGGGTCAAACGAACTTTCAACTACAGGAAGCAAAACAAGCTCCATAGGTAAGTCACGTTTTTCAATTTCAACGGTGATCATATACAAGAAGGGCTGTGCTCGCTTTGCAACGGTACGCAAATGACTTGGGTGCTTGATGTACCAATTACGGTAATAATCAATCGATTCATGCTTTGGAATAGGCATGTCTAATTGCATAGCAATGCGTTGCCAAACATCTTCTTGTTCTTGTGGTGTTGGTGCTGGCTTCTCAACGGGTGTTGTTTTTACTGGTGTAGTATCTGGTTTTGAAGGCGCAACTATCGATGATGAAGTTCCTGAGGTGTTGTCAGTTTGATTTTCTTCAGGTGAGGGTACAGTTTGACAGCCTGCAAGTAATGCCAATCCAATCCAGTGGAGTTTAAATTTCATTGTGTATTGCCTTCAGTGTGTTGCGCCAACCTCTTTGACGAGATTGGCATTCATATTTTTTATTTGGAGACGGATAATACGTTGCAACCACACTTCAAACAAGTTTCCTACTTAAAACTCATCTTTCCATCTTCTTAATGCGGCAAAGGTCTCAACTTCTGTATTGTCGTTAACCTTGTTTGCTACGGCGTGTTTAACCGCAGGTTCATTGGTTCTTAAGAAGGGGTTGATTAGTTTCTCACGTTGAAGTGTTGATGGAAGTGTCGACTTACCATGAGCTCTAAGTCGCAATACTTTTTCTCTGTATTGCTGTAGGTAATCATTATCTGGCTCAACAGCAAGGGCAAAAGCTAAGTTTGATGCAGTGTATTCATGAGCACAATACACTTCAGTTTCATCGGGTAGGGCAGCTAATTTTTGTAGTGAATTAAACATTTGCTCTGCGGTTCCTTCAAATAATCGTCCGCAGCCAGCAGAGAATAAGGTATCACCACAAAATAGTTTTTCATCACCGATATAAGCTATATGCCCTTTAGTGTGGCCTTCAACGCCAAGTACCATGAATTTTTCATCAAATATCTCAACAAAGTCACCGTCGCTAACTGGGTGTGTTAACGTTGGAATCGGTTCATTTTCAGGGCCAACAACATTAACGCTTGGAAATTGTCGGACAAGTTCAGGTACACCACCAATATGGTCATGGTGGTGGTGAGTAATTAAAATAGCATCTAAAATAAAGCCATCAGCGTTGATTACTTCTAAAACAGGGGCTGCATCACCTGGGTCAACTACAACACAGTGATTATCATTGTTGTGAATTAACCAAATGTAATTATCATTAAATGCAGGTATGCTTTTGATAGTTAGCATTAACCTTTCTCCAAATTCGATGTCATAAAATAGTTATAGGTAACGATATTGATTAAGCCAGCACTGCTTGATAAAAAAATTGAGAAACCACATTCATGGTCAGATATTCCTCACGGTACATGGATAAGTGAGTTGATTCAGTCTCGTCTTGATGAATGGTGTCCGAAACTGTTTGGCTATCATATGCTTAAAATTGGTGGTTTGAGTGCTGAACTCGAGAGTCGCTTTTGTAATATTAAACACCAAGTAAACCTAGATAACAAAAATTCATTACGAAATATTACGTCTGATTTACCTCAACTTCCTTTTTTAGAAAAAAGTATTGATGCTTGCGTGCTTGCTCATCAGCTTGATTATTCATCAGATCCTCATCAATTATTGAGAGAGGTTGATCGGGTATTAATTAATGATGGTTATGTTATTTTAACTGGGTTTAACCCAATGAGTGCGATAGGGCTTGCTAGCTTATTCCCATGGAGAAAAAATAACCTACCGTGGAGTGGGCGAATGTTTACACCACATCGAATCAAAGATTGGCTTAGTGTGTTAAATTTTGAAGTAGTCTACAGTGACTGTTTTGCATTAGCGCCTTTAACTCGCTATCGCACAATATGGACTTGGTTTGAAAATTTAGGTGGGGATTCTGTTAAACCAATCAGTGGTATCTATTTTATCGTAGCCAGAAAGCGTACCTATCCATTGCGACCGATTAAATCTGCTTGGAAAAAGAAGCCGAAATTGGCTCCTATTTCAGTTGCTCAAACACATCAGAGTAAAGTTAAGTCAGATTAGCCAGGATAACCCGCATCATCTTTAGTCGGGTTTTCTGCTGCTGTTCTTGCTAGTTCATCACACATTTCATTTTCACGATGACCAGCGTGACCCTTAACCCAGCGCCAATCTATACTGTGGCGTTCTGCTTCTGCATCTAATTGCTTCCAAAGATCTGCATTAACAACCGGTTTCTTATCCGCTTTTTTCCATCCACGTTTTTTCCAACCGTGAATCCATTGTGTGATCCCTTGGCGCACATATTGGCTATCGGTTGTTAATACCACAGAACAAGGCTCTTTAAGGGTACGTAAAGCAATAACCGCTGCTAACATCTCCATACGGTTATTTGTGGTTAGATTAAACCCTTCAGAAAAGGTTTTTTCGGTCCCTTTATAGCGCATTACAATACCGTATCCACCTGGACCTGGGTTACCTAAACAAGAACCATCTGTGAAAATTTCAACCTGCTTCATTATCTCTGTTATCATTAGAAGAATTTAGAAATAGTCTGACACAAATGAGCCTATGAATACTAGCGACAATTCCCCGAATCGAATTATTGTTCTCGATACAGAAACCACAGGTATGAATTTTTCCGGTGGCCCAGTTTATGAAGGTCACCGTATTGTTGAGATTGGTGCAGTCGAGATCATCAATCGAAAATTAACCGGTAATCACTTTCATGTATATATTAAGCCTGATCGATTAATTGATCTTGAGGCAATTGATGTTCATGGTATTACTGATGAGTTTTTGTATGACAAACCAGAATATAAAGATATTCATGATGAATTTTTAGCCTTCATAAAAGGTGCGGAGCTGGTTGCTCATAACGCGCCCTTTGATGTTGGCTTCATGGATTATGAATTCAGTAAATTAAACAAGCTTATCGGTACTACCGATCAGTATTGTAAGATTACCGATACCTTGGCCATGGCGAAGAAAATCTTCCCAGGTAAGCGTAATAACCTTGATATTCTTTGTGAGCGCTATGGAATTGATAACTCACATCGTACGCTTCACGGCGCTTTACTCGATGCCGAAATTCTAGCTGATGTTTACTTATTAATGACGGGTGGACAAACAAGCTTGAGTTTTAATGCTGGTAATCAATCCGATTCCTCAGAAGAAAGCATTAAAAGATTGAATTCAGGAAGAAAAGGATTAAAGGTTTTGCATGCTACGGCCGATGAAATAGAAGCGCATGAAAAGCGCTTAGATATCGTTGGTGATGCCTGTTTGTGGCGTAGTTAGGAGTGTAATATGTGGCGGTTATTGATCATTGTACTGTTTTTCCCAATGCTTTCTTGGGCAAAGAGTACTGAAATGTCGTGGCTGGATAACCGTTTTCGTGTTGATCCAACCATAAAGCAAGTCTCTTTTTTAGTTTATAGAGAAAAAGCATCACAAGCCGTAACGCTCGTTCGTCCTGATGGCACTAAATACTACGCATGGGAACACCCAGAGCATGTAGCTTGGTATGAAGAAAATGGCATGGATATTATCTCTATCGAAAATCCAATGCCGGGGCCTTGGCAGGCGATAGGTAAGATCACACCTAAAAATAAAGTTAAGATATTATCTAACCTTACTTTGAATGTAGATTCGTTACCTAAAAAGCTATATCAATCAGAAAGTTTGAAGTTTACAGCCAGATTATTACAAGATGGTAAGCCATTAGTATTACGAGATTTTTTAAATCGTATCAAACTCAATGTGACGTTTACTCCTTATCTTGCCAATGAAAAAGAATTGGTGAAAGAAGCACGTCCATTAGCTGAAGTTCTAGGGACTTTTGAAGATGATGGACAAGATCTTGATGAAGTCGCAGCAGATGGCGTATTTACGGTAAATCTGCCTATTAATGTTAAACCTGGAAAATACTGGGTTCGAATTCAATCTCGCAATGGTGTATTTCTACGCACAGTAGAGCAAGACGTATTAGTTTACCCTGCGCCGATTCGGGCGAGTTTTACCCAAGCTCGTAATCAAAGCCTTTCTCACTCTATGAGTGTTGATACCGAAGGTGGCGTTATTAAGAGCGGTTCACTTGCAGCTCATATTGAGCAAATCGACCCAAATAAAGTGGTAACGATTACTCAATCTCAAGCTGAAAAAGAGGAGAGTAAACTGTATTTCGATTTACCTAATAGTTATCTTCCTGGCAAAAATACGTGGTCAGGATGGGTGTATGCCACCGATCTTGCGACTTCTCGTCCGCTTCAGTTTTATCTTGGTAAACACAATTATGGTGTTACTGAACCTATCGATTTAAAAGCAGCGTATGAAGCAAGACTGAAAGAAGAAGCTGCTCAGCGTAAGATTGAAGAACAGAAAAAACTAGAAGAAGATCGTGCAGAGGCGCGTAAGTGGTTTTGGATTTATATTGGGGTTGGTAACTTACTTATCATCGTTCTTATTTTTGGCGGTATTTTTGGTTGGAAAAAAATAAAATCAATTAAAGAGAAAAAAGCGGCAGCGCCTAAGTCAGAAAAATTGTCGATGCCACCACCGCCTAAAGTTTAAGTTGCAGTATTAAATATAAGCAAAATCAATATAAGGCCGCAAAAATGCGGCTTTTTTTTATTGAATCTTTATTTTGTTACATTTTTAAATTAGATAACGTTTGCTTTTTTATAATATTTGTAATTTATATTTCGATTAAATATAATCCGCTCAATTATTGATAGGGGAACTATTTTGGATAAGTATAAGGTAACGTTAGAAGCGGCTTTTAAAGATCAATTAATAAAAAATAATAAAGTTACACTGAGTAATTTAATTGGTTGTGGCCTGCTAGGTGTTGATAATAACAGCGTTGATTATTTATCCATTGAAGAGATTATTTACTTAAAGTTAGTTGTTAACTTGAATAGTTCACTTACAGCTTAAAATTAAAATAGGTTAAAATAAAAAGGCCAGAGTAGTGACTCTGGCCTTTTGCTATCTATTAAGGTCAATCTATTACGCTATTTTACTGTGCTCAAATTCATTCGTTTGAGGTTTTACAATAAGTTCGCTTGGATCAAAGTCTTCAACACTAATTGTTGCTAAACGACTTTTCTCGGCTTTACGTAGTAAAAGCGCCTCTTTATCCGAGATAATGTTTAGTTCTAAACCGACTTTAGCAACACGGTCTAACTGCATAAATGGCAGGCGTTGTTTTGATTCTTTACATACTCGGTCATAAATGGGCTCAGCAGTTAAGATATCAATTAATGCTTCTTCCATTTTTCCTACTGGATTAAATCGGCTTGCTTCCAAGAATAACCCGCGACCAATTCGGCTACGTGCACCTGATGGTTCTTGAAGAATACGAGCCAGTTTATGGTCTAGTTTGTCACTTGGACGCTGACGACGTAACCCAGTCGGTAATAGGATAAAACGCATTGCACCTGCAACAAATCGGTTAGGGAAGTTAGACAGCAGCCCATCAATTGCTTGCTCTGCTTGGTGTAGTGAATCTTGAACACTCCAATGAACTAACGCTAAATCTTCTTTTTGACGGCCTTCATCATCAAAGCGTTTTAATGTTGATGTTGTTAAATAAAGTTGACTTAATACATCACCGAGACGAGCAGACATACGCTCACGACGTTTTAAACTACCACCTAGTACAGCCATTGAAATGTCTGATAATAAGGCAAGGTTAGTACTGTAGCGGTTTACTTGTTGATAATAACGCTTTGTTTCATCACTAAATGGGGCTTTAGAACCACGACCATCAGTTAAACCAAACCACAGTGAGCGAACAAAGTTGCTGATACCAAAACCAATATGGCCAAATACGGCCGCATCAAATTTTTCAAGAGAAGCTTGTTTATCTTCTAAATAAGCCGCACCCATTTCTTCGAGTACGTAAGGGTGACAGCGAATCGCGCCCTGACCATAAATGATCATTGAACGAGTCAGAATATTTGCACCTTCAACCGTAATTGCAATTGGAGAGCCTTGGTAACCTCGAGCCAAGAAGTTTGAGTTACCTAAACAAATCCCTTTACCGCCAGCAATGTCCATTCCATCAATGGCAATACGTTGTGCACGATGAGTACAGTGGTATTTTACAATTGCAGAGATAACCGATGGTTTTTCACCTTGAACGATACCAGCTACCGTTAGGTTACTTGCAGCATCCATCATGTAAGCGTTACCCGCCATACGTGCCAATGGCTCTTCAATCCCTTCCATTTTACCAATCGGTAGTTTGAACTGACGACGAATTCGCGCATAAGCACCTGTTGCAAGGGCTGCTGTTTTTGCACCACCTGTTGCGTTTGATGGTAGCGTAATACCACGGCCAACTGACAAGCATTCCACCAGCATACGCCAACCATGTCCTGCCATTTTTTCACCACCGATAATGTAATCCAATGGAACAAACAGGTCATTACCTTGGGTTGGACCATTTTGGAATGGCACATTAAGAGGGAAATGACGACGACCAATCTTCACGCCTTCTAAATTTGTAGGGATAAGCGCACAGGTAATACCAAGGTTCTTTTTATTCCCTAATAAACCATCAGGATCTTGAAGCTTAAATGCTAGGCCTAATACTGTAGCTACAGGCGCAAGGGTGATGTAACGCTTATTCCAAGTAATGCGCATGCCGACAACTTCTTTGCCTTCCCACATTCCTTTGGTTACGATGCCAAAATCAGGAATAGATCCCGCATCAGAGCCCGCTTCAGGACTTGTTAACGCAAAACATGGGATCTCTTTGCCTTCAGCCAAGCGAGGTAAGTAATGGTTTTTCTGATCTTCTGTACCATAGTGTTGCAGTAGTTCTCCTGGCCCTAATGAGTTAGGCACACCAACGGTAATAGAAAGTACACCAGAGACACTGGTCAATTTTTGTAATACACAAGACTGTGCATACGCAGAAAACTCTAAACCGCCGTATTTTTTCTTAATGATCATGGCGAAGAACTTATGGTCTTTCAGATATTGCCATACTTCAGGAGGCAAGTCGGCAAGCTCATGCGTCACTTCATAGTCGTTTACCATGCGGCACACTTCAGTTACAGGCCCATCCATGAAGGCTTGCTCTTCCGCTGATAAGGTATTTTTGGGAATATTATGTAGAAATTTCCAATCAGGGTTACCTTTAAATAGCTCAGCTTCCCACCAAACAGTTCCTGCTTCAATCGCATCTTTTTCCGTTTGTGACATTTCAGGCATTACGCCTTTAAACATAGCCAATGCTTTATTACTGAAGAGGGATTGCCTTATTGAAGGAATATTTAATGGTACCGAAATAGCTAAGAAAACAGCCCATGTAATAGGGCCGGCGTAACCTAGCCCTGAACTGACGGCAAGGATCCCTGCGGTTACTAAGGTTGCAGTTCGCAAAGATTGTCGATGGTAACTTAATGCAGCAAGTGCGATTACAGTTGCTAATAGTGTCAGGGCCATGTGATTCTCCTTTTCCGGCGCTGCTCTGTTTGTAGGAACAGAGGTGATTACGATACTCGGTCGTAATGTTATTGTTGGAATACTATCTGATAAGAGGTCTAACCAGTTAAGGTAAGTGTAGTGCTAATGTTAATAAAAAGTAAATAACAATAATGGTCAAAAAGTGATCCAGCTTGAGTAATTAATAAACAATCTGTTTTTTTCGCTGCTTGATATCTAATTTTTTTAGAGAAATAGGGAGGAATTTATAGGCGAGTAGAAGAAATATAGGGAGGATCTCTTTTAAAGATTTCGTGGGATAGGTACACTGAGAACAACCCCAAATTAGGGAACATAATAAAAGAGAGTATCCTATGTCTTATCAAGATCTGATCCGTTCTGAATTAACAGAAGCCGCTCAAGTACTGAATGACTTTTTAGCTGATGATAAAAACCTTGCTCAAATTGAGTTAGCTGCCAAAACCATTGCCGATTCATTTAAACAAGGCGGTAAAGTATTGTCTTGTGGTAACGGTGGCTCTCACTGTGATGCAATGCATTTTGCTGAAGAGTTAACAGGGCGTTACCGTGAAAATCGTCCAGGTTACCCAGGGATTGCGATTTCAGATCCAAGCCATTTATCGTGTGTGAGTAATGATTTTGGTTATGACCATGTTTTTTCTCGCTACACTCAAGCTGTAGGCTCTAAAGGCGATGTTTTATTTGGTTTATCGACGTCAGGCAATTCAGGTAATATCTTAAAAGCCATCGAAGCGGCTAAAGAAAAAGGCATGAAAACCATTGCGCTTACTGGCAAAGATGGCGGGAAAATGGCTGGTTTAGCCGATGTGGAAATTCGCGTTCCTCATTTTGGCTATGCGGATCGTATCCAAGAAATCCACATTAAAATTATCCATATCGTGATTCAATTAATTGAAAAAGAAATGGAAAAATAATTCATCGAAAGCCAATGTCGAGCTTATAACTGTTTGATGTTGGCTTGATTGCGAATAAAGGAGTAGCGCAAATATGTGTGAATTACTCGGAATGAGTGCAAACGTACCAACCGATATTTGTTTTAGTTTTAAAGGTTTAGTTCAGCGTGGTGGCAATACCGGCCCGCATCGTGACGGTTGGGGAATTACTTTTTATGAAGGGAAAGGATTTCGCACATTTAAAGACCCAAAACCAAGCTGCCATTCAAAGATAGCGAAACTTGTTCAAGATTACCCTATCAAAAGTAAAGCGGTTATCAGTCATATTCGACAAGCAAATCGCGGTGACGTTAACCTAGAAAATACACACCCTTTTACGCGAGAGTTATGGGGGAAGTATTGGACGTTTGCTCATAATGGTCAGTTGACTGGGTTTGATGAGTTGTCGACAGGACGTTTTCGACCTGTGGGTGAAACAGACAGTGAGCGTGCTTTTTGCTGGTTATTAAATCAGTTAGAGGATAAATACCCAGAGCCGCCGCAAGATATGATGCTAATGTTTGAGTTTGTCTCTGAGTGCTGCGACCACCTTCGAGGATTAGGCGTATTTAATATGCTTTTGAGCGACGGTGAGTATTTAATGACTTATTGCTCGAATAACTTACATTGGATCACAAGACGTGCACCTTTTGGCCAAGCGTCCTTGATTGATGAAGATGTCACAATTGATTTTCATAAAGAAACGACCCCAAATGATGTGGTTTCTGTCGTTGTAACTCGTCCATTAACAGATAATGAAGAGTGGCACAAAATGAAAGTTGGCGAGTACGCGTTGTTTCATTTTGGAGAATTGATTGCAGGCAATCACGATACGGTACCAGAAATGGCGCCACCACCATCGGAATGCCCAATTAATGCGTAAACTTTATATAAAAAATACCATTGATAGATAATATCGATGGACATTTTTATATTATTCTGTCTCTAATCCTGACGGTCCCAATACGTTCCCATCTAAGACAGCTTTACCATCTTGCATTATCAATCGTTCTTCAACTAACCACTTAGCCACCATTGGGTAGATTACATGCTCTTGAGCTTGTACGCGTGATGCCACCTCTTCTGCAGTATCATTTTCAAAGATTGGCACTTTCGCTTGTAGTATGACTGGGCCACCATCTAACTCAGGAGTAACAAAATGAACACTGGTGCCATGTTCTTTATCACCGGCATCAATTGCGCGTTGATGAGTGTGTAGCCCAGTGTATTTTGGTAAAAGAGAAGGGTGAATGTTCAGCATTTTCCCTTGATAGCGAAGCACAAAATCTTCACTTAAAATACGCATAAAACCGGCAAGAATAATCACATCAGGCTGATGAAGATCGATAAGAGTCGCTAAGGCTTGATCGTACTTCTCGCGATTCTCGTACCCTTTTGCACTTAATGAGTGAACATTAATACCAGCATTAATGGCTCTTTGTAATCCAAAAGCATCGCTTTTATTTGAAATGACGGCGCTAATATGAGCGTTTGGAATGTTGCCACCACAAGCATCGATAAATGCTTGTAGGTTGCTGCCACTTCCTGAGACTAATACAACAATATTTTTCATTATAATTATCTTATTCTGTTTAATATTAATATCGACCATTCGAGCACAAATGGCAGATATAAAAAAGGTGATCGAATAATTGATCACCTTTTATTTTTTCTTTATGAACGAGTTCAAAGTTTGTTGAAATCGATTAGCGGATCTCTACTTGCTCTTCGCCTTGTTCAGCTGCGGCAACTTCACCAATTACCCAAGCGTTTTCGCCTTCAGCATTCAGTAGAGCAACAGCTTGTTCTGCTTGATCTTTTGGAAGCGCGATAACCAGTCCAACACCACAGTTAAAGGTACGGTACATTTCGTAAGTATCAACGTTCCCTTTTTCTTGTAGCCAGTTGAAGATTGCAGGCCATTCCCAGCTGTTGCCATTAACAACGGCTTTTGTTCCTTTTGGAAGTACGCGTGGAATATTCTCCCAGAAACCACCACCGGTAATATGAGAGATGGCATGAATATCATGCTCAGCAATCATTTTTAGTGCTGATTTAATGTAGATTTTTGTTGGTTCGATTAGGTGAGCTGCAATAGTTTTACCATTCAGTTCTTCGTTAAGATCGGCATTTGATACTTCAAGGATCTTACGAATTAATGAGTAACCATTTGAGTGTGGACCGCTTGATCCTACTGCGATTAGAGCATCACCAGCCGCTACTTTCGTGCCGTCGATAACGTCTTCTTTTTCAACAACACCAACACAGAATCCAGCAACATCGTAATCTTCGCCTTCATACATGCCTGGCATTTCAGCGGTTTCGCCACCGATTAATGCACAACCTGCTTGAATACAGCCTTCACCAATACCAGTGACTACTTCAGCTGCTACATCAATATCAAGTTTACCTGTTGCGTAATAATCAAGGAAGAACAGTGGTTCTGCACCTTGAACAATCAGGTCATTAACACACATAGCAACTAAGTCGATACCGATAGTATCGTGCTTGTTTAAATCTAATGCTAAACGCAACTTAGTACCAACACCGTCAGTACCAGAAACAAGAAGAGGTTGCTTGTATTTAGTCGGAAGTTCACATAACGCACCAAAACCACCAATGCCGCCCATTACTTCTGGACGACGAGTGCGTTTCACTACGCCTTTAATTCGATCAACAAGTGCATTACCAGCATCAATGTCTACGCCAGCATCTTTGTAGCTAAGAGAAGTTTTGTTGTCGCTCACGGAGGTGTCCTCGCCATAGGTTGGATTTCAAAAATCCGCGCCATTCTAACAGCACAATGTAAAAAGGGAAACGTTTGCGTAAGGAAAATTGCATAAATTTTGTAATAAAAAATAATAAGTTCGGTAAATGCTTTTACGAGGCATAAAATATTTTCTTATAACGTCATTTTTCAATTCAAAATTATGTATAATTAGAAGGTTTGATTAATGTATCAGTATCTGGAGTCAGAAATGAAAGTTGTTGAAGTAAAACATCCGCTAATAAAACACAAAATTGGTTTAATGCGTGAAGGCGAAATCAGCACTAAGCGTTTTCGTGAATTAGCAACAGAAGTAGGTAGCCTACTAACGTATGAAGCAACATCAGATTTTGAAACAGAAAAAGTAACTATCAATGGCTGGAATGGCCCTGTTGAAGTTGACCAAATTAAAGGCAAAAAAGTAACAGTAGTACCAATTCTTCGTGCAGGTCTTGGCATGATGGATGGTGTTTTAGAGCACATTCCAAGCGCACGTATCAGTGTTGTAGGTATCTACCGTGATGAAGAAACATTAGAACCAGTACCGTACTTTAATAAATTGGCTTCTAACATCGATGAGCGTATTGCTCTTGTTGTCGACCCAATGTTAGCAACTGGCGGTTCTATGATTGCTACGCTAGATCTTTTAAAAGAGAAAGGTTGTAAGCACTTTAAAGTTCTTGTACTTGTTGCTGCCCCAGAAGGTATTGAAGCGCTAGAAAAAGCACACCCAGACGTAGAGCTTTACACTGCGGCTATCGATGAAAAGCTAAATGACAAAGGTTACATCGTACCTGGTCTTGGCGATGCTGGTGATAAGATCTTCGGTACTAAATAATTTAGTTTAGAAACTAGAAATGAAGAATTAAAAAAGGCTTGATGAATTAATCATCAAGCCTTTTCTTTACCTAGAACCTAGAACCTAGAACCTAGAACCTAGAACCTAGAACCTAGAACTATTTATCTTCTTCCATTTGTGCGTTATCAACAACATGGCTTTCGCCTAAATCATTAGGAAGAATTAAATTAAGCGCAATCGCAACGATACCACACAGACTTACGCCTTGAAGGTTAAAGTCACCAATACCTACCGCCATACCACCGATACCAAACACAAGCGTTACACCAACAATGGTAAGATTGCGTGCTTTATGCAGGTCGACTTGGTTTTTAATAAGAGTATTTAAACCAACAGTAGCAATCGAGCCAAACAGTAAAATCATAATCCCGCCCATAACGGGTACTGGAATAGTTTGGAGCATTGCGCCTAATTTACCAACCAGAGCAAGAACAATGGCACATACCGCCGCCCACGTCATTATTACTGGATTAAACGCTTTAGTTAGCATAACCGCACCAGTTACTTCACTGTAAGTTGTATTTGGTGGAGCACCAATTAATGATGCGGCCATTGTTGCTACGCCATCACCAGTGATTGTGCGATGTAATCCTGGTTTTTTAAGATAATCTTTTCCGGTTACATTTGAGATAGCTAACATATCACCAACGTGTTCAACGGCTGGTGCAATTGCTACCGGGATCATGAACAGAATGGCATTAATATTAAATTCAGGAAACGTGAAATTAGGCAGTGCAAACCAAGCGGCTTGATGAACTGGAGTGAAATCGACTACGCCAAAAATAAGACTTAAAGAATAACCAACAATAATGCCAGAGAGGATTGGCAGCAGTTTGAAAAAACCTTTAGAGAAAACACTCACTGCAATAGTGGTAAATAATGAAGCCGCCGCAATCCAGAAAGCAAGTTGCCCATCAACTAATTGAAATGCACCATCACCCGTTTTACCTAAAGCCATATTTACAGCTGTTGGCGCAAGCCCTAAACCAATAACCATGATGACCGGACCAACAACCACTGGAGGCAGTAATTTATGAATAAAAGCAACGCCTCTCACTTTAATCACGGCGCCTAAAATGACATACACAAATCCAGCAACCATTAAGCCACCCATAGTCGCAGGAATGCCCCATGTTTGGGTGCCATAAATAATTGGAGCGATAAAGGCAAAGGAGGAGGCAAGGAAGATAGGGACAGATCGACGAGTAACTAATTGGAAGAGAAGGGTACCAACACCAGCACCGAACAGAGCAACATTAGGGTCTAAGCCAGTAAGAAGGGGAACAAGAACGAGTGCACCAAATGCAACGAACAGCATTTGAAAACCTTGGAACAAATTGTATAGCATTTCCATTTCCAGTAATGAATTTGAGGGATTCTATCACTATTCCATCAATAAATATCTTGATTTAGCTCGTGAAAAAATAAAACTTTTCTGCCTTGTATCACTCTAATAGCTTGAAAGTTAGATCTGAGTCAATTCGAATCCTTGCTGAATAAGGGGATAGCCCTTATTATCAGCAGTAAATTATAAAAGTAATTATAGGTTGTTTGATGTTACGTATTTTGTGTTTATTAATTTGTATGATTACAGGGCCTGTTTTTGCTCAACAGCAAAACGATCTCTATCATACAGAAGTGCAATTAACAGGAGCAGAAAAAGCAGAAAGTATTGCTAAACAAGATGGTTTAGTTAATGTTCTGATCAAAGTGTCAGGAAAAACTGATATTGCTCAAAATGAAGTAATAAAGAAAGCGCTAACACAGAGTGATCGCTATGTAACACAAATGAGTTTTGTTGAATACGATGACGCACCTCGTGCAATGAAGTTAGGCTATAACTCAAAGATGGTGTTGAGCTTATTAACTCAAGCAGAGCAAAGTATTTGGGAAACACCGCGTAAATCAGTCTTGGTTTGGGTGGTGAATGAATATAATTACCAAAGAAGCATTATTTGGGAACAGTCAAACAACAGCCTAATTACGCGAATTAAAGATGCTGCGAATGAGAGAGGCTTACCTGTTATGTTCCCTGTTGGGGATTTTGACGATGTAACTTCAATCGAGATCCCTGATTTATGGGGTAACTTTAAAAAACCAATTGCAGATGCGAGTGAGCGTTATAACCCACAAGCCATATTGGTGGTAAAAGTGCGTGGCAATAGTTCAACATGGACTTTATTTGATACAACACCTCAATATTTAGTTACTGCATCAAAAAAACCGATTGAAGGTCGTGTATCTGGCTCTGTTCAATTGGCTGATATGGTTAATGAGGTGAGTGATTACTTTGCTAAAACCTACACTAAAAACTTAGGGGCAGTGGCGAGTGATTCAGAAACGGTTTCTATTCAAGGCATTCACACAACACGTGCTTTTTTCAGTATTGAGAAGCAATTAAAGCAAATGAATTCAGTGGCAAGTGTGCAAGTAAATACCATTCAAGGGGACAAAGTGACCTATACATTAAGCTTGTTGGGGGATTACCAACAGTTTAATGATGAGCTTTTGAGTAAAAACGCTCGTATTTCACTTATTCCAGAAGAGCCTGTTGTAAATGATGAGATTGAAAAGACGGTTGTCATCGAAGGTGCCAGTCAGGACGTCGCGCAGGAGTCTGAGAAATCAGTAGCAAATAATGACGCTTTAGTTGAATTAGAAGAAGTGAAAGAAACAACAGAAGCAAAACCCGTTGTTCGTGAGTATCAACTCAACGCAAGTTAATACATTTGAAGTATCGATAATTATAAATAAAAAAGGTGACTATATAATGTAGTCACCTTTTTTGTATTTGTAAGCCCACTATTTCTCGGTATATTTGGCTTTTTCTATTTTTTCGACTTCAGAGAGACGTTTGAGTTTTAATCCTAATTCCTTGCCTCGTAAGCGAGCATAATAAATATTACCAACAAAAGCACCAGAGGTAATGATAACTTCAATTAAAGCGAGATAACGCTCTCCCTCATCAAGCCAAAGAATTGTTAAACCATGCAAGAAGTAAAACATTAAAATAAAGTTTGCCCATGCATGAGTATAAGGTTTCCCTTGGATAATCCCTTTAAGTGGAAAAAGCATTGGTATTATCCACGCCACCATAATGCCATAAGGGTTTATCCGTGGATGAGGTGAAAGGGTACTGTGCCAAAGTGCAACAAAACCTAACAGTGCTAAATTGCAAAATAGTGCAAGAAAACGATAGCGCTTTGTTTCTGCGCTCATTTCAACTGAATCCATGTTAGCTTCCTGCTTCCTACTATAAAATCTCTAGAACTTGCTCAGGCGGACGACCAATTTTTGCTTGATTACCATGAACGACTATTGGGCGTTCAATCAACTTTGGTGTTTGTACCATTGCTTCAAAAAGTTGCTCGTCGCTTACCGAGCTATCTCCTAGGTTTTGTTCTTTATATTCAGCTTCTTTTGTTCTCATCATGTCACGAACTGAAGTAAACCCTAGCTGAGAAAACAAGGTTTTTAAGGTTGCTACACTTGGTGTTTCTTCTAAATATTTCACAATTTCAGGGGTAACGCCTTGTGCTTCTACGAGTGCTAACGTTTCACGGCTTTTTGAGCAACGAGGGTTATGATAAATAACAACAGACATACTATTTCCTTATTGATTATAAAGCGCTAAAACGCTCTCTTGATAGACGAAGCTGATCGATTCTTGCGTCGTATCTTGCTTGATCTAAACTTCCATACTCAACCAATTGGCTTGCTTGAGTGTAATTACTTAATGCTTTATTCCACATTCCTTTAAGCGCGTAAACTTCAGCTCTTGCTGCTAATTCACCATCAGAGCTGCCATTATCATGATACGCCTTAGCTAATAGTTGCCATCCCGTTGGATCGCTAGGATTATCGTGGGTGTAGCGTTGTAATACTCGAACGGCTTCTGCTGGTTTATTGGATTCAGAGAGGGCGTGAGCATAATTAATAGTTAACACCGCATTATTTGGCAGTTGAACTAACCCATTTTTTAGACGTGTAATGGCTTGTTCATTCTTTTTTGTGTACAGATCTAAGTCTGTTGCTGCATCAATATAAAACGTATTAAGGGGATCGTTCTTTAATAAGTTATCGATCAATGGCTGCGCTTTATCGTATTGCTTTGAATCGATATAAACTAACGCTTTACCATAATTTAGAGCATTTTTTATATCGACATTATGAGTTTTTGATTTACGAGAAAACCAATCAAGTGCGGCATTACTATCAATACCGGCAAAACGAGCCACAATGCGTGAGCGAGCCAGATGGTAACGCAGAGAAGTATTGACTCTACGCATTGGGTATTGTTGTGCTCTTTCTCGACTGTCAGTAATACGAGATGTCGGTAGTGGGTGAGTTAACAGCATAGGTGGTGGTGTACTTGCGTAGCGGTATTGATCTGCTAAGCGAGAGAAAAAACGAGGCATAGCTGAGACATCAAACCCTGATTTTGCGAGCGTATCAATACCAAATCGGTCAGCTTCTTTTTCATTACTGCGGGTGTAGTTAATAGAGCTTTGCATTGTTCCAGCAGTGGTTGCTGTAATCGCTGCAATACCTGCCTCAGGTGCTGCGATGGCTAATAATAATGAGCCAACAAGCGCTGCCATTGTTGCAGGAGAGCGTCTCGCTTGCTCCTCCATACTTCGAGCAAGGTGTCGTTGAGTAATGTGTGCGATTTCATGAGCGACAACCGAGGCTAATTCACTTTCTGATTGTGCGTATAAAAATAAACCAGAGTGCAGAGCAACATAACCACCAAAAAAAGCGAAGGCGTTAATGTCTCTGTTATTAATCAGAAAGAAATGGAATGGGGTTTTTACATCACTGGCGTTAGCGACAAGGCGATGACCAAGATCTTGAACATATTCAGCTAAAACAGGATCATTAATCACAGGTTGGCTAGCTCTAAGCATACGCATGTAGGCATCACCGTAGATTAACTCTTGATCAATCGTCAGGGTTGAAGCGGCTGTTGTCCCTATATCAGGCAAGTCTAAATCGTTCTTTGCCATTGCAGAGAAAGGGCTCGTTAGTAATGAAGTGATCAGTAAACAACTGGCCAGTTTTTTTAGTTTGAACATGTCGTATTTACAAATCCTTTTTATAGCACTCAGTTATGTTTATTAAAGAGATAATAACTCAATATACAGCGAATAAGAGCACCAAAACTTAAATTGGTTTCTTTTTTGTAGAAATTATGTGATTTATACTTATTCAAATCCATCATATCTATAGAGGTGAAGAATGGAAACCCGAACCTTAGATTTATCACAACAACGTTGCCCAATGTCGTTACTGTTAGCCAAGCGAGCAGCGCAAAGCTTAGATAAAAATGGAAAATTAGAGATCAAAGTCGTCGACAAAACATCGTTAGCCGATATCATGAAGTATTTTGAGCTCAATGCATTTGCGATTAACGTAGAGCATGAAGCGTCATGCGTATTTTTAACCGTCACTAGGAAGTAGAATATAATATGTTAGATATGGTAACAAAGTGGTATAAGCGCCGCTTTTCAGATCCACACGCGGTGAGCTTAGTTGCGATTCTTATTGTCGGCTTTATTACTATTTATTTCTTTGGTCACCTTATTGCCCCCCTGTTAGTTGCCATCGTGTTAGCGTATTTACTTGAATGGCCGGTAGTAAAATTGACTCGATTGGGGGTACCAAGAACACTTTCGGTTATTTTAGTGATCATTTTATTTATCAGTTTGATGTTGATGGCTGTTTTTGGTCTTGTACCGACCATTTGGACTCAAGTTGGTAACTTAATTAATGATCTTCCTTCGATGTTTAATGGTTTGCATAACTTCTTGTCTAGCTTACCTGAGCGCTATCCTGAGTTTATTCAACCTCAATCGATTGAAACCTTATTAGATACCATTCGTGACAAGGTCTTAGGGATGGGGGAGAGTTTAGTTAAAGGCTCATTATCTTCGTTAGTTAGTCTTGCTGCATTAGGTGTGTATTTAATTCTTGTGCCTTTGCTTGTGTTCTTTTTGCTAAAAGATAAAGACGAAATGGTAGCAACAATGAGCCATATCCTGCCTCAAAACCGCCGTTTAGCGACGAAAGTATGGGTAGAGATGAATGAGCAGATAAGTAATTACATTCGCGGCAAAGTGGTTGAAATCATTATTGTCGGAGGCGTGAGTTACATTACGTTCTTTATTATGGATCTTCGATATGCATTGTTATTAGCTGTGATGGTTGGTTTTTCTGTATTGATTCCATATATTGGCGCAGCAGCAGTAACGGTGCCAATTGCAATTGTTGCTTTGTTTCAGTGGGGATTAACGCCAGATTTTTATTGGTTGGTATTCTCTTATGCGATTATTCAAGCGCTAGATGGTAACGTATTAGTGCCTGTTCTGTTCTCTGAAGCGGTCAACCTACACCCGGTTGCCATCATAGTGTCAGTATTAGTTTTTGGCGGTTTATGGGGTTTTTGGGGCGTGTTCTTCGCTATTCCACTTGCGACTCTAGTGAAAGCCGTATGGAAAGCATTGCCTGCAACAGATGAGACATTTAATAAGCAGGCGTAATATGATCAATTGCGCTGGTAGTCTTTAAAATTAGAAAGGCGATGCTATGTTATGAGCATCGCCTTTTATAAATGATTTAACGGTTATTTCTTGTTGAGCTTATACCAATCTACATAAGTATTTGATCATTCTTGCTTGTTAAAATCGATTTTTCCTACGCAATTATCTGAACAACTACTTATCCAGAATGGTATTATTTATTGTTTAAATAGTCCAATACCACTTCATGGTGCGTTTTCGTTTTAAATTTATTGAATACGTGTTCAATCACACCTTCTTCATTAATTAGAAAGCTAATACGGTGCAACCCATCGTAAACTTTCCCCATGAATTTTTTCTCGCCCCACACACCGAATGCGTCTGCTGCTGCATGGTCTTCATCTGATAATAAGGTGAAGTTTAAGTTGTCACGCTCAATGAATTTACCTAAGCGTTTCACAGGATCAATACTGACGCCCAGTGTTACGACATTATGCGCATCTAATTCTGCTTTAATATCACGTAGACCTTGAGCTTGAACCGTACAGCCAGGTGTCATCGCTTTAGGGTAAAAATAAAATAAGACTTTTTTGCCTTTTAAATCAGATAGAGAAATTGACTCTCCATCTTGATCAAAAAGTGATACGTCTGGTGCAGGAGAGCCTGCGGCTAATGGCGTGATCATGATATTTCCTTTTGGCTGTGTTTTTCTAATTGGTTTTATAAAAATTTATTTTCCCGCTGACGCCTAATGACTCACACAGTGCTTCAAATTGCTCTTGAATCTCAATGATGTGACATTCTTGAAAGATTTCAGCTGTGATTTGAATTTGAAACGTATTTTGGTTTTCGCCCTTTTTAAGCGTTTGAGCACTAAGCGTTTTTAAATCAATATCACGATTGGCTAAGAAGTCTGTGAATTTTTCGGTTAATCCAGGACGATCTTCTGATTCAACAAAGGCATCAATAGTATAAAAAATATCTTTCTCTTGATGAGGTGATGTTCGCTTCATCATGGTGATTAAATCGTGCTGTTGCCCAAGTAAAGGCAAGGTATTTTCAATACGAGAAATCGCATTTGCAGTACCAGAGAGCAGCATGATAAGCGTAAATTCATTACCAAATGACGCTATACGGCTATCAACAATATTGCAGCTTGATTCGGTGACAAGACGAGTCACCTTATTAGAGATACCCGGTCTGTCTGTACCAACCGCGGTAATTACAAGGTACTGAGGCATAAAAAACTCGATATTGAAAAAGATAACCTAATACTAACACGCAAGTGATTGTGTGATAAGCAAGCAATAGTAGACAATCGTCAAAAAAAAGACTCTACAACAGAGGCTTTTATGTAATATCCTTGAGGTATATTGATTGAATGATTCTGCTCATAACATAGAAGACGAAAACTATAGTGTGTTTACTGTGGTCAAGGACGATGACTCTTTGTTGTGAAATTAATGAATAACAGAATCAATTCGTACATTCAGGCTAAGAAAAAAGGGAGAAGGATATGTTCTCAGGTAGCATTGTCGCATTAGTTACACCATTAGATACCGATGGTGAAGTAGATTACAACAGCTTAAAAAACCTAGTAGATTATCATATTAATGCCGGTACTAATGGTATTGTTGCTGTTGGTACCACCGGTGAATCTGCGACATTAAGTGTAGAAGAGCATGTCAAGCTAGTGATGAAAACACTAGAGTTTGCTGATGGACGAATTCCTGTTATTGCTGGCACTGGTGCTAATGCCACTCATGAAGCGGTAACATTTAGTAAGCTTTTCCACGACTCAGGTGTTGCAGGCTGTCTAAGTGTGACGCCTTACTATAATAAGCCAACCCAAGAAGGTTTATTCCAACATTATAAAGCGATCTCCGAAGCGACGGATATTCCGCAAATTCTTTATAATGTACCTGGCCGTACTGCGGTAGATTTATTACCTGAAACAGTGGCTCGTTTGTCAGAGTTTGACAACATTGTTGCACTAAAAGATGCAACAGGTGATTTAGAGAGGGTCGCACTTACTCGTGAACTTTGTGGCGAAAAGTTTATCCAACTTAGTGGTGATGATGCAACGGCGCTTGATTTTGTTAAGTTAGGCGGTCACGGTGTTATTTCGGTAACGTCAAATGTTGCAGCAAAAGAGATGGCAACCATGTTCGCATTAGCGGCTCAAGGTAAATTTGAAGAAGCGGAAGTGATTAACCAACGCTTAATGCCACTACATAAAGATTTATTCGTTGAAGCAAACCCAATCCCAGTGAAGTGGGCTGCGCATCGTTTAGGTATGATTACTCACTCAGACATTCGTTTACCATTGACGGAACTAAGCTCATCATTACAGCCTGTGGTTGAACAAGCCTTAATTAGTGCTGGTGTGCTGAAGTAATAGGATTAAAAATGAAAGTGAAGACTCGCTTTGTTGTTGGATCATTGATGATTGCTGTGCTATCAGCGTGTTCAAGCAGTCCAACAGAGCGTCGCCAAGCCAAACAAGATTTTAAATACTTGGATACTCCACCGTTAGAAGAGTGGAAGCAGCCTGCAGAGGCAAGACCCGAGTTCTACCCTCAGTATGATATTCCAAAAGGTGAGTACAGTGGTGGAATTGGGAAAGACGTGGATATTCGTCCTCCTCAACAAGTGCTTGAATTGATCCCTGGTGCTCGTATTGAAGAGCAAAAGGGTGAAGTGACCGTATGGCTTGTGAAAGAAGAAGACGTCGATAAACTATGGCAAACGGTATTAACGCTAATTGAAAAACGCGATATTGGTATTGTGTCGCAAAGTGACGATAAGATAGAAACAGATTGGCTTAAATGGAATTCAGAAGATGAAGACCATGAGTTTGGTGCGCGCTACAATATTGAGAAATTGAGTGAAAATAATCGCTCAGGCTTTCAAATTACGTTAATTGATTGGCAAGTTGATGGTAAGCAAACTGAAGTAACGCAAGCGAATAAAGCACGTTACAACATTTTGATGACCAATTTAGTGACGTCAGCTTATGATGAACAGCTGCGTGAAGAAGCGCGCATACGTGCTGAAGAATTAGTTAAGCGTATTCCAATATCTATGGGCCAAGACAGAAGTGGCTTGCCGGTTATTATTGCTCGTGCGCCGTATAATATCTTCTGGGAGCGCCTGGGTGAGCTACTGCCTATGATGGGATTAACCATTGAAGACAGAAATCGCTCTCAAGGTACGATTGAAGTGAAATACAAAGAGCCTGATGATGAGTTCTGGGAAGAAATTGGTACCAAACCACTTTCTTTTGAAGGCCGCACATACAATCTACTGTTAGGTGATTTAGGTAACCGTACTTCAATTAACGTAACAGATGCAGCAGGTAAACCTGTTAATGAAGCGACATTAGATTCTGTGGTTCCTGTTCTTGCCGCTATGATTGAAAAATCAAATAAGATGCCGAAAGAAGAAAAGCCTGAAGAGTAAAATTACAGGTTAATTTATCAGCAAAAGACGTTCATTTTACTGAGCGTCTTTTTTTTCATCTTCTTTGTGCTGAATTGTTGTTTCTTGCTCTGATTTTTCGTCTTTTTCTTGAGGAGTAACTGTTTTTTTTGTGTGCTTAAATTTCATATTTGCCGTTGCTTTTAAAGCAGCAAGATTGCCAATGACCACACTCAAAACAATCACGATGATAACCCAAGGGTTCATTAACCATTCCATATTTAATCCTTACTAATATTAGTAACGTAACGTACAAACAGTGTATCAATATGTTTAATGATAGTGTCTTTTCCGGCTAAGTCGACGCCTTTCCATGCTTGCAACAGAATATCGGGCGTTAACATTGCCATTAATTCAGCCCCTTTTTCTTTATGGCTAATATGCCAAGGTTCGACAGCTACGCCTTTTCTATCTGCGTTATAAGGGAAAAAGAACCCATGTTGTGAGGCGTTCTCTTGTAACCATTCACTAAATTGAGTTTGGTGACCGGTATTGTATTCCCAAGGCTCAAGTTGAAGATTGACACCTTCTGGAAGCGTATTTTCAGCATAGACATCAAGGTCGGTTCCCCAGTGGTGGCGGCTAGAGCCGGGAAGGGCAGACCAACGCATAATCGCGTGAACTTTCTCTATATCACTCATGTGACTTGTATCTAGTGGCAGTCCATCATTACCAGAAATAGGGCGAATACCATTAAATTTATTATTCCAAATCATAAGTTGGCGTTCAAAATCACGAAAGCTACTGGCAATAGTCAGAGCAAACCCTGCGTCCTGTGCTGCTTTTTCTAATGATTTAAATGGAGAGACACAATCATGATGAAGTTGACGATAAGGGGTAACAAAAGAAAGGTGTTGGCTTGATAAGCCTGTCAGTTCTTGATAAGTCATAAAGTACCAATGCAATGATGAGAGGAGCTTCCTCCCATCATAACGCCAATCGATGATTACGTGAGTAGATTATTTAAGACTTCTTGATACATATCAGTTAGTTTTTCTAAATCATCAACCTTTACACACTCATTTACTTTATGGATAGTGGCATTAACAGGACCAAGTTCAATAACTTGCGAACCCATTTGAGCAATAAAACGGCCATCCGATGTTCCACCTGTGGTGAGCAATTGCGGTTTTTGTTGGTTAACCGTATCAACAGCATCGACCACAGCGGTGAGAAGAGCACCTGTATCGGTTAAGAAAGGAAGGCCATTGATAATCCAATCTAAGTCATACTCTAAATCGTGTTTATTCAATGTATCAATAACCCGTTGTTGTAAGCTTTCAACGGTTGATTCTGTGCTGAAGCGGAAGTTAAACATGACTTCAACATCTCCAGGGATCACATTAGATGCTCCCGTACCGCCATTCATATTTGGAATTTGAAAACTGGTTGGAGGGAAGTAATCATTGCCTTTATCCCACTCAGTCATTACCAAGTCAGTTAATGCAGGCATTGCTTGATGAATTGGGTTTCGAGCAATATGAGGATAAGCAACGTGGCCCTGAATACCTTTAACGGTTAAGTTACCAGTAAGAGAGCCACGACGACCATTTTTAACCACATCACCCACATAATCAGTGCTGGATGGTTCACCAACAATACACATATCAATGATTTCATTACGCTCTTGTAGTGTATCTACTACCCGAGTGGTTCCATTAATGAATGGGCCTTCTTCATCGGATGTGATCAGAAAAGAAATCGAACCTTTATGATCTGGATGTTCAGCAACAAAACGCTCAACGGCAACAACCATACAAGCCAGTGAGCCCTTCATGTCTGCTGCTCCACGAGCGTACAACATGCCATCAATAATGGTTGGTTCAAATGGGTTGGTATTCCAATGATCTAGCGAACCGGTTGGTACGACATCGGTATGGCCTGCGAAAGTAAACAGTGGTGCTTCTGTACCACGGCGAGCCCAAAAGTTAGTGGTGTCTTCAAAAACCATGATTTCAATGCTAAAACCAAGTGCTTCTAAGCGTTTAATCATTAGTTCTTGGCAGCCAGCATCTTCAGGGGTAATGGATTGACGGCTCAATAGATCTTTTGCAAGCGCTAGTGTTGGGGTATCTGACATTATGTATTCCTTTACTTCATTCTAAACGGTCACTGTAATAATACAGTAAATTAAACGTTAAACAGGGTTTCGTATTGAGCGGGTTTAAAACCTAAATGGTATTCATTATTATGAATAAGAACAGGGCGTTTGATCATTGCTGGCATTTCTAGCAATAATTCAATTGCGGCTTCTTCATTGAGGGATGCTTTTTGCTCGTCACTCAACTGGCGGTAAGTCGTGCCTCGTTTGTTTACCACGTTTTCCCATCCTAATTGTTGAACAAACGTAGTAACCATTTCTTTATCAATGCCATCAGAACGGTAATCGTGATAAGTAAAGGTGATTTCGTTGGCGTCTAACCATTTTTTGCACTTCTTAATGGTATCGCAGTTTTTAATTCCGTAAATTGTAGTCATGACTTTCTTCATTATGTTATTAATTATGGTCTATTTATAACGAGATTTGAGCAAATACGCCAGAGCTGCGCGTTATTTAGTATTCTATTGATTATAATTTGAAGTGACTCGTCTTTTTCTTTGCCATAATTCTTATCTTTGTTGAGAAAATATACAATTTTTAATCAATATCAAAAATGGAATGAATGATGGGAAATGCAGTAAAAGTAGGTGACATAGGCAGTGATCATGATGGGTTTCATCCAACTCCAGTACTTGCGGGGTCGGGAACAGTAAAAGTTGATGGTGTACCAGCGGCTCGTGAAGGGGATCCATTAGCACCACACTCAAAACCCAAGCATCCACCTCATCCAAGATCAATATCAGCAGGGTCTAGTTCTGTATTTATAGATGGAAAAGCGGCAGCAAGAAGTAGTGATGCAGTCGGCTGTGGCGGGACAGTTGAAGGGGGAGGGACTGTTAACATAGGGTGATTATTGGTATGTATAATGAAATAGTTATGAAAACTAATTACAAAAAATGCATTTTTATGTGTTTTTTAATGGAATTGTACAATTATTTTCGTAATTAGTTGATCAATCTCAACATCATAAATATTGAATGATTAATAATTGATCTTATTAAATCAGGAGGTATCAATGGAGTTGAATCCAGTGTTTGCCAGACGCTTATATTTAGCGTTATTGGTACATAATTTAGAAAGGCCGAATGTGCCTAAGCTTGTTGAGCTAACCGGTTGGCCTCGTCGTACGATTCAAGATGTATTGAAAGCCCTGCCTGGTATTGGTATAGAGTTAATGTTTATTCAAGATGGTCGACGTCACAACGACGGATATTATCGCCTTTCAGATTGGGGGCCGTATGATCCTGACTGGGTGTGTTCGCGCGAAGATGAAATCGCATCAACCTTATACCATTAGTCTGCTATTTTTAGGCTTACTAAAGAGTGAATAAAACGCCAACATTATTGTTGGCGTTTTTGTTTGAGTAAGATTTTGTTTTGGTATTATTATTTACTACGATGGTATAAGCATTATGGACAAATATAAGCAGAACCAAGCATAGTCACTGATGTGTTAAATGCCATTGGATCTTGAAGTACAATAGTATTTGCGTTTAATGCTTGAGCTTCATTTTTAATATCATTAACTGCTGCGATCATAAGATCTTTGTTTGATATAAAAAAGAACGTGTACCAATGGCCTTCGCTTCCTGTCACCGTTCCCACTTCAGTACATTTTTGATCTTGAATAATGCTGTCATTATAATACAGAGTAATGGCTTCAGACTCTGTATCTATTGGTTGTGTTGTGATGGCACAACCACTAAGTAAAGTCAGGCTTAAAAGAGCAGAAAGAAATAATTTCATATTAAGAATCCAAGTAGAGTAGAGTTGCCGCTACTCGTGATTTTACATTCAACTTTTTCAATAAACTTTTCATGTGTACCTTTACGGTAGCCTCAGAAATAAACAGTTTATCGGCCACTTGCTTATTACGCATACCTTTGGCGACATTTTGTAAGATCTCAAGCTCACGAGCGGTTAAACTTTCCAGTTTATCATCACCGTTAGTTTCTTGTTCTAAGCACGCTCTTACTTGCTCTGAATAAGCCTTTCCACCTTTCATTGCTTCTTTTAATAAAGCAATTAATTCATCAGGTTCACTGTCTTTTAATAGGTAACCGTCAGCGCCGGCTTTCACTAAAGTTTTAATGTCTTGTTTATTATCAGATACCGTTAAGATAACAATAGGGCAAGTTACGCCTTCGTTACGTAGAGCATGGAGGGTATCTAAACCAGACATCCCTTTCATGTTGAGATCTAATAACACTAAGTCAGGCTCATCTTTAGAGATTAGTGCAACTGCATCTGTACCGTTACTGGCTTCACCTGTGAGTGTAAATTCTTCATCAAATGAAAGTAATTGCCCAATACCACGACGCATTAACGGATGATCATCAACGATAACAACATTCCACATAGTTTGTACCTCTATTATTTATTGGTTAAGTGGAAACGTTACGTTCACTGTACAACCGTGTTCTAGTTCAGAGTTTATGGATAGGTGGCCGCGAACGCAATGTGCTCGTTCTTGCATTATCCTTAATCCATAATGATTAATTTTTTCTTCTGCAGGATTAAATCCTACGCCATCGTCTTCAATGTTAATATAGCCTTGCTCACCTTCTTGAAAACAAGTAATGATAATATTATCAGCTTTTGAGTGTTTGATGGCATTTAATGTCGCTTCTCTAATTAATTGCAATAAATGAACGTGCTGTTGTGCATTTATGGGCAAAGAAGGAAGCTCATTATTCAAATGAATTCGTATCTTTGTTTGTGACGCTAATGTGGTGGTAATTTCTTGTAATGCCTCACCAAAGTGCGCTTTATTAATGGTTAGTCTAAAGGTATTAAGTAGTTCTCTTAATTGAGTATAGGCACTTTTAAGACCTTCATCTAATTCAGTCAGTGTTGTATTGGTACTTTGGCAATTACACTTGGCCAATTGTCGCTTTAATAACGTAGTTTGTATTTTTAAGTATGAGAGTGATTGAGCAAGTGAATCATGTAACTCTCTAGCAATCGCTGATCGTTCTTCTAAGAGAATTAATTGGTGAGTTTGTTTTTGAGCTTGATTATAAAATACGCCACGCGCAAGAATATTCGCAATGTTTATGATTAATTTTTGATCTGGGCAAGGCAAAGTAAATTGCCACATTAAATAGCCGAGTTGTTCTCCATCAATACTGAGTTCTTGCAAACTCCAAGGTGAGTTATTTGACTCACCACTGGTTATCTCCCAATCCCCACCAGATTCTTCTTCTACAATTAACCTTGCACTTATGATGCCTTCAATATTTACAAAAGTATCTAGAATATTTTTAAACGCTTGTTCATCTAATTGAGACGCAGAAAGCTGTTGAGAGCATTGATAGAGAGTGGTGAGCGAGCGGTTCGCTTGGCTTAACTTCTTTGTTTTATCTTCAACTCGGTTTTCAAGTTCTCTGTAACTGAGATCAATTTGTTTTGCCATATGGTTAAACGAATCGCTTAATTGTCCTAATTCATTATCACTTTTTAGATCTACTTGAACTGAATAGTTTCCTTTCGTCATGGCTTTACTTGCTGCAACAAGGTGATGCAGTGGGCTTACAATTTTGCGTTGAGTAAAAAAGATAATGAAAATACTCAAAGAGACAACTAAAGATAAACCTAAACCGCCAATAAGAGAAAGTAGTTGTAACTTACGTTCTGAGAATTCTTGCAGTCGAAAAACAAAATGGTCAATTTGATCAACAAAAATGGAGACTTTATTTAAGTAGATCTGTTTGTTGTCACTAAGTAGTGAGGGTTGTAAAGATTGCCACTGCAGGAGAATGTCTTGATAAGAAAGCTCAATATCGTCTGGTACAAACCATTGCTCTAACGCTTTAAAAGAGGGCGATTTTATGGATTGAGAGAGCTTACTGAGGTGTTCTACAAGCTCTGGAGAATTGGTTTCAATATCATAGGCCAAACGATAACTTTGCATACGCAATGAGCCTGCAATATTAACGGCTTCGGCATCTTTCAAGCTAGAAGATAAGGTGATTAACGCCAAGCTAGTTGTAACTACTGAGATTAATACAATCAATAACATCACTTGCGCAATAGTTTTTGTTAATATTGAGGTTTTATTATGTTTCATATTTGTTTAATGTGGCCTATGATTGACTTAAGGCAAATAGATTCTATTTTGTTGTTTTTATTTGTTTTAAAAGTTGATCTAGAACAAGAATGCCCCTTGTTTAACCATTATGGGGTATATCAATAAATATGACAAAATTTAAAATTCACCATATAGAAATGTTAATGGAATTCTGGAATTCTGGAGTTATGAATAGATGAGTCAGAATAATATGATTGATCACTCTAAGCGAGGTATTTTTCGTCGCTTCTCCACAAAAAAAACAGAGAGTCCATTAACACAACAGCGCTTACCTTGGGTTAAGAATGAGGTTGATTTCGTATCTCAATGTACTCGTTGTGAAAAATGTATTACGGCTTGTGAAGAGCAAATAATTGTTAAAGGTGATGGTGGTTTTCCTATTGTGGATTTTACCAAGGGAGAATGTACCTTTTGTGAGGCTTGTGCGACTCAATGTCCGGAACATTTATTTGATTTACACATTACCCCTGCTTTCACTCATCAAATATCTATAAATAAAGAGTGTTTAGCAAAGCAGTCGGTAGAGTGCCGTAGCTGTAGTGATATGTGTGAGATACAAGCGATTCGCTTTCAACTGGTATTGGGTAGCGTAGCTCAACCTCAAATTAATTTTGATGCTTGTAATGGATGTGGTGGCTGTGTTGCGGTTTGTCCGACATCGGCGATAAGTATGACTCTGGAAAATAAAACAATATGTTAGAAAATTTACCTGAAAATGAAGTTCATATTTCAAGTTTAGTGGTTCATGTACGCCCTGAACTATTAGAAGTGACAAAAGAAAAAATATTAGCGTTACCGAATACGGAAATCCACGGTGAAAGCGAAGAGGGCAAGTTAATTGTTGTGCTTGAAACTGAAAATCAGGGATATATCACCGATTCAATCGATAAAATAAATGACTTCGAAGGAATACTAAATGTCGCTTTAGTTTTCCACCAAATCGAGCACTTTGATTCGCAATGTGAGGATGAATCATGAAAATGACAAGACGTGCGTTTGTTAAAGCAAACGCCGCAGCATCAGCTGCAGCCGTAGCAGGAATTACTTTACCGGCATCGGCAACTAATTTAATCGTTAGTTCTGACCAAACAAAAATTAAATGGGATAAAGCGCCTTGTCGTTTTTGTGGTACTGGTTGCTCTGTACTTGTGGGTACTCAAAATGGTCGCGTTGTTGCGACTCAAGGCGATCCAGAAGCGCCAGTAAACAAAGGTCTTAACTGTATAAAAGGCTACTTCCTATCTAAAATTATGTACGGCAAAGATCGTCTACAAACGCCAATGTTGCGTATGACAGATGGTCAATACGATAAGAACGGTGATTTTGCCCCTGTTTCTTGGGATGTCGCGTTTGATACGATGGCTGAGAAGTGGAAAGCTGCTCTGAAAAAACACGGTCCAACCGGTGTTGGTATGTTTGGTTCAGGTCAGTGGACTGTAATGGAAGGCTACGCAGCCGTTAAATTGATGAAAGCGGGCTTCCGTTCAAATAACATCGATCCAAATGCTCGTCACTGTATGGCTTCAGCAGTAGGTGCGTTTATGCGTACGTTCGGTATTGATGAACCAATGGGTTGTTATGATGACTTTGAACACGCAGACTCTTTTGTTCTGTGGGGCTCAAACATGGCAGAAATGCACCCAGTACTATGGACTCGTATTTCAGACCGTCGTTTAAGTAATCCACACGTTAAAGTGAACGTATTATCTACTTACTACCACCGTTCATTTGAGTTAGCAGATAAAGGGTATATTTTTGAACCTCAATCTGACCTTGCGATCGCTAACTTCATCGCTAACTACATCATTCAAAACGATGCAGTAAACTGGGACTTCGTAAATAAACATACGAACTTCAAGCAAGCAACAACAGACATTGGTTATGGTCTTCGTGATACTGATCCACTACAAATGAAAGCGGAAAATCCTAACTCTGGAGCGATGAGCTCAATCAGTTTTGAGGAATATAAAGCATCAGTTGCACCATACACAGCGAAAAAAGCCTCTGAAATGTCAGGTGTATCAGAAGACGATCTGATCACTCTCGCTAAGCAGTATGCGGATCCAAAAACAAAAGTAATGTCTTTATGGACAATGGGTATGAACCAACACACTCGTGGTGTTTGGATGAACAGCCTTGTTTATAACATTCACTTGTTAACGGGTAAAATTTCAACGCCGGGTAATAGCCCATTCTCATTGACTGGTCAACCTTCAGCATGTGGTACCGCTCGTGAAGTAGGTACATTCTCACATCGTCTACCTGCAGACATGGTTGTTGCTAATCCTAAGCACCGTGCAATTTCAGAAAAAATCTGGAAACTACCTGAAGGTACATTGAACGGCAAGCCTGGCGCACACGCCGTTGTTCAAGACCGCATGCTTAAAGACGGCAAGATTAACGCTTATTGGGTAATGTGTAATAACAACATGCAAGCGGGCCCAAACATTAACACGGAACGTTTACCTGGTTACCGTAACCCAGAAAACTTCATTGTATGTTCTGACCCATACCCAACTGCAACAGCTCAAGCATCGGATCTTATTCTTCCAACAGCAATGTGGGTAGAAAAAGAAGGTGCTTACGGCAATGCAGAGCGTCGTACTCAAGCTTGGTATCAACAAGTACAAGCGAAAGGCGAAGCTAAATCTGATTTATGGCAAATTATGGAATTCTCAAAACGCTTCACAGTAGAAGAAGTGTGGGGCGAAGAGCTGCTTGCAAAAGCGCCTGAATTCCGTGGTAAAACTATGTATGACGTACTTTACAAAAATGGCAACGTAGATGCTTTCCCATTATCTGAAGCTCAAGAGTTGAATGATGACGCGAAAGCTCAAGGTTTCTATGTTCAAAAAGGCCTGTTTGAAGAGTATGCCGCATTTGGTCGTGGCCACGGCCATGATTTAGCACCATACGATACATACCATAATGTACGTGGTTTGCGTTGGCCTGTTGTTGATGGCAAAGAAACATTATGGCGCTTTAAAGAAGGTTCAGATCCATACGCTAAGAAAGGGTCGGATTGGGACTTCTACGGCAAGCCTGATGGTAAAGCGTTGATTATCTCTGCCCCATATGAAGCGCCACCAGAAGTTCCTGGTGATGAGTTTGATATGTGGTTATGTACGGGTCGTGTTCTTGAGCATTGGCATACAGGTACTATGACGCGTCGTGTTCCTGAGCTGTATAAAGCCGTTCCTGATGCGCTTTGTTACATCCACCCTGCGGATGCGAAGAAACGTAATTTACGTCGTGGTGATGAGGTTCTTATCTCTAACAAACGTGGCGAAGTACGTGTTCGTGTTGAAACTCGTGGTCGTAACCGTCCGCCTGAAGGATTAGTATTTGTTCCATTCTTTGATGCTCGCATCTTAATTAACAAATTGATTTTGGATGCAACCGATCCTCTGTCTAAACAGACAGATTATAAGAAGTGTCCAGTTAAGATCACTAAAATTGCTTAATTAATAATAGATAGGTTACTGGCCAAGATGTGAGTAACCTATTTCAAAGAGTTTGCCTTAAGGCGGAGAAATTAGAATGAAAAAATTCATTATAGCGCTTATGTCAGCAGGACTTTTGTTTGCTGGTGCAGTACAAGCAGAAACCGAACAATCTGCAGAATTGAATAATCCAGGAGGCATTGGTGGTGTTGAATCATTACGTGGTGCATCGGAATTAGAAACAACGCGTCCAGCGGATGATTTTAAACGTTTTCCACGTGATCACGCATTAGACAGTGATTACGTATACCAACCACCATTAGTACCTCATACTATTCGTAACTATGAAGTGTCATTAAACGCAAATAAGTGTTTATCATGTCATAGCTGGAAAAACGCAAAAGAAATGGGTGCGACAAAGATCAGTGTAACTCACTACGTGAACCGTGAAGATGCTGTACTTTCAGATGTATCACCTCGTCGTTACTTCTGTCTACAATGTCACGTCCCTCAAGCTGATGCTAAACCATTAGTTGAGAATGAATTTGAACGTGTGGACTCATTGCGCTAGTTGATAGCCAATACCGTTAAGAGAGGCTATACATGAAATTTTTAAAAGCATTTTGGAAGCGTTTTTCATCACCAAGTAAAGCAGCGGTAGGTGTTGTCCTATTTATGGGCTTTATCGGTGGTTTGCTTTTCTGGGGCGCATTTAACACGGGTATGGAAGCAACCAACACAGAAGAATTCTGTTCTGGTTGTCATGCTCCAATCGTTAAAGAAATCCAAGAAACGATTCACTACTCTAACCGTTCGGGCGTACGTGCTATCTGTTCAGATTGTCACGTTCCTCATAATTGGACAGATAAAATTGTACGTAAAGTTCAAGCATCTAAAGAGTTATATGCGCACTTTATTGCTAAAACTATTGATACAGAAGAGAAATTTAAAGAGCGTCGTGCGCATTTAGCTGAACGTGAATGGCATCGAATGAAAGAGAATAATTCTCAAGAATGTCGTAATTGTCATGAATTCGACTTTATGGATTTCTCTGAGCAAGGTCCGCGTAGTGCGAAACAACATTCAACGGCATTAGCATCAGGTGAAAAAACCTGTGTAGATTGCCATAAAGGTATTGCACATAAGCTGCCTGATATGTCTGGCATTGAAGGTTGGTAAGGAGATAGCATGAGTACATTAGAGTCTGTTATTTGGCATACGTTGGGTTACATCGCAATGCCGAGCATTATTCTTGGTGGTTTTGCTGCGGTTGCAGTGCTATCAATTTGGATACTGTCATTAAAAGCAGATAAAGAATAAATAATTTAGCTTAATCTAAGTAGATAACAAAAAGAGATGGGTATTTATAACTCATCTCTTTTTTTGTATCTGCTTGTTTGTAGTGTTCAAGTTAAAATCGATTTTTCCTACGCAATTATCTGAACAACGACTGATCCAGTTTGGTATTACATACCTAAAAATGTGTAGTAAATAAAGGCAGCCCAGCTTACCGCAAGTAAAATCCATGGTAAATTTTTGCTTGATTCTTTATTAATGTGATCTTGTTGAGCTTGTTTATCTTCTACATCAGAGTGGTTATGTTTACTCTGCTTTTGACGCTGCGTCTTTTTCTTCAGCTTATCTGCTTCTCGTGATTTTTCTTTTTGCTGTTTCTTGTAAAGCGCAATGCCTTTTTCGATACCTTGCGCAATCAATTTAGTTTGTTCTTTTGTTTGTGCTGGTTTTTGTGTAGCTTTAGCAATTGCCATTGCTTCTTGTTGAGATTCTATTGATATCTGTGCTTTATTGTTATTTTTCATACGGTATTCTTAATTCTTCATATTTGATTTTATCTTTATACATCGTTGAAATGTAAACGATACAAAGTGTGACGGCAATATAGATTTTGAATTTAAAGGTGTATCTAGCTCAAAGTTTTTATTTTATTCAATCGTTATTTTTAATCATTTCAGTAATCTGGACAAGTCTACTGAGAAGATTGTTAGTTAATTCTTTCGTCTGTTTAATGTTCAAAGGTAGATAAATGCTGTACTCGTTTGATGCATACGACCAACATGGATGGTTAAAACCACCTATTTGGCTATGGTTTGGTTGGGCTATTTTAATTCGCTCCGTTGTCGTTTTTGTTATGGCCGGTGCTAGCCGTGAGCAAGGTACTGATTTATTGGCCCTGTTTTACCCAAGTCATGCGCATTTATATACTAGTTTGTGTTTGAGCTTACCCATTGTATTTTATATGTGGTTAAGTAGTTTTAAAAAGCCCACACGCCCTTTTATGCTGACTCTTTGGAAGCAAGGACGGTGGCTAACCATTATGATGGTTTTGATCGATCTCATGATGTTAATTCAATCGGTTATTGTTAATCGAGGAGAGTTTCAGCCAGGAAGTGCAATGATTATCTTACTTCTTAGTTGGTTTCTTATATTTTTATGTCGCAGTAAACGAGTGAAAATATGCTTTAGTCTGACTTAATGAGAGGGGGCAGACAATGGATTTATCAACAGGTGCATTACTATTTAGTGCGTTATTAAGCCCGCTAGCAATGGCGGATTGGCAGTTAGATTTAGGATTAGAGATTAATCGTCCTAACTTGCAACACATTACTAATTCATCAGCGTCGTTAGTGCTGGGTGAAGAAACATTAGTGTTTAATTCATTCGATAAGAAATCTCAGGTACAAGCTTGGGCGGAGTTAAAAAACATTGATGCTGAGAATGTTGAAATTGCTTTTCGAGTAACAGAGGAGGAAGGGGAAGGTAAAGTAAGAACATTATGTGCGCCAACCATTATCACCAAGTTGAATAATTTAGAATCTTACATGGTGTCTGATTCATCAGCGAATGAAACCGTAAAGCTTTCAGTGGAAGTTATTTCTTCATAAACTCTTATCTTTTATCAAACAATCTTATGTTTTATTGCATATAATGAGCTCAGTTAATTCAAAATAGAAAGGAACTGAGTTCATGTCTTACACTCCTCAAACGGCATTACTGCCAGAACCAGATCGATTTGCATTATACGTTACCTTAAATATCAAAAGTAACCCTCAGCTTGTTTTAGAGCAGCTACAGACACTTCCTGCATTAATTGTCGAATTAAATGAGAATCAGCCAGACGCTAACTTAAGCAGTGCCGTTTCTTTTGGTGCTGATTTCTGGACTACATTGTCTGCACCTATGCCGCCAGAATTGGCAAACTTTAAGCAATTAGGTAAAGGTGACATCATTGCACCAGCGACGCATGGTGATGTGCTAATTCATATTCATTCAAATCGCCATGACTTACATTTTTATATCTTACGTAAGCTAATGAATGTGATTTCTGAACACGTTGAGATTAAAGAAGAAGTATCAGGTTACCGCTTTTTAGATTCGCGCGATATGACAGATTTCGTTGATGGAACAGAAAATCCTAAAAATGAAGCGCGCGCTGAAGTTGCATTGATTGCTGATGGTGAATTTGCTGGCGGCAGTTACATGATGTGCCAACGCTTTGTTCACAAACTACCTGCGTGGAACCGTTTGTCCGTTTCAGCTCAAGAAAAAGTGATTGGTCGTACTAAACCTGATTCAATAGAGCTAGAAGACGTTCCAGCTGCTTCACACGTAGGCCGTGTTGATATTAAAGAAGATGGTAAAGGGGTTAAGATCCTACGCCACAGCTTGCCGTATGGCTCGGTTTCTGGTGACCATGGTTTATTGTTTATTGCTTATTGTCACTCTGTACATAATTTCCAAGTGATGTTGGATAGCATGTATGGCGAAGTCGATGGAAAAACTGATCAATTATTGCGTTTTACAGATGCAGTAACTGGTGGTTATTTCTTTGCTCCATCACAAGAAATGCTTGCTGAACTGACCGTTAAATAGATACAAAAAGGCCGCTGTTTTCTTTGAGATAACAGCGGCCTTTTTATTGTCTTTAATTAACTAGTTTATCTTTAAAGATTACTTAGTTACTTTAAGAACTGGAGATTCACCAACAGTAACAGCACCAGAAAGCTTAGTAAGCTCTTTGATTTCGTCCATGTTAGAGATTACAACTGGAGTAAGAGTTGATTTAGCGTGCTCTTCTAGGTACGCAAGATCGAATTCGATTACTGTGTCGCCAGCTTTAACTTCTTGGCCTTCTTCAGCGATACGAGTAAAGCCTTGACCTTTAAGTTCAACGGTATCGATACCAAAGTGAACGAAAAGCTCGATGCCGTCGTTAGATTCGATAGAGAAAGCGTGGTTAGTTTCAAAGATTTTGCCGATTGTACCGTTTACTGGAGCAACCATTTTGTTGCCAGCAGGTTTGATAGCAATACCGTCACCAACGATTTTTTCAGCGAACACTACGTCTGGCACATCTTCGATGTTTACAATTTCACCAGAAAGAGGTGCGATGATGTCGATTGCACCAGCTGCAGTGCTTTCAGAAGAAAATGCGCTTTTAATTTTGTCAAACAGACCCATTGTGTAGCTCCCTAAAGTTATATTAAATAGCCACTAAACTTAGTGGCTATATTTAATTCTTTGCAACTATACTATTACTTAGTATTTTCTGCGATAAATTTTTCAACGTGAGCTTCAATTTCTGCTGCTGTAGGCATTTGAAGAGCTTCATCTGCCATTGCTTTTACTGCTGCAAAGTTTGAGTTACGAACAATTTTCTTAACAAGAGGGATAGAGATACCGCTCATGCTGAATTCGTCTAAGCCCATACCTAGAAGAAGTAGACTAGCACGCTCATCACCAGCTAGCTCACCACACATACCAGTCCATTTACCTTCTTTATGAGAAGCGTCGATTACTTGCTTGATTACAAGCAGAACCGCTGGAGATAGTGGGTTATATAGGTGAGAAATCATTTCGTTACCACGGTCAACCGCAAGAGTATATTGCGTTAAATCGTTAGTACCGATAGAGAAGAAGCTCACTTCTTTCGCTAAATGGTGTGCAATTGCAGCGGCTGCTGGCGTTTCAACCATAACACCGATTTCGATGCTTTCATCAAACGCATGGCCTTCAGCACGAAGTTCTACTTTGTATTCTTCGATTGCATTTTTCAGCTCACGGATTTCTTCAACAGAAATGATCATTGGGAACATGATACGCAGTTTACCGTGTGCAGATGCACGTAAAATGCCACGTAATTGGTCACGTAGGATTTCACGACGGTCTAAACTGATACGGATTGCACGCCATCCTAAGAATGGGTTCATTTCTTCTGGAAGATCCATGTATGGTAGATCTTTATCACCACCGATATCCATAGTACGGATGATCACTGGCTCACCATGCATCGCTTCAGCTACTTCTTTATAAGCAACATATTGCTCTTCTTCAGTAGGAAGTGCATCACGATCCATGAATAGGAATTCTGTACGATACAGACCAACACCTTCGCCGCCGTTACGGATGATACCGTCACAGTCTTTAACTGTACCGATGTTACCGCAAACTTCAACTTGGTGGCCATCAAGAGTGATAGCTGGTAGGTCTTTTAGTTTTGCTAGCTCTTCTTTTTCTGCAATTTGTGCATCACGAATTTGCTTAGCTTCTGCTAGTTCTGCTTCTGATGGGTTGATAACAATCTTGTTGTTAACCGCATCAAGAATTAGCATATCACCGTTCTTCACTTGCTTAGTGATATCGTTAGTACCAACGATAGCAGGTAGTTCAAGAGAACGAGCCATGATAGAAGTATGAGAAGTACGACCGCCGATGTCACAAGCAAAACCAAGAACGTAGTCTAGGTTGATTTGTGCTGTTTCAGAAGGTGTTAGGTCGTTAGCAACTAGGATAACTTTTTCATTGATAGCACTTAGTGAAACAATGTTGATACCTAATGCATTTTTAACAAAGCGGCTACCGATATCACGGATATCTGTAGCACGCTCTTTTAGATAATCATCATCTAATGACTCTAGTGCACACGCTTGCTCTTCAATTACAGAGTAAATAGCAAAGTCTGCAGCCATTTTATCATCTTTGATAAGGGCTAAGATTTCTTCTTCTAGCTCTTCATCTTCAAGAAGCATAATGTGCCCCTCAAAAATAGCTTCTTTTTCTTCGCCAAAAGTAGCTAGCGCTTTTGCTTTAATAGCTTCTAATTGCTCAGAAGACTTATTACGAGCATCAAAGAAACGTTGAACTTCTGCTTCTACTTGAGAATCAGAGATTGGAGTTTTGTTTAGGACAATTTCATCTTCCTGAAGTAATAGTGCTTTACCAAAAGCAATACCTGGAGATGCTAGAATGCCAGAAATCATAGCTTTACCTTAAAATTGATCAAATTAGAGAATGAGAATAATAAAGAAAAAGCTGATTAGTGCAGCTCATCCATTAGTTTAACTAGGTGGTCTACTGCTTCTTTCTCTTGAGCGCCTTCAGCAGAGATAGTTACGTTAGTACCTTTAGTTAGACCTAAAGTTTGAAGTTTGAAAAGGCTAGTAGCACTTGCACTTTTACCATTAGAAGTAACAGTGATTTTTGCATCAAAACCTTTAGCTTCTTTAACGAACTGAGCCGCTGGACGAGTGTGAAGGCCGTTTTCTGCAGTGATTACTACGTCTTGTGAATACATTGTGTATACCCCGATTTATATTTTATGTTGAATTAATGTCGTTAACCAATTCGGTTTGCGAATGTACTTTCGCATATCATAGACTCAGAAACAATCTATCTTCAATCAAATAAGTTAACGGCAGTAATTTATACATTCTTTCTTATTTTGTCATATTAAGTTGCCTTAATACTGATACTTTATACTGGATTGTAATTATTTTACACCTAAAAATAAAGTGGTTTGATTATTACTAAGGAGGGAAATGAAATCAACAAAAAAACCCCAGAAGGGGCTTTTTTGGCGTAAAAATTGATTTGAACACATAGATATTACAAAATTATTGCTCATTTTCCTGTTCTGTAAACAATCCTGCAAAGAGTGCTGTACTTAAATAACGTTCACCTGAACTTGGTAAAACAACAACAATTTGCTTATTTTTAAACTCAGGAAGTTCTGCAATACGGTTAGCAGCTACAACAGCAGCACCTGAAGATATGCCAGCTAAAATACCTTCTTCTTCCATTAAACGACGAGCCATGGCAATTGCGTCATCCGAGGTAACCGCTTCAACACGGTCAATCAGCGTAAGATCTAAGTTACCAGGAATAAAGCCAGCACCAATCCCTTGTATTTTGTGAGGCGCAGGTTTGATCTCTTCACCAGCAAGGGCTTGAGCGATAACTGGAGACTCTGCAGGCTCTACAGCAACAGACAGAACGGCTTTATTTTGAGTGTGCTTTAGATAACGACTTGTGCCTGTTAGCGTACCACCAGTACCTACACCAGCAACGAATACGTCTACATTACCTTCTGTTGCTTCCCAGATCTCAGGTCCTGTTGTTTTTTCATGAATCGCAGGGTTGGCTGGGTTATTGAATTGCTGAAGAAGTAGGTACTTACTTGGGTCGCTTGCTACAATTTCTTCTGCTTTGGCTATTGCGCCACCCATACCTTTAGGCGCTTCGGTTAATACAAGGTTAGCACCTAGAGCTTTGAGTAGTTTACGGCGTTCAAGGCTCATTGAAGCAGGCATTGTTAGTGTTAATTTATAACCACGAGCAGCAGCAACAAAAGCCAGAGCAACACCTGTATTACCTGATGTCGGTTCAACTAACTCAATCCCTTCTTTTAGCGTGCCCGCTTTTTCTGCTTCCCAAATCATATTTGCGCCAATACGACACTTCACGCTAAAGCTAGGGTTACGAGCTTCTACTTTTGCTAATACGTTGCCGTTACTAACACGGTTAAGACGTACAAGAGGTGTGTTGCCAATAGTTTGAGAATTATCTTCGTAAATCTTTGTCATGATCTGTTCCTTCATTTCACGTAACGCGTGATTCAATATGGACTAAATTTTTGGTGACTCATTTGAGTAACTCGACCTACTTAGAATACGAAGAGTTTCTTAAATGAGAAAGGATCAAAAGGTTATAAGTTATGGATTAATAGCTTTATGTGTATCACGGTAAACATCAACCCACATAGCGGTTGCGCCACAAACTGCGATAGGCATAACAAATAGGTTTAAGATCGGAGTCATCGTAAAGAGAGTAACGAGTGAACCAAAAGATAAGCATTTACCACGTTTGGTTTTTAGTTCATCACGCATGGTTTCAAAAGGGACTTTATGGTTATCAAACGGATAATCACAATATTGAATTGCCATCATCCAAGCGGTAAATAAAAACCATAAAATAGGCGCTATACTTTGACCAATAGCAGGGATAAAGAAAAGAATAAACAAGCTAAGCGCCTTCGGGATATAGTACTTTAACTTTTGCCATTCGCGTTTAAAGATCCGTGGTAAATCCTTTAATGCGTCGAAAATACCACCACTTGGCGCAGGTTGTCCGGTTAACTTTGCTTCAAGATGTTCGGAAAGTAAACCATTAAAAGGCGCCGCTATCCAGTTAGCGATAGTACTAAAAAAGTACGAGAAAACAGCAAGAATACTAATAACAATTAATGGCCACAATAAATAGGAGAGCCAATCAAGCCAACTTGGAATTTGAGCTAGGATCTGTTCAATCCATCCGCCAATTTGATTAAATAGATAAAAAAATGACCCACCTAATAACGCAATATTGATTAAAAGAGGGATAAAAACAAAGCGTCGAATACCTGGCGTCATCGCCAAAGATATCCCCTTTAAAAAATATTGTACGCCTGATTGAGTTTGCTTATATGTATTCATTATTCGCATTTATACTTATGTATCATGTCTTCACTATACTCAAAAATGGGCATAAATAAATGCTGTTATTGCAGTTTATGCCATTCTAAATAGTTCAAATGTAAGATTTATGTCACCACTTTCATTTTGTTATTCAAAAATAGGGGTATTATTTGGTACATTACCAATAAGTAGTGGTAGATTATCGTTTATGGATAAACTACCTTAATAGTAGTTGAGAGTAGATTTCCCTTTTTATGTTCCTTTTATGGGATAAAAAACACTAGGGAAGTTCAATAAAGCAGAAGAGCAGAGAGTTAGCGATGCAAGAATTGCGATTAGTGTTGATACTTGTTGGGGCATTAGCCATTGCGGCGTTATTGTTTCATGGCTTATGGACAAGTCGAAAGGAAACAAACTCAAAATTTGGGAAAAAAGTAGACATAGATTTTGATATTGATGAAGAGCAACCTACACCAGAACGTAGCTTTGCTAAATCTAAAGATGACATTGCTGCGCCAAAAGAAAGAAAAGAACCTGCATTTGCTCGTGAGGAGCCTGCTTTTTCAAATGATCCTCTTTTCGATTATGAAGAACAAATTATTGAATCCAATAAACCAGAACCAATAAGCGAGTCGTTTATTGATGAACCTGTAGTTCAAACCAGTAATAAAGTTATTGATGAACCTACTGTTACTGTTAAAGAGGAACCAACGATTTCATTCTCTGCGATTGATGATGCGGTTGTTGCACCAAAAGAAGAACCTCAAATTATCTCTCAACCAGAAGAGGTTACGGTTGTAGTACCTGAACCCATTATTGAGCCAATTCAAGAACCAGAGCCGGAACCTGAAGTTAAAGAAGACGCAATTATTATTAATGTGCACGGAATGGGAAGTGAGCGCTTTAATGGTAGTCGATTATTTAATAGTTTAGAGCAAAACGGCTTAGTATTTGGTGATATGGCTATTTACCATCGTCATTCAGATCTCTCAGGAGCGGGTAAAGTATTATTTAGTGTGGCGAATATGGTTTCTCCTGGTCACTTTCAAGTACCAGAAGGCGAAGAGTTTTCTACTCCGGGCATTTCCTTTTTCTTACCTTTGCCTTGTCATGGCGAAGCTGAGCACAATTTTAAACTGATGCTACAAACAGCACAGTTAGTGAGTTCAGAGTTAGGTGGTAATATTCTTGATGAGAAGCGAGATATGTTGACACCAAATAAGATTGATGAATATAAGCAGCGAGTAAAAGTTTTCTGCGCTAAATAGATCGTCTATCATAGTATTATTGTGAATTGAGAAAGGCTCTTTATGGGTTTTTTGATTTAGCTTAACTATTTGTTTTTAAATAGATTAAATTTAAGTGTTGCCACAATTTGACCACATGCCGTTAAAATAATAAAAAGCTGCCGCATTATGCGTACGGCTTTTTATTTTATTGGTACGCAAAATTCATTATTTTATAGTTGCGCACTATCGCATTTACAAGATAATTAAATTTTACGCATTAATGCGTAGGAATAATAAAAATAACAAATATTGACTAGGATATAGATTATGGATACCAGCATTGTAATAGCTCTTACTATATTTTTCTTACCACTACTTCTACTAGTTATCTCGAGCTCGAGGTCAAAAAAAAGACGGCAGGAACTTGAAAAACAACTAGAGCAAACTAAACAAGATGTAATCAGCATTCAGAGCGAAAAGATTATACTGCTCGATAAATATAGTTTAATTATCGATATGGAGTTACACACACAAGAACTGTTAGATAAGGCGACTAAAAAGGCAAGTTCAATTACACTTCACGCGGAATTAGAGCTCTCTGAGGCTAAAAGCATTAAAAATGATGCTCAAAGGGAAGCTGACAATTCAGGTAGAGAGAGTCGCCAAAAGTTAAGCGAAGCAAAAGAAAAAGCAGGTATTATTAAGGAGGATGCTCGCGAGGAGGCTAAGAGGGTGATTGATTTTGCTCAGGCGCAAGCAAAGGAGATTGCCGGAGATGCATATGAAGCAAAAGAAAAAGCTGATTTATATAAAAAAGCTATCCGTGCGATGCGAAATACTATAGATGGCTATAAAGATGACTACATAATCCCAAATCATTCTGTGCTGGATGATTTAGCAGAAGAGTTTGGTCATAAAGAAGCTGGGGAGGAGTTAAAAGCTGCTCGTAAGCGCGTAAAAACCATGGTTCAAGATGGTTATGCTGGTGACTGTGACTATGCTGAAATTAATCGCAAACTCAATGCAATTCATTTTGCTGTTGATGCCTTTAATGGGAAAGTAGATAGCGCCCTAGCTAAAGTTAAGCATGATAACTTTGGAAAAATCCAGCAAGAAATTCTCGATGCATTCTCTTTAGTTAATCATAATGGTACCCCTTTTAAAAATGCACGAATCCATCGAGAATATCTTGATGCTCGCTTAACTGAGCTTAAGTGGGCAGTTGCCGCATTTGAACTCAAGAAAATAGAAAGGGAAGAACAAGCAGCTATTAAAGCTCAAATTCGTGAAGAAGAGCGAGTTATTCGAGAGATGGAGAAGGCTCGTAAAGAAGCTGAAAAAGAAGAAAAAATGCTGCAAAAAGCTCTTGAAAAAGCACGCGCAGAACTTGGGCAAGCATCAGAAGATCAACGCGCTGAATACGAAGCTCTACTTGCTGATCTTGAAGGCAAGCTACAAGAAGCTGAAGAGAAAGGTCAACGAGCTCTATCTATGGCGCAGCAAACTCGCCGCGGTCATGTTTATGTGATTAGTAATATAGGTAGCTTTGGTGAAGAAGTGTTTAAGATAGGTATGACTCGTCGCTTAGAGCCAATGGATCGTGTTAAGGAATTGGGCGATGCTTCAGTACCGTTTTCATTTGATGTTCATGCTATGATTTACAGTGAAGACGCACCAGCATTGGAGAAGGATTTACATCGCCGATTTAATCTTCAATCAGTTAACAAAATTAATCCTCGGAAAGAATTCTTCCGTACAACTATTACTGAAGTTAAACAGGCTGTTGAGCAACAAGGGATTAAAGATGTCCACTGGACTCTTAAAGCTGATGCTGCCGAATACCGTGAGACTCTATCAATGGAAAATGAGTTACATACAGAGGCTGTAGCTTAATCACCAAGTGGTTGTGGGTATATAGGGACTAATGTTTCCAAATCCGCGTGTTGGGAGTTCGAATCTCTCCACCCCTGCCATACAATTGCATAGTTATGCAGAACGAAAAAAGCCCGCTAAATTATTAGCGGGCTTTTTTTGTGGATGTTGTCTTGTCCTGAAATGTGTTTACACG
>NZ_JARACS010000013.1:0-108892 GCF_028765525.1 Aliivibrio sp. S2TY2 | reverse complement strand
GACTCAATGATTAATACTGATTTGTTACATAAATAAATTTGTGTAGCCACTCAGTTCATTGATAGTTGCTTACCCATAAATGGATAATGCTATTTTGACTATCAATCCATAAGTGTCCACACAGATTGCTAAGGTCTAATTATTAAAGAGCTCAAAGCTAAGTTTTCACTTTGCTTTGCGTGAAGTGTCATCTAAATTACTAAAAGTAAGCTGCAAGCAACTTTTGAAGACTCCGTTCGCGTCAATGTTTCACTTCTTGCTGTACATAACCATTATTAGAAATGGTTTATTGTGACAACGGGAGCGGATTATAGACTTTTAATAACGAGTTGCAAGGCCTTTTTAAACATAAAAAATCGAATGATTAAAAAACAAGCAATAACCTCACTTAAGACCACTTTTATTGTTCCCACTCTTTCCTCATTCTCTTTATTACACTCTCAGGGACATTATGAATACTTTTAAATTGTCCTTTACACACTTCTATATGTAATTCGGCATTATACTTCTTAGCTATCTTTCTATATGCATCCATTTCCCATTGTTTCACAAAAGTATTCGCAACCACCACGCTTTTTCCATGATATAAATTAAATTCACACTGCGACTGACACCATTGATGAGCTGAACTTAATAAAGTACCGTCAAAACAATATAAACCTTCCTCATTAACAAAAAACTGATCCGCTTCAAGATGCACCAATCCCAACGTTTGCGCTAACGTTGATTTACCACTTCCAGGTAAGCCTCTTAGTAAGCGTAACTCGAGTTTCTCCATCATTTAGTCTGCCCTTTCATTAAGTTCTCTTTTACAAATTCAGTAAACACTTTTAAACGCGAAGGCATATATTTATTCTGAGCATATTGCATGGCTATTACGCCATGGTAATTCCCTTTGATTTTCCAATCAGAAAGTACAGGGACAACATCTTTATTTTCCAATGCATCTTTAATCACAAAATCAGGGAAAATACCGATCCCAAAGCCATCTTTAACACCATTTAATCTCATTTGTGAATGATTGACAGCATAGCGCCCAGTAACAGCGATAACATGACTTTCTTCAGCTTTAACAAATTCCCAGATATGATCCGTTGTCGTTTCACCTAAATACAAACAGTCATGATGAATAAGATCGTGTGGGTTGGTTGGCAATCCTCTCTTCTCTATATAAGAAGGACTCGCACATAAACTAAGGTTAACTTTACCGATCTCTTTCATGATCAGTCCTTCGGTCGGCTTGTCAGTTAAGCGAAAAACCACATCAATGCCTTGAGCTATCATATCAATATCGCCATCTGACGCTCTTAGCTTAAGTTGGATTTTAGGGTACTTAGTCAAAAAAGGCGTAACGAGCGGTTGAAGCACAATAGTTAAAAATGCCTTTGGTGCTGCCACCGTTAAACTTCCAGATGGAACGATATGTTCAGAACTAGAGATATCAATCGCTTGCTGTGCAGCTTCCACCATAATGACGGATTGCTGATATATTTTTTTACCCGATTCAGTAATCAATAAACTGCGGGTTGTACGCTCAAAGAGTTTAACTGATAACGCATTTTCTAATCGAGTAATTAATTTACTCAATGCAGATGGAGTAACACCTAGCTTCTTTGCTGCTGCAGTAAAGCTCCCTTCATTAACAACAACGATAAATGTGGCTAAATCCGGTAATAATGTAATGAGTTTATTTGTGACCATGATTCACTAATGCTTTTCCATTTTTAGGGATAATAGTCGTAATTGATTTGAATTAGAATCTATTTATCATAACTAAAAGAAGGGAACACAATGTCTTCTGCATTCTACACACAAATACAAAACCAAATTGAAGAAGTAAAAAACGAAGGTCTATATAAATCAGAACGTATTATTACTTCAGCTCAAAAAGCATCAGTTTCTATTTCTACTGGCCAAGAAGTACTGAATTTCTGTGCAAATAACTACTTAGGTTTAGCTAATCACCCTGCTCTTATTGAAGCTGCAAAAGATGGAATGGATGAGCATGGCTTTGGTATGGCATCAGTTCGTTTCATTTGTGGTACTCAAGACTCACATAAAGTACTGGAAGAGAAACTATCTACTTTCTTAGGTAAAGAAGACACCATTCTTTACACATCATGTTTTGATGCAAACGCGGGTTTATTTGAAACGATTTTAGGTGCAGAAGATGCAATCATCTCTGATGCTTTAAACCACGCATCAATCATTGATGGTGTCCGCCTTTGTAAAGCAATGCGTTTCCGTTACGCAAATAACAATATGGCTGAATTAGAAGAACAATTAATCGCAGCAAAAGAAGCCGGTGCGCGTCATACACTTATCGTTACGGATGGTGTGTTCTCAATGGACGGCGTAGTTGCTAATCTTCCTGCTATCTGTGACTTAGCTGATAAGTACGAAGCACTTGTTATGGTTGATGACTCTCACGCAGTTGGCTTTATGGGTGAAAACGGTGCTGGTACTCATGAGCATCACGACGTTATTGATCGCATCGATATCATTACTGGTACGCTAGGTAAAGCAATGGGTGGTGCATCAGGCGGTTATACTTCTGGCAAAAAAGAAGTGATTGATTGGTTACGTCAACGTTCTCGTCCGTACCTATTCTCGAACTCTGTTGCTCCTGCGATTGTTTCTGCTTCTATTCGCGTTCTTGATTTACTGGCTGAGTCTGGTGATTTACGTACAAGCCTATGGGAAAACTCTGCTCATTTCCGTACTCGTATGGAAGCTGCTGGTTTCACAATGGGTGGTGCTGACCACGCCATCATCCCAATCATGCTTGGTGACGCAAAAGTCGCTGTTGAGTTCGCAGAGCGTGCATTAGAAAAAGGCATTTACGTTGTTGCTTTCTCTTTCCCAGTAGTGCCTAAAGGCCAAGCTCGTATTCGTACACAAATGTCAGCGGCTCATTCTCGTGAGCAGTTAGATCGCGCAATTGATGCCTTTATCCAAGTGGGTAAAGACATGGAGATCATCAAATAATGAAAATTAAAGCACTTTCAAAACTAAAACCTGAAGAAGGCATCTGGATGACCGAGGTTGAGAAACCTGAAATGGGTCATAACGATCTTCTTATCCGCATTAAGAAAACCGCAATTTGTGGTACTGATGTACATATCTACAACTGGGATGAATGGTCACAAAAAACCATTCCTGTTCCTATGGTTGTAGGCCACGAATACGTAGGTGAAGTGGTTGGTATTGGCCAAGAAGTCCGTGGTTTTAGCATTGGCGACCGTGTTTCTGGTGAAGGTCACATCACTTGCGGTCATTGCCGTAACTGTCGTGGCGGTCGCACGCACTTGTGCCGTAATACAACAGGTGTAGGTGTTAACCGTACTGGTGCATTCTCTGAATTCTTAGTGATTCCTGCATTCAATGCATTTAAGATCCCTGCTGGAATTTCTGATGACCTAGCATCTATCTTCGACCCATTTGGTAACGCGGTTCACACTGCTCTATCATTTGACTTAGTAGGTGAAGACGTTCTTATCACAGGTGCTGGTCCAATTGGCATCATGGCTGCTGCAGTTGCTAAACACGTTGGTGCTCGTCACGTTGTAATTACTGATGTAAACGAATACCGCTTAGATCTTGCTAAAAAGATGGGCGTAACACGTGCAGTAAACGTAATGAACGAGAAGCTTGAAGACGTAATGTCAGATCTTGGCATGACAGAAGGCTTTGATGTTGGTTTAGAAATGTCTGGCGTTCCATCGGCATTCAACAGCATGCTAACTAACATGAACCATGGCGGTAAAATATCTCTATTAGGTATTCCACCATCAGACATGGCGGTAGATTGGAACCAAGTGATCTTTAAAGGCTTGGTAATTAAAGGCATCTATGGTCGAGAAATGTTTGAAACGTGGTACAAGATGGCAAGCTTGATCCAATCAGGTTTAGATCTAACCCCAATCATTACTCATCACTACAAAATTGACGACTTCCAAGCAGGCTTTGATATGATGCGCTCTGGTATGTCAGGTAAAGTTATTCTAGATTGGGAATAATCATTCTCATTTAAAATGAACTATAATAAGGCTAAACTTCGGTTTGGCCTTTTTTATATTTCCTATTTAAGAAGATAGTATGCACGAATCAGACATCAATGGTTATCATGTTCACGTTTATTTCGATCAAACAAGTATCGATTTTGCTGTTAGTTTAACAGAACAGCTGCATGAAAAATTTGGATACCAATTAGGAAAAGTGAATCAAAAACCTGTCGGACCTCATCCAGTTTGGAGTCGACAAGTTTCTTTCAAGCATCATGATTATGATGAAGTAATAGTATGGCTAGAAGAAAATAGAAATCAATTATCGGTGTTAGTCCATCCGTTAACTGAAGATGAATATCTTGATCATACTAGCTCTGCTGTGTGGTTAGGTTTACCACTAGAGCTAGATCTTAGTATATTCACAAAAAAATAAAAAAAGAACAAAGATACATGCTGATAAGTTAGGATTAAACTTTAATGGCGTGACCAACAAGTTAGTTCAAATGGCCTCAACACTCTATTGAGGCCATTTATTTTTAAACAGTTAATCTAAAAGTAATGTTAACGGTATTTATAATCAATCCATCCATTTGTGAATTTCCACTGATTACCATTTGACCAATATACTTCTGACTGTTGCGTACATTGATTTCCACTATTTACAAAACCAACACCATAGAAATCAGTTTTATTAATAGCACACAAGACTTGCCCGTTATTCGTTACCACTCGTTCACCTTTTTTCTCTGGAGAATATAGAGATAACCATTCAAATTCATTGATAGAAGAGGCAACATTCACTTTATCGCCACTTGGTAAGCGATAAGAGATCTCCTCTCCACCAGTACAACGATATTGTGTATCATCTACCGCTTCAACATAGCCATGCAACGTTGTTGAACCCATTTCTGTTGTGTATTCAAAACGACACAGATACGGATCATCACCATGGATCGGCATTTTCGCTAACATCATACGCTCTTGATTATTAAGGTTATCTGGCGCGAATTGATCTGAATGAGTAAACCAACCTTGTGGCATATCAGAGAATGTCATGAAATAATCATCAAGCAGATACATGTGTGATTCACTGCGGTGCTTACGTTTACCATGACTTATGCCAGCATAGTGATACTCAGTGTTTTCTTCTTTATAGAATCCATTGATGTTATCGTCCATGTAAGGCATATCACCCTTACGGATGTGGTAGTTTGCAACCACTGTCATTAATGGCTGCCAACCGTTACCACCATTTGCAAAACTGGTGTTGTGGCTATAAGATTTACCATCAAAACCGTGACCAAATTCATGCGCAATAATACCCCATTGACCGTAGTAGTGGCTATAGAACATCCATGAATCCACCCCCGTGATAGCCGCAGATCCTAGTCCGCCTCCCATTGCTGTAATGCCAACATTAACAAATGGACGCTTTAACATACTATTGTAATAATGCTTATAGTCTTCATCTGTAAAGTAACCACCCGGTTGATCCACAGGTCCCGCATACGCATGCATGTTGTAGCCCATGATATCTTCAAAATTAAACCATACATGTTTAAATTCACCTGACGAGACAAGGTGGGCAAAGTTAGTCATGATAATCAACCATTCACGAGCATATAAGCCATTCATATCACGCCACTTATGATCGGCAGTGCCTGCGAATCGAATTTCCCACGTTGGTTTTAAACGAGATAATTTTTGTGCAAACTCATCTGAACTAGAGCTAAAACGATGTTCAAAAAGATCTTTTACTTCAATATCACTCGAAAATAGATCAGAAAGATCAAATACACCATCACCATTAGCGCTATTAAATTGGTAATTTGAACTGAACGCAGATAACGGTAAAACAATTTGTGCATAAGCAGGAATACGATCAATCGTCCCAAGCTTAAACCACTTGTCTACACCATTTAATTTTAACTCAGAAGATATATCGCGTAACTCTTGAGCCGCATAGTTTGTAATTTGAACAGTATTATTATCTAGTAATTTAGTTTGAACTAATGAGTTAATGTTAACCGAACGCAACTCTCGGTTCATTAAAACATCATGCGCTTCATCATTAGTTAAAATCTGAGTTACTGATGTCGGCATTAATTGTTCAAATTTAATCGTATTTTGATCAATGCTATCACCAGATATAAATGTAATTTCATTATTCAATAAATGATTAATTGAAATTTTCTCATTCGTGGCAGTTACCATTTCATTATTTGAAAAATGAATATCTTTCAAACTAGAAATCGCTTTACCATCTAATGCATTGATCGTTCTTTTTGGTTCACCAAGCTCAAAATTATTTTGAATAAAGGCATCAACATCATGCCATTCAATACGATTATTAAAGCTAACTACTAACGTATTATTCTCTACGTCTATTTTTTGTACGTTAATTGACACTACTTTTTCAGCGGCTAAATTAACACCATCAACTAATGCTTGCTCTACTTTCGTTAAATCATAAATAAAGTAACCACGATCCGCCGTAGAAACAATAAGATGCTCACCAATTGTGTGCATTTGCACTTTACGATTACTGTATTTTCCTTCAAAAGCCAGGAAACCTGCACGCTTAGCATAATTAGGATTATCAAGTGTTAAATCTTTTTGGCGATACACCGATATACGAGTTTGTGCATCAGTTACAAAAACATAATCTTTTGTTGCCGCCGAAGCTTGTGCATGAATAAGTCCGTTTGAACCCGACCATGAACCAGTGCCAGATCCTAAAGAAACGACCAATTCATTATTGTTTTCTAAATCAAAAATATCAACACGGTTTGAAGAAAGAGAAGAAACATATAAACGCCCGTCAGTAATGGAGATTTCATTAATACGATTATATGCTTGGTACCCACGCGGGGTATCAACTCCCTCAATGCGACCAATCACTTCTTTAGTATTAACATCTAAAATAGTAACAAATGCTGGGTTCGTATCTTGAGTTACAAACAGTTTATCTTGGTAACGCTCAACTGCCGTAATTGCTAAAGTTTCAACACCCAATTGCTCAGCTGTAATAAATGAACCATTACTAAAGTACTGTTGAGTAGTTTCAAAATTATTTACTTTACAAGATGTTGTTTCAAGGGCTACATGAGTTGCGCCATTTACATCAACAGTACCATCTGGGTAATATTCCATTAAGCAGCCGTTGCCGTAATCGTAGTTACCAAAGTGCTTATTAACGACAACCATTCCGCCTTCATACCATGTTAATTCCCAGTCGTCATCAATGAAATCGAACACATTACGGAATGCGGTTTCATCAAGGAAAGGCCTAGGCATGTCAAAGAAAATATAGTTGTCATCAGTGATGTAGTATTTCTCTCCATTCACTTCAATTTTTCGCTTACCATTTTCAATAATGACATTATTTGTATCTGATGCATAAACTTGTAATTCATCAATTTTATTTACAATGTTTTGATGTATCGCTTCAGAAGTCGATTTAAAGTAGGTTTGCTCTACATCATTATTTGTAGCAATAGCGTTTGCTGATAATAGCGATGTTATTACAGCCGGTAAAAATTTAATTTTCATAACACTCTCGATAAAAGTAATCATTTCACAAATGAATATGACAGAACTTTAATAGAACGTATGTAGATATACCAGCTCACACATGTGACCTTCACCCAACAAATAGCGCTTTGAGTGATGAATTATTTTAATCGTTATAATGAAAATAATTAATAACTCTGGATTGAATTAAATATTACAAATCAATAATTTATCATGAAACAGCACTCACAAGGGCGAGAGTACCTGTGAACGTGTATTGAACAGACAAGAACGCTTACAGCAGTAATAGATAGATAGATAGATAGATAGATAGATAGATAGATAGATAGATAGAATTGAAAGTAGTAACAGGTGATCATAAGAAGTTCACTTATAACCACCCTGAAAAATGTTTAGAGCTCTAGTTGCCCACCACATTAAAAAAGAATAACCATTTCTGCTTGTCACTACATACTGTCACACTGCAACGTAAAATTCGGGTTTACTTTGCTTTATAAATTGAAAATTCCTTTGCCAATTTATACTCAGACCATGCGGTTTCACCCATAGCTTCAAGATAGGCTTGTTTTGCTGCAATAAACGCGTTTTTATCACTCATTGTTTTCGTTGAGAATATTTTAAATTTATAGCTGCTTCGCGGTGTTTGTCCAACAATGCCTTTATAGATAGTTTCATCTTCTACTACTTTAACAACGACACCAATAACACCAGATGAGGGGTGAGAAGCTTTAAAATACTTACCCTTTGCCGATTCAGCTTTACGCTCATTTTTATAATGAGCCCAATTATAATTAGCCTTCATTAACGCGACTTTTCGCAATACATGCGTAGGATGGGTACAAGCTATAAATTTGTGCAAATGAATGGTAGATCCGGTTTTCACAAATTCTTTCTTTACCACGAAATTAGACTTATCTTCCGCTTCAATCATGAGTATTTGCTTTGGTTTTCTTTTGAATTCAAACCAAGTATCTTTAAATTCAGCTTGGCAACCATCCATTGCTTTCTGAATTAATTGATCACAAATTTCACGCATTTCAAATTTAGATAATGGTGTTGTTGTTAATGTTTTACTTGGTATAAAACTTTTAATATCTGCATCTTTTGTTTTTAAGTAAGTATCTAATACCTCACCTATTGCATTTAATTCCGCAAGAAATGCACCAAGATCATCAAAATTAACGTTATATAAACTGCGAGAAAAATTATGTGAGCGGTAGCATGATTTGCTTTCATGTCGTTCAAAATGGCTATTAACGTAAGGAGTACCATTAACCATTGACAATTTTAATTGAATATTTGGATGTAGACCTTTAAATGCAGATTTAGCAGTAAACGTTTTTACCTTACGAGCCGCGTCTGCTGTTTCATATTCATCTTGCTCAACAAGTTCAGCAATTGACCACGCCGCTTCAATAATCGCCTCTGAACGTGCATCTACGTCATCTTCTTCATTATCAAAATCAGCGTAATAAGCTTTACTATAATAAGGTTGTCCTTTACGAGCGAATCGAACTTGTGCAAATTCCATGCGACGACGTTTAGTTGATTGCCCATCATTCCAATTTATTCCAATAGGGATCCAATATTCAGTCCCCGCTATATCTACTGGCTTAACTCTTAATAACAAATTTTCTTCGATATATGTCTTTTTGCCACGTACGACAAGAAAAGTACTGTAATCCAGTCGGGGAGATAAGGGATGGTACATAGTAAAGCCTCTGAACACATTGGAATAAACAAATCACACTAAATAAAAAGACTTGAAGAAAGCGCTTTTTATTACATTGTTATCTGTTTTTTATTATATCACCGTTTTAATTACTAATTCAATTCACTTATAACAATATAAAAAAAGGCATAAAAATGATCTTATGCCCTTCCCCTTTATTATATTTAAGAAGTTAGCTTAGAACGTATTACGTTATATATCCCCTCACCACTTTCTAATTCAATAGGAGACCCCATCAGTAATTCAATCGATTCACTTACGTGCTTTACAGCCCAAATTGTAAAAGTTCCTTTTTCTATCGCTTGAGTTACTTCACTGTTTAACATTAAGTTTTGAATATTAGATTGAGGAATAATCACACCTTGATTAGGCTGTAATCCTTTGATTTTACAGACTTGATAAAAACCCTCAATTTTTTCATTCACTCCACCAATTGGCTGTGCTTCACCAAACTGATTCATAGAGCCTGTAATTGCAATATCTTGACGAATTGGTTTTTCAGAAAAAGCAGAGATAATAGAACAAAACTCAGCCATTGATGCGCTGTCACCATCAACACCACCATAAGACTGCTCAAATGCAAGGCAAGTTTTTAATGGGATTCTTTTTTCATTGCCAAATAATGAAGATAAGTAAGCACTAAGAATAAACACTCCTTTTGAGTGAATACTTCCACCAAGCTCTACTTTTCTTTCAATATCAAAAACTTCACCTTTGCCAAAAGAGGTTGTTGCCGTGATTCTATTTGGCATACCGAATTGATGATTTGATGTCGATAAGACAGATAATGCATTGACCTGCCCAACAACTCCTCCATTCGTTTCCATTAAAGTAGTACCATTAATAAAGCTTTGCATTACCCCGTATTGTACTCGATTCACTCGATGTTCTTTATTCGCTAATGCTTGTTCTACATGCTTTAAACGGATCATATTTGAATTAGCTGTCTTCGCTATATAGTTGGTTTCTTTTAATAAATTAGAAATATCAGCAGAATGTAGAGAAAGTCGATTCTGATCCCCAGCTTGACGAGAGCTGTATTCTATAATTCGTTCTATTGCCTTTTTATCACATTGCAGCATTTTTCCATCATGAACAATACTTGAAATAAACTGAGCATAATGAAACTCCGAAGCCTCAGTTCTTGGCATATCGTCTTCAAAGTCTGCAGTCACTTTAAACAATTCACTAAATTCTGAATCATAATGCTGAAGTAGTTGGTAAGTTTGATAATCACCAAATAAAATTATTTTTACATTGAGCGGAATAGGCTCTGGCTCTAAAGAAACCGTACCAGAAAGTGTCACTTCTTTTTCAAGAGAACTCAGGTTTAAGTTTTGAGAGCGTAACGCCCGTTTTAACCCATCCCAAACATACGGTCTCTCAAGCACTTTCACTGCATCCATAAGCAATACACCCCCATTTGCTTTATGGAGACTCCCAGCTCGAATTAAAGAATAATCCGTAAAGACCGTTCCTTTAAATGTTGCATTTTCGATATAGCCAAACAAATTATGATAACTCGGGCTCTCTTCTACAATGAGTGGAAACTGTTCATCTTTTTGGCTAACAAGTAAATTAATCTGATATCTTCTTGGTAATTTTTTCTCTAGCGATGCATACGCTAACTCAGCATCTTCTTTGCCTTCTTGAAGGAACACATCAAAATTTTCTAATATGTCTTTTTCCATCTCTTTAAGATGTTGGGCAATAATTTTTGATTCATTATATTTACTTTTAATTGCTTCAAAGTTAACCGTTAATACTTGAGAAACAACATCTTCATTGAGCTTTTCAATCTTATCGGAATATTTGTCTTCCCACTCAGTCAATTGACGAACAAGGCTCCGTAATTTAATTTCTAACTCATCAATAATAGACTCAAGCTGACGTTGCTCTTGCCTATCTAACGCATCAAACGTTTCTTCTGTATGAAGTTCCTCACCGTTCATTGCGATAAATTGATAATCACCTTGTGTAGTCACTGCAAGGCTAATCCCTTTGCTTTTTGCTTCTTTGGTTAATGTACCAAGCAAAGATTCTTGTTTATCAACCAATTGATTCTTTAATGTTCCGGTTCTGGTGTAATAAAGTTCATTATCAAAAGCTAATGGGATCGCTTTTACCAATTTTAAGGTTATCTTTTCAATTTCTTTTTTAAAGCTTAACCCAGTTCCAATCGGTAATTTTAGTACTTTAGGGGTTCGAGTATCATCAAAATTAGTAACATAACACCAATCATATACTCCATTACCCGCTGGGTTATGACGTTTAAGATAGCGTAATACCATGGTGCGTTTACCAAGGCCATTTTGACCGACAGCGTAAATATTATAGCCCCGATCGGGAATAGACATCGCAAACTCAACGGCTTGTTGCGCTCTGTCTTGCCCTACAATTTCATCAATGGGTGTAATATATTTTGTTGATTTACAAGTATTTTCATCAAGACTTGCTGAACGATACACTTGCTTATGCGTGAGAGGTAAAGTTGACATAAGGCGACCTCTTATTTTGTTATAGTTCTCATCAGTATAGATTGAAAAAAATAACAATTAAGTGACCTAGAGTTAAATATTTGAAAAATTTATGGTTTTCACCAAGCGAGGCGATTAAAAATGAGATGAAATTATCACTATTACAAAACGCCAGATACGACAAAGCACGCCACTAAGCGCTTATTTTTCAATAAATTTGAATTTTAAAACAGAAACAATCTCTTGAGGATGATAAAAAGAGATTGGAGCGTACAGCGGGAATCGAACCCGCATCATCAGCTTGGAAGGCTGAGGTAATAGCCATTATACGATGTACGCACATCGTTGGAACGAGATAGATAATGCCACACTGAGCGCTGAGGTAAAGTTCTTTTTTCATTTCAACAAGTTAAACGGTGGATATTTGTTCAAATAACAATAAAAATCGAAGCTAGATCACAAAAAACCTATTCAAAAACTTATGCTGCTTTTGAATAGGGCTCTTTAAACCCTTTATATTTTTCTTTACGAGCAAAGCTGCCCTTTCCTTTTTTGGCTTTCATTACCCTTGTTGTAAATAATTGACTTGTAACAACGGCTTTTAAAGCATTATCTCTAATCGTGCCTCTGCCATGCTCATATTCAGAAGCTGGCATCCCTTCTTTTCTATTCTTTTTCATAGCGTCTCGTTCTCTTTTATCTGTATAAATACCGAGCACATTCTCTTTTCTTTTACCTTTTAAGTCAAATTTGTTACTAATTTCTACTTTATCCTATTTGTTTTATTCATTTTGCTTTAGAATCCTTTCGCCTAAGCAAACGATTAACTCGATAATTCTTAGGCTCTTATTTCTTTTTCTGGTGGGAGCAGCAAATGACAACTTTAACAATTACTCGTCCTGATGATTGGCATTTACACTTACGTGATGGTGATGTATTAACTGACACTGTACGTGATTCTGGCCGTTATAATGGCCGCGCATTAATTATGCCAAACCTAGTTCCACCAGTAACAACGACTGAGCAAGCGCTTAGCTACCGTGACCGCATTCAAGCAGTAAACCCATCTGATACTTTTGCTCCAATTATGTCTTTATACTTAACTGAAAAGACCACATCAGATGAGATCCGCAAAGCGAAAGCAACGGGCCATATTGTTGCCGCTAAACTTTATCCAGCTGGCGCAACAACCAATTCAGATTCTGGGGTAAGTGACGTTAGCAAGGTTTACCCTGTATTAAAAACCATGCAAGAAGAAGGTATGCTTTTACTTATTCATGGAGAAGTAACAACACACGACGTTGATATTTTTGACCGTGAAAAAACCTTTCTTGATACTGTTCTTGCGCCTATCGTTAATGATTTCCCTGAGCTAAAAATTGTTCTTGAGCACATCACAACAAAAGATGCGGCAGACTTTGTTAAAAATGCAGGCCCTAACGTAGCGGCAACAATTACAGCTCACCATTTATTGTTCAACCGCAATCATATGTTAGTGGGTGGTATTAAGCCTCACTTCTACTGCTTACCAATTTTGAAGCGTAATACGCACCAGCAAGCTTTAGTTGAAGCAGCAACAAGCGGTAACCCTAAATTCTTTATTGGTACTGACTCTGCACCACACGCGAAAGACAAAAAAGAAGCGGCGTGCGGCTGTGCTGGCTCTTATACCGCGCATGCCTCAATTGAATTATATGCTGAAGTATTTGAGAACGAAGGTAAATTAGAAAACCTTGAGGCATTTGCAAGCTTCAACGGTCCTGATTTTTACAACCTTCCTCGCAACACTGACTCGATTACTCTTGTAAAAGAAGCGTGGATCGCTCCTGAAACAATGACGTTTGGTGATGACTTTGTTGTGCCAATTCGCGCTGGTGAAGCAATCGAATGGCTAGTTAAATAATTAAAATCTATTTAATTAAATAAAAATGGGATGCTAATTGGCATCCCATTTTTGTATCCAATTGAATCTAGAGGCTGTTTCTATGGCACACCGTGGCCTTTTGACTCAACCCATACGCGATACCATTGTTCACGAGTTAAATTTATATCCATTGCATCAACAGCCGCTTGCACACGTTCAATTTTACCAGAACCAATAATAGGTAGGGGCTTTGACGGTAACTTACGCACCCAAGCATAAATCACTTGGTCAATACTTTTCGCTCCAACTTCTTCTCTTAACTCTTCAAGTACATTTCGGACACGAATCGCTTGCTCTGACTGACCAGAGAAAAGCTCTCCTCCCGCCAAACATGACCATGCCATAGGCTTAATACGATTCATCTGTAATTGGTCAAGCGTACCATCATGCGCCACTTCAAAATTAAGCGGGTTGATTTCAACTTGATTAGTCACTAATGGTTTATCCAGGCGTGATTGCAATAAATCAAAATGGCTTGGCGTGAAATTAGACACCCCAAAATGTTTAACCTTACCCTCTTTCTGGAGTTGATTAAACGTATCAGCTACTTCATCTGCATCCATTAATACATCTAAACGGTGGATCAAAAGTACATCAATTTCAGAAATATTAAGGCGAGAAAGTGAATTATTTACTGAGTTAACAATATGTTCTTTTGAGGTATCGTAATGATTAATTTTTCTATTTGGAAAATCTGAAGTACATAAATTAATATCACACTTAGTGATAATCTCTATTTGATCACGTACAGAAGGTTCTAAAGATAAAGCTTCGCCAAACAAATGTTCACATTGGTAACCACCATAGATATCGGCGTGATCAACGGTTGTAATACCCAAATCAATGTGTTGCTTTAAGAAAGTTAACCGTTGTTGTGGCGTCATACCCCAATCACCAAGTCGCCAGTAACCCTGAACAAGTTCAGAGAATTCTGGACCTTGTGGTGCTATTGTTGTTTTATTAATCATCGTATTCTCCATAGTCTTTTTTTATAGTAAAAGGCAACCCACGGAGTTACAGTGATGGAGGTCTTAAATTCAACATAATGAGTGAATAATAGTATTAGATACTGCCGTTATATTAGCAGCCTTATCAGTTGACAACCCTTACAGGACGACACCCCAATTAAAGGTAATTTATTTCCTCTCCAGTATTGCACTCCACATACTGTAAAAGTAGAATCGATAAACATTATTAAAGTAAGGTTTATGCCAGTATGATAAAGCGCCAATTCTACGCCTTATTACTTACATTCATTTCATTTAGTTCTGTTGCTAATATTGTAGCAACCCCTGAAAATGAAGATATTTGTCAGCAAAAATACGTTAAAGAAGTATTTGATAAACAAGTACAATACAGTAACTCTCAAAATAGCCCTCAGGTAAGACGTACTGCAGAGCGTCATATTGATCGTGCACGTGAAGTATACGGTGAGACAAGTAGTTTTTGCGCTGCACTAAACTATTTACAAAACGAAACATCAAATGGATTACAAGAAGATTTTCAACGCGCTAAAACTGGTGAATCTCAATTCAAATAACAAATAAACAAAGCATGAATTTAACCCTCATGCTTTGTTTTCATTAATGCCGCGATTATTGGTATTTTAATGGTCGAATGACCTCATCTAACCCTTCTATTTTCATCGCTAAACACAATGCCATTAGCTCACCTAACTCTCCGTTAGGAAAACCATCTTTGCGCTCAAACCACAAAAGATATTCTTCAGGCAAGTCAATAAGCACACGACCCGCATACTTACCAAAAGGCATTTTCATTTGAGTTAGTTTTAAGATCTGCTCTTTATTGAACATGTAAGCGCTCTTTGACAATTAAATGCAATAAGAAAGTTTCACGTTCAATGCTCATCCCTTTCTTATCACTGTTCATAATAATATCTTCATTATGCGCAATCGCTTCATGGATATTAATCCAAACGGGTTTCATGCCATTTCGGATTTCATAGCTTTCATAGTTCGTCTCACCAAGCTCTTTATCCGCATCGCAGGTATAGCAATATGAAATCATGTGTAAAACATTACATTCGTGCTTATACCAAGGACGAAACTCTTCATAAATACCAAAGGGTTCAATGTTTGAAATATTTTTGGCACCCGTTTCTTCTTCTATTTCTCGAACCAAACCCGCAATGACATCTTCCCCGTCATCAATACCACCACCAGGTAACGAGTAATCATGATAACGCTCAGTATATAAAAGAAGAATATCCTCCCCCTTCAATACAATGGCACGAGTCGCGTTACGTTGAAGAATTTTCTGATTATCTAAATGTTCTAGATCTGGATGCGTTGTAATATTTAAAATTCGCATAAAAACTGACAAGCCTACTTAAAAAATAACATGGCTATTATACGCATTTTGCTTTTTGTTGCAGCTATCAAATAATCTTAACGATTAACTTCATTTTTCAATGAAAGTGTAAAGAATGTGTAAATGTTGTGATAACCAACTACTTCTTTTGTTCATCCTTTCATATAATAGTGGTTTAAAATAATTACAAATCAAGGAAGTTTCAATTATGAAAACACTGAAAACATTGGTTATCGCTTCAACTCTTTTGGCTTCAACGTCTGTTTTAGCTCACACTTTTAACGAAGCAGATAAAGCGATTAAATACCGCCAAGCCGCATTTACCATGATTGCTGGTAACGTTAGTGAAATGGGCGAAATGGTCAAAGGAAAAACAGAGTGGAGCGATGCTATTTTTGCTAAACGTGCAAATCAACTGTCTGAACTTTCTCTTATGCCGCTTGATGCTTTTTATGTAGAAGGCTCAGATAAAGGTAAAACCAACGCACTGCCTAAAGTATGGGCCAACTTTCCTGATTTTGAAGCTCGTCTAGCGCAGTTCCAAGAAGATACAGCAGCTCTAGCAAGTATTGCCGATAAAGGCGACAAAGCAGCCATCCGTAAAGCATTTGGTAAAGCGGTTAAAAACTGTAAAGCTTGTCATTCTGATTACAAAGCAAAATAAGTAGTATTGAGTAATTAAAGGATATACATGAAAATCTGGGATAGCTTTATCCGAGTTTATCATTGGAGCCAAGTAATTTTACTTGGCTCACTTTGGTATACTGCGGAAGAAGGATTAATGGAATGGCATTTTACTCTTGCTTACCTATTAATGGCATTATTAAGCACAAGGATCTTATGGGGTATTGTTGGCAGTGATACCGCTAGATTTACTCACTTTGTCACTTCGCCCAAAAAAGCCATCAACTACCTTACAGCGATAAAATCTGGAAAAGTATCACAGGCTGTAGGACACAACCCCGCTGGTGGTTACATGGTGTTAGGTCTTTTCTTTTTACTGGTACTTCAATTAACAACAGGTTTATTTAGTAATGATGATATTTTGTCAGAAGGGCCGTTAGCGTCTTTAGTAAGTTACGATACCAGCAGTCTATTAACCTCAATACATCATCAAATATTTAATGTTCTTCTTGGTTTTATTGGTTTACATATCATTGCCGTATTATTTTATCGCGTAAAAGGGGTAAATTTAATTACTCCCATGCTCACAGGGATTGCTAACGTGGTAGGAAATAGTCCAAAAATGAAAAATGTGGCTATTGCATGGGGGATTTTTACAATAATATCAGTATTGATCTACTTCCTTTGGGCTAACGAAGTGATAAGCTATCTTTTTTAAATAAAAGAGAACTATCAATGACTCGCTTCCTTGATTGGTGGAACACCCTATTAGAATTTAAAGATCACGATTGGGCACAAAATATAATCGTGATCTCTTTATTCAGTGCTTTTCTTTGGTTATCTTGGCGCATTATTATTCAACGCCTACACCACATGGCAACAAAAACTCAACTTCCTTGGGATGATGCTGTTATCACTGCAATTTCATCCCCTATAACTCTTGTTATTTGGTTATGGCCAGCGACAGCCTCACTAAAAATACTACTGACAACCCATACTCACTTTAGTACGACTTGGTTACCGGAGTTGCAAGTATTCATTCTTGTTTGGAGTTTTATTTGGTCTGCCCTTAGACTAACCACGCTTATAGAAAAAGAAGTCCTAACCAACCCTAAACACGATGAAACTACGGTTCTTGCCTTGGGTAAGGTCAGTCGCCTTATATTCATTTCATTAGGTCTACTTTCATTAATGCAGGGAATGGGATTAAGTCTCTCGGGCCTTTTAACTTTTGGTGGCGTTGGTGGCTTAGTTGTCGGTTTAGCAGCAAAAGATTTATTGTCTAATTTCTTTGGCGGAATGATGATCTACTTTGATCGTCCTTTTAAAGTTGGAGATTGGATACGCTCACCTGATCGTTCTCTAGAAGGAACCGTCGAGCGCATTGGGTGGCGTATGACAGTGATCAGGACCTTTGATAAACGCCCTCTTTATGTACCTAACTCCGTATTTAGTAATATTGTTGTTGAAAACCCATCAAGAATGCTTAATCGTCGTATCAAAGAAGACATTGGTATTCGCTACGATGACATTAATAATATTGGGTTTATTGTTAGTGATATAAAAACAATGCTACAAGAACATAATGATATCGATTCTAATCAAACATTAATCGTTAACTTTAATGGCTTTGGTCCCTCTTCACTTGATCTATTAATTTACACCTTTACGAAAACGGTCAATTGGATTGAGTATCACGAAGTTAAGCAAGATGTGCTGATTAAGATTGGAAATATTGTTGCTAAATACAATGCTGAAATTGCGTTCCCTACACAAACAGTAAAAATTGAGCAGCTTCCTATTAATGAGTAATTGCATACAAATTAAGGTAATAATACTAAACAAAGTAGGCATCTAATCATTCTTATTTGAATTGGTATTACATAAAAGCCATATAAATAAAAAGGGCATCCACTTTCGTAGATGCCCTTTTCTATACTTTAAATTTACTAAATCAACCAGTTAACACTGTATCTTCAGGGTATTTAACGCAAGATTTTTCTGATCTTGCTAACATATAGGCTAAGGTTAATGGTCCAATTCGACCAATGACCATTACGATAACCATAATACATTTTCCTGTTTCTGATAGCTCAGCCGTTAAACCCGCAGTTAAGCCTACCGTGGCAAAAGCTGAAATCACTTCAAACATGACCTTATCAAAACCAGCTTGCTCAGTGAGCATTAAAGTAAACATTGCAATGGACAATAACGAGCCACTAACCACAATAATAGCCAATGATTTCGTTACGATTGGCCAGCCAACGGTTCTTTTAAACATCACAACGTGCTTTTTCTGACGTAAAAAAGTCCATGTAGCCACAGTCGCTACCGTAATTGTCGATACTTTTAAACCACCACCCGTAGATGTTGAGCCAGCACCAATAAGCATGAGTATAATCATGATAAACAACGCTGGTTGAGTGAAATGCGTTAAATCCACACTGTTAAAGCCCGCAGTACGCGCACTAGCGGATTGAAAAAAAGCCGCGAGCCATTTATCACCTGCAGATAATGACGCTAGCGTACTCGGGTTGTTATATTCAAGCACATAGAAAAATAGAGTACCTACCAATAATAAGGTTGGTGTTGCAATGATCATTATTTTTGTATGCAGTTGTAGACGACTAAACCCTTTTGAACTGTTTTTAACTAAATCAACAATAACAGTAAAGCCAAGCCCTCCTCCAATAAACAAACATGACAGCGTAAATATAACAAGAGGATCACCAACATACCCCATTAAGCTGTCCGAGAATAAAGAAAATCCTGCATTATTAAATGCTGAAATAGAGTGAAATGCTGCATAAAACAGTCCTTTAGCTAAACCAAGATCAGGCACCCAGCGAAAAGAGAGGATTATCATGCCTATAAGCTCAGCAATTAATGCAAAACAAATAATACTTTTTATCAACTTACGTAAATTTACTTTTTTCTCTTGGCCTAATGCTTCTTTAGCTAATGCTTGTTGACGTAAGCTCAAACGTAAACCAAAGACATACAATAGAACGGCTGATAGTGTCATTTGCCCTAGACCGCCAATCTGCATCAGAAACATAAGTAGGATCTTACCACTGATAGTAAAGTGTGTACCTGTATCAACCACACCTAGTCCAGTTACACTGATTGCCGATGTCGCCGTAAATAAAGCGTCAACAAAACTTAAACCTGAAACAGAAAAAACAGGTAACGTCAGTAATATAGCCGAGGGTAATAAAATAGCCAAAAACGAAAAAAGTATAATCCTCGGTTCAGACCACTCTTTCGCTTTTTGGTTATTCTTTATCGGATATAAGCCTCGCTTAGGTATATAACTCATAAGCTTCTAATTTTTTTTGCTAATTTATCTTCAGGACCTACGATAATTAAAATATCACCGATCTCTAATATTTTGCTGTGTTCTGGAGCACTTTCAATCTCAGGACCACGCTTAAGCGCTAAAATCTTCACGTCTGACATTTGACAAAAATCAAGCTGACCTAAAGTTTTCCCCATGTTCTGCCCTCCAATGACAATCTCTGTCATTGCTAAGCCACTGCCTAATTGATGGAACTCAAATACACGACGGTCTAACATTTTTCTTGCTACTCGGATCCCCATATCGCGCTCAGGAAGAATAATATGATCGGCACCAATTTTAGTGAGTATCTTTGCATGAAATTTATCATTCGCTTTTACCCAAACCGTTTTAACCCCTGCTTCTTTGAGTACCAAGGTCGTTAAAATACTTGCATTAATATCAGAACCAATCGCAACCATTACCATGTCATATTCATCAAGCTTTAATTCTGCAATGGTTTCTTCATTAGCACAATTTGCTACAACGGCCGTAGACACAAAATCGGTTGCTTTTTTTACTCGCTCTTCATTGATATCAATCGCTAATACTTGAGAGCCATATTGGTGTAATTCTTCACACACAGTTAATCCAAAACGGCCTAAACCAATCACTGCATATTGTTTATTCTCTGCTTTCATCTAATTTACTCACTCACATTATTACGATACAAAAAATGCGCTTTTCTGCATCATCCTCCTACCCACCATCAAGTTCAATCTAATTGAGGCACAGAAATAAAAAAACTTAATCCATGTATTAAAGCTAAGACTAACAAAAGGTTGCGATTGCCCCTTCACTTTCAACAAATTTAGTTATCAACAGGAAAATTAATCAAGATTCTATGAGAAAATGTGACCACAATCTCATGACACTATAAAATATAGGCATAAAATAGCCACATATCGAGAAAGATAATTCAACAAATTTAGTTACACCGATTTTATTTTTAATTTTTCAAACCGGAGACCTTATTATGGCTACCCCACACATTAATGCTCAAGCTGGTGATTTCGCAGAAACTGTTCTTATGCCTGGTGACCCACTTCGTGCAAAATTCATTGCTGAAAACTTCTTAGAAGACGTAAAGCAAGTATGTGATGTACGTAATATGTTTGGTTACACAGGTACATACAAAGGTAAAAAAGTATCGGTAATGGGTCACGGTATGGGTATTCCATCATGCTGTATCTATGTTCATGAACTTATCGCAGAATTTGGCGTGAAAAACGTAATTCGTGTTGGTAGCTGTGGCGCAGTACATGATGACGTTAAGTTAATGGACGTTGTTATAGGTATGGGTGCATCTACTGATTCTAAAGTAAACCGTATCCGCTTTAACAATCACGATTTCGCAGCAATCGCTGACTTTGGCCTTTTAGAAACAGCGGTAGGCCAAGCTCGTGAATTAAATGTTCCTGTTAAAGTAGGTAATGTTTTTTCTGCTGATCTTTTCTACTCACCAGAAGCTGATCTATTCGACAAAATGGAAAAATTAGGCATTTTAGGTGTTGATATGGAAGCAGCTGGCATTTATGGTGTAGCCGCTGACTTAGGAGCTAAAGCACTGACTATCCTAACCGTTTCTGATCACATCAAGCGTGGTGAGAAACTAAGTTCTGAAGACCGTCAAAAATCATTCAATGACATGATGACCGTTGCGCTAGAAACAGCAATCAAACTGTAATTATGCTGCGCCAGATAAACTCTGGCGCTCTCTATCTATAAGGGGTGTCTAGTGCCGACCGAAAAACTGCCGTTGGCTGCTAAAGGGTTACAACTCAATTTTTGTAAAACATTGGCGTGTGACAATTTTGGTGATAGCGATGAACAACATTATTTAGTTCAACGTACTAACCCTAAGCGACCGGCATTAGTTTGTCGGAAATGTGGCGCTTTTCCTCCCTTAATCAATAATAATGAAGTATTGAATGAACTGGCTCGTCAGCATACCGTTCAATCACACTCTTTGCCTTCCTGTAATAATTCAAATTGCGATCATTTTGGTCTTGATGTACTAACGCATCGAGAGCTTTATCACGCCTTTGGCTACAGTGGCGATCGTCAACGCTACCGTTGTAAAGCCTGTGCATCTACCTTTGTGGATAAATGGTCAGGAGAAAACCAAAAAAGCCCTATTCAGCAAAAGATTTTAGGTTTTTTATTTACTGGATATTCCGTACGTGAAATTTGCCGTCGATTGGATATAAACCCTAAAACCTTTTACGATCATATTAATCAAATAGCGAATCGCTGCCGTCGTCATATGTCTCTGTTTGATGCTCGATTACAGCACGACAGAACCGAAATTCAACTCGCTTCGAACGCGACCTCATTACAACCAATAAGTAACAATGGCGTATTTTGGTATGCCAGTGCTGAAATGAATTCAGGTTATGTTATTGCACAACATATTAATTACTCAGAATGTGATACACCTGGAACACAATCTGACCATGACCCTTTTCAGGATAATGCACAATTTTTACCAACCGCTTTTATTGGAGAAGCTAACTCTCAAAGCTCAGTGATGGAGCAATCTATTTTTAAGCGTGTTGATGCGAAGTATCAAGAAATACTAGCAAGAGCAAATGTAGAAGACCCTCTGGGAAACTACGTGTCTCTAAATTATCCATCTAAAGGGGCATTAATTAGACCTCCGTATACCTCCTATGCTCATTTTTTAGAGATCCAACAAGCCTTTGCTCATTGTGAATCTATTGAAATATATATGCCTCAGGAACCAATGTTGCGTTCGGCTGCAATGTCAGTATTTTTAAAGCGAATTACTGAAAACAGCATTGATTTATTATATGTAACCCAAGACGCTCAATTCCCACTAGAACAGAGTGGCGAAAAAATTGATATCCACCTAGTTGGTTGGTGGAGAGATCGCTGGGCTTTTACTGAATTTAATGGTTTACATAAAGGTATTTGCCACTTAAATGGGGCTGAAAATAATGAAGTCTATTGGCTAAAACGCGCATCGGCTAGCTCTGCTGCGGAATATCAAGAGCGTTTTTATACTCAGTTTACTTCGCTAGTGAATGAACCAAGACGTAAATTACGTCCTGCTAGCCTTCTTCCACTACTCGATATTTTCAGAGCGTGGCATAATCTCTGTCATCAGGATAAACTTGGCACTACGCCAGCACAAAAGCTTGGGTTGATATCTAAACCAATCACTCTTGCTGAATTATTAAGTTAGGAACACTTGCATGACCTTATTGCCTTCACAAGATCAAACTGAAAACACAGATATGCTAACTGAAATTGCGATTCTTTATTATCAAGAAGGTGCAACTCAAGAAGAAATATCGAAAAAATTTGGTTTATCTCGCGCAAAAGTAGGACGGATGCTAAGAAAAGCACGAGAAGAAGGCATCGTTGAAATTACGGTAAAATTTCACCCTGTCTACAGTGCACAACTAGAACAAAAATTAGTTGAGAAATTCAATCTAAAACGTGCGCTTATTTCATTAGATCAACCTAATACTAATGAACAACGTAAACAAGTGGCAGCTTTAGTCAGTTCATATTTAAACAATAACTTACAAGATGATATGGCGGTCGCTGTTGGTCAAGGCCAAAATGTAGCTGCAGTTGCTGATCACGCAGGTATTGTCTCTCATCGTAATGCTCGATTCGTTTCTGCTATTGGCGGCACTCATCGCAGCGGTGATATTATTAATGCTGACCATATTTGCCGTCGTTTAGCGAAAAAATACGGCGGCAGCAGTGAGACTCTTTATGCGCCTGCTTATGTGAATGATCCGAACCTTCGCTCAGCCTTTATGGAGCATACCACCATCAAAGAGACCTTAAACCAAGCCCGTAAAGCCGAGTTTGCTTTAGTAGGCATTGGTGATATGGATGAAAATAGCCATATGGTTAAACTAGGTTTTTTCACTCCTAAAGAGTTTGTGGAAGCACGATTAAACGATGGTATTGTCGGTGATATTGGTGGTTTTGATTTCTTTAAGTTAGATGGTACAAACGCAGATACGTTAATGCGTGGTCGTGTAATTGGACTTGAAATGGAAGATCTCCGTCAAATATCGAATGTTATTGCCATGGCCAGTGAAAGCCGTAAAGCACTCTCTATTATGGGAGCGTTAAGAACAGGTGTTATTGATGTTCTTGCTACCAGCGTTAGCTGCGCGATGGCATTATTAAACCTTGCTGAAAATGAATAAGAAAAAAACCTCTTTCCTTCCTTTTTAACTGGATCGCATATCCAGAAAATAGTTCGTGACTTCAATAGATTAGTGGATATATTGGGAGAATGAATAAGGAAGGATAGCTGTGAAAGAGTCTAAAAATAAGATCATTTCTAACCTAAAAGCACTAGAATTAATCGTCGGAGACGATACCTCAAATATACTGAAAGAAGCCAAGTACCAACTAGAACTCTCAGAAAAAATTCATTTTAAATACGGAACTGCATACTCAAAATTAATTATTTCTATCGCTCATTGGCATTTAATGGATTATCAAGCCGGCTTTAAGTCTGCAAAAGAAGTCTTGCAGCTTCAGCAAGAACTTGAAAATGATAATTTACTTCCATTAATTTTGCATACTTTAGCCTTACATTCGTGGGGACAAGCAAAACTTTTCTCTGCACAACAATACTGGATAAAAGCATTAGAGCAATCTTCTCTTATTGGCAATCATGAAATTGAGATCGAAGCATTAATTGGCCTAGGTAATACTTGGCGCATGACAAACTGCCTTGAACAAGCAAATTCCACCCACAATATTGCTGCGCAGCGTGCCAATTATTATCGTATGCCTCATTTAGAAGCCAAAGCTTATATCCTACAAGCTTGGGATAGTTACTTATTATGCGATTACCAAGCAATGCTGCCGATTTTATTCAAAGCAGAGAAGTTGCTAACAGATAATTCTAATTTAACTTGGAAAGCTGAAATCTACGACTTTCGAGGCCTTGCTTTTCTCGGTCTAGACGATCTTGATTCGGCACAAAAATGTTGTAGTTTAGCCAATCAACTTGCGATTCAACATGATCTTATATGGATGAAAGCTCACTCTGCCATTAGTTTAGCTCGGATCGCTTCAGCTCAATCTCATTTCACCTTAGCTTATCAGTTATTAACTGACGCGGAAGTCATCGCCCAGCAGTTTGACAAAGGGGAACTGCGCTCTCAAATTTGCCTTGAACAATCTAGGATCGCTGAACTAACTCAAAATTTTGAGCTCGCTCTATATTCTTACAAACGCTATCGTCAATATGAAATTGCATTAATTCAAGAACAGTCAAGCTCTTTAGGTCGTGATAAAACTAGCACTTCAAAAGAGCGGTTGGATATTCGAGCAAAGAACTTAATTCAGCGCATCGAAATGCAGTTAAAATTCAACTCAATGTCATCGCTTACCTATTTATTACCACGAGAAAAATGGTATGCTCATCTTAAATCAATACTCACAAATGTATTATCTGATGAATATCATTTAATTATGATAACTGACCCTTCTGAAGATAAAATTAATAACCTTATGTTATTAGGCCACCATTATTGCAAACACGGCGATACTATTACTCGTTTAAATGACACTGAGATAGCTATTCTTATCAACGAAAATAAAAATAAGTCTCAAGAGATCGCGCACTCAATATCAACATTACTTTCAACTTACCCTTGGTCCCGTTACTCACTGAATGTTTCTATACCATCAGTTACACATTTTAGTTTGCATGAATTAAATCATCACGCAACATTATCCCAAATGCAAATGGAGATCGTATAGTGGATAATCTATTAACTCGCATTTCATCCAAAGGAATAGACTTAATGGCACTTAACTCTCAGCAGTCATTAATGCTCTGGCACTATGTTGTTGATGAATTTGCCGAGTCTAATACTGAAAAAGCATATGCTCTACTGATGTGCTCTGAATTTGAAGTTGAATTCAATCAAACACAAAAAAGCATACAGCATTTACAGCGGGCTTTATTACTTTTATCTCTACCCGATAATATTGACCTAATATTACAAATCTACTCTTCGCTCAGTTATAGATATACTGATATTGGAGAATACCAATCTGCTTTAGAGAGCTTATATTCTCTTTCTAAACTTGCTGTTGATTTTGGAGATAATGAATTTTATATTCAATCGATTTTAGGGATAGGTAATTTATGCTCTATATATGGCGACCATTTAAAAGCATTACGTTACTATCAAAAAATAGAATCTTTAAGTAAAACTATACAAAGTAATAACCTTTCATTACGTTATCGGCTATATATTGTAGCTTGTTTATTAGACCTAAATAGATTATCAAAAGCAAAGCAATTATTAAATGAATGTCATGTTATTAAGTATGTATCTGACGATCTCCAATTAATGATGCAGGTGCAATTGTATTCAGCTAAATTACTTCGATTACAAAATAAACCTCAAACAGCATTAGATGCATTAATTGTATTTCGTAAAGAAAATATTAACCTAGATTCGTTTCCATGGTTGAACAAACTCTTTTCTATTGAGGCATCCTATTGCCTTATTCAATTGCAACGTGGAGAGTTAGCAGATGTTCTAATTACTCATCAGTTAAAGCGAACTAAAAAATATTCGCAAGGTTATTATATCCGTCAATTATTGGATGTAAAAAGTGATGCGCTTGCAAGTTGTCATGACTTTTCAGCAGCGCTTGAATGCGAAAAAGAAGCACATCAGCTTACTGTTGATATAGTTAAACACTTCCCTATCAATGAACTTGGCGGGCATGCTTTACGTCGCTTAACTCGCTTAGAGCTGCAACTGCGCTTAAATATATCTGAATCTGAAAACATAAAGCTCAAAAAAGTATCAGATGAACAAAAAGATACAGTAGCTAAATTACAAAAAGATGTATTCCACGACAGTTTAACTAAACTATTTAATCATCGCTGGTATAAATCAACCTTTGCTAACGAGATTAAGCCTAAATTAGCAACCTATCAACTTCTTGTCATTGATATCGATAATTTTAAATCTATCAATGATGAATACTCTCACCTTACTGGTGACGTTGTACTTAAGTTGGTTGCACGAATCATTGAAGAATCATCAGGCTCTAATAATTATGCCTTACGATACGGTGGTGAAGAGTTCATCATCATTGTTGCTTCAAATGATCAACAATATGGTAAAGAAATAGCGGATCGCTGCCGCTTAAGCATTTCTAATTTTGATTGGCACGAGACCTTGCAAGACAGGCTTGTTACTGTAAGCATAGGTATGACGGTATGCCAGCATAATGAAGATATAAATACAACCTTCCTACGAGCTGACAAAGCATTATACCAAGCTAAGCGCTCAGGAAAAAATAGAGTTTGTATTTACTAAAAAGAATATTAACCAAAAACTAAAAAGCCAGCATTCATGCTGGCTTTATTTATTAATGAAATACTTAACGATATAGACCAAGATCTTTTTGTAAGTGTTCCGATAATTCTGCAGTGTAATGTGTCGATGTTGTTTGGCCTTTGCCAAATAATACATCAACAAAATGAGCAATCAATCCTTTGATATTTACTGAGTAGGCCTTCTTATCCAAAGAAGAAGTAGCGATGGTATTAACGTTCATTGCTGCTTGTGCCATGATTGCCTCACTTAAAAGTTATTTTCGATTAGATGAGTTGATTTTAAGACTAATTTCACTGCTCAAAAAATGACTTTTTCTCTAAACTAATATTAGTTTTTCTAATGTAAAAATTACATTTAAAGGCAAGCGAAATAAATGCATATAAAATCACAATGCACAATAAATTTGAATAGTTAGTCATTAAATAAGAAAATTAAGCAGTTAGATATGAATATATTATCTTATATGTTTCGAAATTGTTAACTAAAACAAATCTCAGCTACATTAGCTCTATTAACCTAATGTAATACCATTCTGGATAAGTAGTTGTTCAGATAATTGCGTAGGAAAAATCGATTATAGCAAGGCATAAATTACAGTAACTAGTGGATCTAATTACACCTAATTTTTGCAATAGAAAGGTATAACGCTGATATAATCGATTTTAACAAGCAAGAATGATCAAATACTTATGTAGATTGGTATAATAAGGCCCTCTTAAGTTAGAGGGCCTTATTATTATCCAGAGAATTGGACAAAGTAGGCAATAACGGCCCAGGCAGAAAACCACGCTACGACCAAAAGTTTATCGGATAAATCACCATCCATACAAAAACCTATTCAATTAATTCAAATTTACTCATCTCATTTGAATTAATAGCAAAGCTCATGCCAATTAAACAAGCACTCGTTTATTTTTGTGATACTGGTTCAAACAAGCTGTTGGTTTCGCCAAATTAGGGTAATGTGATAAATAATCGATAAAACAATCGGCCATTGAAAAGGTCGTTGTTACACACTCACGTTCTTTATTGAGTAAAGGTGCATAACCTTCTTTACCTTTGATGGTATAAGCGGTTGATGTCCCAAAATATACCTGTTCATCAAGGATAGGTGCCCAACCAATATCTTGGTGATAAATGCTGAACTCAGTAATACGTTGGCCACTTGGCTTACTTGCTTCATAACAATAACGCATCTGTGATACATAAGGAAAACTACCTGAACCGCTGCCAATAATCCCGTTATCCGTAGCATTGTCTATAGCTCCTTCAATTGCCGCTTTAAGATGCCGCCCTTTGATACTATAGATGACAATCGGTATGGCAAAAGGCAAAACTTTTCCGGCAATATCAGAATAGGTGATATCACCTTGATTTAAGCCAGAACGCACTCCGCCAGCATTATGCATTGCGAATTGAACCCGATTATCCAATTGATGAGCCTTTGAATAAAAAGACTCTACAACCCATGGAGCAATATCACTTTGGCCTTTATCATCAGGGATCCGACGGTGTGATAAGTCTTCCATACAGTGACCAATCACTTTTTGAGAAAGTCGATCAACCTCACCACGGTATTTATCTATTAATAATGTTTCTATCTTAAGGTCTTTTTCACAGACCTCTGCTAGGTCGAATGAATTAATCAATGCTAGTGTCTTTGATAAATGAGGTTCATCCATTTTTTGGGTACATGCTTTGTCTTTGTAAGCCATCTTATCCAAAAGTAAAATATTACGACCATTAAAACTCAATAACTCACCTTCTTCAGAGTATTCTAAATCACAATAGCCAAGTGCAAGTGCGTGGCATCCAGCCTGAACAATATGTGTGTCATTAACAAGCTCACCGTAGTTATCACGAGCCTCTAAACCAACGTTTGAAAAATCACCCTGCAACACATGACTATGCCCTCCAATGATCAAATCAATACCATTAACCACTTTTGCTAGTTGTTTATCCCCCTCATAACCAAGGTGACTAACAATGATGACATTAGTTATGCCTTGAACGGCTAAGTAGTCAACGGTGTTCTGTGCTGTTTTAATAGCATTCATAAATGGCGTATCAGGATCTGGGCTTGCTAATACGTCCATTTGATCTATGGTTAAACCAAATACCGCGACATCCAAATTTCCTACTTTTTTAATCAAGTAGTTTGCAATACCGAGTGTTGGATTAAAATCTAATATTCGTTCTTGTTGTTTTAATTGATGGCCCTTAGTTTGATCTTCCTGGCTTAAATCCCAATTACCCATAAGAATAGGGAAATGGGTATTGGCAATAAAGTCACTGACTAATTCATTACCTAAATCAAACTCATGATTACCAAGAACCATACCATCTAAAGGGAGTTGATTTAGTAAATCTGCGTTGGCCTTTCCCTTATATAAAGAGAAATATAAGGTCCCTTGAAAACAATCGCCAGCATGGAAAAAAACGGTATTTCCCCCTTTTGCTTTTGCTTCCTCGGTAAGGACTGAGACTTGGTGAGATATTCGCGCAAATCCACCACATTTAATATAATATTTCTCACCAACATCACTGTGTAATGGGATCACTGATTCATCAAAATAAGAGTGTGTATCATTAATATGCATCACTCTTAAAACATGATTCTTTTGATTTTTCATTGATTTCATATCCTGTCTAGAACCGTATTTCAATTTAAGCAATCAGTTCACGGTAAACCATTTTTATAAACAATGCGTTAATTGGTAATATTTCAGTACTTGGTCACTCATCTATCAGTATAATTGATAAATGTGACTGCCATTGTGCTTTCATCGATTCAGTTGCTATATAGTTATTTATATAAGTCTCTGATAAGGAAGTGCTATGCTCTTAGAACGAATCGAAGTTTCAGGATTTAGAGGCATCAAACGCTTATCTCTTTCTTTTGAACAATTGACGACCTTGATTGGCGAAAATACATGGGGAAAATCATCGTTACTTGATGCCCTATCTATCGCCTTGCCTGTGTCTGGAGAGCTTCATCAGTTTACGTTAAAAGATTTCCATCAAGATCATTCCATCTCTTACACCCAAGACCAGCATATTCAAATTATTATTAGCTGGAAAACCACTGAAAACAACGAACATAAAGCAGGTCGTTACAGAAAGTTGTCTAGTTTATGGCAATCTAACCACAATGACCATGCTCAACGAATTTATTATCGCATTAGCGCAACGAATAATGAGGGAAAGATTAGCTCATCAAGTTCGTTTCTCGATAATGAAGGCAATGTTTTACGTTATCATAAAATTGAAAGTCTAGTGACTGAGTTAATACGCCTTCATCCCGTCATTCGTATTCGAGATTCTCGTCGCTTACAACCAGACGATACGCTTGATACCCTTTCTAATGACCGAATTGAACGACGAATAAATAATACCTGTCGTCGACTTATCACCGCTCCAGGCCAAGTAAATAGTGGCGAAATTAAAAGTGCCTTGCATTCTATGCAGTCTTTAGTGGAACATTACTTTGCATTTAAAGGACATAAAAGAAACGAGCAACACAAAATTCATGATGATCTCTTTTTTGGTCAAAAAACAGAAGGCGTTTCACTAACCCAGTTTATTAATCAAAACAAAAATAAACAAACTAAGCTCCTTCTACTTGGGCTGTTAAATACTTACCTAAGAGCTAAAGGGCCTAACACACTAAAAAAATCAGCTCGCCCTCTCATGATCATCGAAGATCCAGAAGGACGGTTACACCCAACACAGTTAATTCAAGCTTGGTCGTTGCTTAATCATATTCCCATGCAAAAGATATTGACCACAAATAGCAGTGAATTATTGAGTGCCGTTCCTCTATGCTCTATACGTAGATTAGTCAGAGAATCAGACTCGACATCAAGCTATTCTATCTCTCCAACCAGCTTATCTCGTGATGATTTACGACGCATTACGTTTCATATTCGCTTTCAACGTTCTAATGCCTTATTTGCGCGTTGCTGGTTACTGGTTGAGGGGGAAACCGAGGTATGGTTATTTAATGAGATGGCTCGCCTTCTAGGATATAACTTAGCAGCCGAAGGGGTACAGATCATTGAATTTGCACAATCAGGATTAAAGTCATTAATTAAAGTAGCAAAAGCACTTCATATTGAATGGCACGTTGTAACCGATGGTGATGCTGCTGGTAAGAAGTATGCGTTTGCAGTTAAAAATCAATTAGGTAATGAGCATGAACGACATCGACTCACTGAATTACCGCGTAAAGACATCGAACATTATCTTTATTACAATGGTTTTGAGGATTTATTTAGAGAACTTTCTAATATCTCAAAGGATCAACCGATCCCTCCGAAAAAAATCATTATTAAAGCATTAAAAAAATATGCGAAACCTGATTTAGCCTTAGCGATTGTCCAATATAGCGAAGAACAAGGTGTTGATATCATTCCATTGTTATTACGTTGGACTTTAAAAAGAACGGTAACCATGGCAAAAGGTCAAGGGTGACCCATTTTTTGTACTAAAAAAACGCCAGTCATGAAAATGGCTGGCGTTTCGTTATTCTAAATAACTTACTTATTTCGGCGAGCAGTTACCGCATCCGCTAATTGGCGAAGTACCGTTTCTGTATCATCCCAACCAATACATGCATCTGTGATTGATTGGCCATAAGTTTCTGCTTTACCGCAAACTAAATCTTGACGCCCTTCAACAAGATGACTTTCAATCATGACACCAAATACTGCGTCTTCACCACCAGAAATTTGACCACAAACATCATCAGCAACAATCATCTGACGCTTAAAGTCTTTTGAACTGTTCGCATGACTAAAGTCGATCATCACTTTTTCAGGTAAACCTGAAGCGGCTAATTGCTCTTTCACTGGCTTAACATGATCTGCGCTGTAGTTTGGCTCTTTACCACCACGAAGGATGATATGGCAATCAGGGTTACCGGCCGTTTCAATAATTGCAGAGTGACCATATTTAGTTACTGATAAGAAATGGTGAGAAGAACCCGCAGAGCGGATTGCATCAGTGGCAATTTTAATGTTGCCATCAGTACCATTCTTAAAACCAACAGGACAAGAAAGACCTGAAGATAGTTCACGGTGAACTTGTGACTCAGTAGTTCGTGCTCCGATAGCACCCCAACTGATTAAGTCACCCATGTATTGTGGAGTGATCATATCTAAGAATTCACCAGCAGTTGGTAAACCCATATCAGTAAGATCAAGCAGCAACTTACGTCCCATACGAAGACCATCATTTAACTTAAATGAATCATCCATGTACGGGTCATTGATTAACCCTTTCCACCCGACTGTTGTACGTGGTTTTTCAAAATAGACACGCATAACAACTTCAAGACGATCACCTAACTCATCACGTAATGTTTTAAGTTTTGCACCGTACTCTAAAGCCGCTTCAGTATCATGAATTGAACACGGGCCAATAATAACAAGAAGACGATCATCATCACCTTGTAAAATATTATGGATAGCTTCGCGAGATTGAAATACGGTTTTCGCCGCAATCTCAGTCGCAGGGAATTTTTCTAAAATAGCTACAGGCGGTAATAGTTCTTTTACTTTATTAATTCGTACATCATCAGTTTGATACATTGCTTCTCTTCCATTTATTTATGCAGTTTATTGTTTATATACTGCATCTTTATTCTCCATACTGTTAACGTAACGTGTCTTTAACTGTTGTGCAATGGTTAATTTAATATAAATTTGCTCTCAGCTGATTTTTAACATTTAGCAGGTATAACTTCATATTTTGATTAAAAATCAATCACTCCATTAAGAATCACTTCTTTAGCTTTATGAATATGTTACAGTAAGTTTAGTTCTCAAATGCTAGGATGAATTGTGACTAATAAAAATACAAATAAAGCCAATATCATTGAATTTAAGACCGTAGATAAGTACTACGGACAATTTCATGCATTAAAAAAGATTACCCTTTCTATCAATGAAGGGGAAAAGGTCGTTATCTGTGGTCCCTCTGGCTCAGGAAAATCCACTCTTATTCGTTGCATCAATGCCTTAGAATCCATTCAAAGTGGTACTCTGTCGCTCTTTGAGCAACCGCTCTCATCAAAACAACTAATGAATGGCCAAGTGGGTATGGTATTCCAACACTTTAATCTATTCCCTCACTTAACGGTATTAGAAAACCTAACGTTGGCACCAATTAAAACATTAAAATTATCAAAGAAAGCTGCCATTGAGCGTGCTTTAATCTATTTAGAACGTGTGAATATTGCAGAACAAGCAGATAAATACCCTTCTCAGCTTTCTGGTGGACAACAACAACGAGTCGCGATCGCTCGATCTCTGTGTATGGAGCCTCAAATCCTTCTGTTTGATGAACCGACATCTGCACTTGATCCTGAAATGATCAGCGAAGTATTAGACGTTATGTCAGATCTGGCTAAAGAGGGAATGACCATGGTCTGTGTCACGCATGAAATGGGCTTTGCTAAGAAAGTAGCAGACCGTGTGGTATTTATGGATGAAGGCGAAATCCTTGAAATTGCTGAGCCTGAGCAGTTCTTTGACAACCCACAACACCAACGTACTCAACAATTTTTAAACCAAATCTTAAGTTACTAATATGCTTCGTTTAAAAACTATTTTTTCACCAGCGCTCTCTGCTTTATTGCAAATCAGTTTATTAGCTGCCGCACTTTACTGGATTTTAAATAGCGGTGCTCAAGCCATGAACTACCAATGGCAATGGGATCGCGTACCTGATTTTCTGTTTTTTTATGAAGATGGCGAATGGTTCCCAGCAGAGCTTATTGAAGGCCTACTCGTCACTTTGCACATTTCAGCCATTAGCGCCATTGCCACTTTAGTCATCGCATTAATAACCGCTTTATTACGCCTTTCGAATTCAATCGTAGGTCGAAGTATCGCCACCTTATATATCGAACTAATACGTAATACGCCTTTACTTGTGCAAATCTACCTACTCTATTTTGTTTTTGGGCCATTTCTAGATTTAGATAGATTCACAACAGCAGTACTTGCTTTGGCTCTATTCCAAGGAGCCTATACTGCTGAGATTTTACGTTCAGGGTTAATCAATTTACCAAAAGGACAATTTGAAGCCTGTAAAACGTTAGGGCTATCTTCATTCAATAGCTATCGCCATGTCATATTACCCCAAGTGGTAAGAAAAACATTGCCTTCATTAACGAATGAATTAGTTTCTTTAGTCAAAAACTCTTCTATAGTCAGTGTGATGGCTATTTTTGACTTAACAACCGAGGGACGAAATATCGTCTCCGATACGGCAATGCCTTTTGAAATTTGGTTTACTGTCGCCGCTATCTATCTCATTATTACATTAACACTTTCTGGGCTATCAGCTTGGTTAGAACACCGCATGCACAATGCATATTAATGGAGAACCACTCGCATGAAGCAACTATTCACATCATTACTCAGCCTAAGCTTACTATTTAGTAGCTCAGTATTTTCAGCATCGTCATCAGACAGCACACCTAATCTTGATAAAATTCAAGAAAGAGGAACTCTTAAAGTTGGTTTAAGTACTTTTGTACCTTGGGCTATGCGAGATAAACAGGGCGAACTTATTGGCTTTGAAGTCGATGTTGCAAAACGTTTAGCAAAAGACTCAGGCTTAAAAATTGAATTTATTCCAACCGCTTGGGATGGGATCATCCCCTCTCTTATTTCAGGGAAATTCGATGTCATCATTGGTGGCTTAACCATTACTGACGAGCGTTCAAAAAGTGTTTTATTTACTGTTCCTTACTCGCACTCTGGCGTTCAAGTTGCAGCGAACAAACAACTAACTGACGGCTTTACGCGTGAACAGTTTAATTCTCGTCGTGTTAAATTTGCAGCACGTCGTGGCTCAATTACGGTTGCGGCAATTAAAGAAAACTTCCCTAAAGCAAAAGTGCTTCAATTTGATGATGAAGCACAAGCTTTCCAAGAAGTATTAAATGGCAATGCTCATGCGGTAGCAGCTTCCACACCAAAGCCTGAATTTGATTCTATCAAATACGCTGATATCTTATATTTACCTTTTAAAGAACGTTTATCGCAAGGTAATGAAGCGTTTGCTGTTCGTCTTGGTGAAGAGGATAAAAAAGCCTATTTTGATGCGTGGATTGAAGCACGAACAGCTGATGGTTGGCTACAAGAGCGTTACGATTATTGGTTTACCAGCCTAGATTGGCAAACACAAACAGCGAACTGATTACCATGCAGCAAAGCATTTCTTTAAAACTAAATCGTTTAGATTGGATATTACTGGCCATTATTGCTAGCGTTGTATTTTGGTTATTTACAAAAGAAAGCGGCACACTCGCTTATCATTGGCAGTGGTCTCGCGCTTTTGATTTGCTGTTTACGCGTAAGCCTGATGGCTCATTGCCCTATTTCTTCGATGGTGTATTCTCAACACTACGCCTCACATTTTGGGGAATGCTCTTTGCTTTACTATTTGGTGTCCTACTGGGTTTAGGACGCCGATCATCCCTTGCTGTCATTAGATCTTTATCAAACAGTTACATCCAGCTAATTCGTAATATTCCGCCATTAGTATTCATTTTCATTTTCTATTTCTTTATTGCAAATCAATTAGTGCCATTACTTGGATTAGAATCTTTGCTTAGGGATCACAATGGGAACATTAACGCGCTTCAATCGTTTTTATTTGGCTCTGCCAATTTATGGGAAAATTTAGCTTCAGGCGTACTTTGTATCGGAATGATTTCTGCCGCTTATATTGGTGAAGTTGTGCGCTCTGGTTTAGATGCAATCCCACGAGGTCAACATGAAGCAGCCAAAAGTTTAGGCTTATCCACTTGGCATCGCTACCGCTATATTATTGCACCTCAAGTATTTAAAGTGATCACCCCTCCTCTTGCTGGTCAATGTATTTCGTTAGTGAAAGATTCATCGATCATTTCATTAATATCAATTCAAGAGTTAACGTTTGTTGGAACTGAAATTGCGAATTCAAGCGGTATGATTTTTGAAGTTTGGATAGTAGTCGCTTTTTGCTACTTTATTCTTTGTTTTACATTATCACGTCTATTTGCTTATTGGGAACGCGATAACACAGCTGTTTAGTAGAAACCAACAGACAAATAAAAAAGCTCAGAGTCACCTCTGAGCTTTACTAGTTTGAAATTTACTATCAATTTTTCTGATAATAGTAATAAACTATATAAATTTTTATACCGTAAATCTATTCATGATTTTTTCTTGGCTTTCAACTAATGCCACTTGATCAGCTATTGCTACGCCTGCACCTTGCGCCGCTTCATGAACCAATATCGACAAGTCTTTAATATTTACTGTTTTGCCATTAATTTCTTCCGCTACATGGCTTTGCTCCTCTGCAGCTGAGGCAATATGAATGTTCATGTCGTTAATTTGTTGAATAGTTTCTCTGATCTGAGCTAATGCGTCCGCTGTTTGTTTCGCTTTCTCTACGGTTAATTCTGCTCTTTGTTGGCTACTCGACATTGAAGCCGATACTTTTGATGCCCCAGATTGAAGTTGATCAATCATGGTTGCAATTTCAGTCGTGGATTGCTGAGTACGCTGTGCTAACGTTCTCACTTCGTCAGCAACAACGGCAAAACCGCGACCAGCTTCACCTGCTCGTGCTGATTCTATTGCCGCATTCAAGGCTAATAGATTAGTTTGCTCTGCAATATCATTAATGACTCTTAGAATAGAGCCAATACTGTCCGTTGCTTGCTCTAACTTCTCAACCTCGCTTACTGCTTGATTAATATTTTCTGATAAATCTGTTATTTCTTCTGATGTTTGATTCAACACCATCATTCCATGCTCAGTAGCATCATCAGCTTGTTTGGCATATTCAGCGGCATTTTGGACATTACCTGCAACATCAACCGATGTCGCTGCCATTTCATTCATTGCAGTTGCAAGTTGTTCAAGTTCCATCATTTGGGTATTCATTGCATTTACTGATTCAGTTGCACCAGAGGAAATTCGTTGTGTACCTTCAGTGAGTTTATGACTTAATTCTTTTGTTTCAGTCACTTGAGTCTGTAGATTAGAAATAAATTGGTTAAACCCTTCTGCCAATGGTGAAAATTCAGGGTCTATATTAGTATCTAAACGTTGGCTTAAATCTGCTTCACCAGAAGCAACATTGTGAATGGCATGATTTAATGTTTGAACTGGACGTATAAGACGAGTAATAAAGATAAGCATTAATGTAATCGCGACAATAACAGCGATTACAGAATAAATTAGTGAGTCATTCTTTAATTCATTAATCTGCTGAAATACTTTCTCTTCATTTAAAACCACACCAATCGACCAAGGATGGCCATTAATAGGGCTAAATGATATATCGTGAGCGACCCCGTTAATCTCTGTCGTTTGTAACTTTGAATTTAATTGAATATTTGGTAAAAATGAGGTCATTGATTTACCGTTGAATTGGCTATCCGGATGAGCAATTACCGTGCCCGCATTGTCTACAATAAACAAATAACCAGCATCGAATAGTTCGACTTGGTTTACTAATTCTGCAAGACTACTCAAGCTTAAATCAAAAAATATTGAACCAATAAACTGACCATTTTCTTTCACAGCCGTACCAATTGAAATTAAAATCTCACCGGTAAGTGCATCTTCATAGGGTTCAGTGATTATTGTTCCATTATTTTGTTTTGCAGATTTATACCACCCACGAGTCCTTGCATCATAGTCCTGAGGGTCCCACGTTGGATCATTACTAATAAAATTATTCCCATCTTCAAAGCCAATTCCGGCCAGAACAAAAGCACTCTTAACTTGAGGCTGACTCAGTACCATCTCAAGCACATTTGAGTTTAAGTTACTTTCAGCGATTGCTGTTACATATTCTGCCAGTAATGTTTTCCCAGCTAATTCAGAGTTAACGGTAGTTCGAACCCCATCAACAATTTCATGAATACTGGATTGAACTTCATACTCAACCTCTTTTTTCATATTAAGGTATTGCACTGTACTTAATAAAGCCAACGTGACAGTCATAATAACTGAAAAGGCCAGAATAATTTTGTGTCGAAACTTCATAGATACTTCCCTATCTCTAACAATCCACGCTTTTTATAGTCCACATAATCTAATGGTTTAAACTTATTAATAAACCCAACAATAACATTTTTGCAACAGCTGTCTCATTTATAAAAAGACAAAAAAAAGCAGCCACTTTATCTAGTGGCTGCTTATTATTTAAATTCAATGAGTTATAAAAATTAAAATGCACTTCTAATTAATTTGTTGAATCTCTTCCAATCTGTTTGTATTTACCGTGAATACTCTAAAAATGAAGATAGTATTCATCATAGACAACACAACTTCTGCTATCGAAAACACGAACGACAGCACTGGTGACTGTAAACCTAATAGGCCTAAGCCATATTCTAGCGTCCACATTAAACCCGTTGTAAAACCAAAAATAATTACCAAGCCTTTAAAGAGGATCCAATAATTGTCTTTTGTATCATGCCAACCTAGTTTAATCGCATCCATTGTTTTCTCTTTATACAGCACACAATAAATTTCTGTAAACGAGAAACGAGCCATTAAGTAAAGACCAGGTAAAATAAGCGCAATAAAACCAGTTAAAATAGCAAGCCCTAAAATGATATTCATCAATACAAACGAAAACCACGTTTTGGCAGGGATCTGATACAACTGACTAAATGGGACACGACGACCATCAAAAGAGTAAGCGATATAGTAAAGTATCGCCCCTTTATAGAAAGGATAGATCGTCAGAATAAACAGCATATAAAGTAAAAATTGGCCTGAACCATCTTCTTCGTTAAAACTCAATGCGATCCCATTTGTAATGAGTGCAAATGGTAGAACAAGAATACAGAAAGCAATAAAATGCTTTTTGAAGTAATTGAAGCTGTCCATCAATAAAACTGATAAAGCTGGCATCTCTTTTTATCCCTAAATGTGTGTAATAAATCATGGTTATCTACATGAGAATAGCAAATAACAGACAAAGTAAGAAGTTGATTTATTAGATACCTATCGAATTATATGGTGGTCTTTAATCATTCGGATCCCTTCACGGCGAATACAGCTACTAATAGGGTTCTGATCCATACTAGCACGCCAAATAAATGAGAGTGTACGCTCCATGTTTAATTCAGGTACATTCAAGGCTACCAGCTCACCACGCTCAATATACTTAACAACATCTAAATAAGGTAAACAGCTCAAATATTGACCATTTGCAACTAATGTTCGTAATACAGGTACATGTTCATACTCACGCCAAACATCTAAGTCAGGAATTTTATCGTGGATGGCACTGTCAAAAATAGTTCGTGTCCCTGCACCATGCTCACGTAATACCCATTTCGCTTGCTCTAACTGGGCTAGACTCACGGTTTCGTGCTTTGCAAAAGGATGATGTGCCGCAGCAACAATAATCAAATGGTCTTTACAGAATACTTCCTGATGAATTCGATTATCATCACAGCGGCCTTCTATAATACCCAGTTCATATTTGTAATCTAACACGCCATTAATGATCCCTGAGGTATTTTTTACCCCTAAAGAGATACGTATTTCTGGGAAATCATTATCAATATTACTGATAAGGTTTGGAACCAAATGTTCCGCTGCCGTTTGACTCGCCCCTAGAGACAGTTCACCACTGATTAAATGCTGATCATAAAAGCCTAATTCTATCTGTTGTGCGTCATGGATCAGTTTTTTCGCTTTAGGTCGAAGCCATACACCCCAATGGGTTAACGCCATTCGCTTACCGTTACGTTCAAATAACGAGCGACCTAGCATTTTTTCTAATTGCGACAAGGACATACTGGTTGCCGATTGAGTTAACGACAACATTTCAGCAGCCTGGCTAACACTTCCTGTTGTTGCTACCGCATCAAAAACGGCCAACTGCTTTAATGAGTAACGCATAACTATCTCTTTTATAAGAATTTATTTTAAAACAATCATACCACTTCATCCCCATCAAGAAAACTGATATAGAACTTAAAAACAATCAATTTTACCTTCCGTGCATTTACTCATAATCTAAATGGGCTCAAGCAGAACAGGAACGAACACAACGTTTGAGCTTATTAATAATCACAATAACTTAAGGAGGACAAATGAGCACTAACCTCAGTCCAAATACTTCTGGACAATTTAATCCCAGTGAAATGATGGACCAAGCGGCTTATTACGCCCTTGCTAAATCAAAGAAGCCAACCAGCATGGTGATTGGCTTAGCAATTATGGCTGGTGTATTTATCGGTATTGCTTTCATTTTCTATATCACAGTCACAACAGGGAACTCACAAACGGGCTGGGGAATTAGTCGATTTGCTGGCGGTTTAGCATTTAGCTTGGGATTAATACTGGTTGTCATTGGTGGCGGAGAGCTTTTTACCAGCTCTGTACTTTCAGCCATTGCGGTTGCAAACAAACAAATTAGCTTTGGAAAAATGCTAGGAATATGGGGAAAGGTTTACATCGGTAATTTTATCGGTGCAACCTTACTGCTTGCTTTAGTTGTTTCTGCGGGAATGTATCAAAACGATGGTGGTCAATGGGGGTTGAACGCCCTAAACATTGCTCAACATAAGTTACATCACCAACCATTAGAAGCTTTTGCTTTAGGTATTTTATGTAATTTGTTGGTCTGTTTAGCCGTTTGGATGACGTTTTGCTCAACGAACATGTTAACTAAAGCTGTCATGGTTATTTTGCCTGTTGCGATGTTTGTTAGTAGTGGTTTTGAGCACTGTGTTGCCAATATGTTCATGGTTCCATTAGGTATTGCGATTCAACAATTAGCTCCACCTGAGTTTTGGTTGTCCGTTGGTGCGTCACCTGAGCAATACGCTGATTTAAATATTATTAACTTTATTACTGCCAATTTAATTCCGGTAACTCTTGGAAATATTGTCGGCGGTGCTGGCTTAGTTGGCCTAGGTTATTGGGCCATTTTTAGTCGTCCACAACTTAATGCTGTACCTGATTCACAAATTACTCCACTTTTTACCGATTCAGACACAAAGGAAATCACTAATATGAACGCGAACAAAACAGTAAATCAATTTATGGATATTAACGCTTACGTACTTCGCCCTGAAATGCCTGTTGAAATTGCATTAGACAACCTATTAGATCGTCATCTTTCTGGTGCAATCGTTATTAACAGTCATAATGAAGTTGTTGGTTTCTTTTCTGAACACGATGTATTAGTAGAATTATGGTGTGAAGATTACTTACCAGAACAAGGGCGCACTGTTGCTGATTTAATGAAGACGGATATCACTAGTATTTCACCTAAAGATACTCTACTTCAATTAGCTGAATTTTACGCAATTGATAAAGCAACATTATACCCAACAACAGATATGGGCTATGTAACAAGCTACAGCACTCTATCAGTTAATGACCGTGCTCGTGATATGCGCATCGCTAAACCTCGTATCTTGCCTGTTATTGACGATAATAAATTCGTTGGTATTGTCACTCGTGGTCATGTTATTGCTCAATTACGTTCAATCTACGGTGAACGAATGGAAGTAGTAAAATCTCATGAAGAAGAAATTGAAGCCGTTGTTGCTTAGAAACACAATAAAAATATAACAACGCTTTATGGCTAAAAAAAGGGAGCTGATTACCAGCTCCCTTTTGTATAAGAAAAAGCAGCAATGCGCACTCTCATAAATTTAGCGTTATTTTTTTTGGCTTAGATAATCATCTTGCAAAAGGTACATTCGTTTAACATCGCAGTATTGACCATTTACAAAAATTTCTTTGATTAAGTGTCCTTCCTCTACAAAGCCGCACGCCTCATACAAGTAAATTGCTTTATCATTATTAACCGCAACATGAAGATAAACTTTATGCAGGTTTAAAATGGTAAATGCATAGTTTAATGCTTTATTAATTAAACTTCTTGCATAACCACAACCTTGAAAGTCTGGTGCAATAATGATTTGAAATTCAGCATTACGGTGAATAGAGTTTATTTCAACTAGTTCAACTAACCCTATAGATTGCTGCTCTTCGTTTTCAGCAATGAAGCGGCGTTCATTACTGTCATGAATATGCTTTCGAAACAAATCTTCTAGTTCATAGTACGACTCGTACGGTTCTTCAAACCAGTAAGACATAATAGAACGGTTATTATTTAATTGATGAATGAAGCGAAGATCCGTTTGCTCTAAAGCGCGTAATCGAATTTGATTATCCATTTTGTTTTCCATTAACAAAAATTAGTCACGTCCAGTAACCTTATTAAGCGTTACTAATTTCGAAAAATACCACTCTTTTATAAAAACGAGAACAACTATTTTAAATCGCTGTTATTTATATTTAGGTTATACCATTCTACATAAGTATTTAACCAGCTAGGATCAACAGTGACTTACTATGATTGATATTATACCCACTAAAATAATAGACATAAAAAAACCGAGCTACTTGAGCTCGGTTTTTATTATCAATAAATTATTGATTAATCTTCGTTGCGAGGTTTACGTGGAGCACGGCTTGCACCTGGAGCTCTTTCGCCACGGTGACTGCCACGGTGATCGCCACCTTTGTTGCGGTCAAAACGACGTTCGCCACCACGGCCACCTTCACGGTTACCACCTTCACGATTACCACGGTAACCACCACGGCTGTTGCCGTTGCTGTTGCCACCACGGTTCTCATCACGGCCACCGCCAGTACGAGGACGACGATCAATTGTTAGGTCTACACCTTCAACAACAACCGCTTTCACTTCATTTTGACGAATACGTAGTTGCTTAAGTTTGCTTGCAACATCTGCAGACATTTTCTTAGGTAACTGTACGTAAGTGTGACCCGGAGCAAGTTTAATTGCACCGATAGCGCCTTTAGTAAAGCCTAATTCGTTAGCTAGAGCACCAACGATGTCTTTAACTTGAACGCCTTGCTCACGACCTACTTCTAGTTGGTACGTATCGAAGTCATCGTTATTGTATTGACGACGCTCACCGCGCTCAGGACGATCACCACGGCCACCACGCTCAGGACGGTCACCACGCTCAGGACGACGGTTTTTCGCACGCTCCATTGCAGCGATCATTGGATCTGGACCTTTGTAGAATAAAGGACGCTTACCTTGCTGACGCTTAAGAAGCATTGCTGCGATTGTCGCTGCGTCAACTTCTAATGTTTCTTGTAATTTAGTTATTAAGTCAGAGAACGCTTCTAGTGCAACGAATTCTTTTTCTGCTGCTAATTCAGCACCAAGAACCGCTAGACGAGCTTCTGCAACTTGATCACGATGTGGAAGTTCAATCTCTACCATTGTAGATTTAGTTACACGCTCAATCGTACGTAGCATACGAATTTGGTTTGTGCGAACTAAAAGAATCGCTTTACCTTTACGTCCAGCACGACCAGTACGACCGATACGGTGGATGTAAGATTCAACATCAAATGGGATATCGTAGTTAAATACGTGTGTAATACGTGGAACATCAAGACCACGTGCAACAACGTCAGTTGCAACTAGAATATCGATAACACCGTTTTTGATGTGGTCAACAGTACGCTCACGTAGAGACTGAGGAATATCACCGTGAAGAGCAGCAGCTTTAAAGCCACGAGCACTTAACCAATCAGCTAGACGCTCTGTATCTTGACGAGTACGAACGAATACGATTGACGCATCAGTTTCTTCCGTTTCAAGAAGACGAGACATTGCTTCGTCTTTTTCAACACCCTTAACGATCCAGAAGTTTTGCGTTACTTTATCAACAGTATGGTTAGTACCAGCAACATCAACACGCGCAGGATCACGTAGGTAACGGTCAACAATTGTTTTAACCATTGGAGGCATAGTTGCAGAGAACAGGATACGTTGAGCTGTATCTGGTGCTTTTTCAAGAATCCAAGTTACATCATCAACAAAACCCATTTTAAGCATTTCATCCGCTTCATCTAGGATGAACGTATGAACTTCGCCTAGGTTTAGACGGTCACGGTTTAGTAAATCTTTAACACGGCCCGGAGTACCAACGATGATATGAGCACCGCGGCTTAGAGCACGCATTTGATCAACGATAGAAGCACCACCGTAGATCTCTAATACTTTAAGACCCTTGATGTTACGACCAAGGTTTTTAACTTCAGCAGCAACCTGAATAGCAAGCTCACGCGTTGGTGCCATGATGATTGCTTGTGGGTTATGTTGCTTAAGGTTGATTTTGTTTAGTAGTGGCAAAGAGAAAGCAGCTGTTTTACCAGTACCTGTTTGTGCTTTACCAAGTGCGTCACGACCAGCTAACAAAAGAGGAATTGATTCTGCTTGGATTGGCGTTGGAGCAACAAAGCCCATTTCGTCAAGTGCAGATAAGATAGTTTCGTCTAAAGCCAGTTGGCGGAATTCAGTAATAGTTTCTGACATTGGGATCCCAATAATTAAACATATAAAAACGGTCCCATTTGCTCAGCAAGTTCCATACACACACACAAGCACTCGGGACAGGACAGTTAATCACCTAATACAACAAAAGAATAGATAAGTGATTAACTCAGGGCGCGGATGATGCCCTAATACGGCAAGAATTACCAGAAAAAATTGAGCAAGTTCACAAATTTAGCTCTATTTTCTTAGTTTTGATAGTTTTTTGTACGCTAAATACCCTTTTTTACATATTTAAGCGGACTTTTGTAGTAATCAATACAGGGCAATAGTAAAGTTAGGTCGTTATTTCTCTTAATTATACGTATGAAGGCTTATGTTTCAAGATAACCCACTACTTGCTCAATTAAAGCAGCAGATACAAGAAAACATCCCTAAAAAAGAAGGGACAGTAAAAGCAACCGACCGTGGTTTTGGTTTCTTAGAATCCGACGATAAGAAAAAAAGTATCTTTATTCCGCCAGCACAAATGAAAAAAGTAATGCATGGCGACAAAGTAGTGGCTTTGATCCGTACTGAAAACGATAAAGAACAAGCAGAGCCAGATCAACTTATTGAGCAATCAATCACTCGATTTATCGGCCGAATCCAGATGTTTAAAAAACGTCTACAGGTAATGCCTGATCATCCTAGCCTAAAAAATGCAATAAAAGCTAAAGCGCGTAAAGGCGTAAATCCAGAAACCTTAAAAGAAGGTGATTGGGTTGTTGCCGAGCTAACACAGCACCCATTAAAAGGTGATCAAAGCTTCTTATGTGAAGTTACGCATAAAATCACTGATAGCGATGACAAGATTGCACCGTGGTGGGTAACACTTGCTCAAAATGACTTGCCAAATTCAGAGCCTGAAGGCATTGAAAACTGGGAAATCAAAGACGATGCCGATTTAGTTCGTTTAGACATGACAGAAACACCATTCGTCACTATCGATGGTGAATCAACCAAAGACATGGACGATGCGCTATACATTAAAAAGCAAGCTGACGGTTCTTTTGAACTAACGATTGCAATCGCTGATCCAACCGCTTACATCACACCAGATGACAGCATGGATAAAGTGGCGCGTAAACGTGGTTATACTATCTACTTGCCTGGTCGCAACATTCCAATGCTACCTCGTGATTTAAGCGATCAATTATGTTCACTTATCGAAAACGAAGATCGTCCAGCGATTTGTTGTACAGTAAAAGTAGCGGCTGATGGCACTATTAATGAAGAATCTATCCACTTCTTTGCTGCAACGATTAAATCTCACGCCCGCTTAGCTTATGACAATGTATCTGATTTCTTAGAAACGGGATCATGTGATAAATGGCAACCAACTGAAGTGATCTCGCAAGTAGTTACTGAACTTCACGAATTTGCGCAAGCGCGTACAACGTGGCGTCAAACTCATGCCGTGATCTTCCCAGATCGCCCTGATTACCGTTTCGAATTAGACGAAGAAAATGACGTCGTTGCTATTCATGCAGATATGCGCCGTACAGCAAATAAGCTTGTTGAAGAGGCGATGGTAACAGCAAATATCTGCGCAGGTAAGACATTACGTAATACGTTTAACATGGGGGTATTTAACTCTCACGCTGGTATTAAATCAGATAAATTGAAAGACGTGATCGAAATTGTAAATCAATTAGATGATGTAGCATTCACAGAAGAGCACATTGCAACACTTGAAGGCTTTAGTGAACTACGTCGCTTATTAGGCAATCAACCAACCTCATACCTTGATGCTCGCATTCGCAAATATCAAACGTACAGTGAAACCGGTAACGAGCCGCTACCACATTACGCAATGGGTTTAGACATTTACGCGACATGGACTTCTCCTATCCGTAAATACAGCGACATGATCAACCATCGTATGTTAAAAGCGCATATCTTAGGCAAAGAACCAGTACAACGCCCTGATGATATTGTCGGTGAAGAGCTGGCATTAAGCCGTCGTTATCACCGTATGGCAGAAAGAAATGTAAGTGATTGGCTATACTGTAGAACGTTAGCTTCAGAAGTCGAAAAAGGCACGGAATTTACTGCTGAGATTTTTGATATTAATCGTGCAGGTATGCGTGTACGCTTAATTGAAAATGGCGCTGCTGCTTTCATCCCTGGTTCATTAATTGTCGATAACAAAGAGCGCATCGAATGTAATGCCGACCAAGGCACTATTTCAATCGATAAACATGAAACCTTCAAACTAGGTGATCAACTTCAGGTGACTTTAGCGGAAGTAAAAGAAGATACTCGTAATATGGTCGCAAAACCATTACAGGCCTTCCCTGCTTTAGAAATGGAAGACACTGTCGAGTCAACTGACGCTTAATTTCAGTTCAAAGATAAATAAATCCCATATCAGTTCTACTGTATGGGATTTATTTTAATCTAATTTAAGCTCACCAGAAAACGGTTCTTCTTCATCTTCTAATTCAAATCGATCTTTATGGACATAAAGCACAATATTTTCAAAGTCTGTATTACGCTCTCTACGATCATTTGCCACCATCTTTTCTGCATTTTCAACAGCAGCAGCAACCATTTCATTATATCGTACTAATTTTTTTTGAGGTGTTGCCGCTAACATATCTAAGCTATAACGAATATAGAGTGTTGGAAGCTGATTCAAAGCAATACATTTCATGTCTGTTATTTGGTCAAGGGTATATAACTGATGGAAATCTAGCTCGATAAAGCGTTTTCCAACAAGAATTTCCATATAGTTATGAATATTTGATTCCATATAGATGCCTTATTGTTATTAAATGCACTAAGTCGCGATGTAAGTATATGAATAGAGTTATCTTATTGGTAGAATCATACCTGTCCTATCAATTTAGTGACATCTCTCTCTTTTTTTAGAATTAGTTAGGATTAGTTAAAAAACAATGTCTTTTAGCCTTCTGAGTCATCCGCTATTTAAATTACTATTACCCTTAATCATCGTTGTATCAGTGATTACCGGTATGGATGGTATTATTCAGCTATCCTCTGAAAACAAAGGTTTTTCATACATACTGCCATATATTGTGTTGTTTATTGTGCTACTTTTAAGCCAGCCTTTCAACCAAGGTCGAGTCGGTATGATCGCCATCAGCATGGCTATTGCCTACTGGGTAATTCAAGAGCGCCTTCAAGTTCCTTTATCGCAAGGAACCACTCGTATTGAATTTACTCTAACCGCATTTTTACTTCCTATATGCATGATGGCGACGTTTATTTTTCCTGAACGCCGGATTTTCTCAAAATATGGCGCTGGTTATTTAGGCATTTTGCTATTTATGTTCTTTTGGTGTTGGATCATTGTGGCGCACTTTGCCGACAATGACATGAGTGAAATGTGGGAGACCTATTTACTTAACATCCCTGAAGTTTCTCCTCTTCCAATTATTGTTGTTCTTTACAGTTTAGTCATGTGTGGGCTTTCTGCTATCTTCGTTCTTACACGCAATAATAGTACAGATTTAGCCTCTTATACTTGTTTACTCTACTCTTCGCTGACTTTTGCTCTATTCAGTGTCGAGTTTATTTCAAGCACCATGTTTTCTATTGCTGGTTTACTTCTGCTCTTATATATCATCTCTGCAAGCCATGAACTGGCCTTTATTGACCAATTAACCGGCATTCCTGGTCGTCGTGCATTAGAGTCAGAAATGAAGCATTTAGGACGTCGCTATACCATAGCAATGCTTGATGTTGACCACTTCAAAAAATTTAATGATACCTATGGGCATGACACCGGCGATGACGTTCTCAAATTAGTAGCCAGTATCATGGCTCAAACAGGTGGTAACGCAAAAGTATATCGTTATGGCGGGGAAGAATTTACCGTATTATTTAAAGGTAAAACCGCAGAGCAGAGCTTAGAATACCTTGAAGAATTACGTGAGGACATTGCTGATTATGACCTTATCATTCGCGATACTTCAACTCGCCCTAAAGATAAAAAAGAAGGGCAAGCAAAACGTGGCAAAGCAAACAAAACGAAAGTGGTGAATGTTACGATTAGTATTGGTGTTGCTGATAATACAGAATATCGTAAGCCTCAAGAAGTAATAAAAGCATCAGATAATGCGCTATATCGCGCAAAAGATGGCGGCCGTAACTGCGTTAGCCTGTAACAAATCATAAGCCTTTATTAAATAGCCGACATAGATATATGTCGGCTTTTTTCTATCAAAACAACATCCCTACTTGCGTATTTAATCTAGCAGTGTCACACTCAAGTTACTAAAAAATATATGATTTGTTAACAACTTAATTATAAACAAGGATACGTTTATGTTTTTAGATTATTTTGCTCTTGGGTTATTGGTGTTTGTTGCCTTGGTTATTTTCTATGGGATCATCGTCATTCATGACATTCCGTATGAAATCGCCCATAAACGTGACCACCCCCATTCAGATGCAATACACATTGCAGGCTGGGTCAGCTTATTTACGCTTCATGTGTTGTGGCCATTCTTATGGATTTGGGCAACCTTATGGCGTGAAGACCGTGGTTGGGGCTTCCACAAAATCGAAAATAACCAATTAGAACTTCAAACTCGTGTTAATCATCTTAATGACCAAGTTGAGCTATTGACTGAAAAATTATCACAGCTAGAAGTGAATCAAGCAAAATCATCACCTAGTCAACCATCTAAAGAGGAGCAAGTATAATGGATTTATTGCTTATTCTTACGTATACCGCGTTATGTATTGCCATCTTCAAAATATTTAAGATCCCTTTAAATAAATGGACAGTTCCTACTGCGGGTCTAGGTGGCGTTGTGCTCGTTGGTACGCTGGTTTTATTAATGAACTACAACCACCCTTTCACGCAATTTGGCAGTCAATTTTATGTAACAACACCCATCGTACCAAGCGTTAAAGGTAAGGTAACTGAGGTAAATGTGGTTCCTAACCAACCTGTTGCTGCCGGTGATATATTATTTAAAATCGATGATATCCCATTTCAAGCAGAAGTTATCCGTAAGCAAGCTGCATTAAACGAAGCAGAGCAAGCGGCTTTACAGCTGGAATCTATCTATAAATCAGCGCAAGCCAATACAATTAAAGCCATCGCTGAAAAAGACAAAGCGTATCGTGAATTTAAGCGTTACGAAAAAGGCTACAAAAAAGGCGCATTTACTGCTCAACAACTTGATACAAGAAAGCAAAACTATAAAGCAGCAGAGGCAACGGTAGAATCTGTTCAAGCTCAAGAGCAACAAGCAAAACTGGCTTTAGAGTCTGAGATAAACGGAGAGAATACAACGGTTGCTCGTACGCGTGCAGAATTAGAACAAGCGCAATTCAATTTAGATGAAACCGTTGTAAGAGCACCAACAGATGGTTATGTGACTCAAATGGCTCTTCGTCCGGGTATGATGGCTGTCCCTCTTCCTTTGCGACCTGTAATGACCTTTGTCCACACAGAAGATGAATTTTTTGTTGGTGCATTCCGCCAAAACTCTCTTCAACGTTTACAAAAAGGATTTAAAGCAGAGTTTTTATTTAGAGCAATCCCTGGTCGCGTATTTCAAGGTGAAGTGGTCGAAGTTATTCCAGCCATTGGTGAAGGTCAAATCCAAGCTTCCGGTGCTTTATTAGGTACAAACGCAATCAGAACAAATGGTCGCGCTTTAGTTAAGTTAAAATTAACTGACGATGTGTCTGAATTTCATCTTCCAGCAGGTTCTAATGCAGAAATATCTGTTTACTCTGATAGCTTTGAGCATGTTTCCATCATGAGAAAAGTACTAATCCGTATGAAATCTTGGCAAAACTATCTATACCTTGACCATTAATTAATCGTATAGAACAAAAGTGCCTTAAGCTTATGTTTTAAGGCACTTTTATTTATATCAACCTCGATACAAATATATTTTATTAAAATCTTAAGTCTGATACTATTCGTTACGAAAAAGCTGTTACAAGAATGTTGCAGCCGTTTGACAGACTCCAATGGGAGCTGTTACGAATATTATGTGAGGACACATGAATACTACCGATAAGTACAGTATTGACAGTACTGATTATGAAGTTGGACAAGACAATATTCAAAAATGGGGTTTTGATATACATAACCAAGTTTTTGGTATTAGTGCTGGTGCTATAATTTTATTTCTTACTGTGCTTCTAATTATGGATCCAGCAGAAGCCAAATCCCTTCTTGACGGCATAAAGTTACAAATCATCGATAATTTTGATGGTTTATTTATGTGGTCTAGCAACATTTTCCTTGTTTTCTGCTTAGGGTTAATCGTATCGCCTTTCGGTAAAATTCGAATTGGTGGCGATAATGCAAAACCTGAACACTCTACAATCTCATGGATGGCAATGCTGTTTGCTGCTGGTATGGGTATTGGTTTAATGTTCTATGGTGTCGCTGAGCCTCTTGCTTACTTCACTGACTGGTATGGTACACCTCTAGATGTTGAACCATTTACCGAAGAAGCTAAAAAACTGGCTCTGGGCGGAACCATGTATCACTGGGGTATTCACCCTTGGGCAATATACGGTTTAGTGGCTTTATCATTAGCTTTCTTTACCTATAACAAGGGCTTACCGCTATCTATGCGTTCTGTTTTCTATCCTATTTTAGGTGATAGAACATGGGGTTGGTTTGGTCATATTATTGATATCATGACAGTACTTGCTACGCTATTTGGTCTTGCTACCTCTCTTGGTCTTGGTGCTCAACAAGCAGCAGGCGGCATCAATCATGTATTTGGTACCGATGGTGGCGTTAATATGCAAATAGGCGTGATCATTTTCGTTACTATGCTTGCAATGATCTCTGTTATTCGCGGTATCGATGGCGGTGTAAAACTACTAAGTAACGTAAACATGCTAGTTGCTGTTGCTTTATTGTTCTTCATTATTTTCATTGGTTTCTCTGATGTAATGAGCACATTACCATTAACGGTAACAGGATATATTGAGAATATTATTCCTCTGAGTAACCCACACGGCCGTGAAGATGAAACTTGGATGCACGGTTGGACAGTATTCTACTGGGCTTGGTGGATTTCCTGGTCACCATTCGTAGGTATGTTCATTGCTCGTGTTTCTAAAGGTCGTACTGTTCGTCAGTTCTTAATCTCTGTAATGATTATTCCAACATTAGCAACAGCATTATGGATGTCTGCGTTTGGTGGTATTGCGATTGAACAAGTGAAGAACAAAGTTGGTGAGCTTGGTGCTAATGGCTTAGAAGACATTACGATGGCACTGTTTAACATGTATGATGCACTGCCAATGAGCACAGCACTGTCTGTTATTTCTATCGTACTTATCATGGTGTTCTTTGTAACGTCATCAGACTCAGGATCATTGGTTATCGACAGTATCACTGCTGGTGGTAAAGTCGACGCTCCTGTTCCTCAGCGTATATTCTGGGCAACCGTTCAAGGTTCTATTGCTGCAGTATTACTATGGGTTGGTGGTACAGAAGCAATGCAAGCACTACAAGCTGGTACGGTTTCTACCGCTCTACCGTTTACGTTTATTCTACTAATGATGTGCGTTAGTTTAATTAAAGGCTTCAGTACTGAAAAGTTTGGTACTGTGCCAAAAACAGGTAAAACAAAAGCATAATTCGTAAAATATTAAAAAAGCCTCGAATAATACTTTATTTATAAAGTTCCTATTCGAGGCTTTTTATTGTCTGAAAATTAGTTACTTATTTTTTATATGCTAACTCTTTATCATCATGAGCTTTCGCAAAATCTGCAATTTGTTGGAAATCATCTGGAGTCCAATAAGGCTTACTTTTTAATGATTCAGGCAATGCCGAAAAAGCGATGTCATTTTTGTTTGGCATTAACTTAAAAGTCACTAAGGCTTCATGCTTCGTTGATACACTTTCTTCTACACCATTCTCAATTCCATTAGGCTTAAGCTCTGTTCCTAAATGGTACTCTCTATGGATCACTACCCATTTATTTGGTAAACGCTTACTGCTGTCCCACCATTTGCCATCCATCTTTTTAATTTGTGCTTTGGACTCTTCTTTTGTACCTACATCTAGCTCAATAAACTTTGCTTTAATCGCTTTAGTCATCGCTAAAGAAAAATCATCTTTGCTTAGTTTAGGTTTAGCAGTAATAACGTCGCTCGCCAATAATGCACCAAGCATATTTGAATACAGATCTTCTGGCGAAAAAGCAGAAGCATATTCTTTAAAGCCACCTACCGATTCCATTCCAAACCATTGAGCTATTTCATGCCACTGAGCGAATCGATAAGCCGTTAGCGCTGCTAATTCAATGCTCATTTTTTGGCGTTCAGTTTCTGTGTAAACGTCAGAACTAGCATGCAACTGAACCACACGATTTTTTAGCTCAGGTGACAATGTAACCTTGTGTTCCGTACCTAAATGAGCATAAAACTCTCCGTAGAGATAATAAGTAAAATCGGCAGTATCCCGAATATGAGCAGAATCTAAAAATCCGCCTTTCTCTGAATAAAAAATGCCATTACTTTCATCACCAAAACCCATCAAGCTGCTTGCAATGCCTTGACTGCCATCGTTATAAATATGATCACCAAGATCATCAATATTTAATACATTCTCAACGGATACAAAAGGAACAGGGATCCCCCCCACTTCAGTTTGTAAATTGGTTCCAAATGCACAACAGGGCCTAACGCCAACAGGTGCTTCTGCAAACGAAGAAAAAGACGCACCATATAAAAGACTGCTAATAACAATGGACGCTATTTTATTTTTCATATTGAATCCTTCTAGAACGCTTCATTTATTTGAAAGTAGACAGCTTGGCTATTTTTCCCTAGACCATAATCCAATCTCACGTTAACCCTTGGTTTAAACGCAAATCGGTAACCTATCCCGTAGGTAGGAAGCCATTTACTATCAAGTAACCCCTGATAACTGTCAGCGATATTTCCTCCGCCGACCCATGCAACCATTCCATGACGTTGATTAAATTGATGACGAACCTCAAGTTGGGAAGAGAGCTGACTATTATCTCTGTATTGCCCAGAGTAGTACCCTCGCATTCTCTTATCACTACCTAGAGCGGATAGCGCAAACCAAGGGGCATCTCCTTGAATATCTTGCGCGTATATTTCCCAAGCAAGAACGGTATCAGACGTCATTTTATAATATTGACGATAATTCACAGTTATCTCATCAAAATCAACATCGGAACCAAATTCAGAACGATAAGCATTCCAGTTAATACTAAATAGCATTCCTTTATACGCATTAAGTTCAAAATCGCGGCTGTCATATTCAACACTTAACGTTGCTGCACTTAAAAATGCATCTTTCAGTTCGCTTTGATTTAATGTATCAGTATCTGACGAAAGCTTACGATAGCTCTCCATATCAGCACCAAAAAGTACATAGGTATTTGGTAAAAATTGATAAGCTACTTTTGGCGTAAAGCCTAGTATTTGAGCTTCAACAAGAGTCTTATTACTGTCTATTTCAGCAGCTTGTTTACCTACGCCCCAATAGTATTCAGGGGTATGACTTGCTTTTGCTTGAACCAACAAACGTAAATCATCATTTTCAAAATACGTTCGGTTATTAATGCCAATTCCATAAGACCCAGATGTTGAACCATACCCTGTAATGCTAACCGTAGATAAAGGGGCGCTATCGATATCTTCAAGAGGTGAATACAAACCTACAGCAGCAACTCCGATCCCAAAGCCTTGCTCAGGATTAGCAAAAGGTCCCGGAAGCACAGCCCAGTCAATCCCTTTACTGACATCAATATCTTCTGATGAACCTAACTCTTCAAGGAAGGTATCAACCCAACTTTGTTGTTCTTTCGCAGAGATCGATATTGCACAGCAACTTAGCAAAACTGCTGTTGATATATTCAATAACTTCATGATCTAAAATCGCATATCAACGGTTAAGAAAAGGCTTTTGCGCTTACCTAAACCTGCTTCACCCAATAGATATAAACCATCATCAAGTTTATATTGCATACCAAGTAAGGTATTCCACGGAGTCACAAGACGCTGCTCTACGTTGAAACGACCTTCATCATTTTTATTTACAAGTCCAAGAAGTCCTTCTAAATTTGGTGGAAGAGATAAATCAGAAAGTTTTCCAGATAAAGATTGCTCAACATCTTGATACATAGCACCAACCCATATACGAAGCGGCGCTCCTGAGCGAGTAAAGTCATAGCCAATTCGAGGTGACACGACTATAGAACTAATTGTGCCATCAATAACATTCAACTCAGTTTCTGTATAACTTGCATCAACTAATGTGAAAATATCTTTATAACCACCAGCCAAAACAAAGCCTGCGCCATAAAGAGTGCCATTAAGGTCTAATCGAAAAGGCATTGGATCTTTTGATATAAATGGTGCGTCTACACTAATTGTTGTTTCTGAATAACCTTTCATTTGTCCAACAATTGCATATAAATTCAAAAAAGGAAATAACCAAACATCACCACGTAATGTCAGTACTTCACTCATTTGTTCTCCAGCTCCAGCATCAACTTTTACCCATGATTCAGGTAATGGGAAATTCCCTAACTTTAAGCCCTCAAACCCAATACTATCAACCGAAATATCTTGGGTTTGCTTCATGTAACTAACGTTAAGACCAAATGCTTCAGGAAGCGTATATCCTCGCGCTTCCGCTTCTTCTTTCCAAATAGGTAAGGTAAAAGATTCTGCAAATAAAGAAGAGGAATAAGATAAAAACAATAAGCAAAGTACAGAAAGTGCTCTTTGCGACATAAAGACTCCAATACTGAAGGGAAAGAATCCAAAAGTGGCTTCAGCTTTTTTCGGCATGATACGCCTCAAACTTAGACATTCAACTTAATTTTACACTATTTTACATATGAATAAGTCAAGTCTAAGATTTGATAAATACAGAGTAAACTATGGACAAGATCGCAAAAATTAAGATAAGTTTTATAACTATAAATAGAAATAATACAATTCAAGCTATGGAGTAACAGACAATATGATAAAAGAGGCATCTATCTTTTATTGCTTGTTGGCTTTGTATAATAAAAATGCCAGAGTGAAGACTTATTTATCTTCATGCTGGCATTTATCATTCATGACTAATAAGAACGGTTTATTAACGCTTGTTCTTACCGCGATTCGAATGAATTTTCATCTTCGCTTTCATTTTTCTCTTATCTGCTGAGCGACCACGACTTTGTCTTGCACCCTCTTCTTTTACTGGTGCATTTGGATCAGGCTCATAACCTTTTAACCACTCTTGAGGTAAACGAGTATCAAGTAATGCTTCAATGGCTTGTAATAAATACTCTTCATTACTGCTCATTAGTGAAATGGCTTTACCAGTACAACCTGCTCGGCCTGTTCGACCAATACGGTGAACATAATCTTCCGCTTTAAATGGCAATTCGTAGTTAATCACACATTCTAATTGCTCGATATCCAAACCACGAGCAGCAATATCTGTAGCAATTAATGCTCTAACTTTACCCGTTTTAAACTCTTCTAACGCACGTAAACGCGCACCTTGGCTTTTATCACCATTAATAGATACTGCTTTTATGCCGTCTTTTTTCAGCTCTTTAACTAATTCATCCGATCCTTGCTTCGTTTTAGTAAACACAAGTACCTGTTGCCAGTTACGAGAACCAATTAAATAGGCAAGTAGTTCACTTTTACGGTGTTTATCAACAGGGTAAACCATCTGTTCAACTGTATCAGCAGTACTATTTGTCGGTGTCACTTGAACTTCTTTTGGTTTATGCAACATATAGTAAGCAATCTCTCTTACTTTTTTGCTAAATGTCGCAGAGAAGAATAAGGTTTGATGCTCAGCAGGCATTTTACGTAAGATCTTTTTAATATCAGGAATAAAGCCCATATCTAACATTCGATCGGCTTCATCTAAGACTAAATATCCCGCTTGATTTAAGGTAATGGTATTAATATGCAAAAGATCCAATAGACGCCCAGGCGTTGCGACTAAAATATCAGCGCCACCGACTAAATTGTCTTTCTGAACATTAATGCTTGTGCCACCATAAGCAACCACCACTTTAATATTGGTACCTTTGGTATAACTGACTAAGCTATCGAATACTTGCTGTGCTAATTCACGCGTTGGCGTTAAGATTAAGCTGCCAATCACTTTTGAGTTCTGAGTACGATTAATCGGATTTTCAATTAATCGCTGAATAAGCGGTAAACCAAAAGCGGCGGTTTTGCCTGTTCCTGTTTGCGCTCCGGCAAGTACATCATGTCCTTGTAATACGAGAGGAATCGCTTGTTCTTGAATTGGTGTTGCCTCTTTAAAACCCAATTCTGCAACGGTATTCAGTAACTGTTCCGTTAACCCTAATGACGCAAATGACATGATGAACCTTTAAATACGATAATTTTCGCCGATTGTAGCAAACCCTTGCCATTATCCCTATTAGAAGTAAGCGTCATTTTACTTTTCTTATCTCTTTAGATGCAAAAAATCCAGCGTACTTTGCGATACGCTGGATTATCATAGGAAAGTTAAAGATTAATAACTAATGTCGATTATAGGTAGTAACGTGCACCTAGCATCCACTTATTATCTTCTTTATTATTGTAGTCGTTACCTAAATCAAATTGGTAACCAGTAAAGCCAACGAACTTCTTAGTGAAATTGTATTCTGCTTGAATTGCCGAAGTGCTATAAACCGTTTTACTTGCGTCATTATCAACCACAGATTCATAGTTCACACTTAGGTTTAAACTGTTATCTAATGCATAAGCAAACAACGCTTCGTATGCTGAGCCGTCTTCGATAAGATTACCATTTACATCGCTATTCATGTTTTCATTCATTGCATAAACACCTGCAACGTATAAACCAGAACCATAGCTACCGTAAGTACCACTGATCACGTGAGATTCTGAGGTTTCTGATTTAGTACCTACCGAGCCATAAGTTACATCACCCGTGTTATACGCGTAGTTTGCAGAGAAGCCAGCAACACTGTAGTTCAATGCGATTTGTGCACGATCTCCATATTTAGCATCCTGAATTTTATTTCCACCAGCATCTGTATGATCGTATGTCTTACTTCCTTGCCAGCCCGCAGCAACGCCTAACTTACCCGCATCACCAAACTCAAACATTTTGCCGTAGCTCAGCATCTCTTCTGCACGACCCGTACCTAAATTACCGTGATCTTCATAGATAAAGTCATTGGCAAAGGCGATTGGCATATCAGCAACACCTGCAACACTGTAATAAGGTGCCCATTGTGTACCAGCAACCATGCGACCAAAGTCATTGTGCGTTACGCCAATGTAACCTAAACGAGTTGTAAATGCGTTCTCGCCACCATCTAAGTAATTAAGTGCCCACTCACCTTTTGCATCAGCAACAAAGCCATTACCCAAGTCATGCGTCGCATTAAAGTTTAAACGTGGAGAAACCGCAGTTAAACCAGTATCACCTTCATCAGAACCTTCTAAAGCAACCGATACGTGACCGCCAATATCAAAAGTAGTGCCATCTTCATTGTATAACTCAACAGCAACTGCATTTGAAGACGCTGCGATAACAGCCAGAGCAAGTAATTTTTTATTCATTTCAATTTCCATTTAAAAGTAGTCTTTTATGCTTTTTATACATAAAAGATCCAAACGACCAACAATTGAAATGAAGATAAACAGTTTTAAAACACAAGTAGAGTAAATCGTTAACAAAAGATCAAATAGAAAATAAATTTTATATAAAAGCACTTGATATGCATACGATATTTTTTTGTTTATCAAATGTATCTAAATGTTTTATTGATGTTTTTTTATCTATATCGAACAATTTAATTTTGGATAAAATGTATAGAAACGGACCAATCAGAGCAATAAAAGGCCAAACAGTCTATTTAAATAAAAATAGGGGTTTACAAGAAAAGCCATTCCCCCTATTATACGCGGCATCGGAGGGATGGCTGAGTGGTCGAAAGCACCGGTCTTGAAAACCGGCAACCGTTAATAGCGGTTCTAGGGTTCAAATCCCTATCCCTCCACCAAATTAAAAGATTAAACCGCTGTTTTTACAGCGGTTTTTTATATCTGTACTATCGAAAATCGCCTTGCACAGAAAGGTGGCACAGATGTACTTATTAAGACTTCCAAATAGCGTCTACTATACTCGTATCGCTACTCCACTTTCACTCCGTGAAAGTGGTTATCCTAACGAACTAAAATTCTCCCTACTTACTCGTGAGCGTAAAACCGCTTATCGTCGAAATGTTGAGCAAGTTCAATTGCTTCATGCGTTGTTTGAGAAAGCCATTGCGCTCTCTTTAACGATTGTCGAGTTTAAAATTGAACTGGCTGAGTCGATTAACGCTCTACGAGCCGCTTATAACGCACAACCTGAGACTCAAACCAAAGCCCCTAAGCTTGTGGTAGATCCTTTACCAAAAATAAAAATCGCCACTACCCCCTCACCTGGTATTACTACAAATACGCTCACTGAATTTATTCAATCTAAGCAATTAGAAGGTGTCACACAACTCACCCTTAATCAGTTAGAGCAACGATGTAATGATTTTTTAGGCTATCTAAAAGAATTAAATACAGATAAGCCCACCAATAGTATTGCAATGCACTATCGAGACCGATTACTCAAACGAAAATTAAGCAGCAAAACTTTAAAAGACTACATTGCGGCAAATAGACAGTTTTTTAATTGGTGTTTAGCTCATGAGCTTATTACGGCTAATCCATTTGCTGTCGTCAAAACATCCTCTAAAAATGCAAAGAGTGCTCAAGAGCAACGACAACGTTGGAAAAATGAGGATTTACAGAAGCTATTCTCAAGCGACGCTTATCGCAAACAAAACACAGACTTTAAGTGGATAACCTTATTGATGCTTTATCAAGGCTGCAGGCCGTCAGAAGCTTGTCAGCTTCAAGTTCGGGATATCAAGCAAGGCGAACTGCCTTGCATTCAGTTCTCGGACTCAGGTGACACTCAGAAGCTGAAAAACCAGTTATCCAATCGAACCGTGCCCATTCATCAAACATTGCTAGATATGGGGTTTCTGACCTTCGTGAAAGCTCGCCAACGATCAAAAGAGACGCAGCTCTTTAATGTAAAACCTCGCGGTGCAGATAATGATTGGTCAAAGGATTATAGAAAGACCTTCGGCAACATTCTTAATGATGTGGGATTTAAAGCAGGACAACGAGCAACCGCCTATTCATTCCGCCATACCTTTATTGATGAGTTAAAACGAGCGAATGTCGAAGAGCATGTGGTTTCTGAAATTGTAGGCCATAAGCATCAAAACATGACCTACGGAAGATATGGTAAACGATTGGAGCCAGAGCAGCTTGTAGAGGCCGTAAATCTATTTCAGTTAGACGACGTAGATATCACCTTAAGTGCATAGACAAGTATTGGGGCCAACCTCGAAATAGGCGTTCACTGAAAGTGTGACGACAATGCAACCCGCTGCGCTATCGTCACACTTTTGCTACGCAAAAGATGCACGATATCTGCGGGCAAGAGGAGTGCCTCTTGACTCCCAGCCCACGAAGGTGGGCAGATAGCGTTTTCTAACTCGCTTTTGCCCCAAAATTAGTTAGTGTGAGATTGAGCTTAAATTCAAGTTCTGCAAAGAGGCTTACTAGTTTATGCCTAGAACTCTAAGTAGGCAGCATAATTTACTATGCCACTACAATCCATTTATTAGTAATGTTTGTTCCAAACAAAACATACCTAACTTTAAACACTTATCCTAATATAAATATCATAACAAATCAGGTCGCTTTATTGAGGTTGCTCTAACGTATGATTTTTCCATTTATCTAGAATAAAATCAGCCAATTCCTTACTACGAAATAACAATGACGGGTGGTTATCACTAACTCGCTTCATAATATAGACCTGCCCGTTACCACGTAAAATAACATATTCCTTATCATTCATAGTAATCAAGCCATTTTCAATATTAGAAACAGTAATACTTCCTTTGCTAATCTCACTAAGAACAGGATTTGAGTTCCAATTATTTGATTTATCATCAAGATGATGATAACTATTTTCCTTGATATTCATACCAGTTAAAGGAAAACTATCAACCCCTAACAATAGGTTAGTAATCAACTCCGTTGAACTTGGTTTCAAGTACATTTGAAGATCACCATCAATAGATGTAGCTAAGGCAAACTTATTATCTATAAAAATAAAGTCATCTTGCATTTCAGAACGACAAATTCCTGCGGTATAAGCAACCTCACAGCCCTCTCCATTATCTGGAAATGTCATAAAAAAAGAATTCGGATTAAATTTATCAAACATTAATTCAAATAAGTTACCCTCAATAGAAACCGTATTTTTCTTGATATCAAACTGCCAATTTGCTAGCTCACCATCTCGCGTTCTCCAAAAATCATTAAAACTCATCGATGTATATTTAGTATTATCTAAAAATTCATTCAGTGTTGGTTGCATTGGCACTGTTGACGCTAGACCTGTATCAGATAAGTAAATATTTAAACTATCAAGATCTTCATCTTTATTTACCAAGGTATCAATCTCGTCCTTAATCGTTTTAATTTGTTTATCAAAAATATCGCTTCCCAAATCTTTATTTAATTCACCTACCACACTACGAGCAAAAAGATGCACTTTTTTAGCTTCTGGGTTAGAGGCCTTTAGTGCGATGTAATCTTGACTTAATACTTCAACATCATAACCGAGCTCTGTGGCTAATTCTTGAAGTGTTTTGTTTTGTGCCTTTGCAATAGTAGTAAATGGCGTAATTACTGATCCACTACCATTAGCTACAAGCCTAAAGCTTTGATCTATCGTACCGCCTTTGTCACTATCACGTGTTTTACCTACAATTGCTTCAACAATAATATCAAAATCTCTATCTTTAACTGGTATGCCAATAACACCAGACTCATTTGTTAATTGCTTTAATTTCTCATCATCCTCTGGTATGCCGTTCCCATTACGATCAATGTAAACTTCAGCATCAACTAAATAGCCATCGATAGCTTTAAGAAAATGAGTGTCAGAATTTGAATTATTAGATTTATTTGATTCATTACAGCCAGTTAACAAAGCGGCTACTAAAATCATGCATACTGTTAATTTCGAGCGTGTCATACAGATTCTCGCGTTTTAATTATCTAAATGAAAAGGGGAATGTACTCGAAATAGACAGAGTGCGGATCAGTAAAAATTACTAGGTTTGATTATAATTCAAACCGAAAAGCACTATTTGCGAATAACTTGATTGCATCTTAAACAATTGCATTATCGTAATGGTATTTCAGAAAAAATAATTGTAACGATAACTATAAATGGTTATAGTTTGCGCCGCATTATCAGCCTACGGGCAGTATTTATTAAAATAAATAAGTAGATCCTAGTGAATAGCACTTCTTTTCTTTATGGCTTACGCTATATCATTACATTTATCTTGCTATATCAATTTTCTCTACTATTTTTAGTAGATCCACATGCCTCTGCGTTAAGTACCTTTTTTCCTGCTCCTGCCTTTATATTAGCCATTAGTTTTGTTCAAGGTTTGAAGGTATTGCCGCTTATTTATATTTGTGCCACTTTAGCTAGTTTTTTTGATGTTCCTCCTTGGGAGTTAACATCGTTCAATTGGTTACATATTTTACGTCAAACCTTAACTTATGGCTTGTCTGGTATCGTATTAAAATGGTTATTAGGTTCTAAAATATTCTGTATTATTCACGTAAAAACACTTTGGCCTTTTATCATCACGTGTCTAGTCTCAACATTAATTTCTAGTATGCTTGCATCTGCTCTCTTTTATCATTATGGATTTATCAACTGGCAAAATATTCATAAACTCTTTATATCCTTTTTTATCGGTGATTTCACGGGGTTATTAATGTTTACTCTCCTCGCTTTTTGGCTAGAGTATACTGCTTATAATCGGAATGTAAGGACGCAATTTCTACTCCTAAAACGTAGCGTGCACTCTTTAATACTAGTGCATTGTTTTCTTGCTATTTCACTTAGTGCAGGGCTTTTTATCTTAGTAACTTTAAAGCCTGAGCTTGCTACGTATCACTATTTGCTTCTTCTTCCTGTCACATTAATCTCAGCCAAGTATGGTCTAAAATCAGGGATAACTACCGCATTTATTGTTAACTTATTCGTTGCATTTATTTTCATCTACACTGAAACAACAATATATACAGTAACTGAGATACAAACGTTATTTGCAGTTATTGCATTTATTGCTCTGTTACTCGGGACTTATTACGATAATCAAAAAATATCAAATGAGCGTTTACGTAATAGTGAAATGATGTTGGCAAACTTGGCGCAAAAGTCATCATTAAGTGAACTAGGCTCAACCATTGCACACGAAGTTGCCTCACCTCTACAAGCCGCATTAACCACTAGTCAGCTATCTATCGACCTGCTAAAAAAAGGAAAGGATGTTAGTCGAAGCTTACTACTAGAACTTAATCAAGATGTCGAATTTGCTTTAAGTAAAGCGGTGCAAATTCACCATCGAATTTACAAAGGTACACTTGCAAAGGAAGCTCTTTATATTGAGGAAATAATATTATCAAGTTGCGTTAATGACGCTCTACGTTTATTGAGTGAAGCATATACGAATAATCAAGTTCAATTCAAAGGTATCGATAGTCTCTTTAACGTGACCATAAAAGCCGACCGCCTTTGCATGATGCAAGTCTTCATTAATTTAATTAAAAACGCTATTCAAGCAGATGCTACTTATGTTGAAATTTCAGCACGAACAAGTCATGGATATGTAGAGATAAATATAACTAATGATGGTAAAGATATTGACAATGTTGTCGCTGACCGTATTTTTGATAGCTTATTTACCACAAAAAAAGATGGCTTTGGATTAGGCTTATCGGTTTGTCGAACAATGTTAGAAGGCTTTGGTGGAAAAATAAATTTAATACACAAAGAAAAAACACACCATAAAACAGGTGCAACATTCCAACTATATTTACCTACAGTTAACACATTATCATGACCGTATATTTTATTGATGACGACCCACTATTATTAAAAGCAATGACACGATTATTTCTTATTAATAACCTAAATTGCAAAGGATTTTCCTCTGCAACGGCATTTTTAGAAAGCATTAAAGTAACTTATGAACCTGCATGTATTATACTCGATCTACGCATGCCAGAAATGAGTGGATTAGAACTGCAAAATAAACTAGATGAAATAATGCCTCATTGGCCAATTATTTTTTTAACGGGTCATAGCCAAGTCCATATTGTGGTCGAAGCTATAAAAAAAGGGGCTATCGATTTTTTAGAAAAACCAATTGATAACCATATTTTACTAGAAACCATCAATACTGCATTAACTCGCAGTGGGTCCTTAATTGAGTTTTATCAAGAGAGGCACAAACTGACAAAAAGAGAATGTGTAATAGCTGATTGGCTTGCCTTTGGGTTCTCTTCTAAAGAGATTGCAATAGAATTAAATCTAGCTATTAAAACAGTCGAATACCATAGAGCTAATATTAAATCAAAAATAGATTTAAGCTTATTTAAGAAAAACCTAAAATTAATTTCGTAATACTTAAACTAGCTTCATTCAATCTGTCAGTTAAGTAACAATCATAGACTGAGCATTAAGCATTAAGCATTAAGCATTAAGCATTAAGCATTAATATTTGCACGAACCCCTTCCAACATAATGTTTTATCTGGATTTTATTTTTGTTACTTTTTGGCATTTTTCATTATAGATTTGCAAGCTCAATCAATTCCCTCAACTATTCCTGACCAAGATTTGTGGCTGATACACTCAAATAATGGTAGTAACCATTCATCCACATTTTTGGCTGCTTTAAAAAGTGATACTGAAGGTAATATTTGGAGTGCGATACTACGCCTTATGATTGGTGACAAACCTCCAAAACCAATTGATCCAAAATTGAAGAATCAAATGCATATTTGTTTTCATCTGGTTCAATTACATTTGCTATAGAGCCATGGATTAACGACGCTGGTTTATCTGTAGATGGGATGTGGACTCGGAGAATCCCATCTTTACTTTTTACCGTAAACGTCCGTGATAATATATATTTACTAACCTCAAAGATAAACGTAACATTTCCAATATCATGATAATATTTCGATAATTGGTTTTTAAGCTCAGGTGTATTCTCATTAAACCATTTATTTAAATCATTAATAGCCCGTAAAACTATATTTGCACTTTCAATTTCATTTATCCCTAAGCCTCCACTGCTAATACCACCTCCAGGTCCGAAATATATAGACCCATTTATTTTAACTGGTGAGTTAATATTGTTGCTACGTAATAACTGTCTATCTGATTCAGTCACATCTCTAGAAAGGTCAATAGCTCTATTTATACGATACGGCTCAATTAAATTAGGCCAATTATTTTTTACCGTTAATAACACATCTTCACGAACCCATGAACGATGGTCATAAACGCCAATTATATATGCGCAATCATAAGTAAAAAATACAAAGAGAATTTCTTTATTTCCTTTTATCAACCCTTTATTTTTACCTTTTTCAATAAATTGTGTCCCTAAGTGTAAATGATGAACTCCCCAGTCAATAAGCATTCCATCCACATGTACATCGACATTATTTTGTTGCCTACTTCCACGGGGAGACAAATCTTTACCTTTCTTAATCTCAGAGATAATTTGGTTATACCCTTCAATATAATCTTTTGGGCAAACAAAACCTTTCGCTACTTTGACGTTTCTTGATGTAGGAGTAATCAAATGTCTCGTAATAGTAAACACTTGAGCTAAAGATGGAAGAGGGTCATTCTCTGCTTTAGCTCTATGCCCTAAACGAGTAATTGTATTTACACTCCAATCAAGGACATCTTTTTCAAAATTGTATTTCATATTGTCCTTTGCAATTTTTAACTCCTGCATAACACGTACTAAGTACCTAAAAAGAAGTTATCGGGAATTTAAGCCCTATCATTTCATATAATATCAATCACTTAAGTATTGATAACTTTTCAGTTAGTACTTACCAAGCAATTATACTTAATTTTGACGCCTTAAAACGAGAAACACTCGACAACCTGATATACCGAATGTAGTAAATCGTGCTGAAGAATTTGTATGTTTATTCTACACTTGTACAACTACGACTTTTAATAAATCGATATAACGAATACCCTATGAGAGTAGATATCACGCACGCAAAGATAGAGAATCAAGTTGAAAATACAAATGAAATTTCAGGAAAATCCTCTCTTGGATATCTTCTTTGAAGATCTCCCACAGACTGCTTATTAATTAAATAACTAATATCGGCTTTCATAACCAAAAACAGTTCGTCAGACACAACTTGTTCATAACTATCTTTTAAATTGCTATCCAACTGAGCTGTATAGAAGTAATTTTCTTTTGCTTTTAAGCAATATTTCTCAGTATTCGTAGGATCAAGTTCGTGTGAAGCCATACATGCATCAATCAAATCCAAAACATACTGATTATGTATTTTTTCTTGTTGTTCACTCACATTTGCATAATTCTCTGAGTTACTATTAACTACTTTATTTACAAGATATAAAGATACAAACTGTGATGAAAATGCAAGAGATACTGTTATAACCGTTACGGTAATGAAAGTTAACAGTTTTGAATTAGCAACCACTGATAACAGAGCTTCAAGCCACTTTTTTATTACCCAAAAATTCTTTTCAACAAGACTTAAATCTTCCATTTTATCCTCTTAAACATAAAATTTAATTATACGAATCTGATTAGTATACCTCTACTCTAAATTTAAGGCACGATATAACCAATATGTGAAATGGCAGGTTTCGGGACATAGATTAGAACATTTGTTTGTTAGTAATGTTTGTTCCGAACAAACATTACTAACAAACAAACTTACCTAACATTGACCGATGGTTTCCCAAACATATAATACAAACAATCTGAATTTTCCTTAATTGACCCATAAAAACACAAACATCAGATAAATAATCGGATTTCCTTGACGGTTAACTGTTTTATCGCTATTAATATGTACCAGACATACGGTTAAATTGATTTTTGATAAAAACAGATAACCCATTGTAATTACAGCACTTTTGATTGATAGGTGTAGCATTCAAATCCCTATCCCTCCACCAAACATTAAGCCCTTGATTATTCAAGGGCTTTTCTTGTTTTTGGGGCTGCATTAAGTCATCACATAGGATTGACTGAGACAATGTACCTTTTTCGCGCCCCAAACTCGACCTACTATACCCGCATCTGCTTGCCTAAATCTTTAAGAGATAATGGCTTTCCGTTTGACCTGAAAATTTCTCTACTTACTAAGCGACGTGATGAAGCTGTGGAGCGTAATTTTATCCTTGTTCCCCCACTAAAAAAGCTCATAGACGAAGCTTTCCAGGAAAATGATGCTGCGTCTTTTCGCTTAAAGGTGGATGAACTCGTCAACCATGTACGAGAGGGATTCCCATTGCGTGACATGGTTCGACAAGTGCGAACTGCAAGTTCGCTATCTTCACTGACAGCAGTGAACACTGTTGAACCACCAACTATAAAACCAAAGATCGTCATCACTCCTGAAAATGCGTTAGAAGAATTTATCGTTTCTAAGCAACATGCCAAGGTGCGTCCACTTACAATCGAGCAATTAAATCAACGTACTGCTCATTTCCTGAATCCTTTGGCAATTGATTGTGTATCTAAAATAACAAGTGCCGATGCTGTACGTTTTCGTGATCGTTTGTATAAAGAAGGACGAAGCTACAAAACCAATAAAGATTACCTAGCATCCTGCCGTCAGTTCTTCAAATGGTGTAAGCAAATGAATTACATCTCGGAAAACCCATTTCAAGGCATTACAGTTCAAGAGCAAGTGAAGAAGAAAAGTCAGGATGAAGAGCGTGAGCGTTGGTCGAATAAGGATTTGATGAAACTCTTTAGCTCAGCTGCATATAAGGCGAAACCTGATGAATTTAAATGGATTACGAAGATTATGCTTTACCATGGTCTACGACCTGCGGAAGCCTGCCAGCTACGAGTAGCAGACATTCGCTATAAAGATGGCATCCAATGCTTTGTGGTATCGGAAGATGGCGATAATCAGCGTGTTAAAACCACAAGCAGTATCCGTTATGTACCGATTCATAGCGCTCTTATTAATCAAGGTTTTCTAGACTACATGACTAATCGTAAATCAACACGATGCATTCAGCTGTTTAGCTATAAACCTGATGGTAAGTGGGAAGACTGGTCAAAACGCTATTGTCAGCAGTTCGGGCGTTTACAGACAGAAATAGGAATGCCAGCCAAAGCTCGCCCAACCGCTTATGGTTTTAGACATACATTCATTGATGAGTTGAAACAGAAAGGGATTGAAGAATCATTGGTAGCGCAAATTGTTGGTCATACACATCAAAGCATGACATTTGGACGCTACGGGAAGAAATATCCAATTGAGATGTTGGCATCGACGATAGAAAATGTGCGGTTTCATAAGCTGTAAGATAAGAATACTGCTAGCAAAAAGACTTTGTTTGACTACATTTTCATAATAGAACTATATTGCTGATTATCGATTTATTGTTTACCAATGAGGTCAAACTGATGATAGTCCCAATTAAGGTCACTGATGAAGGCGAGCATTACTTTGAAATTTCAGAACAATATTTAGAGGAACTAGGTTGGAGTGCTGGCGACATCGTTGTTTGGACTCAAAACGACGATGGTAGTTTTTCACTTGCTAATTCTGAAGATACCCAGCCGTGACCTCATGTTCATCTAAACTTAGATATACGCCAATGGTTATGCCTGACTAAGATGAGGAAATTACCACGCACTACAAGTAACCTTATCGACTTTAAAAACTAATACACGGTTTTCTTGACTCTGTCGCTAAGCGAAAATCTGCGCGCTGTATTCAGCTTTTTAGCTACAAGCCTGAAGGTAAATAAGGAGATTGGTCAAAACGCCCCTTTTGTTATGCATCTAGCACCGTACAATCAGAAGTTGGTATTTCATAACTCGGAAGTGTCCCAAAGTGAGTTTCAACCAAACTTCACTTTCGAAACTAGATCATTTTTTGACCTGTTTTTTTATAATATCATTGTAAACCAGTGTCACACCGAGCAAAGGCTAATCGATGAGAGCTTTCCTACTTCTCTCTGATGCTAGAGTATAAAAAGGGGGGGCGGTGTATACAGTAAAAGCCATGTCTATTCGCGCGTGAGTGGCAACCCTATACTGACAATACTTGTTTTGGATAGGTAATGTATACTGTATAATAGTGTGTACGCTTTTTTTGCCCCTGATTTCTTAATAGGGTGATGGTTTCACGCAGTGAGGCCCCCCCCCCTACTGAAAGCATGGGTAGAGCGAAACTCAAAGTATTCTGGGGCAGATAATTTCTCAAAATTATTTAAGTTTTTCGGCTAAAAGTGAAGATTGGGATGGATTAGGGTATTGATCCACAATCAGTAGTTTTGGATATTAAATTAAATGAGTGTTTATCGCTCCATTATCAAACAAAAACAATATAGGAGCAACCGCAATGCTTAAGAAGTCCCTAGCATTTGCAATTTCATCAATTCTCGTTGGCTGCGGTGGTGGCTCATCATCTGAGCATAAACCGACTAACCCACCTGTTAATCCAGAAATACCAAGTGAAGAAACTCTAAGCGTAATCACGGCTGCGTTCGATGCAGATCCAGTATTGATATCAACGGTGTGTAACGATGTATCTAAATTTAAATGTATAGCGAATGCTAGTACAAAGACGATCCTACCAGAAGTAGAGTTATCTAGTTACGATGGTTTATTTTATATGGCTACCATTGGTAATGAATTCGTTAATGATGGCGCGATTGCGACATCTCGCTTGGGTATTATGAAACCTGAGTTCATTGGTTCGGTTGATTTGAGTGTAAGAGTTATTACCCCAAGCAATGTATTTAATCATATCATTGATAATGCCCGTTACACTATCAGCCCAGAGCACATTGTCGCTTACATGCCGTTTAGTGTGTACGAGTTTGAACAAGAGATAACACTTCATGAAATATTAAAAGAAGAAACTATTTTACTTGAAGTGCAAACTGTTATTAACGGTAAAGATGGTTCGACCCAATTTGATGTTCAGACTATCAACTTAAATAGTGACTCTTATCGAGCTGCGATGGAAATCGTACAACAAAGAGCGCATGACCTATATCAAGGCGATGGTGAAATTACTCCACCTGTTAATACTGCACCTGTATTTGACTCTGTTTCTCCTATTGTCCTTACTGCTGGTGATCGTACTCATATGATGATTACAGCTAAAGATAAAGAAGATGATCACCTGACGTACTCAAGCGACGAATTACCATTGTTTATGTATCTAATGCCTAATGGACAACTTAACTTTTACCCTAATGATAGTGATGTTGGTTTGCATGTTATCACTGTTACCGCATCAGATGGTTCGTTATCTAACTCGATGGATATTACGGTCAACGTGAATGAAGTGCCCGTTGTAAACAATCCACCTTACATACAATACCCTGATAAAGTAGATGTAGTAATAAATGAAAATACATCACAATTACTGTATATCACTGTTGGTGATTTGGATGGTGATGAAATAACTCTATCGGTTGATAGTGACCTGCCTTGGATCAGTTTTAATGTTGATTCAGGGATTGTGTTACTTAACCCAACTTATACCGATGCTGGAGAGTATGAGTTTAATATCGTGGTTTCCGACGGTAAACTAACTGACGCTATCCCTGCTAAGGTTATAGTTAATGATGTAGTATCACCTATTGAATTCGCTGAACTGGTAAATGAACCACTTCAAAAGGTAGAGGCACTATTTAACCATGACCACATTGAACCTACTATTGTTGATGGTTCGCCAGTAATCAAGTTTATTCAAGGTTCTGGAATGCGTTTCTTTGAGTTCAACATTGATAAGCAGTCTCTACGTGTTGGCGGGTTATCAAATGGTTCATTAAGCGGTGACTATGAGCTAGGTGAGGTGGTAACAAGCCTTACTGTTAGTGATGTACAAGTTAATGAGTTTGAGTCTGGTTATGTTCGACCATACGTTAACCATCCATCTTTGATTGAAACAGTAGCTACCACTACTTACACACAAGAGATCATTGATAATATGCTAGTTAACTTCAATGATCGTGCCATATCAGGTTATGCGTGTAAATCCGCATTATCGGATGAATGGAAAACTTGCTATACAGGTACGCATTTGGAGTATGTAAGTAATGAATACTTACAATATGTAGGGACAATCATCAGTAAGTTTATGTAATACATTTCAGATGTATTAGTGTAATTACTAAGGGAAACAGGCTGTATAAGCACCAAGCGTTTTTGTCGTAAGGAGACTAGCAATCTTCGCACTATTCCTCAACAAACCGCCGTCAGGCCGTTTGTTGAGGAATGTTTTTCAGCGAAACGAGTTGGAAACTGTTAACTCAACAGTTCTTTAAGCTAGCTATTCCGCATATCAGAGTGGCTAGGCTCTTCGGTGATTTGCCTCATGCCATCACTACTTCCAACGATATGAATTTCGCTTTCTGCTCTTGTAATTGCCGTAAGTCGGTGAATATGCTTATTCACGTTACTTGTTGAACTTGGCACCCAATACACCCCTGATGGGTCAAGTCCATCTTCACCAATCATTCCAGTGTACAACCGCTTAGAAAAGGTCTGGAAGATCAACTTCAGATCGTCAAATAACCCTCTATTTGCTTCCATATAATCCAGCAACAAGGACACAACTTGAAGAAATCCATTCATGACGGAATTACTCACACCGTCGGCTTCTAGCTTGAGTAAGTAGTCTGTGACCGTACTTTACTCTCCCTGTTCAGTTAGCAAGATAGGCCGTTGGCTTTTGATGTCCGTATTGTCCTCTACAATTGCAACTCTAACTTTTACTGATGGCAAATTATGCTTTACTTATATATGGTATATATTATTCACTATAAACCTACAATTTAAGTTGTGCAATAAAAAGGCAGATTTCTCTGCCTTAATACATAATATACACCCTTTAAGTTACTATATAAGCATAACCCCCTTTCCTAGCAATTATGGCTATTTAGATATTAGATTAACGTCGAAATTTACCCATTCGAGACTTATTTAGAGGACTCATTGCTGCAATTTCATCTAAAGCAGTATCAACTTTCTCCTTCAGTGAGGCGTTACTCCCTGACAATAAAATGAATACCTTGATATTTTCATACAGTTCTTTTCCCTTAAAGCTCAAAAACATCGCTTTAATCTCGTCTTTGCTCATTCGATCTAGTATCTCGGGTTCTCCTACATTGTATGAGTTAGTTCCTTTTCTTTTTTCCAAGATACTTTCAATGGTAATGACTGGCGCATGAATTCTATGCGCTTCTCTTAAACTTCGAGCAAACTCTTTATCACGAACGCCAAATGGGTTAGCCTCAAAGCTATCAAGATCAAAAACCTCGTAGTCTTTCTTTCTTGTATCAATAAACAATGCAATTAACTCATCAGCCTTAGTTACGCCATTTCCCCCAATTTCACGTAGCACAGACAAACCTGAACTAAACTGAGAAGGCGAAGCACTCCCTACAACATCTTTGAGACCAGCCTCCATAGCTCTGATAACATCAACTTCATCCGCTTCAAATGAACCATGAAAAACATCCCAAGCTTCATCTAGCTTTTTACTCTTGTTTTGTATGTTAATCGCACTCTGCTTAGAAGAGCACAAAGTTGATAACTTTTCTCGATCAAAGAAACCTTGTTTAATGCCTGAAGCTAGTGCCAAATCTAACTCATCAAGCCACCCTGAGCCGTATTGTGTTAAAAAGGTGTCCCAATTGTTCTCATCGGCTTCTTTTTTTAGTTCTTCATCATAATCATGAGCAAAAGCACTTTTGTTATAGGTCAAGTATTTAAAGCTAGGGATATATTTATGTTCTGACCCAGAACCGTAATAGCTAAAACTTAATAGTACAACTGAACGAATAATCTGTTGTTGTATGCTTAGGTAAAAACCTGCATTAACAAGTTGTCCTAAAGAGTCTTGGATATGTCCTTCTATCTTAGTGATGATTCGTTTGTTTTTAATATTCAGTGAGACACAGCAATGACGAACGTAATCCTTGATGTCATCGTCTTTACTGTACATAGTGTCAAAGCTTTCTTCTGCTGTTGGCTCAAAATGAAGTTGCTTATCAACTACTTTCTCTTTGTATTTTTGATAATCATTAAAAGTTTCATCTCCCACCTCTTCGTTTAGCAACAAAACAACCTTGCAGCTTTTCTGCTCTTTGTAGTACGAAACAAGCCCCATGAAGTCTTTGATAGTTATACCTTTACTATGCCGCTCTAGGTCATCAAAACAAATAATCGTCTTATCCATAGCCAATTGTGAAACAGCGCCAAGCATATCTCCAACACTAACGCCTTTAATTTTGATACCTTGCAGTGACTCAGTCCAAGATTTAGAACGAGACTTAATATTTAATGGCTGACCGATGTTATGAGTATCAATAGTATTCAGAAACGTAGCCTTTTTGATATCATCAAGAGATTTGGCACCAAACAAAGATACATAGGAGTAGTGCTTCAAAGCACAATATCCTTTAAACTCTTTCACATACTGCTCCCAACTGAAAGTCTTACCAACCCCCCAACCACCTTTAATGGCAAGAACTTCTGGCTTATCTGTGGCTAAGAATTTCTGTATTTGCTCTTTTACTAAATCAGCGGGCATCACTGTCCTCACAAAAAGAATGGTTACTAAGGAGGATACTATAATGTTTTTAATCAGATACTTGAATAAAATAAAGTGTTTTCACAAGTATCCATCAGCAAAGACTCCGTTAAAATTAATCTTACAGACTTTAAACCACTGGAGTCGCCACCCAGTTAATAGTCGTTAGTAAACTAGATTTAAACAAGTTCAGCCTATTCGAAATGCTAGACATACCGTCCCTTTATATCCCACTCATGTAATCTTTTGATTGCTTCGCTCTGTTTCATTCCAAGTCATCGTTAATACGTCATATAGTTAGCATAACCACCCACTTAACTAATTCCGCACACTATCTGTAAAGTTTTGGCTTTGCATCATTTTTCTGATTTAACGGCAGTTTTCACTGCACGCAAGCGTGACCAAGATCACAAAACGTAAAACTCTTAAAAATTCTTTTTTCCGTTCAGATTACCCACCAATGAGTCAAAAACTCTAAATTGAACTCGATTGATAAATTAGGGGAAATTTCATCTCTTTTTGTTCTTGTTATACATAACCCATGATCACGAGTCATTATTTATATTTTAATTTCATCAACTTAGGGATTTGACGTAACGTTTTCTTCATCGTAATTTCCATTCAAGACGCAGCATTTGGGCTGCTAAATGAGTAAATTATGAAAATAAAAACAATCAACGACTATCTAGATTCTTACCTCGCAGAAAGGCGTTTTAGCGTATCTCCATCAACGCTAAGATCAGAAGCAAGCAAAACAAACAATATAAGAAAATCTCTCGGTAAACGAATGATCGATTCAGTGCTACATAGCGACCTTCGTCAACTCATTATGAAATGGCACAAACGTTTTTCAAATAAAACTATCAATGGTCATTTAACGATTCTTCGCGCCATTTTTGTTCGAGCGATGCTTGATGGAGTCATTGTTCGTAATCCAATGACTGGCATCGAAAACCTAAAGAATTCACACAATGAACCAAATCCATTCACTAAGGCAGAAATAGCACTCATGTATGAGTGCAGTAACGTATGTGAACAGGGTAAGAATGCCACCTTATTCAACTTACTTACGGGTTTACGAATTGGCGAGTTGATTGCTACTTCTTGGGATGATGTAGATTGGCAACGCAGTGTTATTTATGTACGACGTGCTCGTGTATTGAACAGTTATAAAGTACCAAAAACATCAGGCTCTGTACGTGCTGTTGAGCTTAATCCACTCGCTGTCGATATTCTGAAAAAGCAGTTGTTACTTACAAGTAAACGTCGTCGAAAAACTATTGATGTTTTACAGCGAGACAATAAAACGTATCAGAAAGAATCTATCGCGTTTATTTTTATCAACAGTAAAACACGTCAGCCCTTTCTCAATGCCAAGCAATTTGGTAAAACTTTTTTTAATCCCTTTTTAGAAACTGCTGCTATCGCACACAGAGGTTCTGGTCAGCTTCGTCACACGTTCGCTTCACAGTGTTTAACAGCAGGCATTAGCAAAGAGTGGATATCAAACCAGATGGGACATACTGGCACAAACATGGTCGATATCCATTATGGCAAATGGCTGCGTGAAGATGCTCCAGATTGTGCATTGCTTGCTTCTCTGCATCTACAAGATGCATTTGGAATGCCTGTGGTCAAGCGCACTGTATCCTTCCCTGCTGCACCTGACTCATCTTCTGCATTGCTAGTAAGTCAACTTACAAAAAAGCCGCATTTAATGCAGTTAATCCAAGCGATGTTGGAGGATGCGTAATGGGTGTCTTTTCGCTTGAGAACAATTCAAGAGGCGCGCATTTGGTAAATGTGACGACAACGCAACCCGCTGCGCTTGCGTCACACTTTTGCTTCGCAAAAGATGCACGCAAGCTGCGGGCAAGAGGAGTGCCTCTTAACTCCCTACTAGCTCCTCACGGGAGCTAGCATGAAATCGATCCGCTTCTTTCATCGCCGATACAATTTCACATCAAATCAGAAAGACCGTTCTCGTTGTGAGCGATCACTGATGCATTCTCTACGCATAGTAACAGAGGCAAATGTGGCCAAGCAGTTTGAGTGGAATGAAGATTTATCAGACTCAAACTTAGTATGGCTAAATGGTGAAACTTTACAATTAAACTCACTTAGCGATGAACATAAAAAGAGGCTACTTTTTACGACTGCACCCGCTCCATTAATCCGAGATCATACAAAGTTACAAACCCGTCAGCGCCAGTACCGTAAGAAAATAAAAACGGCGATCACGGCTGAATATAAAAATGGTAACGGTACAGCAGCGAAGTTTCTAGAAGAGGTCCTCGACTCATTAGGGCATATCTCCTATAGCAAAATCGACCTATTCAAAACGATGGAAATGTCGCGGAAAAATCAGCGTATCAAAATGCTGGAGACTTATCTTGATGCGCATAACCAAATGCAAAGTCGCCCCAACCTTAATTGCACATTTATCCAAGAAGGCATCTTTAAGATCCCTCACCAATGGAAAGTGGGCAATGATCTTATACCATTGCATGAGTATGTGGACTTTACCGTTACGTTTTTAACTCATCACTTTCCTGACTATCCGATCAAAATGGTGATCGGACATGATGACGAGCGTCATGCCCAGGAGAACACTGGAGCGCATACCCATTACTTCTTATCAGCTAAGAATAAGATTACTGGTGAATCTGACCTATTGAGAAGCCAGAAGATCGTAGTTAATCAATACATAGAAAAAGTTGGGTTGAAAGATAAGGCTCTTCCTGTTGACGCAGACCTGTCTGTAGAGCAACGCAAATTCTTTGGAGAGATGTTTCAGAAAATGGTGTTTGAGTACGCTAACCAACACCTTTTTAAACAGAAAGGTTTAATCGCAGAACTTGCTCCAGAATCAGAACGTAGATCTAAACAGCGTCAAAAAATGAATCAGGAAGCCAAACTACCGAAATCAGAGAGGGAGTTCAATTTCCATAATCTAATGATTAAAAAGAAAAAAGAACAATTATTAGAACTAAATTATCAAGTAACTAATACAGAGAGTCGACTTGATGAAAAAAACACTCAGCTCAATATCATGGTTGGAGAATTGCTGATGCTAAAAGAAGAGCAAAGTGAAACTCAGCAGAAAAACTCCATTTTATTAGAGCAAGTACAGGAATTACGTGCTGAGAAACAAACGCTTCTAATAACGTTACGTACATTTAATGATGAGTTAATGAATAAACTAACGATGTTCTGTACCCATTTTTTTATGGCGTTACATACAAAAGATCTTGGTTATCAGCATAAAGCAATACGCTTTCTTGACGAGGCAATGAATACTCTCTGGGAATTACCCGCCCCTTTGAAAGTCAAGGCTCAAGAATTAATAAATAAATTATCACCTTCTAACAAAGAAGAACGCCCACGACTCGATAGTAAAGAGCGATAGCTATCTATGACGCATTAAGCCTCCTATTTGTTTGTTAGTAATGTTTGTTACTAACAAACATTACTAACAAACAAACTCCAATAACTATAAAAACAATCATGGTGAAAAAATGGCTAGACCAAAATCCTATACTCAAAATGATATTATCAACGCAGCGAATCAGTTAATTGAAAAAGGAACAGAAATTTCAGGATGGCAACTCAGGGAAATAATAGGGCATGGACGGTGTGATACGTTATATAAAGATCTAAAACAATTGATTGAACAAGGGCATATAAATCTACCAGACAAGTCTAGTATTGAAATACAACCAACAGTGCAGGAGGATCCAAAAGTATTGCCACTCCCCATCGAGGTTCAGGAGTCACTTAAACTAATTGAAGGTCAATTATCATCATTACTTTTTGCTCTCGTCACTGAACTCAATGCATCAACTGATACTCATTACGAGCACCTAACACGCGCTCGACTTCTTGAGTCAAAAACAATTGCCGAGGAAGCCATCAAAAAACTTGTTGCAGCCGAGGAGAACCTTCTCATAACGGAAGATCGCGTGAAGGTTCAAGTCGAATTAAATGAACAATTAGAACAGGATAATATCGCATTAGAAGAACAGCTATCTACAGCAGAGCTACACAGCATTAAACAACTTGAAACTATGAAATCAGTGTTGAGTGAGAATAAATATCTACTTAGTGACCTTGATAGTTGCAGGATAAATACCGATCGATTAAATGAACAGGCATCAACACTTACTAAGCAAAATACAGTATTGGAAATTCAATTGAATAATTGCCAATCTAAGATAGAAAAACAACGTGAAACAGAGTCTAGGTTAGTAGTTGATTTAGACCATGTTAGCCAACAGCTTACTATTTTATCAACCAAATATGAGGGAATAATTCAAGCAGAAGCCAAATTACAAGCCAAGCTTGAAAGCGCTGTAGTAGAAGTAGCTGAGTCGAAAAAGTTAGAAGCAGTTCTGTCAGAAAAGATAAGACAGTTAAAGAAGCATCAACGCATAATACCAAAGCAGCCTATTACTCAAGATTAACTGTAGTGGCTTAATAATTCAGGTTGGATTTTAGCTAAATATTCATTTATGGAAATTGTAAGATTACTGTATAACTTTCTTTTGAAATCAGTATTATGCTCGAAATGTATATATACAAAAACGGCGTAACTCTCTTTTGAAATCTGTATTGCGCCCGAAATGTGTATACACAAAAACGGCGTAACTCTCTTTTGAAATCTGTATTACGCCCGAAATGTGTATATAACTACATTACGCTATAAAATCGATAATTTATTTTTATCTATTTTCCCTCAATGAAAACTAGGCTGTTATACTTTCATTTTTATGGAACTTATTATGGGTATTTCGATTTCAGCTTTTACATTTCAAAGTAATAATCTCAATTCAGAATATTGCTGTTCTAGCAAACTCGACGCTGAAAAGCTAAGTGTAGAAGTCGATAGAATCTATTCCATAAACGAGAGCAACGAATCTCTTTCATTGTCATTTCGCTCTTACTCTAACTTGAAAAATTATCTAGATTTCTTAAGCAATGAGATAAATATAGAAGGCTTTGAACATCATTTTTTGGACTCTGAAGGTGTGATTACTAACAATGAATGCCAAGAGTTATTATCTGTCATTAATAAAAATCTGGATAAGATAAAAGCGATCACATGGAAAGAATACGCTTTCTCATATTACAGTGATTATGATGATAAGAAGGAATTTCTCGATAGCATTGAACATGTGACTAAGCGTTGTTATCAATCAGAGCAAGCATTAATGAATTGCCGATTTCGAATGTTGCTCGCACTTTTGAAGTTTGCTGAAAAACAACATGGATTCATTGAATATGGTTAAGCTAACGTTTGTTAGGCTAATAAACGTTAGCTTAATTTTAGTAACTTCGTATGTTTTTTCTACACCGCTATATAGTATATAGCAAACGAAGCTATGAAAAGTCCCCAGTTTCGATCCTATCGAGCATATCTAGAATTTTTTCTTTTCCACCAGCGATTTTAAGAACCTTTAAGGGACTTAAGCCACCCAGTGGTATTTTACAGCTCTTTAGCCACTCTTCACATAATGCTTCATCATTAAAAAGAACCATTAGCCGCGACTTTATTTCGTTATCTAATTCATCTTTCATTTTTTGTTCTTAAATTAGTTAAGTGCCAACAAGAAAATTATCAAACTTTGATTCTGAATATAAGAAACACAGTGTTTAAAATACAATTAGATAATTTCCGAACTGAGAGTCCAATATAAAACAAATCAGAGGTTTCACTACAGGCTAATTTAGGCCATGCGAAACAACTACTCACCATCACTATCACTATCAACCAAAGTAAAGTAGCTGTCTCAAGGTGATACGGAGCAATAGATGCTATAGCTTTGTTGCTCTAAGTGAATCCAACTCAAGCATATGACATTCGTTGAATTCCATTATGAATTTTGACAACTCATTCAATGAGTCAATCTCACTTAATGCCATGGGATTTTGTAGCTCAACTAAAAGAAAAATATTATTAATTCTACTAAATGGTACGCCTGTAAAAAGGGCCAGAGCTTTTATTAATTCACTACTCATACAATTTCCTTATAATATTTCAATAATATGTGATTTGGTGTTACAGCAAATGAAATCTAGCATTCCCTTGCCAAAAGTAAAGTACTTTTTCATTTTTTTGCTCTGGTGTGATTTAGTGTGATTATGATAATGTATGGTACTAATAGACTGTGGAGTAAAGAATATGAATGAGAAACTCTTCAAAGACTGGCTCTCTAGTGAGTTGAAAAATAACAATTGGACTCAAAAAAAGCTTAGCCAGGAATCTGGGGTAAGTAAGAACACACTCACAAGGGTCCTAAATGGCACTATAAATAAACCAAAGTTTGATACTATTTCGAAGATAGAATTAGCGCTTGGAAGTAATTACATTGCAGTAAAAGATTTAGTAGAAGATAGATGCCACCTTGAGAAATCTAAATTAAAAAGCTTGTTAACGGAACAAGGTGAAAAATGTGCTTATTGTGCTGAAGAAATTAGCATTGATACGTGCAAAACTGTATTAATACCTAACTCAATTAATGATAAAGTATTATCATGCGATGATTGTGAAGAAAAAGAATCTAAACTTCCTAAAACAACTGACCATGAAAAAATACATAGTATTCTCTCTTATTTAAAGCAATCAGATTTAGCTAGATTAATTAAAGCTAATGATTCAACTATCCATAGAGTCAAGAATAATTCTTCCGCAAATTTTTCTGGCAAAACTTCTAAACTACTTCATATCGAATATTTTAAGTCCATTTATTTTAATGATTTTTCTAACCTAAAAAAAGGTGATGAATTAACCAATTTAAGAATTACTGAAATTTTCAAATGTTCATCCCAAGGAGGAATGAGGAGATCACATGCTACTAACTCCCTAGTTATTTTTATAAATAACCGAGATAGTATGTGGAATGGTGATGTTTGCTATTTTGAAGGTATGGGATCAAGGGGGGAGCAAAGTCTTAATTTTGCTCAAAACAAAACTCTTGCAGAGTCGAATGAAAATAATGTGAACTTATGTCTATTCGAGCACATGAAAGATTCAAAAAAATATATTTATAGAGGTAAAGTAAAGCTTATAGGAAAACCATCCAATGAAAAGTTACCTGACATTTCTGGTAATTTGAGGAGTGTATTAATTTTCACTTTGAAAGTAGATGGTGAGTCAAATAGAGTAATAGATATGGATTTTTTAAAAGAAAACTCAAACGATGCAAATTTTGAAAAAATACATAATTTTGAAGTTAACAAAATAAAAGAAATAGCATTACATTCATTCAATCCTGTACAAAAAGAGAAAGTATCTAAGACAGTATATAAACGTAATGCGTTAATAAGTGCTTTTGTGATGACGCGATCTAGTGGAGTATGTGAATTGTGTGGAAATCACGCCCCATTTAAAACTAATAATGGTTTGCCATATTTAGAGGTTCATCATATAAAACCTTTAAATGACGGTGGCTTAGATTCAATAGACAATGCAGTCGCACTATGCCCAAACTGTCATAGAAAAATGCATATCGTTGATGATGAAAAAGATAAGAAAGCTCTACTATCAAAAATTATAATTAATAATGGCTACTCATAAAGTTGTTGAAATAAGAGTTTAAATCAACTTTGTAGATGATATATAAATATTACAAACGGTTAATCGACCAGATTGAATACCTGAACGATAAAATAACAACATAGAATGCTTTCACGATTTTGAAGGTAATCTGGCAAAGATATCACCGTAATACTAATAATTAATCAATTATACTGAAGTTGCATTCTGTAAATATATTACTTAGTGAGAATACATCATCGAAATTACAGAGATATTCCTAAATACATTTGGAAATAGTGGAACTATTCAGCGCAAAAGTGAAGGATATTTAATCACGATAGATAAATGGAATAACAACGATTTATACACACTGCAAAACCTACCAAAAGGTAGGCTGCGGGGACCTATAAATCACTGCGTGATCACACACAGTAAACTTGACCAACTTATTAACGATCAAATTATTGATCAGAACAAAATAAACGAGATAATCACTTCAGCTAGTAACAATTATGCTGAAATAATTGACCTCAAAGTGGGTTCTAAAGGAGCTATAACATTCAGAGTTAACGACATTAATGGCCATAATCGCTCTAAATGGTGGAACTTAAACGAGGCCATCAATTGTACATGGGGCAATACGAAAATATTAATGGGGCAAAGTACACTCTATTCATTTATGAAAAGTGCGTTTCCCTCTTTCAAGTGGAAATATAATGACCGCACGTTGCTTGGGGGTAACCTTGAAATAGATATACTTGGCGAAGAAAAAGGGAAGTATATAGCTGTAGAGTTTCAAGGTCATCAATCACACCGCAGTGATATTGAAGTAATCGATCGGGATATCAAAAAAAAAGAGATATTTGAAAACCGTAAGTTAGGACATTGGATAGTAGTAAACCCACCTAAACGTTACACTATGATTGAACTAAAAAAACAACTTGATGATGCTTTTGCACAGCAAGCTCCAACCTACAGAACAAACATTGAATCACTCGATTTAAATCAAGAACTCAAACAACTTCCAATAACTACCGCTCAATTATTGGAGTCGCGTTACGAACACATTATTGATGCTGCACACAAGAGTAATAAAAATCACCAAATTATAAATAATAAAGCTTCCTTAATCATCGGTGAGGAAATTAAGTACCAATGTGGGCATTGCGGCAGGAATGCGACACTCAATCAAAGCTACTTAAACGATTTCCCTTTAGGTTGTAGTAATAGCCAATGCAAAAGCGTTCGGATGCAAGCTTGCCATCAGCTAAATAGAAAAATAGTATATAAGAATGAACTGGGTACACTATGGAATGACCTAAGTACCAACCTACAAAATCAGCTAATTCAGAATACTAGTAAAGATGGTATTCAGTGCCTAAATTGTAAGAATTCAAACCATATTGGTGACTCCTTATATGAAACGGCTAGAGATATCAAAGCCTCAAATGGGTATTTTTGCTGGTTCTGCCTCAACACAGAGAATACTCTTACCGATTCTTCCGCTCTAGCAGGAACAATAAAACAAAGCTATAAAGCTATAGTAAAAATAATTAGACTCACAAAAATGGGTAGCGTAGACGAATGGAATAACTATATAAGCTTAGCTCCTGCAAGATACAATCAAAAGGGCCAAGAAATTGAACTATCTTTACGTTGTAAAAATACTCAGAAAGAAACGAAAAAAACCTTATCTGAATGGACTAACTGCCTTAAAAATAGCAAAATCAGAATTATGTATGACTCTTGGTGTGATTGTTGTGGTGCGGGTGACGGCAATTTTAAACCATATGTAGCGTACAAGCAGGAAATTCAAAAGTCTCACCCTAACGGCTACCTTGTCAATAGAACCCCCGATAGAAACGAGAATGTTGCCAATAAAAATCAAACCAAAACATACAATTGTGGTGAGAGCCTTACAATAGGGAGATCATTAGTTCTTCATCCTAATTTTAGAGCGCGAACAGATAGGATGAATAACCACAAAGGCCCATATTGCTTTATTTGTGATGATAATGTTCGGTTCCTAACTAATGAACATTGCGAAAAAAATGCTCCAAGTGTAAGTAAAACTCTAGAGCTTATTCGCGCATGGTGGCTAAACCGAGCAATAATTGTTGGCTTACTTTCGGGATCTACTCATTACATAAATGCTTCTGTAGAAGTTGTAAATAACATAACCAAACTTGAAAACATCATCAGCACAACCAAAGTATCTCTTGTATTTCATTGTGGCAACGAAACTCACTCTCCTATTAAATCAAATTTCGACAATATGAAAAATAAAGCCAAAAATGGCATGTGCCCACTTTGTTTAAAATCTTTACATGGTAAAAAGATAAAATATGCGCAGTTAAAAGAGTTTTACAAACAAGATATTGCCGAGATCCTCACACAAAAGTAAATGCCTCCTAATGCTTATTGGAGAATTGTTACCAAATAAGGTTAAGGTTTAGTCACCTATTCTTCCTGTGAAGACTTCCCATATTTAAGGCAACCAATAGATCACAAAATTAGCAAAACACCTGAAACAATACTATTTAAAAGTCAGTTAGGCGGTATACGTTTATTCAGGATAAATATATCTCACATTAGTTTAAATTTAGAATCATCCAATCGTCATTTTCAACTGGACAAATATTTAAAAGTGATATAGATTGAACTCATTGAAATTTATCAGCTTAATGCAGATAGAAGAGTTAGGGATAGTTTTCAAATCCCTATCCCTCCACCACATTCAAAGCCCTAGCAGAAATGCTGGGGCTTTTTTGTATCTGAAATCTAAACTATTCCACGAATGAACTGAGGCAGTGATTTCCACTACCTCAGTAATACCGACTCTACCCCTTCGATTTACCAATCATTGCAGCATCGTGGCCACTTAACGCTTGGTAAGGGCGTAAATCAAATAATGGCATGATGGAATAAATATGGTCGAAGATATCGGCTTGTACCCCTTCGTAGAATACCCAATCCGTATTATTGGTAAACGCATAAATCTGCAATGGCAAACCTTCAGGGGTTGGTTCTAACTGACGCACCATGAATAGCATATAAGAATGAATATCTTTATTGGTACGCAAGTAAGCGGCCAAATAAGCACGAAAAATCCCGACATTAGTCATTTGGCGAGTGTTACCTAAATGAGGAATATCATCCAACTCTTCATTAAATGTAGCTATTTCTTTTGATTTCTCAAATAAGTACTCACGCAAAATTCGAATACCTTTCAGTGATTCAATTTCATCATCAGTCATAAAACGAATCGAATTTACATCAATATTTACTGCTCGTTTAATACGTCTACCACCAGAATCTGACATTCCTTGCCAATTAATAAAGGCGTTTTGAACCAACGCATAAGCTGGGATCATGCTGACAGTATTATCAAAGTTTCGAACTTTTACGGTGGTTAATGAAATCTCTTCAACTGAACCGTTGGCTTTAAACGAATCCATTTCAATCCAGTCATTTAACGTAATCATTCGGTTTGCTGAAAGCTGAATTCCTGCCACGAAACCTAAAATCGTATCTTTAAATACCAACATCACAAAACCGGTAGCAACCCCTAACCCACTCAAGAAAATAACCGGTGATTCATTGGCAAGAATAGACATGGATACCACAAGGCCAACAAAAAAGGTAAATAACTTAATCAGTTGAACAAAGCTCTTAACTGGCATTCGACGGGTAATGCCTTTGAAAGTAGCAACATCATTAAGCGCATCAAGTAAGGCAAAAACTAACCTTATAAAACTGACGAGAATAGAGATACTGAGAACTTTATCTGCAATGGCTGATAGTAATGTGTAATGCCCAAGTGCCAATGGGATCAATAGATCCAATACCATTACAGGGACAAGAAGCGTTAATTTTTCCAGTACTTTATATTTAGCAAACGCATCAAATAAGGGTTCATTTGTTCGATGCAGTACATTTTTAATGGTGCGAACGATAATATGATGAGTAACTAGGTGACCAATAATAGCAATGCCGATAACCACCGATACAAATACGATAGTAAGTTCAATCCCATAAGGATCACTGTTGATCCCTAAGGCGCTTAATTTATCTGAAATATAGTCTCGAACATGATGCTCTAACACGCAGCCACCCTTAATTTCCTAGGACATTTAATATGTTAATAATCATAGACTTTTAGCTTGTTTCTACAAGCACTATTTTTAGTATAGGCTCTATAACTGTACAAAATGCCTGATGACGCTATTCCCTCTAAGAAACGGTGTTTTTCTTATACAAAGAGACCAAAATATGCACATGATCACAAAATCTGAAAACTTAGTTTGCTTTCCAGTTAAATCTTATATTTAGGACTACAATCAAAGCGTCTCTTATATTTAACTCAGAGGTTAAAATGGAAAATCAAACACTAAGTCAGGCTTTAATTTCAAAAAGTTGGAAATACTTTATTACTGTAGGTGTAATAGTTGCAGTCGCAGGATTAGGTGCGACTAGCTTACCAGTGATGGCTGGTGTGACGATTTCGACGATCATTGGCACGCTATTATTAATCACAGGCTTGGTTCAGGTTTATCATACTTTTCACATTCACTCTTGGAAAGAAAAGCTATGGTATGTATTAAGTGCCTTATTTTATATTGTTGGTGCTGTATTTATTCTCTTTAAGCCACTAGAAGGGCTTATGACTATCACTACCATCATGGTTGTGGTTATGATCTTTAACGGCCTAACACGCATGATTTTTGGATTTACCAATAAAAATCTACCTGGTAGTGGCATGGTTATTTTAAGTGGATTACTTTCTGTCGTTATTGGTGGGTACTTCTTTAGCCTATTAGATAATCCTGAGTTTTCATTATCATTACTCGGCACTTTTGTTGGTGTATCGCTACTAATAGAAGGTATCAGTTTTGTTTTTCTTGGTCTACGAATGAAAAAAGTGGCTAATAATCAATAATTTCTAAGCGGTTCATAGAAAGTAGTTTTAAAAAAATGCCACTTACCTATAGATAAGTGGCATTTTCAATCATTATCTTTTAACTAAATAATTTAATTAAAATTATAATTTATTCCATGCGTCTTGCCAGAATGCACTCACTGCTGGCTCATAGCTTGGGTTTGAACACCAACCAGAGTTAGGCCATGGCTTACATTGGTATAATTGCTCATCTTTACCCATTACGATGTCACCTTCTTTATAGCTTGTTCCTGCTTGATAAAGTGGGTGCTCACCTGATGGTGGTGGAGTTGGTTCTGGATCTGGTGTCACAGGCTTATCAACTGAACAACCGCTGTCTGAGACTTTTTTCCAAACGCCCCATTCACCTGTTGTGCCAGGTTCTTCACCTTTTGTCCACCAACCCGCTTGCCATATTGCGCCATTATGTGCAACAAGATCACCAGCAACATACGTTCCGTTCATTGTCCATGCATCTTCACAGTTTTCCACTTCGGCAACTACCGTAATATTACGGGTAGCAGTCACTGTTTGACTCGCACTATCAATAACGCGGTAAGTCAGTGTGTAGATACCTGCAGTATTAACGTCTACGCTTCCTGATACCTGGATTTTAGATGAAATATCACCATCTTCTGCATCGGTTGCTGACACACCAGACATTGGATCAAATGCTGCACCTGCATCAATCGTTAAATCATTAACGCCCACAAATACTGGTTTTTCACTGTGTACATCAATCTGACGAGTAACAACTGATTCACTGCCGGCATTATCATACGCTTTATAAGTTAAGGTATAACGACCCGCCATATTGGTATCAACAACACCATCAACGGTGATCGATGCTGTCACATCACCATCATAGTCATCTGTCGCTTTTACACCTGCTAATGGATCAAACTCGGCACCTTGAGCAAGAACCACATTATCTGCACCGATAATCTCAGGCGCAAAACCTGATTCAGTAGTAATAATGCTTACTTTTAGTGGTGCTTTTGGCGCTGCCAGTTCAATGCTATCTAATGTTTCATCATTACACACGACATTCGCTTGATATGGTTTCAGAGCAGTCTCAACGTTAACGTGGAAACGGTTCATCTTACCTGTTGTTAAACGACGGTTATGTAGATTATACGTTTTCACTCCCGCTTCTTGTGTCATCACTTCTAACTGACAAGAAGAGGGGCTGAAGTTATCTTCATACACAGAACCATACGCACCGTGCAGTGCAGGGTAAATGTAGCTTGGTAATGTGTTTTCAGGATCGTAGTAACCCACAAGTGTTGTTACCGCTACGCCTTGTTTTGATGGTGTTAGTTCGACCTTCTTATTTAGAACATCGTTTTCAATTTCAACCCATTCACCATTGGTATATTGGTAAGCAAACTTACTGCCCGTTGGCAATGAAATCGTTGTGCCATTTAGGTGTAAATAAGCGGTCCATCCTGCCCACGATTCAACAACCGCGATCTTACCTTCAAAAGCAACATCGTTAGTCAGATGAATATCTCTTGCCCAGTAACCATTACCCATATTGAAATGGATTAGATTAAACCTTGCATACAACTCTTGAAGCTTTGTATCTTCTGGTCCAAATTCATGCAATGAATCGGTATTAGAGATCGTCGTTAACAGGCGACCAAGATCATCATTCACGCTATACGTCCATGGTGCCATGCTTTGCGTTTCATGATCCCATTTGCTGTAGCCAGTTGGTGAATTTAGATCAAAGTTCGCTTTTGATTCCATCGCATCTTGGAACACACTTGATTCATAAGGTGCTAAAAGCGTGTATGCATTTTGCGAAGGATATAATGGCCAACCACCAGACATGGTGCCTTTACCAAACATGTGACCAGCAAATGGTTCTGCACACCCACCTTCAGCACACATGCTTTGATTGTTCGCTTCACGAGTGAAGTTTGGAATAAAGATGTTCTTATTGGCATCCCATCCCCATGCAGAGTTACGCTCAGTTGAACGGTTATGTACTGCACCGTTAAAACCACCTGGGTAGTGAGCGCCTACGCCAAACTCATGACCCACTTCATGACTAAATTCGTTACCTGTAGAGTTAGCAACCGATGCAACACCCACGTAAGAACCTAGCATACCGTGATTAATTAAACCGCCAGAGTACTTGCCCACAGACATATTTACCGTTACTTGAACAGCATGGTATGGATTATCAATATTCCAAGCGGTAGCACTACGTACATTAGATGAGTTAACACCATAGTTTGCACTGTTAATGCCCGCAGACACTAACTCACGAGCGACGCGGTAATGTGAATCACTGCCGTAACCATCTGCTTTACTTGGATCATAATCTTGCAGTAATCGGCCATCTGGCAGCATAATTTCAGGGAAGTGAATAGACTCATACGGGTTTACCGTCAGTTTACTTACTTGAATATTTTGGAAATATTGACGCTGTAATTCACGCTCTTTCGCAAATGAAAACGCATTGCGAGGCTCAGTTAATAGACCGATATCAACAGCATTGATAATAAAGTTAGTATTTGCACCAAGTTTAATATCCGTTAATAGGCCTTCTTGGCCTTCATTAGTAGAGAAGGTTAAGGTTAAGCCCGGCTGCATCACTTCAGCAGGAAGTGCTACAGTGTACGCTTTGTCACTATAAGCAACCTTTTGGATGTCCATGTCACCTTTACCATACCATTTGCCACCGACATTATGGTACGTCAGTGATGTTCCTCGGCTCAGCGTATCATTGCCAGTCGAGTGTTGGATATGTGAGTTGTAACCTGCATGAGAAGAGAATGTCACTAATTTATCATTAAACGCTTCACTTTCAGGCAAGGTAAAATGCTTCATCCAGTGATGGTCACTTAGCTCTACATGAATAGTATTATGCTTATTTAATAGTTCTCTAAAAGCAGGTTGACCTTCTTCATTTGCAATCAATGATATCTCATTGTAATGCGTAAGGTGACGCTCAAATTGTTCTGGTTGAGTCGTATCTACTTCAACATCCAGTTGGCTTGCAATTGCTGGTTGTTGTGTTGGTAATTGCATTACTGCTTGGTGCACAGTTTCACCTTGTGCATTTTTTGCAATAAGCGTTATCGATTCATTCAATTCAACTTCATTCGCCAATGGTTCAAAAATAACCAATGTTTTACGTAATGACACTAAATGAGGATGACGATCATCTTGAATTTTATTCGTCGTTGGCAGTGTTAAACTCTGCGCTAAACTCACGCTACCAAGAAGGTTACCTTGCGTATCTGAGCCAAGGTCTTTTTGATTGAAATAATTAATCTCGGTATTATTTTGAGCCGCAAACACAGATCCACTCGTCAAAACGGCAGAAATTAAGCAGGCAATATATGTTTTTTTCATACAGTCCAAACAGTTAAGTTAAATTTTGGCTGAATATATTTCACTTTAAATATATTAGTTATTCGTATGATTAAAAATTTGAACTAACACCACAAAATTACAGTCATTTATGTGCCACAGAAAAAAAACTAAACTATTTTATCGAAAAATTCATTATATTCAATAACATAACCGAAACAAAAAAAAGCCTCTAAGGGGGACTAAGAGGCTTTTAGTTAGGAGATTTTATTCAGAGAAGATGGTTAGTCTTTTCTGTATTTTACAGTTAACCTTGAATCAGTGTTAACGCGTTTTTCATTGCTTCTTTTGTTGAACATTCAACTTGGCGAATATTTGCAAAACGGTCTGATTCTTTTACTGGAATATCATGAGCAAGGATGATGAACTTCGCGTTCGCAACATCTTTTGCTGTCAGTTTATTCACCAAGCCGTTAGACCCTTGTGTTTCAACTTTAATCTTGATGCCTGCTGCTGCACCTGCTTTCTCTAGTGCTTTTGCTGCCATGAACGTGTGTGCTACACCTGAAGGACAACATGTTACCGCTAGAACATCATACTCACCTTCGCCTGCAACTGGTGTCGCTTGAGCTTGTACTGGCGCTGTTGTAGCTGCATCATTTTCTTCAACATAAACCGGCTTCCAGAAACCAACTATCATCGCTGTTGTTAATGAACCCAGAGCAATACCAACTACGTACATTGGAATGTTACTAGATACAGGAGCCGTAATCAGACCACCCCAAGGTGCATGAAGTAAAACATCAGTCATGAAGCCGAACACACAACCAACCATACCACCAGCAACGATAGACGGAAGAACACGCATTGGGTCATTTGCTGCGAATGGGATAGCCCCTTCAGAGATACCAATCGAACCCATGATTGCTGCTGCTTTACCTGCTTCTTGCTCTTCTTTAGAGAATTTCTTTTTAAACATGAATGTCGCAAGAGCCATACCTAGAGGTGGAGTACAAATCGCGATACCAACGCCACCCATTAGCCATGGTTGTGTGTTTACTTGTGTTTGAGCAAATAGCGTTGCTACTTTGTTGATTGGGCCACCCATATCAAACGCCGTCATACCACCAAGAATCGCACCAAGTACTGCTTTAGAAGAACCCGCCATCGATGCTAGGAATTCATTCATGCCAACCATGAAAGAAGAAATAGCTGCACCTAAGCCCCACATTACGATACCCGCAGACACTAGCGTACCAACAAGAGGATAGATAAAGTAAACACCTAGTGCGCTTAAATGTGCAGGAATAGGCAGTCTCTTAAGTTGAAGAACCACACCGCCAGCAATGAAACCAGCAACGATACAACCAAGGAAGCCACCACCTAAATCAGCCATAATACCTGATGCAATAAATGCAGGCGCTAATGCTGGTTTATCCGCAATAGAGTAACCAATAAAGCCACCAAGAATGATTGGGAAAAGTACAAGACCTTTAATCGCGATAGTTGAGATATCCGCTAGAATACCCGTATCAGGAACCGCACCTTTACCTGTCGCCATTACCGCTAGAGCCAAAAGTACCCCACCAGCGACCACGAATGGAAGCATGTGAGAAGTACCAAAAAGCAGGTGTCCTTTTAATTTGGATAGTGTTTGTTTCCAATCACCAGATGGTTGAGTTGTTGCAGTCATCGTTGACATAAAAGTAATCCTAAAAGTTAGTTAATCAGTAAATCTAGAATGTCTTGCTCGGTCGTCGCTTTTTGCATATCTGCAATCAGATCATCGCCGAATTTCTCAAATAACGCTTGTAGTGCATAAATGTGGTGATCGCCGCTTTCTGGTGAGGCAATCATAAAAAATACGGTTGGTTGGTCATCATCAGCACCGTATTCAATCGCCGTTTTTGATACGCCAATCGCAATAGCGGGTTCAATAACCGCGGCATTTTTTGTATGAGGGTAAGCAATACCCATATCAGAAGTCACACACTGCGCTTCACGCTCATAAATACCCGCTAAAAAGTTTTCTTTATTATCGATACGGTTATTTTTTAATAACATTTCAGCTAACTCAGCAAATACGCCATCTTTCGTTGTCGCTTCTAAGTTCAATTTAATTAAATTAGTATTTACTAGTGTTGTGATCATTATATTTCCCTTAATAAGAATTTTTACTTAATTCAAACTGCATTAAGTTGATGAGGGAATAATATGAATTAAAGTGACATTTAGTAAGTTGACATTTAAAGCATTTACTGGACTTTTGTACCCGCAAAATCAAAGTGTGATGGCAGTAACAATTAAGGCTATAAAAAGAAAGCAGAAAACTAAAAGCAAAGTTATCGAACAACAAAATCTATAACTAACAAGAGCTTAATTTAAAATAGGATTTTAAGAGCAAGCAGAACCGAGCGTAAAAATAAAAAAGGATAAGGAATAAAGGGAGAAAATGAGAACTAAACCACATTAAATATGTGTCATCTAATGTGGTTTATTTAAAACATAGAAGCAGAAGTAAAAAGCACCCGTTCGGATTTTTAGATGCTTGGTAATAATAAATCTATAGCAAACTAAGCTGACTCAATATCATTGATAATGATATTTTTTGTACTGTGTTTTGCCTTATACAATAACTCGTCAGCCGCTTTATAAGTATTTTTTTCTTGAGAAGAATCACTCAACCCACCACTAATAGTGACAGATATTCCATTATCCCAAACTAATGCTTCTATTGCTTTTCGAATATTTTCAGCAATAGTTATACTTCGAGTTTTACTGATGGTATGGAAAATCACTACGAACTCCTCACCACCAATACGATAGCATTTATGTTCACGCCCCAAAATACTAGTAATCGCACTAGCTACTTTTAGCAATACTTCATCACCAACATCATGACCATAATTGTCATTAATCGGCTTAAAGTTATCAATATCTAAAATCAAGAATGTATGCTCGGATTTCGCTGAGTTACCGTAATCAATATTGAACTTTCGACGATTTAAGCAATTTGTTAGTGGATCTGTGAAATTTTCAATATTTAAGTATTTAATTTTCACAATCGTAAAGAATAATAATGTCGATATAACCATTAATACACTAAATGATATTTTTAAGAAAAGCAGCGATTTTTCATGATCATCACTTAAATGATCATTCTCACTTTGTTTTAATTTATTAGAAATTAACAACTTATAATTATCACTTTGTCTTTTATCCATTAATCTATGATAACGATTATTAATATCATAAAGATCTGATATATTATTTGTTTGATGATAATAATCAAATAAAGTGTTATACACAATTTTTGCCTGATTATCCCGCTCTACTATAGAAAGTAATTCTTCTTTTTTTTCTTCTATATATAAAAAATCTTTTTTTCTAAACGATAATTGAAATTCCGCAACAGAAACAAGCGTATCCTTCCCTAACAAAAGTCGCAGCTGATCTTTCTCTAACTCCTCTTTCGCTACCGACAAGCATTGGCTCGCTTGTTCAAGTTGCCCAAGATAAGTGTAAGCCTCTGCTTTCAAGGCAAGCGTATATATATAATAATCACGCCAATCTTCTTCAGTGTAAGAAGCTTGGTGTGGCTTTACCATCTCAAGCATATTTAATGCATCTTGGGGCTTATTCATCGCTAATTTATTTTCAACAAAACTTAATCTTGCCTGATTTTTTAATCTATACCAATCGTTAGATTTATCAGAATATATAATCTCCTCAATAATATTATTAGAAAATTCATACTCTTTAAAATAACTAATAGCAAGTGCTAAGCTTAATTCACCTGATGCTATTTTAAAATCATCACCACTCTCATTTGCTATTTTTATATAGCTAAGAATAGGATCTATCATTCCAAATAGGTCATTGTCTTTGTATTTTAATGTCGATATTTTATCTAAAAAATACAGCTTATCATCACAACTAAATGAACCATTTTCAGAAACAATATTTAAAATTGCAATTCCTATTTTAGGGCCGTTTGTATAAGCAAGAATAGGACGAATACTTTCTGCTATCGCTTTAATATTTTCATTATATTCGCTCTTATCAAGACGATTAAAATCATCAATAATACGGCATTCTAATGGTTCACAATTCTGAGTAAGTGATATTAATTGCTGCTCGTAATCCGTCAAACTAACACTATCATCATGATTATGAGATAACTCATTAACAATAAAAACAATGGCATTGGAAATAATGATTATTCCAGTGATAAATAGGATTACTTTTTTCATTCTGAATATTATAAAAAAGGAAAGAAGTATACACCTAAAACTTCTATTCACAATCTGTTAATGCATTTATTGTTGCCATTAAAAATATTCTCTTCCTCTTTCTTACTTCACCATGGTTCGATAGTCTGATGGGGTATAACTGGTTTTCTTTTTAAATACGCGGTAAAAATAGTTCACATCTTGAAAACCGCAACGCGTAGCGACTTCAGTTAAACGGAAGGTATATTTCTTCAACATGAATTTCGCACGTTCAATGCGCACCCAAGTAATGTAATCAGCTAGCGTCATATGTCCTTGCTGTCTAAACATACGTGATAAATGGTTTGGCGAGATATTAAATCGATTAGCTATGTTATTTCTATCAATACTTCGATGAAAGTTTTCTTGGATATAAATACAAATCCCTTGATAAAGATCTTCACTGCGCTTTTTCGGTGAAATTACCTCATTTGGTTCACCTAGCATTGATTTACTGTAACTCAACAATGCCAAAAGCAGATACTCATCAATCTGGTTTTTATTCGGTTCACGAGCAAGGGCATTTAGTGCTTCTAAAATATTGTCAATCGCATGGCCAGTTCGAGTTTGAATACTGTACTTTTGCACATCATAGAAACCCTCCTCGCCCTTGCGCTTACTCACTAAGCTAAAGCCCACTTGTCTGCGACCAAAAAGTAAACTAAGCACAGAGCAGTCTTCACTCCAAACGGGTTTATTCCAGCAGTTTGGTGGGATATAGAGCGCATCACCTGCCATGATTTTAACTTCGGTAATCCCAATGTCTGGATCTTCGATCTGATTTAGATATTCACCGCTGATCACTAGCTCTAAACGAGGAAAGTTAACTTGATAACAGCATGATGGAGGCGTGACTTTATCGCCTGCAAACCAGATCTGATTAAAGCTTTCTCTTTCTGACAGTAATGCCTCTAAAACAGTATTAAATACTAAACCCATGTCCATCACTTACTAAAATTAATCACACTTTTATCCACCAATCACATCAAAATCAGGATGTTATTGATAAATAACCCATCAATAATTACATAAAAATAACAATGTAAGTCATTATTTATTAAGTACTTTTTTGACTGGTACATTATAGCTTTTTGGTTTTATAAAAATCGGAGCTGAATCACACTTGGCTTTAGAGGATACAAAAATCCAGTAAATGCATTTCTCGCACACTTACCAATCTATCTCATCAGAATCACACTATTCCCACACAAGACATCCACCCAAATGGGAATAACTTATGATTACTGACTTAATCAACGAACAGCTAATTTGCTTAGATCTTGCAGCAAAAACCAAAGACGACGTTTTTTCTGAAATGGCAGAGCATCTTCTGCAACAAGGTCGAATCAATGACAAACAGGTGTTTCTTAATGATATCTACGCAAGAGAGGAATTAGGAAATACAGGCTTTGAAGAAGGCGTCGCACTACCACATGCGAAAAGCTCGGCGGTTATCTCCCCTGCAGTCATGATTGGTATCAGCAAGCAAGGTATCGAATATGGCGCTGAAGATGGGTTACCGTCTCGACTGTTCTTTATGATTGCCTCTCCTGAAAACGGTGCAGATCATCATATTGAAGTACTGGCTGAACTTTCTTGTAAACTCATTGAAGATGGATTTATTGAAAAATTCCTAGCCGCAACATCACCAAAAATGGCGTTAGCGCTACTGCTTGAAAAAACAGAAAACACCAATATAGGAGAAGCAACCAATGGCTTTTTGATTGGTGTTACAGGCTGTCCTGCAGGTATTGCTCACACCTACTTAGCCTCTGAAGCACTAGAAAAAGGCGCGGCAGAATTAGGCTACACCATCAAGGTAGAAACTAACGGTTCTATTGGCGTTAAAAACAGTCCTACCGCAGAAGAAATTGAAAAATCGGAAGCGATTATCGTCGCGTGTGACAAGCAAGTAGATCTGACTCGCTTCGCAGGTAAAAAGCTGATCCAAACCAACGTTAAAGCCCCAATAAAAGATGCAAAAGGCTTAATCACTCAATCTCTTACACAGCCTCCTTTTGTCGCTGATACAACTAAATCAAGCTCAGATAACAAAGGCAGTGCTTCTCAAACACGCTCAGATATTTATCGTTACCTAATGAATGGCGTATCACACATGATCCCATTTGTGGTCACTGGCGGTTTGTTAATCGCACTGGCACTTGCTTTAGGTGGTCAACCAACAGAAAGCGGTATGGCTATCCCTCCGGGTAGTTTATGGAACAAAGTACTAGATGTGGGTGTCGTTGCCTTTACCTTAATGATCCCAATTCTTGCAGGTTACATTGCGTATGCAATTGCTGATCGCCCTGCACTTGCACCGGGCCTAATTGGTGGTTGGATTGCAAATAACGGTTCTTTCTATGGTGCTGAAGCCGGTACTGGTTTCATTGGCGCTATCATTGCCGGTTTGCTTGTTGGTTACTTTGTTAAGTTTATTGCCAACATCAACTACCACAAGTTCATTCAACCTCTTGTGCCTATCGTTATTGCGCCGATCACAGGTTCATTATTCATCGCTTCATTATTTATCTTTGTTATTGGTGCGCCAATCGCCGACTTAATGGACTCTCTAAACGTACTACTTACTAACATGAGTACAGGTAACGTAGTTCTACTTGGGATAGTTCTGGGTGGCATGGCAGGCTTCGATATGGGTGGTCCATTCAATAAAGTTGCCTTCCTATTCTCTGTCGGCATGATTGCGAGTGGTCAAACTCAATTCATGGGCGCGATGGCGTGTGCAATCCCTGTTGCTCCGCTAGGTATGTCATTAGCAACCGTTATTGGCCGTAAATTCAACATCTTCGAAGAATCTGAAATTGAAGCAGGTAAAGCCTCTGGTGCCATGGGTCTAGTAGGTATCTCTGAAGGTGCAATTCCATTCGCAGCACAAGATCCACTCTCTGTTATCCCTGCCAACATCCTTGGTTCTATGGTTGCCGCAGTAATGGCGTTCTCATTTGGTATCACAAACAGCGTTGCTCATGGTGGTCCTGTTGTTGCCCTACTTGGTGCAATGAATAAACCGGTATTAGCACTGGCTTGTATGGCAGCGGGCGCAACCGTAACCGCATTGGTTTGTGTTTCTATTAAAAAAGCTCGCCAAGCTAAATCGTTTTCTGTAGCGGCAGCCTAACCTTCCCTTTCTCCAGTGTTTTCTCTCTTGATTCAGTAAAACAAGATTTGAAACGCACTGGAGAAGTTTTCCATTGATGACATCGAGTGCATTATGAATAAATCAACTCAACAATTCTTTTACCCTATGACCAATGTAATTCAAGATTATGCATGGGGAAGCTTCACCTCTATCGAAGCTCTATTTGATATAAAAAACACCAGCAATAAGCCACAAGCTGAATTATGGATGGGCGCTCACCCAAATGGCTGCTCTACCGTTACCATTAATGGGCAACCAACCTTATTGTCTGAGCTGATCAATCAAGATCAAACCGCCTATTTATCTTCGTTAACGGCAGACCACTTTGGTGAGTTACCATATTTATTCAAAGTATTAGCGGCAGAAAAAGCATTATCAATTCAAGTTCATCCTAATAAACAACAAGCGATGGCAGGCTACGATAAAGAAGAACTATCAGGCGTTGCGCTTAATGCCTTTAATCGTAATTATAAAGACAGCAACCACAAACCAGAATTGGTATACGCATTAACACCTTACAAAGCGATGAATGGTTTTAGAGAATACCAAGAGATCATCAACCTATTTAACCAGATGGCTCTGCCTTCCCTTGAAGAAATCATCACACGTTTTGAACAACAGCCAAACTCACAAGGCTTAAAATGTTTCTTTAAAGCGATCCTTTCATTAACTGATAAGGCAAAAGAGTCAGCATTAGCAGAGTTAGGTCACTTCGCCAGTAATAATAAACAGAGTGAACTATTTGCCTTAATTGATGATTTATCAATTCAGTACCCAAATGACATTGGCTTATTTACTCCATTAATTCTTAATGTCATTACTCTGCAACCGGACGAAGCCATGTATTTAAATGCGTGTACGCCTCATGCTTACATTAATGGGACTGGGCTAGAGATAATGGCGAACTCAGACAATGTACTGCGCGCAGGGTTAACCCCAAAATTCATGGATATTGATGAGCTTATGGATTGCACAGAGTTTGTAAGCATTCCAGCAGACTCTTTGATTATGCAACCTAACATTATTAATGGAGGGATGAATTACCCTATCCCTGTGAGCGATTTTAAATTCTCAGTATTTGCACCTGCTGATGACCTACCATTAGAAACACACAGCGCAGAGATCTTGTTTGCGATTGATGGTGACATGACGTTAAATCACTCGACAGGTGAAACCGTCAATGTGCCTAAAGGTCATTCTATTTTTGTTCCAGCTTACGCACACCAATACACACTAAAATCCAACGGAAAAGTGGCTAGAGCCTATAATTAACAATTAAATATAAGGGCATGAACAAGCTGGCTCAATATGTTGTTGAGTCAGCTTTTTTTATTTATAACAGCTGACACATGGCGTATAAAATCAACGCCTGTAGCCCTTTTGGTTGTCTCGTATTTACCAAGCGTTGGCTAAACTCCTCAGACAACATATTACGAGTTAAGTAGGTCGCAGCCATAATCATAGGTTTGCTTGGTTTCTCAGGCAGAACTAAGGCAATAATTAAGTTTACCTCCCCCATTTTTGATGCCCAATCCACCGAGTAATCACTGCGAATGATCGCAATAGTCGGTTTTTCAACATAAGGAGAAATAACATGAGGTAAGGCGATTTGTTTTGCCATTGCCGTTGATGAACGCTCTTCTCGCTTTATCAAAGACAGCAACAATTCATCAGACTCTTGTGGGTAAATGAGCTGCGACAGGCCTTTTAAAATCTCAAATTTAGATAAGATGGCTTGCGCCTTTACATAATGGAAATCAACTTCGCAGTTAGGGGTTAATTGCGGGCGGGTATTAACAATAGTTTCTGAGAAATCACACAGTTTATCAGAAGCAACAAAATCAAAGGTGGAAGCAAGTAAGTCAGTCAGAACAAAGTTAGCCCACTCAGCATCTATTCCTACCGTCACTAATTGGCAAAAATCTCCCGGTCTTAACCCTATTTTTAGCAAACCCAATGGACTTTCGGCGTCGCTACTGAGATTTTGAGTAATATTATCGATATATACAAGGCTCTGAAACTTTTTAGCAAGCCGAGTGAGTTGGCTCGCCACTTGAGGTGGCAAGCCTTGCTCTTTCACAAAGAAGGTAATGCGATAGTCGATAATTGTCGACATCATTATGAAAGGTGTTTTCTCAAAATAGTGTCTACATCTGTCAATATAGATTCAATACTGTATTGCTTAGTATTAATGCCTAAAAAACGACTCTTATTTTCAATTTCAATATCTGATGCAATGATAACAAGATCTGCATTCACAATATCCACAGGTGTAAGTACTTCTTCGACACCCATTGCGCCTTGAGTTTCCACTTTGATTGACACTCCCAATTTCGCAGCCGCCTTTTTAAGCACATCAGCTGCCATGTAAGTGTGTGCAATTCCGGTTGGACACGCTGTTACTGCCACAATTTTCATGATTTACTCTTAACTGGTAAAAATTCAAATAACTCAATGTATTCACAAGATACTAATTTAAATAACAATACATTGGCTATTTATCTCTCATTTATCATAAAGTGCTTTAGCATCAATTAATAAGGAGCAAACTCACACTTTACTACAGAGGGTACAATAATCCAGTAAATGCCTTTTTTATCCAGTTATTAAAATCCAAAGATCCACTAACATGGCCAACAAATTATCGATAAAAAATGGAATCGTTATGAATATCACCTCTCTTATTGACATTAATGTTATCTGTTTAGACCTAAAATCAACGTCTAAAGAAAGCATTCTTGAAGAGATGGTTAATATATTAAACGATGCTGGAAAACTGTCGAATAAACAACAATTTCTAAGCGATGTGTGGGCGAGAGAGGCTATTGGGAATACGGGTTTTGAAGACGGTATTGCTATCCCTCACGCCAAAAGTACCGCTGTCATTACGCCCTCCGTCGCTATTGGTATTAGCCGCACAGGCATTGATTATGGTGCTGAGGATGGTCTTCCATCTGATGTCTTTTTTATGCTTGCATCAACAGATGGTGACGACAATCAACACATCGAAGTATTATCACAAATATCCATTCGATTAATTGAAGATGGTTTTACCGACAAGTTAAAAGCCGCGCAAAGCAAAGAAGAAGCTTTAGCCTTGTTTACTGATTCAATTCAACCAGAAGAAGCACTGACTTCAACAACCATAGCTGAACCACAAGCTGAAAAAAGTGAACTCTCTCGCGGCTTAGGTCGTGCTAAAGAACACTTACTCTTTGGCACCTCACACATGATCCCCTTTATTGTTGCCGGTGGAGTTTTACTCTCTTTATCTGTCATGATCTCAGGCCATGGCGCCGTACCCACAGAAGGGGTCTTGGCTGATATCGCACAAATGGGCATTGCCGGATTAACCTTATTTACCGTGGTGCTTGGTGGTTACATCTCTTATTCCATTGCTGATAAACCGGGATTAGCTCCAGGAATGATTGGATCTTGGATCGCTGTTCAGCAATACAATACTGGATTTTTAGGGGCAATCATCATTGGTTTTTTTGCAGGATTTGTCGTTCGTACATTAAAGCAAATTAAGCTGCCAGAAAGCATGACCTCGCTTAGATCTATTTTTATCTATCCGCTTATCGGCACCTTCATCACTTGTGCGGCTGTCATGTGGGTTATTGGCGCACCAATCGCTAATACTATGACGCTGCTAAATGAATGGCTCGCAAGCATGGTAGGTTCAGGCAAGGTGGTTTTAGGCGCTATTCTTGGCGCAATGGCAGCCTTTGATATGGGAGGGCCAATCAATAAAGTTGCTACCCTATTTGCTCAAACTCAAGTGAATACGCAACCTTGGTTAATGGGCGGTGTCGGCATTGCGATTTGTACCCCACCATTAGGCATGGCGTTAGCGACCTTCTTATCCCCTAAAAAATTCAAACGAGAAGAGCGTGAAGCTGGAAAAGCGGCAGGTATTATGGGAATGATTGGGATCACTGAGGGCGCAATTCCATTTGCAGCGGCCGATCCTGCTCGTGTTATCCCAGCCATTGTTGCCGGCGGTATTGTGGGCAACGTAACTGGATTTTTGTTTAACGTATTAAATCATGCGCCATGGGGCGGCTGGATTGTATTACCCGTTGTTGATGGGAAATTTGGTTATGTAGTTGGTACCCTACTGGGGGCATTAACCACGGCACTCATTGTTATTTCATTAAAGAAAAATGCCGTAGAAGATGAAGATAAAGAGATCCGTGAACTGATCTTAACTGCCGTAAAAAATGAAGGCGAAGCTGATGTATTAGCGGTAACAGCCTGCCCATCAGGAGTGGCTCATACCTTCCTTGCTGCCAAGAGTTTAGAAAAAGCCGCACAACGATTAGGCATTAAAATAAAGGTCGAAACTCAAGGGGCCGATGGCATTAATAACCGCATTACCCCATTAGATATTAAAAACGCTAAATTGGTTATTTTTGCTCATGATGTAGCAATAAAAGAACCGCTTAGATTTGCAGGAAAACGCACTCTAGATATCAGCACTAAAGAAGCAATGTATAATGGTGAGGCACTACTTAAATCAAGTTTAGTCAATTAAATTTATATTCAATTTAAAGTTCATCAAGCTAAATAATAGTATTTCTAAATTGCATTTTACTTAGCAAATTGATTCCTATTATGAAATTATCGCCTATTCACTGTTTATTATTGTAAATAAACAGTACACTTCCTCAAAACCACCAAACCCACAACCAACTGATAGTATAGAGTTTTATTTATTTATAAAGTCGTTTCTCATCCATTAAACGCTTCCTGGTATACATATTGCCTGATTATACTTACTTGAAGAAACGGTACGTTAAATGAATTAACAAATACTATCCGTAGCATCGCTTTACTATAAAGTCAGTTGAGCTTGCTTAGTAACAAATTCTAGTTGTTTTTATTTACCGAATAATTTCAAGTCAATGTATCTATTCATTGTATTGAGGGGATTTCCTCATTCAAATAATCGAAGAGGCTTATTATGAAATATAAACAGCTTTTCTCTCTTATCGCGTTTACTTTAGCAAGCGCACCCATCTACGCGACCACTGTAGATTTGGATTTTTCTAATCATATAGAATCCACCAATCTAACTAACAGCTTCGGCCCCTCGTACGATGGTCCTGTAATGCATTTTCTTAACGTAGGTGAACACAATGGTAAAACTATTGATGCTAAAATAAGCAGCCGAATCATTGGTGATGCAACCTTTTTATATCACACTCCAAATTATAAAGAAGGCGCAACACAACCTAGTGGAGATATAGGTTTCCTTTATCAAACAAACTCCCCCGGTCCGGCAGGCCTTATTTATACTTTTGAATTTTACGATGGCACCGATGGGCTATCAGGCACATTTTCAATTCCCTACACAATCCCTGAGTTTGAAATGATTGGTTACGATATAGATGGTGAGCCCGTTCAATCAGAGCAAGTCCGTGTATACAAAAACGAAGGTTTCTATAGCTACCAAACAGGTTCTGCAGGAGCAAGCCTAACAGCAGAAGAAAGCTCTGATGGGCTTTCTGTTTTATTTACAGGTCCGGGGACAAACTACAATGAAACTGACACATCGGGCGCTGTAAAATTCACTTATAAAAATACGTCTATTGTTACACTTCAATTTGAAACCGTTACTGCGAGTAACAGCCCTTTACCAAACCCAATTTTCTCTGCTTTTGATGGTAACTGGGATATTGATGAGTTTACTCCACCAATTGGTAGCTCTGATGAATCTGATTTTGGTGATGCCCCAGATAGCTACAACACACTTAAATCAAATAATGGAGCTGAACATGCAATGACCAGTAACGTATATCTAGGCAGTAGTGTTGATGCTGATACCGATGGTCAACCAGGTATCGCATCAAATGGTGATGATCTTGATGTTGATGGTAATGATGATGACGGTATTACCATTTTAACTAGCTTAGAAAAAGGGCTTGATGCTCTAATTAATGTAACTGTTACTGGTAGTGGTTATTTACAAGCATGGGCTGACTGGGATATGAATGGAACATTTGATGAGGGTGAACAAATTTTAACAAATCACCCAGTTGTTAGTGGTGTACAAGTGGTTCCTATCCGAGTCAGTGATAGCGCCATTATTGGTTCTGTTCAAACACGTTTCCGCTTATCAAGTAATCCTAACATACCAAGCTCTGGCTATGTTGGTGATGGGGAAGTCGAAGATTATGTATTTAACGTAACGGATCCAGGAACAACAATTCAGCATTCAGGTTATTACACTGCAGCATTTGAGGATAATTGGCCTGAAATTGGTGATTTCGACTTAAATGATGTGGTTGTTTATTACCGAACTACCATTGTAAGTAAAGATGGTGAAGTATTACGATTTGATCTTACTGGTACTATCATGGCATACGGTGCTTCTTATGGTAATGGATTAGGTTGGAAACTTAATGGTTTCTCCGAATCTGATATTAATCTTCCATTAGCCCGCTTAGAAAAAAATGGAGTAACTCGAGCGAATATCTCACCGTTTACAGGTGAGGATAAAAGTGTTGACTCTCCAGGTGGAGATCTTATTGTTGTAGCATCACTAAATTTACGCGATGACATCATTATTAATGAAGAGTGTAAATTCCACCGCACCAATCCATCTTGTAGTGCTTCATTAGAATCAGAACAAATGACCTTTAGTATCTCCCTACCTTTCAATGATGGTAGTGAGCCAAGCGTTAGTTCATTATTACCATTAAATGGTGCAGACCCATTCATCTTTGCAGCTGGCTATGGGCTGTATCATGGTGATAGTTTCTCTACCGCACCAGGTACAGATCTAGAAATTCATACAGCAGGATTTCCTCCAACTACACGAGGAACTCTGGTCAGCAGTTTCTACGGTATCGCTCAGGATGATTCAGATCCTTCAGCTAGTAAATATTACCGTACGACAGGTAACCTGCCGTGGGGGATCTTGATTTCATCACCTTGGAATCACCCTTCAGAGTACATTGATGTTGGTTATGCTTATCCCGATTTTGCAGAATGGGCAACTTCAGGCGGTATTGATAAACCAACTTGGTACCTTAACCCTAATGCTAGCGAAACTTGGTCAACTGCTGACTAATACGGAGGATTTATGAAAAGAATTAATTTATTACTGAGCATTGCAGCCCTAGTTTTTATTACTGCTTGTAGTGATTCTGGATCTGGTTCTTCTTCCCCAGGTTCTACAGCTCCATCCTCAAGCGCAACACCTGATACTAACGATGGGATAAGAACGAGTGAGTTATCGATACCTGAAGGCTTTAATTTTGCAACAGAACGAGAAGTTTCCATCACCCTTTCTGTTGCAAATTCTCAAAGTGATCGAGGGTTTATGTCTCTCTATAGTGAATTCAATGAAGGCGCTGTAGATTACACATCCCAATTTATTTTGACGCCAATGAATGATCAAACAGAGCTTAAAACTACAGTAATGCTTCCTAACCATGTTGATAAAATTTGGGTTGAAGTTTGGTATCCTTCAGCATTAGGCCATGAGATCACTCAATCTATAGATATAGTAAATAATACTGTTAATACAGTTCTATAAACTATAGAACAACCTTATACCTAACTAATGCCAGTCAGTTAATCTGACTGGCATTTTATTTTTCCAACAAGGTCTATTTATAGGGACTAATTATTTATCACCACACGCTTTGGCATTGCTCTACTAAAGGCTCTATTAACAAAGATAGTAATAAATACAGGAAGCAACCAAGAAGTATGAGAAGCATACAACGGCAACCATTGCTCACAAAACGCGTTCATGCCCTCTGGTAATTTATCCAAAATATGCAGCGCATCAATCGTACCAAACAGAGCGGCGATACATACTACCGTGGTGTGGCTCATTGAAATCGCAGGTTTCTCTGTGCTTGTTTTCTCTGGCATCAAGATCATCGCAATAATAAGCGCAATCGCAATCGGACATAAGATCAGAATGGCAGGTAAACTCACCTCAATGATCGTCTCTAATCCTACGTTTGAAATGATCGCCGTTAATACCATGATCACGGTCGCGCTCACCTTAAACGTAACGCCGTAAGTATTTTTATAGTACTCAGAGTTCGCATTCGTTAAGCCGATCGTAGTGGTTAAACACGCCATTAAGGTAATGGCTGCCAATAGGAGTTGACCTAATACCCCAAACTCCCCTGCGGCATAACGCGTTAAGATCTCACCACCATTACTTGCACTTGGTGCAATTTCAGAAGATGTTGAGCCTAAATAGCCCATTGCTAAGTAACATAATGACATTAATACAGAGTAAATAACGGCAATGCGTAACGTGTAGTAAGAAATGGCTTTTTTGCTCTCAACTCCTTTGCTACGAATGGTTTGGATAATCACCCAACCAAAGGCTACCGCTGCGATGGCATCCAATGTCATGTAACCTTGAATTAACCCATTTACCGCAGGCGCTTGCTCATAAATCTCAATAGCTTGGCTTGGAGAGCCTAATGGATTTAATAATGCAGCGACCACCAATATAGTTAACATGCCAATTAACGCGGGTGTCATGATTTTACCAATGTAATCCACTAATTTACCCGGTTTTAATGCTAACCATAACGTCAGAGCACAGAATAAAGCAGAGAACACCATTAACCCATTACCTGAATAGAAAGGCTTAATGCCCATTTCATAAGCAACGGTAACAGCACGAGGCAATACAAACGCAGGACCCAATGTGGTTAATACCAAGAACCAGAATGAACGGTCCATCCACTTTGGTAAGGCTGATGTCAGCTTATCCGCAGAAGATAAACGCCCTAACACGACCAAAGTAATAGCAGGAAGACCAACAGCAGTTAATAGAAAGCCACCAATCGCGATAAGCCAATGCTCACCCGCTTGCTGTGCCATCAAGGGTGGATAGATTAAGTTACCTGCACCAAGAAAGAGTGCAAATGTCATAAAGCCGATAGCGGCGAGATCTCTTCTGTTCAAACGACATACCTTTTATAAAATGAAACAGGGTGTCAATTTGGCTAGAAGATGATAAAGAAAGGGTCTTAGTTATCCGCCAGCCTAACTGACGAATAACACAATCGTCAGTATCAGTTAATGACAACGACGACAGAGACAAGTGCATAAGCATGATGCTTAGAAGCAGTCAGTGAAGCTGCTTGATGTTTTTTGATGCCTGTAGACATAACTTACACACTCTAGAAAAAATAATTGCCCTTAAGCTAAAGGAATTACCGAGGATTGTAAAGCCTAATTATAACTTTGTTAATTATCACTCTAAAATCAGATGTGCCTCTAACATTTGTGGCTCACTAGCTGCAGGTTCTAAAGACGGATTACGAGGATATTGTTCACCGTTGAACTTCATTAAAACAAACCCTGAACCACGCGACCACACGATTAAGTCTTTCCACCCATTAGTTTCGGTTTTAGCCACACTAATTGGAGTACTCGTTACGGATGATTTGGATATCAATTGATAGCTATTACCCAGATTTTGGAAAATCATAAGCGTGCAACCACCAGAGCCACACCATTGCATTCCTTTAAGAAAAACCACGGCATCCTCTAAACCATCACCATTTAGATCTGCATATCTGGTAGAGAATACTGGCTCATTTTCTTGGGTAGCTTCAGAGACTGATTGCTGTAAATCAGGTTTTAGATCTGCTTGATTGCTGCACCCAAAAATCACAAAAGACAGGCACAATATTAAATATCTCATGTTTTATCCTCTTAAATTACACTCCCATATTATCTGAAGTTGTTTTACATGAGTTAAATTGTTTCGGCAACAGTTTACGTATAAACAATACGATTGCGACGGTCTAAATTATGCTTATATTGACGCCATAAAATAAAAAAACACCCGACAAGCTGAGCTGCCGAGTGTAGTAATTATCTTGGTGTTTTTGTTCTGTGTAATTTATTCGTACACACGCCCATTGTGTTTTAACCACCCATGAGCATGCCTATTACGTGGGTCTTTATGAGTCCAATGAATTACCCCACCTTTCTTATTCCACTCATATTCACCATAAAACTGAACGGTATCACCAACATTCAAGTTCGGTATTCTAGGTGCTAAATCAATATTATGAGCAACCAGTAATGTTTGCTGATTATTAAGTTTTAGTAGAAATCTTTGATGCCTAGACCCTTTATTATCATCTGGTAAAATATGAACAACTTTCCCTTGCCCCTTAATTTGAAGATCACTTTGATGATTTTCAAATGCTTTCTTAAGTTGATAATCATTAGCTTGTGCATTAAATGAAATAATGCCGAATACAGCAACCAAAAGAACGATAAAACGTTTCATTTACCTATGAACCTCTATTTTAACATCACGATGTAAATACATATTTATTATCCAAATATACTTGAATTTGGCATATAAAAATGAGAAACACCCGACAACCTGAGCTGCCGAGTGTAGTTATTATCTTGGTGTATTTGTTATATTTTTTTGCCTGAAAATAGCGCAACACATCCTACAACTTCCACTTTTACATCAGTAAAGTATTCGTTTAACGATGACAGCAATGAGTCTAGATCATCGTTGTTATTGCTAAAGATCCCTTTCTTATTGTAAACACCCATCAATTTTTTAGCGAAAAAGTTTAGTTTTGTTCCCTTACCTAAAATGGTACTACCGAACAATACACCACCATCGTTCAGATGATCCTTTAGATGCTTAAACATAATGCCTTTATCCGTTAAGTTTCCAGGCAAGCAATGAAGTAAATAATTAACACTAATTGAATCAAATTTATCGATATTCAATTCAAGAGGCTCAAGCACATCCCCGCAGTAGACTTCAGGTTGGAAATAATTAATGGCTTTTGACGTTGTATCAAGACTGTTTTGATTCAAGTCCAGTAAAGCGATACGTTTTGTTGATTGAGGCAGATAATTCTTGAGGTAATAACCAGAGCCAACACCAACATCTAAATGGTTAGATGAAACTAACATTGAAAACTGCTCGCTAATAAATCTGGTTGGGCATTTCCAAAAGTAGTTATTTGAGACTCCTAAAACCCAGAAATCATATATTGAGAGTACTTTCTTCGAGTAAACAGCTTGTCCAGCAACTGTGGATTCTTTATTCATTTTTAATTTCATATAGTTATAAATTATTAGCCGTCAATTTATACTAAAAAATAAAGATAACAAATCTTACCAGAGATAAAAACTGGAACCCATCTTAAGGCTGTATACTCAAAGAAACTTAGAACGCCGAGTGTAGTAAATTATGTTGATGCGATTGTATGGATAATAAACACTCACGCCTACTTATCTAATTACTAACTCGTGAGTCGTTGTATCGAATACGCCAATACAAGTTTCATCGAAGGGTAATTGCGCAATAATATTACCATGACTTGAGATTATCTTACTGCCGCCTAACCCATTATCATTGGGGTTATTCAAAGAATTAGGCCAATTACATTGAATAACCATGGTAGAAAGTGATTGAGCTATCTTTTTTGAACCCGCGTCATAATTTGTACTTCCAGCATTTATTGACGATTCAGCTTCCCCAATATAACTTGGCCATAGAATGTAAGATGGCGATTGACTTGATAATTGATCAATAATCCAATTCACATCGCTTGCCTCTCGGCACAAATAAGAGCTGAACGTCCCAAGTGGATGATCCAAAATACTACGCTGATCACCAGATTCAAAAAATGTACACTCACTTGGAGTTAGTCCTACTTTTCGCCAAACTATCGCTAAAGTACCCTGCTCATTTATAGCAGCATACGCATTATAAACCTTATTATTTTCATTTAATGGGTAGCCGATGAAAACCAATGTATCTGATAGTTGGCATTGAATTGAAATTTCATTCAGTGCATTTTCAACCAAATGTTGCTGTGCCTGATTTTTAATATCTCGATGGAAGCCAGTCATTGCCAGTTCAGGAAACACAAGAACATCCAAATCATGATTCTTGGTAACGATATTACAAATCGTTTTTGTATTCCCCTCAGTAGTCCAATCCATGGGCATTTGAGCTATACCTACTTTCAACGAGTACCTCATTAACTATAAAAAATGAATCAGTGTTATAACGCCTGCATAACACGTTTACTACTATGCAGATTAAACTCAAATTTACCACTTAATGCGCTAAACCCAAAGAAATCTAGAATGCCGAATGTAGCAAATTGTGTTGATGCA